>JAEYYX010000027.1 GCA_023428245.1 Pseudomonadota bacterium
CGCCGGAGGAGCTCTTCCTGGACGTGCCCGGAGCAAATGACGATCGGGATGGTGCGCTCGGCGGCGGCGTCGATGAGATCCTGGGTGGGGCGCCCGGGCATGATCGCGTCGCTCCAGATCAGATCAGGAGCCACGGTCCCAAGGAGCGTCATCGCTTCGTCCACCGAATCTGCCAGCACAAGGTCCACTCCGAGGCGGGGCAGGATCTGCGAGAAGACATTCCGGATCTCTCGCTGGTCTTCGACGAACAGGACGCAGGGGCGGCGCGACGTGGTGGTTCGTGAGCGCAAGAGTGTTGTCGTCAGAGGCTCGGAGGGGAACTCTGGCGACCCTTTCGCGATCTCAGCGTCAGCTCGTGCGGGCAAGAAGATCGTCACTCGAGTCCCTGAGCCTTTCTCGGACTCGACGGTGACCGAACCTCCAGCTCCCCCAATGAGCCGCCGAACTGTAGTGAGGCCGAGGCCGGTTCCATTCTTCCCTTTGGTCGTGAAAAAAGGTTCAAAAACACGCTCGAGGACACGAGGCGGGATACCAGGACCGTTATCCGTAACGGTGATGCGTGCCAACTTTCCTGCGGAGCCTCGCTGCTTCGTTTCTGTTTGGTCGACGACAACGCGAATCCGTCCCTTGCCTTTGAGAGCGTCTCGCGAGTTGACGATGAGATTCACGAGAGCGTGGGTGAGCTCCGATGGATCGACGAGGACCCAAGAGGAATCGAGGATCTTGAGCTGAAGAGAAACAGCGGAGCCCCCTGCAGCTGTGAGTGTGGGCAAAACACCCTCAAAGTAGGCGGAAAGATCGGTGAGCTTCCCGCTCGAGAGATTCTGTCCTCCCACGAAGAGCAACCTGCGCCCGACCGCCGCGGCTCGCGCCACTGAAGCGCGCATCTCAGCAAGCGCTTGGGAGTTGGCTTTCGAAGGGGAGCGCTGCGTCCCGAGGATCTCTATGTAGCCCTCGATTTCCTGCAAGACCGAGTTGATCTCGTGAGCGAGTCCACCCGCAATCCGGCCGAGTGTGCGCTCGCGCTGGGCCAAACGGAGTTCCTCCTGGGTGACGCGATGCAGGCGGAGCGCCTCGTCACGGCGCATTTCCTCGAGGATAGTTCTCTCGAGAGCTTCCGCGCGCGATCGCGTTGCGCCATCGATCTCCGACAGGACCAAGATGATCGGAAGTGCGAGGAGCCCGACAGCGATCGAGAGCGGCGCGAGTTCACTTGCAGTCGCGGCGGGAGGGGCGAGCGATAGGAGGAACTCGTCGGCTCCGAAACGCGTGGGGTCGACCACCACTGCCAGCGTGAAGGAAGCGGCCACGGCTGTGAGCAGCGCCGGCAAGAGGCCCTCGATCAAGAGGAGCGCATAGAGCGAGAGCAGCGCACCGAAAGCGGCCACGGCGAACACCCTCGCGCCGCTCCCGAAGCCGAAGAATAGAAGGCCCGCGAACAGGCCGATCATGAGCGCCGCGCGGCGGACCTGAAAGGAGTGGCGGCCGGTGCCTGTCGCTCCCATGAGCGCGAAGAGGACGAGCGCGATGCCCCCCCATAGCGCGCTCGAGCCGCTCCTCATGGCCCCGAGGGTCGGCAAAACGAGCACACCCTGGGCCCACAGTCCCCGCTGCGCGAGCCTCCGCCTTGCGAATTGGAACGGGGTGATGACGCTCATGACGGAGCCAAGGAAGTTCCCAGCAGAGACACGGCGATCGTGCTCGACGAGGCGGGGGACGAAACGAGAGGGAAGACGTCGAAGCAGATGCAGGCTGAATCTGGGGTCGGACACCAGGAGAGCACCCGGACCTCAGCGGTGGTCACGATCTCGCGCTCATCCATCCCAGTGTCCCCTCCTAGGATTGCAGTGCGAACAAGAGGAGCCTTACCGTCGGCGCGGAGCTCAAGCGCGAGGAGGAACGGGTGCCGCCGCATCCCCGAGCGCGGGGCTGGGCCGTCCATTTCACTCGCAAGAGGCGCGGAGATGATCAGCGTCCCGCTCCTCACAGCGCCAATGTTCATGGCTGCAGCGGTCTCGAGGATAATGTGGACAAGGTCCGCCGAACCAACAGGCAGGGGCTCCTCTTCCTCGTCGAGGACCGGATCGACGACGATACGGATCGTCTCGCGCACGAGGCGGCGGAGCGCCCGCGCGGCGATGGGGAGGGCGTCCCGAACTCGCGACTGACCCGATGCCTCCGCGTCCTTGTGCCCGAGCATGAGCACATCCGCAGCCAAGTTCGTGACCCGGTCACAGGCGTCAATGATCTGGGATGCGGCGTCGCGTGATGCGAGGGGCCCGTCTTCTTCGCGCACCTCGTCGGCCCAAGTTCGGATCACTTGCGCCATGTTGTTCAGGTCGTGAACAGCAGATCCTGCGACGACCCCAAGTGCCTCTAGGGAGCGTGCCTCATTACGGATGGCGATGGCCTGGTCGCGAGCTTCCTCGGCCGCCGCCCGCAGTTTCCCCGCGGTCTCGAGGGAAGCCCGGGCCTCGTCAAATTCCTCAAACACCTGGTCTGCGTCCTCCAGCACACTGCGGAGCAGTACCCCGGAGCCCATCACCATCGCGAGGAAAATGATGGTGACGAGCACCGCTTTAGCCCCGCTGGTCCCTCCGAGCGGGGCGCTCGCAAGCGCAAGTGTGAGCACGATAAGCGTCACTGCGCCGTGGCGCGGCCCGAGGAGCACCGTGACCGATAGCGGAAGGGTCACAAGGAGTGGCCCGCCTACGACATCAAGGCCCAGCCCGGACGCGGCCGCCAGTGCCCCGAGGCCCAGCGCGACACAAAGCGCGCCCCCTCGCGCCCGCTCAGGCAAGATCCGAAAACTGAGCGCGAGCCCAAGAGCTCCCCCGAGGACACTCAGGGAAATTCCGGATCGAGCTTCAGCGGGCCCCGTGAACAGACTGAAGACGGCGAAAAGGAGCGCAAACCCGACCAAAGTCGCGGCAAACTCCGAGGCCCGCAGATCTCGATACTCCCGAGCCCGCGCATCAGCTTCCAATGGACTCAACCTTCGCGCTCCTCGTTTGCGGAACGGCTGGTCCAGGCGCAAGTTTACTAAAGAGAAAAACGGGGCTGGTGATGAACGTAGAACTGTGCGAAAAGCCGCGGTCCCGGCGGCTATTGGGCCCAAACGGGGTGTACCTCAACTTGGTAGAGGGCCGGCTTTGGGTGCCGGACGTTGTAGGTTCAAATCCTATCACCCCGACCAGAATCCACTCCACGGCCCGCGATTCGTGAGCTCTTTCGCCGCGGGCGCGGGCGGCGTGCACCCGTCGGACCTAAGGGAAGCTTCTGCGCTGAGCCCCCGTACCCATCAGATTGGGCCAAGAAAAGCAAAGGGAGGAGCACTTCATGAAGCGCTCCTCCCCTCTCCCTGGGCCCTCGGCCGGCCGCTTTCAGTTCTCAGAGCCGCGCAGGAGCTCGGCGAGCTCCCCTGTGGCCGCGAGATCGGAGACGATGTCTGCTCCCCCGACGAGCTTTCCGCCGACGTAGAGCTGGGGATAGGTCGGCCAGTTCGAGTACTCTTTCAGGCCCTGGCGGACCTCAGGATCGGTGAGTATGTTGTGAGTCGCGAAGTCGACGCCCGACTTCTTCAGGATATCGACGACATGGGCAGAAAACCCACACTGTGGGAAGTTCTTGTTGCCCTTCATGAAGAGCACGACGCGATTTGATTGGATCAGCGACTCGATGCGAGCTTTCAGAGCTTCGTCGATCATGATGTTTTTGCCTCTTTGGTGCGATTCCAGCTTTCAGGGGTGAAGGTCTTCAGCGCGAGCGCGTGAACGGGCCCCTTCATTTCCTCCGCGAGAGCGCGGTAGACGAGTTGGTGTTGCTCGATGGGGGTCTTGCCGACGAACTGTTCGGAGGCGATCGCGAGCTGATAGTGGTCTTTGGTTCCGGTCAGATCCTCGAGCTCCATGCGTGCGTCAGGAAACGCGGCTTGGAGTCGGGTCTTCAGAAGTTCTGGCTCAATCACGGTGGTCCCTCTCCTTTGCGCACGGGTCCCCCCCTGTCAATCAGCAGCGGCCGTCATGGGGCTTCCGCGCGGGCGCGGGCACCCTCCACAGCTTCGATGAGAGCTCTGACGAGCCCTTCGTCCAGGTTCAAAGCGGGCGCCCGAACCCAGCGGAGGCCCAGAGCTCGTGCTTGTTCGGCCGCCTCGATGTCCAAGTCGTAGAGGGTCTCGATATGGTCCGAGAGGAAGCCGATGGGCGCCACGCAGGCGCGCGTCCCTGGTTCAAGCGCGCCCAGCGTCTCAGCGAGGGTCGGGCCGAGCCACTCTCCTTCCCCTGCCCCTTGGCTTTGGAAGGCGACGTGCATCGAGATTCCCGCATAGCCGAGCTCCCGGAGGCGCTCGAAGACCTGCGCCGCGCTCAAACGAAACTCACGCTCGTAGGGGTCTCCTGCCTTGATCACGGCCGAGGGCAAGCTGTGCGCCGTGCAAACGACGGCAGTCTTTCCTGCCTCGGTACCGGGCGCGCCGAGCGCCCCAGCAATCCCCCGCGCCCAGGCATCAATCAGCTCTACCGAGCTTCCGTAAGCGTCGACGACCACAAGCTCCGGCGCTCGCTTTTGAGAAGCGAGCTCTCGCTCTGCCGCCGCGGCGTAGACCGGGACCGAAAAGGGCGCGAGAGGCACCAGGATTACGCGCTCGCCGGGGCCCAGATCTCGCGTCACGTCCACGAAACGGGGGTTCCAAAGGCGCATCGCCACCCGCGTCTCGAGGCCAGAGGCCTCTGCGACTTTCGCCGCGAGCTCACTGGTGAGGGTAAGCAGCGGAGATCCTCCTACACGCTCGTAGCGCGCGCGAAGCTCCTCGATGAGCCCAGGAGGCGCGGGTCGGCCCCGACGTATCTCTCGCACGAACTCCGGCAGTTCATCGAGAGAATTCACGGTACCATGGGCGATGAGTACAACGACTTCTCGCATATAGAAAAACAGAGCGCGCGGCGCGCGCCCTGAGGCTCCCAAAAAGGACGTCCGGCGGCAAGTCCGCGCCCCTTCGGGACAGAGCGAAGCGGCCGTATGATACTCGAAGCTGTCCATGCGTGTCCGCGCCTCACCCATCGTCCCCCTGCTTCGCATCCCGCGCCTCTCAGCGCGAGAGGATCAGGAAGCGAGCTTCCGAGAGGCGATGACGGCCCTGGCACGGGCGAGCCTCGAATTCGGGCCGCCTCCGCTCGATGCCGTTGATCCGCGCGCTCTCGAGGGCGCCGTCCATGTCGCAATGGAGCGCGGCCTCGCCGAAGATCTCTCTTGGCTCGAACAAGGGGCGCGGGCGCTAGCTCTCTATGAGCTTTCGGTGAGCCTGCCCCCAGGCCCGATCCGAAGGGACGTGCGGCGGCGCGTCTTTTCTCACCTCTATGAGGGCAACGCGAAAGCTTTCGTACCGGTCGCAACCCGGATTGCGCTCGGCAATGGGGCGCCGCTCGCTTCTCCGACGCTTCGCGCCCGAGTCCTTTTGTGTCTCGAGCTGCCCGTCGGCGCTTCCGTGAACGCGGCGCCGCTTGCGCTAGCGCTCGCCAGCCGCGCATCGAGTTATAACGCCTGGCTTCTCGATCCTTCGACGCAGGGCCTCCCGGCGCGGCGCGGCGCGGCTCTGCTCTACGAACAGGCCGCCCGTGAGGCGGTCTTTCGCTACCAGATGGGCGACTGTGAGCCAAAAAATCGCCTCATCAACCCGAGCTTGCGGGTCGCTTTCGAGCGGCTACTCCGCGACCGAGAGCCTCTGGTTTGGCGGCCCGCGGCGGTCGCTCGCGGCCTGCTTGCCTCAATCGACGCGGACTTCCGTGAACAGGTCGAGCACGAGCTCGATCCCGAGCTCGGGATCAGTGAATGGCGGCGCGCGGGAGTCTCGCTCGTCGCGTCGATGGTCCAAGGCGACCAGGAAGCGGACAAATCAGTGAGCGCGCTCCTGTCGGGCCCGCTCGTAAAAAAGGATCCAGGTCTCACTTCAGCGCTCGCCCTGGCGCTCCCGCGCCTTGCGGAGTTCGAGCTCGACCGAGCCCGCGCTCTCGTTGAGCGGCTTGCGGCTCTGCGCCGCCCCGATGTCGCGATTGCGGTGGGGCTTGGGCTCGCAGGCTCAAGGGACCTGAATTTCGCCGAGTCGTCGCTCCCGCTTCTGCGGGAGACGCTCGAAGGGAGCGAAGGGGCCGATCTCGGCTTCGATGAGCTGATGCGGAGTCGTGCGCTCGCCTCCCTCAGAAAAGAGGTTGATCCCTCGCACCCGAGCGTGCGGGTCGAGAGCGCGCTTTACGCTTACGAGACCGAAGGCGCCAAACAGGCCTACGAGAAGGCCATCCTCGGGCTTCGGGAGGCCACGGATCTCGCCGAGCGAACCTTCGGCAGTGAGTACGATCCCCGCCTAACCGACAGCACCCTCCTCGAGCTGGATGCGGCCGCCTTCGAGCGACCGATCCTGCCGAGCTTGCTCCTGCTCGGCCGTAAGCCGGGTGACAGTGACACACAGGTCGAGCCTGTGGAGCGACTCAAGTCTCTGGTGACGACGCGGGTGCTCGATCTTCTCGAAAAGGCGGGCCGTGCCGAGTTCACGCGAGAAAGCCTGGTCTCCGATCAGAAGCGCTTGCGCGCCCTGCTCCATCTCGTCGACACCGACGCGCACTCGTCCCACGAAGGAGAGCGCCCCGCGGCGAGGCGGCTCGAGCGTGCGATCGTGGTGCTCGTCGATCGGCTCGCCATGGGCGCCGAACCTGCCATCCACCGAATCCTATGCGCAGCGCTGGCGCGCTGTTTCGATGCGGCAGTCCGCGACGACGTCCGTCAGGCGGGAGATCTGCTGCTCGTGGTGTTCGCATGCTTGAGCGATCCCTATGCGATTCTCGCGCTCGCTGAGGCGTCGACGGCTCCCGATTTGGCAGTTCCGCTCGCGGCGCTGGCGCGGTTCGTTTCCGCGGATCAGCCGGAGTCGCTTCATTCGAGCGGATTGCGCCTCGATCCCCACGATGCAAAGTCGCCGAAAGATGCGAGCGCGCTTCTGGCTGCGACGAAGGTGCTCGAGCTGAGTCAGGGCCTGACAGGTGGCGGTTACCTGTCCGAAGCGCTCCGGCGCGTCTTCTTCCGCATGGGCCGGAGCCTCGAGTGCATTGCGACTGCGAGCTCGCTCACGGAGCTCATCGAGGGAAGGGGCGCTGATGAAGGCGAGCATCCTCTCGTTGAGCTCACACGAGCGGTGGAAGATTTGACCCAAATGATGGGAAGCGCCCTCTTGCGCACGCTCGGACGCCAGCGGCGCTATCGAAGTGGAGTCTACGATGACTCCGATCTGCAGGACATCGTGGCGCGCAGCGTCGACTCGGGAGAGCCCCCGACCCACGATGACCTCGCTTTCGCCATCGAATCCCTCGTCCGAGAGCTCCCGGACTCGCTCGCACGCGCCGTCGAAGAGGTGACCTTCCGTCTCTACAGCTTGCCGCGGGTGGGGGAACCTTCGAAAAAGGCTCCGATCGACCTGCGCCCGGCGGCGCTCCCCGAGTGGCTCTTGCCCCGTCGCACTATCGGCTCCTTCTACGTATTGCGCGCTCTCGGCAGCGGAGGAGCGAGCTCCGTGTTCGTGGCGCGGCGTATGGAAGAGCGGAACAATCCAAACGCTGAGTCCTTTGCGCTCAAGGTCCCGGACTACGATCCGAGCGTCGCGCGCAGCATGTCTGAGCAGGAATTCTTCCAGCTCTTCAAGGATGAGGCTGGCGCGCTCCTTTCACTGCCCGCGCACCCGAACCTGGCCCGCTTCGTCACCTTCGACCTCGCCGCGCGCCCCAAGCCGATCCTGGTGATGGAGCTCATCCGTGGGATCGGCCTCGATCGGCTGATTCGCTCGCGCAGTCTCACGATGGCTCGGGTCGCGATGCACATCGACAGTATCCTCAAGGGACTCGAGGTCATGCACGAGGCTGGCCTTGGACACCTCGACGTGAAGCCGTCGAACGTGATCTTGAGAGACGGTAAGGAGCCGGTGCTCGTAGATTTCGGCTTGAGCGGCCGAAAGATTCGCCACGGCTGCGGCACCGTCGAGTATGCGGCACCAGAGATCTTGGGGGTCATTCCTGAGGGTCATGAGCCGCTCGCACCGCCCGCCGATATTTATGCGTTCGGAGCGCTCGCCTACGAGCTCATCACGGGGCAATTGCTTTTTAGTGCTCCCGACGAATACGCTCTCGTCGCTCAGCACGTCTCCCACGACGGCTGGCTCGCCCCGCTTGCGGCGATGGACGCGGTGCCCGGTGCGCAGAACGTCGCCCGCGTGGTCGGCTCCTGCCTCCGCCAAGATCCTCGCAAGCGCCCCACCGCCTCGATCCTCCGCACCCAAATGGCCCAAGCCCTCGAGAAACTGAAGCGCCACCCCTGGCCGCTCACCTTCGACTCTGAGGTCGCCGAACCGCTCCAGGCCTCCTCGTGATGGGCGCTTCTCCCCGCAGCGCGCAGTGCCGGATCTCCGTCGCGCTTTTCGCCGTCGCCCTACTCTCTTCGGCCTGCCGCTCGCAGCAAGCCGAAGAGATTGAGCTCATTCTCGGCCCGGAGCAGGTCGTTCGCTTTCAGCCTGAGGCCGCCTTCGCTGAGTATTATGAGCTCTCGGGAGTTTCCGATCAGCTCCGGATCACGCTCGCTTCCTATGAAGCTGACTGTCGCACGCTCGTTCCCCCTCCGCCCCACGGCGTGATGGTCACGATCACCGTCGAGTCACCCTTGGGCCGCCCGCTCGGCGTGGGGGAATATCCTTTTGTTGCTGAAGAGCCGCGCATGGATCAGCCCCGCGCCCTCCCCTTCATCCGCTTGCACGAAGGCGCCGATCGCCTACCCGCCTACGGAAAGCTCGAGCTCACGGGGTTCGAACCGAGCTTGCATGGTCTCGTGCAAGGTGAACTCGAATTCTTGAATCCGGAGGAGGGCCGCGGCGCCGCGCTCTCGGGGAAGTTTAAGGTGCGGCTCTGTCGCTCGGTGCTCGACGCAACCCGAAACAAGGAAGACTGAGACCTCTCACGGCGAGCGCAGCTCCGTATCGGGGCTGGGAGCGACACTCGCGCCGCTCTCGGGGCAAAGCATGAGCTTTGTGATCGGGAGGCCCGCTGGAGGGACCACGTCCACCTTGATCTTATCGCCGTCCCGGCAAGCGACCTGCCCAGCGTAGGGCGTGTTGCCGACGCGGCGCCCCTGAATGAAGACCTCGGAGCGTGGCGGACCGAAATCCACCATGATCGAGCGCAGTCTGACCTCAGCGCGCGCGGGCACCTGGGCCCCGGGATCGTCCTTCTTGGCGGCGTCTTGCTCGGCCTTGGCCTGCTCGGCGAGCTTCTTCACATCCTCGAGCTCATTTCCGCCGAGGAGCTCATCGAGAGGCCCTCGCTCCTTCGAGGCAGCCGAACGCGGCGCCAGCTCTCGCTCCGAGGCGGAGCGCTCCTTGGCGACGGCGATGGCCGAACCAGCGAGCCGAAAGCTGATGAAAAGCGCCGCCGCCACGACCACATGGCGTCCGATCCACGATGTGTACGCGCAGAGCGCTCCGACCTTTGCCATGTTAACCGACCACCCTGACGACTTCCCGGAGGCTTGTGATACCGCTTCTCGCGAGCGCGACGCCCGCATCGAGCAGGGTCTCGCCGCCCCCTTGTTTGTAGGCCAAGGCGATCTCGTCCGTCGAACGCTTGTCTACGACGAGCTTCCGGAGCTCAGCGTCCATTACGAGAAGCTCAGCGATCGGCGTGCGTCCACTATAGCCCTGTCCGTCACAGTAAGCGCACCCACGCGCCTCATAGAACGTCACGCCCGCGAGCTCGACGCCGAGCCGGGTCAGACGGTCGGCGAGGAGCCCGGTGGGCAGCTCGGGCTCGCGGCAGTGTGTGCAGAGGGTCCGTACCAGGCGCTGCGAGAGGCAGCCGAGCGTCGCTGAGGCCGCCGCAAAAGGAGCCACGTGCATATCGAGGAGACGCGCAAAGGTCCCCGCCGCGCTTTCGACGTGGATGGTCGTGAGGATCAAGTGTCCGGTGAGGCCGGCTTGGAGTGCGATTTCGGCCGTCTCCTGATCGCGGACCTCGCCGATCATGAGCACGTTCGGATCCTGGCGGAGGACACTGCGCAGCACCTGGGCGAAGCCCATGCCGACCTTCGGATTGACTTGGATTTGGGTCAAAAATGGGAGCTTGAGCTCGATCGGATCTTCGATGCTGACGATGGCCGTCGTGGCGCCGCGGCTGTCTTTGATGTGGCCGAGGGCCGAATAGAGCGTGGTTGTCTTCCCCGAGCCGACCGGGCCGCTCACGAACAAGATCCCCTCGGGCTTGGTGAGGATCTCGCCTAGACGGGCGCAGGCCACTTCCGGAAGGCCGAGCTCGGCAAGCTGGGGAACTTTTCGCGTCCCGCGCACCAGACGCAAGACGATGCGCTCACCGGTGTCCGCCGGGAGCGCCGAGACGCGCGCTTCGAGGGGCACGCCATCGATCACGTGGCGCAGACGTCCGTCCTGTGGCCGACGGCCATAGGTTTCGAGCTGGGAGAGGACCTTGATCCGGATCGTGAGCGCCTGCTGAATGGCAGCGGGGACCGTCGCCATCGAGTAGAGCGTGCCGTGCACGCGGTAGGTGACATGAGCCTCGCCGCCAGCCGGGCTCAGGTGCACGTCGGAGGCTTCGGCCTTGAGGGCGCCCCGCAGAAGTTCGTCCAGGATCAGCGGAGCGCTCCCTTCCGGCTCCTTTACGAGCGAGATGACGCGCTCACGGATCTCGGTGAGGACCTCGCGCAGCTCCCCCGAAACGAGCGGGCCGAAGTCTCCGGAACGCGCCGGGCCTCGCCGACCGAGCACGAACAACGAAATCTCCGAAGTGAGCCAGAGCAAAGCCCCCCCAAGGGCCAAGGCGCTCACTGTACGGGTGAGGGGCTGGGTCAGCTCCTGTTCTAGCGCACTCAGAAACGCCTCCCATCCCCCTCCGCGCGTGGCGGGGCCGTAGTCGGCTGCGACAAGAAAGATCAAGACCGAAGCGACGACGAGCAAGACAGCCGCACCGAGCCCCCAAGCGGTGAGGTCGAAGGGCACCCAAGGCCGCGCGCTGGGTCCTCTTGCCCGCGTATTCCCCCGCATCCCGGCACTTTCCACCATCTTCTCGTTCACTATCAATCTTCCCGAGCTCGCACAATTGCCTCGAAAAGCGGGCTCAGAGAGCTCTGCCGCTGCGCATGCGCGAGTAGTCTTTTACGGCGGCATCCACCGGGGTTAGGGGTGGCGCAGGGCGGACAACTGAGGTAACCAGCCCTCGGGGCTTTGAATATTTGGGCCCGAGAGGTTTTAAACGATGAAGAAGATCTGGGGAATTCCTGATGACAGACGCCTCGCGCGCTCTGCTCTGGGGGCAGCGCTCGTCCTCATGGCGTTCGGTTCGGGCACTGCGCTCGCAGAAGGCGAAAATCAGCCGCAGCCGAAGGGGGGACCGGCAGAAGTAAAAACTCTGCGCGCCGAGGCCAAGGGTGAAAGCCCTGGCAAGTCGGCTGAGGCCAAAGCGAAGGTTGCCGAGGTCAAGGCTGAAAAAGCTGACAAGGCGGACGCGTCTGAAAAGTCCGAAAAGAAAGCGGACAAGGGTAAGAAGGACGACAAGGCCAAGGCGCCCAAGTCAGCGGCGGCTCGCGCTGACCAGGCTCGCGAGCGTCTCCTCTCCGCGGCCGACGCCGTCGCCAAAGACGCAGACGGTGACCCCGATCCGAAGGTTCGTGCCGAGCGCCGCGCAGCCCGTCGCGCTTACATGAAGGCTCAGATCGAGCTCCGCCAGAAGGCTGAAAAACCCGAAAAAGGTGAGAAAAAGCCGGGCTTGAGCGCCGAAAAGAAGGCGGAGCTGAAGACCAAGGCTGATGCCCTCACCGACGAGCGCAAGAAGACCGCTGAGAAGAGGATCGCCGAGCAAAAGGCTCAGCTCAAGAAGTCCTACAGCGACTCACACCTCTTCCGCCCCATTCGCAATGAACTGCGCCGCCATGCTTGGCGCGTCGCCCGCCTCGAACGAGCTCAGGACGTCGCGAAGGCAGGCGAGCGAGCGGAGCTCCTCGAGCGCGCCACGAAGCTGCTCGCGGACGAACAGGCGCGTCACGACGAGCGCATGAAGCAGCTCGTCGAAGTCTGGAAGGCCGCAGGCAAGCCGAAGGGCGAACCCTTCACGCCCACGGCAGCAAAACCGGCCGCACCCGGCGCAGCCGCCACTCCCAAACCGTCCACCCCCACGCCGGCAGCCACCAAACCCGCGGAGGGCAACTGAACATGAACGACAAAATGCTTCGATCCATGAAGTGGCTCGCCTCAGCCCTCGTCCTCGCGACGGTCGCGACGGGCTGCAAGAAGTCCGAGCCGCCGCCTGAGCCCGAGAAGAAGGTTGCGGAGAAAAAGTCCGAGAAAAAGGACAAGAAGCCGAAGGACCGGCCGATTCCGCTTCCCCGCGTCTCGCCGGAGGAGCCGCGCACCGAGGTCAGCGAATATCCGGTTCCCGATGAGTTCGCCGACGAAGCTGTCAAGTCCGTCTCTCTCGATCACCTCGAGGCCGAGCTGGACAGCATCGAAGCCGAGATCCTCGGCGGGGGCTGATCCGCGCACCGAGCTCGCCCCACAAGGAAACCCCGTCTGACCTCGCGTCGACGGGGTTTCTTTATGACTGAAGAGCGGAGAATGGGAGAGCCGTCTCATTCCCCTCCTGAAGGACTCCCCTGCTCGAGATCCAGGAGAAGATAGGGAGAAGAGCGCCCGGGTTGGTCGCCTCGGGGAACCGTGTTATTTCCGAGCCGGCATGGAAAGGAAACTCACAAGACTCTCAGCATCGCTTGGTCTCCTCCTCAGCGCATCGATCCTGATCACAGGATGCGGATACAGCGAGGACGAGTGGCAGGCGCAGCTCGACAAGTACAACCAGCTCGCTTCCAAGCAGAAAGCCACGGAGGACGAGCTCGAGGCTGAAAAAGCCCGGGTCGCCGCTCTCGAGAAGGAGCTCGAGGCTCTCGGCTACCGCCTTGGGTCAGAGAAGCAGAAGCTCGAAAGCGCTCTCGAAGAGTACCGCGCTCGCGCGGCCGCTCTTGAGCGCATCAAGGGCCGACTCGAGGCTCTCCGCAAGAAGCTCGAAGAGCTGACCAAGCTCGGCTTGAGTATCCAGATCCGCAAGAACCGCATGGTCATCTCGCTGCCCGGCGACGTCTTGTTCGCGAGCGGAAAGGACGAACTCGAGGCCAAGGGCAAGGAAATCCTCGGTCTGGTCGCCAAAGCGATCCGCGAAGACGAAGATCTTTCCAAGCGCACCTATCAGGTCGCTGGTCACACCGACAACGAGAAGATCTCGTCCGTGGCCACGAGGACCAAGTTCAAGGACAACTGGGGGCTCTCGCTCATGCGCGCGCGCACGGTTCTCCTCTTCCTCGTCACGCCGACGGACGACGCGAAGAACCCGGGCGGTGGCCTCGACGATTCCTTGTGGAGCGCTTCAGGTTACGGCGAGACCGATCCGATCGCCACGAACGAGGACGCTGATGGACGCTCGAAGAATCGCCGCGTCGAGCTGATCATGATGCCGAACGTTGAGGAAATGCTCGACCTGAAGTCCCTCGTCGACTCCGCGGAAGAGGAAACGAATGCGGTTCCGACTGCAGCGAAGAAGGCCGCCCCGGCCAAGGCCGACTCCACCACTCCGGGCAAGGCCACTCAGTCGACCCCCGGCAAGGCCACTCAGTCGACCCCCGGCAAAGCCACCCAGTCGACCCCCGGAAAAGCCACCGAGCCGACGACTGGCAAAGCCACCGAGCCGAAGAAGTGAGGCAGCTGGCGCGCTTGGCTCCCAGTGCGCGCTTCTGAGGCGCCGAGGGGGCTTTCACGAGCGATCTCGGATTTATCTTGAGATCGCTCGTGGTGTTTTGTGAGGAGGGCTCCCCCTCGCTGCCCTCGGGGTCACTCCGCGCCGCGCGCGGTGCGCGAAACTCGGGCGCTCCCGGGACTCCCTTCCGCGCGCGGCGCGGGGCCCTCTTGGCCGCGCCATGGGCGGCGCGGCCGAGGGTCCCGGGACTCCCTGCCCTCGACTTTTCGAACGTCGCGCCGCCGCGGCGCTTTCATCCGAGGCCACCCCGAGAGCCGAACTGAGCACTGGAGCGGCGCCGCCGCGGCGCCTCTCGTTGGGCCTCAGACCGAAGCGGCTGAAGGCATACCGAGCGCGCGCCGCCGCGGCGGCGCATCCGAGCACACTCGGCGGATTCGAGTGCACTCGAAGGCTCGGCTGAGTGCACTCAGATGTGATGGGCCGGGGCCCCCAAGAAGGAAAAAAGAGCTCACCGAGCGGCGGGCTGGGCCCACTGAGCCACCATACGCGCGAAAGGCTTGCGCCGGTTCTCCTGGCTCGGTCAGGCGTCTCCCTGAGCCACCCAAAGAACTCGGGCCGGGCCAGGGCGAGGGAGACCCCTCTCTTGTGAGCTCGATGCACCCGGGCGAGCGCTCAGAAGGCCCTAGAGGCGCTCGAAGAGCCCGGCGGCGCCCCTGCCGCCGCCGACGCACATCGACACGAGCCCGTAGCGTCCACTGGACCGCTTGAGCGTGGAGAGAGCCGTCGCCGTGAGCTTCGCGCCCGTACAGCCAAGGGGATGTCCAAGGGCGATGGCGCCGCCGTTGGGATTCGTCTTTGCGGGATCGAGCCCGAGCTTGCGAATGACGGCGAGCGATTGAGCGGCGAAGGCCTCGTTCAGCTCGATGGTGTCGATCTGGTCGAGAGTCACGCCGGTCTTCTTCAGGAGCTTCGGGATCGCCTCGACGGGCCCGATGCCCATGATCTCGGGAGCTACGCCCGCGACGGCATAGCCGACGAACCGTGCGATGGGCTGAAGCCCGAGCTCTCGGGCCTTGGCTTCGCTCATCAAGACGACAAAGGCCGCACCATCGCTCATCTGTGAAGAGTTCCCGGCGGTGACCGAGCCTCCCTGACGGAAGACAGCAGGCAGCCCGCCGAGGGCTTCGACGGAGGTGTCGGCGCGGGGACCTTCATCGGCGGCCACCGTGACCCCCTCG
Organism: Pseudomonadota bacterium; assembly: GCA_023428245.1. Taxonomy (GTDB): domain Bacteria; phylum Myxococcota_A; class Polyangia; order Polyangiales; family Polyangiaceae; genus NIC37A-2. The sequence goes on from JAEYYX010000027.1 coordinate 15,011, forward strand.
TGGGATCGAATGGGCACGATTTCTTCGGAGAAATAGCCGTTTTTTTGAGCCTCGAGGGCGCGCCGGTGGCTCTCGAGGGAGAAGGCGTCTTGGTCTGCGCGGCTCACCTCGAAACGGCTCGCGACGTTCTCCGCCGTGAGGCCCATGTTCATGTAGATCTCCGGGCGCTGCAGGACGATCGCCGGGTTCAAGCGAGTGACGTGCCCGCCCATCGGAATCAGGCTCATCGACTCGACGCCGCCCGCGACTCCGACGTCGATGGCGCCGACCTGAATGCGCTCAGCGATCATCGCGATCGTCTGGAGTCCGGAAGCGCAGTAGCGGTTCACCGTCGCCGCTGGCACCGAGTCCGGGAGTCCCGCGTGCAGGACGATATTGCGCGCGACGTTCATGCCCTGTTCCGCTTCGGGCATGGCGCAACCGACGAGAACGTCCTCGATCAGCTCCAAGGGAAACGGAGCGGCCGCGAGCGTCGCCTTGAGCACCTCTACGCCGATGTCGTCGGGACGCGTGGTGCGAAAGACCCCTCGGGGGGCTTTCCCGACGGCGCTTCGCTTCGCGGCTACGATCACGGCTGTATTCTGACCCTGCATCATTGATCCTTTCAAAAAGAGAGCTCGTTGGTCGGGAAGGTGCCTCGTCCTTAGTTCCGGAGTGGCTTCTTGTTCTCGAGCATGAAGCGAATTCGATCGAAGGTCTTGGGCTCGCCGGTGAGCGAGACGAAGGCCTCGCGCTCCAGATCGAGCAATTGCGCCGCGGTCTTGGTTGCTCCGCTCGGCGCCTTACCACCGGTCAGCACGTGCACGACCTTTTGGCCGATGAGCTTGTCGTGAGCGCTGGCGAAACCGCCCCAGACAAACGTCTCGAGACCGAGTGAGAGGTTCGCAGCTCCGACCTCCCCGATGACCGGGATCGGCTCGTTCGGATCGGGGGGGGTGTAACCGGCCTCCGCGAGGGCAACCGCGTGTTTCTTCGCGTCAGCGATGAGGCGGCGCTTGTTGAAAGTGACGCCATCGGTGCGGCTCAAGAAGCCGTTTTCCCGCGCTTCGAAGGCCGAGCCGGAGACCTTCCCCATCATGACCGACTCGAAGCCGCGGCGCACGAAGGGATAGGGATCCTGGCCCGGGAGCTCTGAGGCCCACTCAGCCGCGCGGCGCGCGATCTCCTTGAGACCGCCGCCCGCCGGGAGCACACCGACGCCCGCCTCGACCAAGCCGAGGAACAAATCCGCGCCGGCCTGAACGTGGGCCGAGTGGAGACAGAGCTCGGTTCCGCCGCCGAGGGTTTGGCCGATGGGCGCGGCGACGACCGGAAGCGGACCGTGCCGGAGCCGCATGAAAGCGTTTTGGAGCTCGAAGACGGCCTTCTCGATTGCGTCGAAGTTCTTCTGCGCAATGAGCCCGGCGATATAGAAGAGGTTTGCGCCGCGGCAGAAGTGGTCCGCTTGATTGCCGACCACGAGCCCACGGAAGCCCTTGTTGGCAAGGAGGTCCGGGGCCTCGCCAATCATGCGCACGACTCCGTCGTCGAGCACGTTGGCCTTCGAGCGGAACTCCACGCAGCCGATTCCGTCGCCGATGTCCCAAAGGCGCGCCGTCGGATTCTCCGCAATGAGCGCGGAAGGTGGCAGTTGGCTGAGTTCAACGATCCCTTCCGGACGCCGCACGGGCCGATAGCCCGCCTTCGGAATGAAAACGGCGTCTTCTTCAGGGCGGTAGAAGGTGGTCGTGACGTCTTTCAGAGCAGGCGCGACAGGGAGACCCATCGCTTCGACCTTCTCACGCACCCATGCAGGTCCGGCCGCATCGAGCAGCTCGATCGGACCGAGCTGCCAACCGTAACCCCAGCGCATCGCCTCGTCGATCTCCTGCGGCGTGTCACAGATCTGACCGATCAGGGCGGCGCTGTAGTTCATGAGCGGAATGACAACGGCGCGCAGGAAGTCTCCACCCTTGCCCGGCGTCTCGAGGATCTTGCGCACCTTTTGGCGCAGCTCGAGTCCACCCTTCATCAAGTTAAACTCAGGGAAATTCGGCTCGATGCGCGGGCGGTATTCGAGCGTCTGGAGATCGAGGGAGAGGATCTCACTCTTGCCCCCCGCGCCCTTGCTCTTCTTATAGAAACCAGCGCCCGTCTTGTCACCGAGGCGCTTGTCGCTCACGAGCTTCTGGATCGTGTCCGGCACGCGGAGGCGCTCGTAGAGAGGATCGTAGTTCGGCGCCGAGGGATCTGCGGACAGGGTTCGCTCAAGGTTCTGCACGACGTGCGCGAGCACATCGATGCCGACCAGGTCACCAAGCCGGAAGCTGCCCGTTTTCGGTCTTCCGAGCAGTGGACCATTCAGGAAGTCGACCTCTTCGACCGTCAGGCCAGCTTCTCGAGCGGCCGTAAAGGTCAGGAGCATCTCGACGATGCCGATGCGGTTTCCGACGAAGTTCGGGGTGTCCTTGCAGGGGACGATGCCCTTGCCGAGGCGGCGCTCACAGAATTCAGAGGCCTCGGCTACGATCTCGGGCCGGGTGAACTCAGAGGGGATGACCTCGAGCAGATACATCCAACGCGGGGGATTGAAAAAATGGAGTCCGAGCAGGCGACCACGAGCTTCTTCGGGGAGCTCCTTCGCAATGCTCGCGATCGGGATGCCCGAGGTGTTCGTGGCGAGGATACAGTCGGGGCGGCTCGCCTTCGCCAGGCGCGCGAAGAGGGCCGCCTTCACGTCGAGCCGCTCGACGACAGCTTCGATGATCAAGTCGCTCTCGGCGGCGACCTTCTCGAGATCGTCTTCGATGTTCCCGGGGGTGATTCGACCGAGCACGCTCGCGCTCATCAGAGCCGGGGGCTTGCTCTTCGGGAGCGCCTTGAGCGCGCCGAGGGCGAGCGCGTTGCGCTGCGCCTTTTTCGCCTCCGCCGGAACCCCACTCGGAACGATATCGAGAAGGAAGGTCCGACAGCCGGCGGCGGCGAGATGGGCAGCAATTCCGGCGCCCATTGTCCCAGCACCCAGAACCGTCGCAGTGACTTGATGAGATGGTTTTCGGAGAGTCACCCTAGATAGATAACAGCCGAGAAGGCCACGCGGGAGGGCTCCCTTCCAAAAAGAAACACAAAGTTACGCCATGCAGCAAAACAGCCGCCCGTTTGCATCCAGCTCCGCTGACTGGATGATTATGAGGATGTGGGTGAGGAGCCGGAGCTCGGTGCGGATGTAGTTGTCGATGAACTGTTGCTGGACGAGCTGTCGGACGACGAGCCAGGCTTCGTGCTCGAGTAGAGATCGGAGTACCAGCCTCCGCCCTTCAAGATGAACCCGCCACTCCTCGAAATCTGACGCTGGGCCGCGGCAGCCTGACACTTCGGGCAGTCGGCGAGCGGAGCGTCACTGATCGACTGTTGAGCTTCCCATTCATGGCCGCAAGCTTTGCAGATGTATTCGTAGGTCATGGCTGTCAGGGGGGTTCTGGGGACCCGCGGCTCGATGAGCGCGGACCTCGCTTCACTCCGGGAGATGCGTCGCGCGCTTCCGCTTGTCAACTTTGCACCTACGGACCACATGAGCGCACATTCGAAAAGAGAAGTAAAATCCAGACCTTGTCACCCATCTTGCATTTCATGCTTGTAGGATTGGCCCGAGCCGGCGTATGACTCGGAAGTGAATCACGTGACCATACATGACGTTTGGTGACGTTATTTGCTTTGTAGGTTCCTGACTTTCTCCAAGGCCGCTTTTGTGGTTGGCTTTTTCCCGCGGTTGTCGAACGACAGCTCTCGGGGAATGGGCTCGGCCCGGTGAACTTTCACTCCTCCTCCCAACGAGTGGGGAGACGCGAAGTCCAGGACGTGAGAAAGTGAAGAGGAGGGGTTCTAGATGCACATCAAGAAGCTCGAGATTGCTGGATTCAAGTCTTTCGTCGAAAAGACCGTGATTCATTTCGACCACGACGTCATCGGCATCGTGGGTCCGAACGGCTGCGGTAAGTCCAACATCGTCGACGCCATCCGTTGGTGCATGGGTGAGCAGAGCGCGAAGCACCTGCGCGGGCGGGCCATGGAAGATGTCATCTTCAACGGCTCCGACTCTCGCGCGGCCGCTGGCCTCGCCGAGGTCACGCTGACCTTCGATAACACCGATCCCCACTACGCGGCGACCCTCCCCCTCGAGTACCAAGGTTACCCGGAGATCGCCGTCACAAGGCGGCTCTTCCGCGACGGCACCAGCGAGTACCTCGTCAACAAGACCCAGGTCCGCCTCAGAGACATCACCGAGCTCTTCCTCGGAACCGGCGTCGGCACCAAAGCCTATTCCATCGTCGAGCAGGGCCGCATCGGTCAGATCGTCTCGGCGCGTCCGGAAGACCGGCGCCTATTTATCGAAGAGGCCGCCGGCATCACGAAGTACAAACAGCGCCGCAAACAGGCCGAGCGCAAGATGGAACAGACGCGGCAAAACCTCGCTCGCGTCTCCGACATCATCCGCGAGATCGAGCGCACCAGCTCGAGTCTCCAACGCCAGGTCCAGAAGGCCGAGCGCTACCGCGCTTATCGAACTGAGCTCGAAGATCTCGTTCTCCACGACGCCTCGCACCAGTGGCTCGAGCACACGGTGATGGGCCGGGTGCACGCGGATCAGTTCATCGATGCCGGGCAGAAGCTCGAAGCTCTCCGGGCACAGATGGAGGATTCGGAAGAGTCTCTGCGCGCCGCGAGGAGTCAGGCTGCCGAGATCGAGGAGCGCACCGAAATCGCCTCGAAGGCTGCGTTCGCCGCCGACAACGAGGTCAGCTCCCTCGCCGCGGAGATCGAGCGCACCCGCGACCGCATCGCACACCTCGACGAGCGTCTGGCGGCGGCCGAGCGGGGTCAAGCAGAAGCCCGCGCCCAGGCCGAGAGTCTCGACCAAGAGCGCGACGAGCTCGAGGCCCGCCTCGCCTCTCTGGAGAACGACGAAGAATCGCGGCGCGAAGAGAGCGAAAACGAAGATCTCGCCCTCGAACACCTGCGGGCCGAAGAAAATCACGTGCAGGCGGAGGTCGATGAGCTGCGCCAGAACGCGAGCGCGGCCCAGGCGGAAGCCGCCGGTCTCGAGGCTCGCCTCGACGGCGTCATCGTGCGCCGTGCGGACGCGGAACGCCGCGTCGAGCAGATCGAGTCCGAGCGCGAGAACATCGTGAGCGAAATCGAGATCCTGCGCGTCAAGTGCGCGACCCTCGAGCAGAGCGCGGCTGAGGCTCTTGCTGGCAAGGAGATGACCCAGGCCGAGCGCGCTGAGCTCGAGGCCGAGCTGAACAGTCTGCGCACCACGCGCCGCGAGCTCGAGCGTGATGTCGACGGCTCGAAGAGCGAGGTGAACTTCAAGAAAAACCGCCTCAAGGTTCTCCAAGATTTGCATCGGCGCCTCGAAGGTGTCGGCCAGGGCGCCCGCGCTCTCATCGGCAGTGGTGATCCGGCGATCTTGGGTCTTGTCGCCGATCGCATCGAAGCCCCCGCCGAGCTCACGATCGCCTTCGCGAGCTGGCTCGGAGAACGACTTCAGTATGTGGTCGTGGAGAGCCCAGAAGAGGGCCTGCGCCTGCTCGATGATCTGAAAAAGAGTGGCCGCGGCCGCGGGCACGTCATCCCGAAGAGCCCGCCGTTCGTGGCCGGGGCCCGCGCCGTCGAGAGGCGTCCTGGGATCCTCGGACCGCTCCGGGACTCATTGCGCTACGCGCCTGAAGATGCGGGACTCGTCGCGTCGCTCGTGGGCGATGCCATTGTGGCCGAGACGGCTGAGGCCGCCCTTGCCTTCGCTCGAGAATTCCCGGGCAGCTCGCTGGTCGCTCTCGACGGGACCGTGATGCGTCCGGAGGGAACAGTGAGCGGCGGAGCTGGCGATGACGTGGCCGCGGCCATGGTCGAGCAAAAGCGCGAGATGCACGAGCTCACCATCGAGACCACGCGTTTGCAGGCGGAGCTCGACGAGAAGGTGCGCGCCCTGTCAGCGCTCATCTCTCGGGTCACCGAGCTCGAGACCAGCCTCGAACAAGCCAAGCAGCGCGCTCATGCTGGCGAACTGGCCCATGTCACCATGGAGCGCGATCTCAAGGCGAGCCGCGCCGATCTGGAGCGCTTGGAGCGTCGGCAGGAGGTCCTGCTGATCGACGCGGCCGAGCTCCGCACCGTTCTCGAAGAGTCAGCGGAGACCGAGCGAGTGTGCATGGAACAGCTCGACGGACTCCGGGTCCGGGTCGCCGAAGCCCGCGCACAAGCGGGGGACGCTGAGATGCGTCTCGCGGAGTGGCGCGAGCGAGTCGCGGGCCAATCAGCCCTCGTCACCGAGCGTAAGGTGCGCCTGGCTCAGGTGAAAGAGCAGACCGAAGCTGTGCGGAAGACCCTCGAGCGGATGATCGGCCAGAAGGTCGACCTGATGACCCGTTCCGAGCGCCTCGCTCTCGAAGCTGTCGAGGTCGCAAAATCGATCGGAGAGTCCGCGGCCAAGGTACTGCTCGCCCGCGAGGCTCGCCTCGGTGCTGTCGAGCGCTCCCGCCAGACCCACGAAGAGCTCCAGACTGTTCGCGCTGAACTCGAGACGGTGCGCAGTGCCCTCCAGCAGCGCGAGGGTGAAATGCGTGAGTCCCGCGTGCTGCACGCCGAGCTGGACGATGCAGCCCGGGAGGCCCAGATGGCCCTGCAGAGGGTCGAGATGAATCTCGAGCACATCCTCACCTCGGTCCGCGAGAAGTTCCGCGGCCTGGATCTGCGCAGAGTGGTCGGCGACTACCACAAGCGCCCGGCCCCAGACGCAGACCTCAAAAAGCGGATCGAAGAACTCCACCAAGCCATCGATCGCATCGGTCCGGTGAACCTCGACGCAGAGCGCGAGTACCAAGAGGCCGAGACCCGCTACCGCGACCTGAACAACCAGAAGGTTGACATCGAGCAGGCCCTTGATGAGCTCGACAAGGCGATCAAACACATGGATCGCGAGAGCAAGACCCGCTTCAAGGAGACCTTCGAGACCGTGAACGAGCTCTTCAAGAAGACCTTCGTGCGGAACTTCCGCGGCGGTCGTGCGGAGCTCCGCCTCACCGATCCGGACGATCTGCTCGCGAGCGGCGTCGACATCATGGCGCAGCCTCCGGGCAAGAAGCTAGGCAATATCGAGCTCATGAGCGGCGGTGAGAAGGCGCTGACGGCCGTCAGCCTCATCTTCGCAATCTTCCAGCACCGCCCCTCGCCTTTCTGTGTTCTCGATGAGGTCGACGCGCCCCTCGATGAGGCCAATGTGTCTCGTTACAATGAGGCCATCCGCAGCATGACCGCGAACTCTCAGTTCATCCTGATCACGCACATCCGTAAGACCATGCAGAGCGTCGACGTTCTCTACGGTGTGACGATGGGTGAGCCGGGCGTATCGCGTCTCGTGAGCGTGAAGGTCAACGACGGCGCCACCAGCCGAAGCGAAGCTCTCCAAGCGTCGCGCGGTGACGTCATCGGTGCCGACGGCGCTGGAGCTCAGGTCGCCTAAAGTCTTCGAACTGGTTCGGGCTCCTCAAGTTGCCTGGAGCCCTTCAGCCTTCCCTCCCGTGGGTTTGCGCGGCTCGAGGGGTCGTTTTTTGGAGCCACGACCTCGATCGAGGTGTCAGCGGTGTCGCTTCGAAGCAACACTCGCCCAATGAGTCGGGGCCAGGTCAGTAGCCGTGCGCGCCGCCGAGACCGAGAGCTGAGCAGGCCCGAGCGACCTCGGCGGCCGGCGCATCGAACTCCAAAGCAGCCCAAGACCCGCTCAGAAGCACCTCATCGGTAGGATCTGTGTCCTGCTCGCGACCGCAGCGCACAAGGCTTGCGTCCCAGGTGCGTGAGGCCCCGTCCGCCCAGCCCTTCCCCGGATCTTCCCCGACGCGGCCCAGGCTATCTTGGATCTCGTCGCCGCAGGAGACCACGATGGCGTCATTGCCGTTGAACGAGGAGCTTCCGAGACTGAGCGCGCAGAGCGGGTCTTGCGTCGTTTGAGTGGTGCAGAGGCGTATGCCCTCGCCCGCGGGGAGCGTCTCGAGAGCGTGGGTTCGGTAGGGTTTTGTGTTGCCGTTTGAGTAGACCCGTACCGCACAGCTGTCCGTCGGCTCCACGGCGCGACCGAGGTTATAGATCTCCAGGCGCTTCTGGCTCGTGGTCGACTCCTCGTAGCGGACGAGCATGAGCTCGAGGGCGGCGGGCGGGTCACTCGGAAGCTGCTCGCCCGTCTGACCGCCGCTCGCGTGGGAATCGTTGGATCCAGCGCCCGCCGCCGAATTCGATCCCGCTGAGTCTGTTCCAGCGCCCCCAGAGCCGCCCGGGCTCCCTTTTCCGGCCTCGGACGCCTGATCCGAGTTCGGCTCGAGCCAAGGATTCGGCCCGGAGCCGCCCGTTGCTTCGGGAGTCGAGGGCTTGGGCCAGAGGGTTTGGTCACTGCTCGGTTCGTCCGAGGGGGACTCGGAGGACGGAGGAAGCAGCTGGTCAGAGGTGCTCTGACCACAGGCAGCGGACAGGAGGAGCGCGAAAGAACCGATCCAGTTTTTCATGGCCGGGGTTCGGACAAGGGAGCGCGGCGTTTCGCGTCCGTAGCGAAATGTTCGAGCTTTCTCCTCAAGGTTCGGGGGATGGAGCCGTGATCGGTCAGAGGCTGTTGGGTTTGTTCATGGTAGCGGGAGGTTCTTCGTCCTTCTCCGTGCGTCTCGGGGTTTTGCTCGGAAGCACGGTGCTCGTCACAATCGTGGCGCCGCGCTTGGTCGCGGACCCGATTCAAGGGAAAGTCTGGGGTCTCGCGCTTGTGGGTGTGGGGCTCGGGGCGAGCGCCCTCGTGAGCCTGATTAGGGAGCGCCGCCGCCCGCTGGACGATGAGACCCGGGAGCTTCCAGCGCTGTCTTCCGACAAAGAGGCCCCTGCACCTTCCTTGGAAGCCTCTTCTCGGGCTCCCTTGTCCTTGGTGGCCCGGGAACCCCAAGGAAGCGCAGAAGAGCCGGCCGCGGGCGATGAGAGCGCGGAGCTTTCGCCCGAGAGCCGTCCCAGCGGGACTCAGCTCCGCGGCCCCCTGGAGCTCGATCTGGTTCGGGCTTATCGGGCAAGCGCCCGCGACCGGACCGGCTTCCTCGAGTTCTGCAGAGAGACCGGCGCTCGGGTGCGCGAGATGCTCGCGGGCGATCTCTCCGAGCTGCGTCTGCGCGCCGCGCTCCGGACCATCACGGCGCGCGCCTCTCTCTATGAGCTTTTTGGACTCGCGGACCTGGCGAATCGTCTCGAAGAGAGCGCTGTCGAGGGACGCGGGCTTCCAACCGGTCAAGAGCTCGAAGAGCTCGCGGACTACTTCGGTCAGTTTTGGGGGAAGCTCAGGGTGGCCCTCGATGAGGCCCGAGACGACACTGTCGAGGTCGACTTCGTGGTGCTTGACGCGCTGCTCGACCGGCTCCGCTCTGGAGAAGACGTGGCGCAGATCACAGATGAGCTCGCGGCGCTCCGCAATGAGCCCGTGGAGGGGCGTTTTCGGCTTCTTCACCGAAACATCGAGGGCTTAGCAAAGCGCTACGGGCGCTCGGAGCTGAACATTGAGCTCGTGGCAGGCGACGTGCGCGTTGCTCGGGAGCGTTTCTCAGGGATCTGGGGAGCGCTCGTCCACGCTATCGAAAATGCTCTCGAACACGGCATCGAATCGTCAGAAGAGCGGATCGCCCAAGGCAAGCCCAGCGCCGGGAAGCTGAGCATCAGGGCCCGCGTCGAGACGAACGCCTGCATCCTCGAGATCGCTGACGACGGCCGCGGCGTTGATTGGAAAAAGGTTACGGAGCGGGCGCGCGTCGAGCGTATGCCCCATGTGACCCGTGAAGATCTCGTGGAGGTCTTGTTTGCTCCCGGATTTTCGACGCGCTCGCGCGCGCTTCCGGGAGCCGGGCACGGCTTTGGTTTGCTCGCCTTACGCCAAGCTTGCCAGGAGCTTCACGGGACCGTTCTTTTTATATCAAATCCCGGGCGCGGCACCACTGTTCGCATCTCGATCCCGATGCGAGGCGGAGAGATCCCCTATGTGCTCTCCGTGGCGCCAGGACCGAGCTCCCTCCGGCACCCGAGCGTCACGCGCCTCGAGCCGAAGCGCGTGCTCGTGACCTGAGACCCACAAAAGCTCCGAGCCCCACAAGCGTCGAGTGGAACCTGAGCCAGCCAGTGCTCAGTGGAAGTTTCGGGCCAAGCGCTGGAGCGCTTTTGAGCCTTTGCGCGGGCTTTCGCGTCGAGCGCGGCCGATGCGCTGCCTGAGATCTTCGAGGTGACTCACGACAACATGGATCACGGCAGTTCGCGACGGGTCCCCCGGAGGGATGTTTCTCTCGATCGTCCCCTCGATGAAGAGCAAATCACTCTGACGCGCCACCCTTTCATACTTCTCGAAGACCCGCGTCCACAGGATCAAATTGCAGAATCCTGTCTCGTCTTCGATGGTCATGAACACGACCCCGGTTGCCGTGCCGGGGCGCTGTCGATTCAGGACGAGCCCCCCGACGCAAACGGGACTTCCATGCTTCAAATACGCCAAATCGAAGGCCGTCCGTCCGCCCAGCTTCTTTAAGCTCCTTCGGTAATAGCGCAGAGGATGATCCGAGACGGAGAGCCCCTTGTGCTCGTAATCGAGGACTAGCTGCTCGGCGGAAGTGAGCCCGGGGAGACTCACAGGAGGCTCCTCGGAAGGAACGTACTCGAAGAGCCCTTTGGTTCTCGGGGCTCGTGCGCGAAAGAGAGCCCGCCTACGCTCTGGCTCGAGAGCGTGGAAAGCACCAGCGGAAATGAGCGCTTCGAGCTCGTTCTGCTTGAGGCGCGCACGGAGCACGAGCTCTTCGAAGGAAGAAGAAAACCCAGCGCTTCTCGCGGCGATCAGGCGAGCTGCGCCAGCTTCCGAGAGACCTTTGACCAAACGCAGACCGAGCCTCAGGGTCTTCTTCGGAGTCCATTTTGAGTCCCATTCGCTCTCAAGCACACACACATCCTCGACTGTCACGCCGTGTTTCTGGGCGTCGCGCACTAAGGTCGTGGGCGCGTAGAATCCGAGGGGCTGGGAGTTGAGGAGCGCGCAGGCAAACGGCCCTGGGAAGTGGGTCTTGAGCCAAGCGGACGAATACACAAGGAGCGCGAAAGATGAGGCGTGGGACTCAGGGAACCCATATTCGCCGAACCCTTTGATCTGCTCGAAGAGAGCCAGAGCGAACTTCTCGCTCATGCCGCGCCGCAAAAAACCTTCGATCAAACGGGCTCGATGTTCGAAGATCCTGCCGTGTTTTTTCCAGGCGGCCATGTCTCGGCGCAGCTGATCCGCCTGGCCTCCCGTATACCCTGCCCCTAAGATCGCGAGCTGCATCACCTGCTCTTGAAAGAGAGGAACCCCTAAAGTCCGCTCCAGAACGTCGATGAGCGCGTCGTGAGGATAGGTTACCTGTTCTTCACCACTGCGCCTCTTCAGGTAAGGATGAACCATCCCTCCTTGGATTGGCCCTGGGCGCACCAAAGCGACCTCGATCACCAGATCGTAAAACTCTCGCGGCCGAAGTCGCGGTAGCATGCTCATCTGAGCTCGGCTCTCGATCTGAAAAACCCCGATCGTATCCGCTCGACAGATCGAGTCGTAAGTCACCGAATCTTCAGGGGGAATACTTGCGAGCGCCTCGATCGGATCAAAGGGCGGAGCTGACTTCTCAGGAAAGAGCGCCGCCTCGCCCTCCTGATGGAGGATCTGGAGGCATTTCCTGAGCGCGGTGAGCATGCCGAGACCGAGCACGTCGACCTTGAAAAAACCGAGTTCGTCGATGTCGTCTTTGTCCCAAGGGATCACTGTGCGCCCGGGCATCCGCGCCGGTTCGACGGGAGCGACCTCGCTGAGCGGCCGCGAAGAGAGCACAAAACCTCCGACGTGGATCGATAAGTGGCGCGGGAAACCTCGGAGCTGTTCGGCAAGAGCGAGGATCTGCATGAGCCCCGGATCGCGGGGATCGAATCCCTGCGCAATAAGACGGGCTTCGGTCCCTTCATCCTCTGCGCTCGCGTGACTCGCGACGAGGTTTTCGAGCTGATCTAGGCTCAATCCGAACACTTTTCCGACTTCGCGCAGAGCGCTCTTGCGGCGATAGCTGATCACCTCGCTCACCATGGCCGCCCTGTCTCGGCCATATCGTTCGTAGATGTCCTGGATCACCTCCTCGCGTCGTTCATGCTCGAAGTCGATATCGATATCGGGCGGTTCCTTCCGCTCTTCGCTCAAGAAGCGCTCGAAGAGTAAATGGGATCGAGAAGGATCGACCGCTGTGATTCCAAGCGCATAACAAACGACGCTATTGGCGGCGCTGCCGCGCCCCTGGCACAAGATTTTGCGCTCCCGGGCCATCTCGACGACCTCGAGGATGGAGAGAAAATAGGGAGCGACCTCGATCTTGCGGATCAGCTCAAGTTCCTTTTCGACTTGGGAAAGGATCGCGTCCGTACAGCGCCCAGAGAGCCTTTTTTCTAGCCCTTGCCAGGTCAGCTCGCGAAGACGTTCATCGGCGCTCTTCCCCTCCGGCAGTTCACAGGGGAACGAATAACGGAGCTCGCTCAGGGAAAACTTGAGGGCGTCGAAGATCTCTCCGCTCCGATGAACCCAATCGGGATGATCGGAGAAGAGCCGGAGCATTTCTTCCTCGCTCCTGAGGCGCGCTTCGCTGTTCGGAAGCAGCTCACTCTTGGCCGCTTCGAGGGTCAGTCCCCGACGAATGCAATGGAGAACGTCCGTGAGCGGCTTCCTCTCTGGGGCGTGGAACAGAGGGCGAGCCGTGGCCACGATCGGAACATCGAACTTCCTTGAGAGTCGCCGGACCCAGCTTTCGCGGCTCTTGTCGAAGCCGTCATGATGCCGATACATCGCGAGGAAAAATCGTTCACGGAAAGCCGCTTGAAGCTCCTCGAGAAGTCTCTCTACTTGCGACTCAGAAGAGACACGTCGAACGTCACTGGGCGGCACCAAAAGCGCGCACAAGCCCTCTGAACGAGCCAAAAACCAAGCCGGTTCACAGACCGAATGCCCCTTGTCCTGATCCTTGTGGCCGAGGGTCAAAAGCTCACAAAGGTTTCCGTAACCTTGCGCGGAATGAGCGAGCAAGCCCAGGCTGAGCGCGTCCTCTTCGAGAAAGCCAGCTAGGGTGAGCTCGGCGCCGATCCCGTAGCGAAGAGAGCTTCCCGCATCGATGAGCTCTTTGTGTTTAGTGAAACCACGCACAACTCCGTAGAGCCCGTCCCGATCACAGAGGGCCAGCCCCGAGAGCTCGAGCTCACTCGCGCGAACGACCATCTCCTCGGGGTGCGAGCCGCCGCGCAGGAAGGAGAAACAGGACCGGCCGAGGAGTTCAGCGAACACCTCCGGATACTGATCACCCGATCAGTAAAAGATCCAGATTCTCTTCTAATGTCTTAAAAAGACCCAGCTATTGGCCGTAGCCGACCCCGGACAGAAAAAGCACCATTCTGACAAAAATTGTCGATTATAGAAGGAGAGGGTCTCAAGGTTCATCAGAATGGGTCGTTCTGCCGATCGTGACGCTGGCTCAACACAGCCCCCGACCTCGTTTTGGGCCTCGCCCCGAGACGCCCGAGGACGACGATTCGGCGGTCCGCGAGTTCGACTTCTCGAGCGAGGCCCCGACCCGCCCCGTGCAAATGCCCGAGCTCGACCTCCAGCTCATGGTCGAGAGCGGTGAGTATCCGCTCGGCTGGTCAAAAAATCCTACAATCCCGAGCCCTCCGACCCTGGACGATCTGGCCCTCTGTGGAGCCGAGCACCCAACGCCCATCTTGCCGATCGATGAGCGCTCGGCTCCGGCCTTCTTGCCGAAGAGCTTCCCCGCTGTCGCTCTCCGAGATCCGGGTCCTCCCGAATGGGTGCTCGAGGCCTTCCCCCCGAACGAGCGTCCCACGACCCCCGCGCGCCCCGCCCTGAGTCAGAGGCCGACGGCAGTCCCGCCCCATACTCCCCTCTCGCCTCGTTTCTCCCTGGAGGACTTCGAGGCCCCCGCTTGGCCCGACGAAGGCACGAGCCGCCCTGTGTTGCGCTCTCCCGAGCTCCCGCCCCGCGCAAAGCGCCCGAGCGATCCATTCCGTCCCCCGCCGGCGGCGCCCCCTGCGGGCGCGGTGCCGCTCCGGAAGGCAAGTCCCCCCCCCTCGAAGCAGTTCGGGGTGCGGCGCGCTCTCGAGGAGACAGTCCAGAGTCCCCGGGCCGCTCGCGAAATCTCCCCGAGGCCCTCGGGTTCCCGAGAGGTGCGCTCGCGCTCCGAGCGCGTCGGTAATGGGCGCATCAAGGTTCTCATGAGCACGGAGGAACTCCTCTCGCTCCCCCTCGATCACAAGGCCGGCTTCATTCTCTCCATGCTGGGCACCGTGAGCACTTTGGATGAGCTGCTCGACATCTCGGGCATGCCCAAGAACGACGCGATGCGCCTGCTCTGCGACTTGGCAGACCTCGGGGCTATCGACCTCGGATAGCCCAAGACGCTCGGTTTCAGTCCGCCTGCTCAGCAGCCGATTTCTTCCCACCGAGGAAGTCGCTCAAGTAGCGCGCACGCCTCGCCTGATCGCGAGAGAGGAGGTCGCGAACGACATTCGTCAAGGCGGCGGGAGTGAACGGCTTGGCGAGGAAAGTCACGCGTCCCGATGCGATGCCCGAGAGGGCGAGCTCTTCTTCCACGTAGCCCGAACAAACGATCACGGGCGCTCCGAGCGTGCGCGTCCGAAACTCTTCCACGAGCTCTCCGACCCCGCCGTCCGGAACGATCCCGTCCGTGAGCAGCATCGAATAGTCATGTTCGGCGAGCGCTTTGCGCGCTTCAGCGACCCGCATCACACACGTCACATCGTATTCTTCCGCGGTCAGGATGCGGTGAATGGCCCGCTGGACCGCAGGTTCGTCTTCGAGCACCAGGATCCGCTCGCGTCCGGAAGGGAGCTTCAAGTCCGCGATTTGCAGGCGCATCGAGGTCGAAGATGAGGGCTCCGCGTAAGGAATCGTGAGGGTGACTCGAGTTCCCTTGCCTGGTTCCGAATGCAGGCTCACGGAGCCGCCGACGCGGTTCATCGTCCCCCAGACCATGGCGAGGCCGAGGCCTGTTCCCGAGTCTCCTTTGGTGGTGAAAAATGGCTCAAATGCCCTTTCTCGGATCTCCTGGCTCATTCCGTTCCCGTTGTCTTCGATCTCGAGGGCCGCCGCCTCCCCTTTCCCCTGATCCCGGAGCCGGAGGGTGATCTTGCCTCCTACCGGAAGCGCATCACGCGCGTTCAAGATCAGATTTAAGAGGATCTGCTCGAGGCTCGAGGCGGCGATCGCCACTTCCCCCACCGTCTCAAGCTCGTGCTCGATGTGGATGTGAGCGGGCAGGATCCGCATGGCGTCGCGAATGAGCCCTTCTACAATCGGCTTTGGATCGCAAAGCCCCACCTCTTCCGCGTTGCGCCGGGCGAACGACAGAAGCTGACGCGCGGTAGATGCAGCCCTTTCGATGCCCCGATCGAGCTCGTCGAGCACTTCGCGCGTCGACTGATCTTTGAGATTGAGTCGGAGCTCGGAAACGCCACACTGGATCACCACAAGTGCGTTATTGAAGTCATGGGCAACGCCGCCCGCGAGCCGCCCAAGACTCTCGAGTCTTTGCGCTGCGGCGGCGCTATTTAGGACCTCCTGGCGCTCGCGTTCGACTTGTCTTTCTCGCACACGCATCGCCGTCTCATAAGTCAGCGATCGCCAAAGCTCGGAGACCAAATAAGAGAACACATAAGCAAGAGCAAAAAGTGTGATGGCAGCGGTGACAGTGATCCGCTCCCAGAGATTCGGCGAAAGATCGAGCTCACTCTCGATAAACTTCGGGATGACACCGTAGGCTTCGAGCGTGAATCCGACGAGCACCAAGAGCAGCGTCGTCGTCGTGAGCGCCGCGGCCCCGGGCCCGAGGAAGACCGCTGCCGACAGCGTGGCCGTCGCAAAGATCAAGCCTGTTCCGAGGTTCGCACCGTTGCCGAAAAGCGCCATGACCGAGCAGAGCGTCACCCCGAATACGACGAGGATCCGCCGAATCCTGAGCGGGATCTTGTCCACACTCGCACCGATCGTCAGGATGGCGAACCCGATCCCCGTCAAGAGCGTGACGAAGTCGAGATCGCCCTCGCGGGTCGCACGCCACAGATCCCAGACGAAATAGGGCAAACCAGCGCAGAAAAGGATCCAAGTGGCGAACTTGAGGATCTGGCCGTGGAGCGCGATCTTCCGCTGTTCGACGCTCCGAGCGGCTGCGCGTTGGATCTGCTCAGCGCTTTCGTCGCGGGAAGTCGGGCCAGCTTCCATCATCTGACCGCATTCGACCAAGGAAAGCTACTCGGTTCAAGTTTTCGGTCGGTTTCGGTCGACAAGAACTCTCCAGAGTTCTTCTGAAGCGCGAAGACGACGGGTGACGCGGTCGCTTTCAGCCGGTTCATTTCTCCCGAGCTTCGCGAGCGTCTCAGCGAGGGTTCCGAGCCGTGGGCGGGGCGGAAGCGACTCAGAAGGGCCCGCCTGGCTGCGGGCAAGGTGGGCCAAATAGTCGGCTGCGACGCTACGCAATGAGAGCACCTCCCTTTGTCCGAGCTCGCTGAGAGCGCGAGCGAGCTCACTCTGCCAGGTCACGAGCACCTCGTCTTCTCGGAGCCGGGCCAAGAGCTCCTTGAGGTGAGTCGTCTCGAGGGATTCTGTGGGATCCCAAGGAATCTCGGCGGACACCCGGCCGGCGATGACTTGACGCGCTTCCCCGCTCGGCCAGAGCCCCTCTGCGGCGACGATAACGGCGGCGCGGGCGCTCCTATCGAGAAGCTCGGGAAATTTGTGGGGGCGCAGAGCGCGCCTTTTGAACCTCGGACCGCTTTCGGACGGGGCGCGCGCCGCGATGTTCAGATCGATCATCTTCTCGAACAGCAAAGTGAGAGAAGACAGCTCGAGTTCGGGCTCGAGTTCCGAAAGGAGCAGGCTGACCGATTCGAGCGTCGAGAGAGCCTCAAACTTCGGCGGACGGCGGATCCGGTAACGGCTCGGTGCGGTTGGAGTCAGACGAACGTGCGGCAACCGGGAGAGCTCGGGGATCTCTCGAAGTAGAGAGCGAGCCATGGGCCAGGTTCCATCGAGCACCATGACGCTCTCCGGAAGCTCATCGAGCTCGCTCACATCGCGCGCTTCTGGGCTTGGAAACAATATATATCTGCGGGAGTTGTACGGGAGGGCGAGCACCTGTTTTCGGAGCGCCGAGAGATCTCCGCGGTAGACGATCGAGTTTGTGAGAGAGCGCTCGACCAAACGAGCAGTATTGAGCGGATGGAACGCTTCTCGCGGGTGCTGTAAGATCTCGATCTTCGTTCGCGTCGAGATCTTCTTCACGTAGGCGCAATAACAAAGCGCCTCGGGGCGAAAGCATTCAAAACAGGTCGGCCGACCCTGGTCCGCGGTCTGCATGTTCAGCTCGGAAGGCTCGGCTCGGACAAGAGCGAGAAAACCTCGTCCTTGAGCCTTTGTTTCGCCTGCTCAGGGGATTCCTCGGGCCCCTTCGTGAGCGGGGAACGAACTCGTACAGAGACGTGCACTCCCTGACGAATCCGAAACGCTCCCTTGCTCAAGATCTCACGGGTGCCGTCGATGCGCACCGGAAGGATCGGCAAACCGAGTGAGAGAGCGAGCTCGAACCCGCCGCTGCGAAAGGGAAGCAGTTCACCTGTCGTGCTCCGTGTGCCTTCTGGTGCGATCCAAAGGGAAAGTCCCTGCTCTTTCAGGGAGCGCCCCTTTTCCGCCAAGATCGCTCGCGCCTCCCGTCCTTTGGATCGATCGATCTTGACGAAGCCGGCCCGATCCATCGCCGTGCCCCAAATCGGCACACGGAAGAGCTCGGCCTTCGCCACCATCCGCAAATCAAGCGGGAGCGCCTGGAACAGCACCACGATGTCGTAGAGAGACTGGTGGTTGCTCATGATGACGTAACTCTGGCCACTCTGGATGGCTTCGGTTCCCGAGACTTCGAGCTGAATTTGAGCCTGCAGGACGATGCGGCGGGACCATTCGGAAAGCCGCTTCGAGCAGGTTTCCCGCTTCAGGGAGCCGAGGAAGGACTCGAAGACGGTCGGTACGCTGATGCGCGCCGTCTCGAAGAAAGCTCGGGGAACCAGAAGAAGACTCATGCCGTGCGCCTGAGGATGCTCGGTTCGTCCCCACTTCTCAAGGCTCGCGCGCTCACGAAATGAGCGACGAAAACGCCCGGAGAGCCCCGTAGCTTCTAGTCGCACAGGCCTTGGAGAAATCGCTCCCCGGTTCGCCTGTCCACGTAGACCAAGGTCTCGAGAACGGCCTCGGGCCCCTGAAACAGCGCCCAAAGATAGTCCCGATGCACGCCTGACTTCTCCCACCAGGAGACTCCATCGAGCCGCTCAATGAACTTGAGGCGCTTTAAAGTATAGAGCTCTTTGGCGAGGAGGACGCTGGCTCCGACCCGGAGCGGAATAGAGAGAAGGATCGGCTCGGGGAGCAAACGGGTCACTCGATCGAGCTCGCGGGTCCGCAGTTCGGCCTTCCATTGCTCCGAGGGAACGGCGCGACGGGGTCCTCGGGTCTTTTGTTTTGAGCTTGGAAGGGGTTTGAGTCGGCTGCGCTCTTCGGGTTTGTGGCTCTCTTCTACAGAGAGAACTCCGACGCGGCCCGCGCCGAGATCTTGACCGAGCTCTCCTAAGAGGAGCGAGAGCTCGAGGGATTCGTGAGGACTTTGTGCCTTTGAGCCGAGAGAAAGCTGCAGAGCGGGAGTTTCTTCGAACCGATCCGCGACGAGGCGAAGTCCCTGGATCGCCTGCTCCAGCTGAATTCGCTCGAGGCGAGTTTTTATGACGCGAAAGAGATCTCCCTCCTTCGAGAGCGGCAAGCTCAGCTCGAAGGAAAGTCGCAGGGAGCGCGCGGGACGTTTCGCAGTGAACCCAGCCGCAAGCTCAAGCCCAAGCTCGAAATGGGACACGGCGCGTCCCCGTCCGAGGAGACGAGCGCACAGTCGAGCGAGGAGTCCTCGCAGAGCAAACAGAACAGGCGAGAGATCCGTCGTCTCGCCCTCGAACTCCATCTTCTCTTCGAGACTCTCCGAAAGAGCACAGGGAGTGAGCGGCGTGTCGTCTCGCCCTTCGAGCCAATCGAGGATCGAGCGGGCGCGCAGTCCTAGTCGACTCGCAAGGCTCGCCTTCGGTAAGCGCGCGAGCTCACTTACCTCAAAGATCCCGAGCTTTGCGAAGTACTGTAGCTCAGAGGCGGCGAGCGGAAGCGCCGCGAGCGGGAGCATCTGCACCATCTCTCGCGTCTTTTCGCGGGGGACGATGAGCAGGCCCCCTTCCCGCTCAGGTCCATAGAGCGCGATCGCTCGAGCGAGTTCGGGCCCCGGGGCGATCGCGACCCGCACAGTATGTCCGAGAAGCCGCACCCTCTCTCGGATCTCCAGAGCGAGCGCCCGTTCTCCGTCCCAGAGATGAGCGATGCCGCTCACGTCGATCCAAACGCAGGGGGCGAGCTTTCGGGGCTCAAAGAGATCTTCTTGGGCCGCGCCGGGCGAAAAAGACGCCCCCGCCGAGTGGTTCATGCTCACGCTCGTTCCGAAGCTCTGCACGACGTCCACCACCGTCAGCAAGAGCTTTGAGACGGTCTCGCTCGAGACGAGCTTGAGCTCAAAATCCGCAGAAACAGCGCGCGCTTCGCTCAGAGACTGTCCGGGGCGCACTCCGAGCTTTTCAGCTCGAAGACTCACCGCTTCGAGCCGCGGCTCTTTGCGCCCCGGGGCCGAGAGAAGACTCTCCCGGCTCTCCCAAAGCGCAGCCGGGATCGAGATCACTCCAAAAGAGGTCTTTCGCTTTTGAAGAAGGGACTCCTCATCGAGACCTAAACCAAGCGCTGCTTCGACCAGCAGATCAGGAAAGACGATCGCTGCGATCCGTCGTTCGGAAGAAGAGGACTCAGACGTCATGGGGCCACTCCGTTAGCTCGCGAGCAGCTCCTCCCCGCGGGGGCTCGGGAGCTCGAGGCGAAGGCTCGCCCCGATCACTCCCCGTCGACTGCGCGTGCGCCGGGCCAGGATCTCGCGACTCCCGACGCGGCTGAGTTCGAGGCGTTCGTGGGTCGGGAGCGGAACAGCCGCGCGCGTCGAGCTGTCGGTGAGCAGCAAGATGAGCGTGTTTGAGCCCTCGATCGTGTGGGCGAGGCGGCGGACGAGCCGAACCCAGGAGTTCTGGTAGAGCTCGAGGGGCTCCTTGAGGCTGCCGACAATGTCGATGACGAGCACGGAGAAGATCCGCGCCTCGGCCATGCGCAGCGCGGTCTTGGCGAGCGCCTCCGGACGCGGGCGAGCGACGAGGAGCCGATCGAGGCGCACCTCATGGCCCAAAACTCCCGGAGCGTAGAGAGAGCCCTCCGTGTCGACGAATCCACACAGACTCGGCTCCCGGCTGAAAGCGAGACTCTCCTTCTGCGCCTCGGCGCAGGCTCGCAGGGCCAGGCTGGTCCCGAGAGCTCGCCCTCCCTTCTGGGCGAGCTCGACAATCCCCCCTTGGCCGAGGAGCTCCCCGAGCAGGGAATCCAGGGGGAAACGGGCTTCGACAGCGCGCTCGAGGCTATCCGCCGTCCGGAGCAGCGCGTTCTTCCGGAGTTCAGGGGGAAAACGATCGAGGAGGTGAGCGGGGAGCGCCATGCACTGAACAAACTAGCAGCCACCCCAAGCCGGGCCAGCGCAGAAGTTGCGCGCGGACGTTGACTGTCCTACGGCGCCCCTTTATTTCTGGAAGCATTCGGATTTCTTCCTGTTCTCCCGAACGGGGCCGTCCAACGAGCCCAAGAGCATCCGCCTCCCAGCCAACCGCCGAGCGTCGCAGCGCCCCTCCACTCAGTCAGCTGTCGGCAGGGGCGAGCGCCCGTCGCGGCGCTCCCCCGAGAACATAGCCTCAGTGGGCCGTGATCCAATCCTTCAAGAGCCGCTCACCATCGGGATCGACGACCTCGGTCCCGAGCGGCGGCATGGCATAGTCCGCCTCCTTATTCACGAATCGCTGATAGATCGCGCTATTTTCAAAGTCGCCCGGCGCGACCCGCTTCTCCGCGGGCGGAACATCGTCGAGCCACCGAATGTCCACGTCGTGCAGGTTCTTGAACACGGACGACTCTGTCACCGGCCCGCTCAAGTCAGCAATCTTGAGCCACATATCGAGGCCAGTCTGGCTATTCGCTGAGCCTGTCGGGTTATGGCAAGTCCCACAGTTGGCGTGGAGATAGCCGAACATGTCTCGATCGAGCTCGTCCCAGGAGAAGCTCGGAGGAGCAGCAGGAGGCGCGGTCAAAAGCCCCCCTGCGATGAGTCGTTCGAGCGTCCACTCGAGGGGATCGTCCGTCGCCGGAGCATGCGAAAGCTGAATCGCTGAGAAGCCCAGTACCCGATCCGGCTGCTGACTGTGACAGGTCAGACACGCATCCGCGTCCGGCACATCGTGAGGTGTTCCGGAGGCATTCTCGAGCCCATCTGGCACGGCGATGGCCTCCTTCAGGTCCTCTTGCCAATGGTAGGCGACAGTATACCAACTCCCTGACTTCTGTTTTTCGATGAGGCGCGTCTCAACCCGCACCCCGTCTCGCGAAAACTCTTTCCAGACCTTCGTTCCGACCGGGAACGACCAATAGTCCATATCGGAAGTATCGATCTTCGCATCGGGAGGCAGCTTGATCCAGCGCCGCTTCTCGGCGTTGTCCGTCCAGAGCTCGAACTGTGGCTCGAAGGGGTGCACTCCTTCTCCCAAAGTCACCATATCGGCCTCAAAGAGCCCCGTTTCCGAGAGCAAACACGGAAGCCGCGTGCGCAGCGTCGTCCCCTCATTGCAGACCATCGATCCCCCGCCGCCACTCCCTCCCCCAGTCTCGCCCGGCTCCGAGCCTCCCGAAGCCGCCCCACCGGTGGTCGCTCCGCCGCTCTCACTCCCAGCGCCCCCACTCGGAGCTCCTCCGCTCAAGGTTCCCCCAGCGCTCGTGCTGTCTCCTCCCGACGAAGTCCCACCGGTGCCCCCGGGACTCCCCTCGTTCGTCCCACAGCCTGACCACAGGACCAATCCTAGGGAGATGCTCGAAAGAACTTTGAACGAATCGAAAGGGCGCAGCTTCGACCAACTCATGTGCGACCGAGCTTAGATCCGTTTCACCCTCACCGCACGTCGATTCGCTGTGCTTATGGGCATTCGCACGGACATCACTATGCTCCGGTGCATGCGTTCTCCGTCCTTACTCCTTGGCCTTCTCTCACCAATTGCTCTCTTCCTCGCGGCTCCTGGTTGCGCCGGAGACTCAGGAGATTCCCCGCTCCCAGGCTCGGGCGGGCAGCAGTCGACGACAGGTGGCACTAGCGGAAATAGCGGAGGATCCGCAGCTTCAGGCGGCCAAGCTGGAGGAAGTTCGGCTGCCGGGGGAGACAACGCATTGGGCGGCGACGGCCCCTCGGCGGGCGGCAGCGGCGCCGTACCGAGCCGGATCAGAGGGACCGACGGATACAATTGTGATCCGCCCAGCGGTGAAGAGCCCGTGTTAACGCTCACACCAGTAGCGACAGACCTCAACTACCCCGTGCTCGTCACGCACGCGCCGAATGACGATCGCCTCTTTATCGTGCAGCTCGACGGCAAGGTGAGAATTCTGCAAGGTGAGACCCTAAAAACTGAGCCGTTTCTCGATCTCGGTGACAAGGTTCACATCGGCGGGGGCGGCGGTGACGAACGAGGGTTGCTCGGGCTCGCCTTCGCCCCGGACTACGCGGAGAGCGGCCTTCTCTACGTCCATTACAGCGCAGGGGGCGGACTCGAACCGGACCACGAGCGAGGTGACACGATCATCGAAGAGTACCGCGTCTCTGCCGATCCGGATCGCGTTGAACAAGGGAGCGCGCGCCTCGTCTTCAGCTATCCCCAGCCCGCCAACAATCACAATGGCGGGAGCATCAACTTTGGCCTCGACGGCTACCTCTACATCGGCCTCGGTGACGGCGGAGGGGGCGGCGATCCGGACGGGAATGGCCAAAGCGTAGAGACTCCGCTGGGCGCGATGCTCCGTATCGATCCTCGAAAGGACGGCGAGAAGCCCTATACAACTCCGTCCGGAAACCTCGTCGATGAGGTCGAAAACGCGGCGCCGGAGATCTGGGACATCGGCCTTCGCAATCCATTCCGCTGGAACTTCGACGCTTGCACTGGCGACATGTACATCGGCGACGTCGGCCAAGGCGCCTTCGAAGAGATCGACATCGAGCTCGCCCTCGACGGCGGGCACAACTACGGCTGGAACGTGATGGAAGGCTTCTCTTGCTACGGCGCCTCCGAGTGCGACAAGACAGGACTGACGCCTCCCGTCCTCGACTATTCGAGTGAGGGGACTGGCGCCTCAGTCACCGGGGGCGCCGTGTATCGTGGCTCGAAGATCCCCGCGCTCCGCGGCGCCTATTTTTATGCTGACTACGTCAAGAATCGCGTGTGGTCGGTGATTTTCGATCGGAATGAACGAAAAGTCACAAATCCCGTCAGCTACACACAAGATCTGAACCTTTCTTCGCCGGTCGCGATCCAAAACGGACCTGACGGCGAGCTGTACTTCGTCTCAATCAGTGCTGGCACCGTCTACCGACTCGATCCCGCGTAACCGATCGCCTCACATATCCGGCAGAGGATTTAGCCAAAAAACAGCCTTGGTAGCGCGGCGAGTGCGCGCTACCTTAGGCACCTCATGACGTCCTCCTTGACCAAGAGCTTGATTCGCCTCTCACCTATCGCTACCATTTTAGCGCTCTCCTTCGCCTGTGGCTCGGAGGGCGAAGGACCCGTCGGGGGCACAGGCGGCGCTGGCGACGCGGGCGGCGCGGGGGGAGCCGCAGCCGGCGGACAGCCCAGCGGTTCAGGCGGAGCGGCGCCTGGAGGAGGCACCGCAAACGCGGACAGCGGTGGCTCCTCCTCGGGCGGACAGGCCCCGGGGAGCGGCGGAGAGGGCACCGAGTCAGGGGGGGCTGCCAGTGGCGGCCAAGGCAATGGCACGGGAGGTAGCTCGGGAGCTGACACCGGGGCCAATTGTTCCGCGAAAGAAGGCGAGGTCCCTCCCCTCAAGCTCACTCAGGTCGCTGGCGACCTCGACGGCCCCGTCTTCACGACGCATCCGCCCGGAGATGATCGCCTATTTGTGATCACACTGACAGGCTCCGTTCGTGTGATCAAAGACGGAGCGCTCTTGCCGACGCCTTTCCTCGACATCTCCTCGAAGGTAGCGGTGGGCGGCGCAGGCGGCGACGAACGCGGTCTCCTCGGCATCGCATTCCACCCTGACTACGCCCAAAACGGCCTCCTCTATCTCCACTACAGTGACGCGGCCGACCCGAACAACACCGGCGATAGCATCATCGAGGAGTACAAAGTGAGCTCCAATCCGGACGTCGCAGACCCCGCGAGCGGTCGCCTCGTCCTCAAGGTCGAACAACCTAGTCACGGAGGCACGCTCCGCAACCACAAGGGCGGCGCGATCGGCTTCGGCTCCGACAAGATGCTCTACGTCGGTCTCGGCGATGGCGGTGGCTCGAACGACCCCCAGGGCAACGGCCAGAAGCTCACGACGCTCCTCGGTAAGATCCTCCGCATCAATCCGCTCGCCGAGGGCAGCTCCGCCTACACGGTTCCCGCCGGGAACTTGAAGGACACGGTCACAGAAGCGCTCCCGGAGATCTGGGACTACGGCCTACGCAATCCCTTCCGCTTCACCTTCGATCCCTGCACCGGCGACCTCTACATCGGCGACGTTGGTCAGACTATGTATGAGGAGATCGATATCGAACTCGCGGGCGATGGCGGCCACAACTACGGCTGGAATCGCACCGAAGGCTTCCATTGCTTCTCCCCGATGACCGGCTGCGACGAAACGGGCATCACACCTCCTTATATCGAGCTCGATCGTTCGGATGGTTCCTCGATCACGGGCGGCGCTGTCTACAGAGGCACAGCCATCCCTAGCCTGCGCGGCGCCTATTTCTACGGCGACTACATCAGTAACCGCGTCTGGTACACCTTCTTCGATCGCGAGGCGAAAGAGATCTCCAGCCCGGTCAGCGTAACCCAGGAACTGAGCGCAAACTCCATCGTCGCCATCACCACCGGCAACGACGGCGAGCTCTACTTCAGCTCCCTCGGGCCCATCTCGGGCAACAACGTCGGTCCCGGAGCCATCTATAGGCTCGAAGCGGACGAGTGAGCGTTTTGGCCCCGGCCCGCGACCCCCGAGAGGGCTCGAAAGAGCCTTCTCTTCGGTCCCGGCTGCTCTTCTGACGCGGGACCCAGAGTCCACCGGCCGCGCGCTCCAGAGTCACCGGCGCGCGCCCCAGAGCACACCGGCCCACCGGCGCGCGCGCCAGAGAACCCGAATCGGGCGTCCCCTTCCCTCCTCCGGGCGCGCGCCTCCGCGCCGCGGGCTCTCTTCCCCTCAAAGCTTCCGTGGGCCGCCCGCGGCGCCCTACGAGCTGTGCTAGACCAAGCCTGATGAGCGTTGCTCTGAAACAGGCTCGCCTGGCCGAGATCATCCGAGGCTACCGCTCCGCCCTCGTCTGTTACTCCGGAGGCATCGACAGCCTCCTCGTGCTCAAGGTGGCGACCGATGTGCTCGGCCCGCGCGCGATCGGAATGACAGCAGTGAGTCCGAGTCTCCCTCGGGGTGAGCGCGAAGCGGCGCGCCGCTTCGCGCGCGCGATCGGCGCCGATCATCGAGAAGTAGACTCCCACGAGCTCAAGCGTCCCGGATATGCAAACAACGGTCCCGATCGGTGCTTTCACTGCAAGAGCGAGCTCTACACTATCGCTCACGAGATGGCCGAGCGCTGGGGCGTCTCAGTGATCTGCAACGGGACGAACCTGGACGATCTGGGTGACTATCGCCCTGGACTCGTTGCGGCTAAGGACGCGGGAGTCCGCTCGCCGCTGCTCGAAGCAGAGCTCAAGAAAGCGGACGTGCGCGACGTCGCGGAGGCGCTCGGACTCGAAGCTTTCGACAAGCCCGCCTCCGCGTGCCTCTCGAGCCGAATTCCCTACGGAACCCGCGTCACTCCCGAGCGCCTCAGTCAGATCGAAGAGGTCGAGACAGTGCTCCATCGTCTCGGCTTCCCTCAGGTGCGCGTCCGAGCTCATGGCGACATTGCTCGGATCGAGGTCTCCTTGGATGCGCTCTCACGTCTCGCCCTGCCGGAGTTCCGAGAGCCGGTGCTCGCCGCCGGTTTGGCCGCTGGATTTCGCGCCGTGACTCTCGACCTCGCAGGCTATCGCTCGGGCTCCCTGAACGAGACCCTGGGTCAACGCCGGCTTCCCATGGTCGACACTTCCGGGAACTGACCGAAACAACTCCACTTTTGGCCCTGGACCCAGACGCTCTCTGCTCACATTTTTCTCGTGGCACAGCAATCTAACGGGCAAGGAGGGAGAAAAATTGTCCCCCGTTACCGTGGCAGCGGAGTCCAGCGTGATATGGAGCCGCCCATGCGCTTTCTCGGAGTTCCACTCTTAGCATTCTTCACGTTGAGCGTCTTCGCTGGCTGCGAGGAGACAAGTAACCGCCCCGTCGGCGGCGCCGGGGGCACCGCCGCGAGCGGCGGCTCAGGCTCCGGCATCTGCGCGCCCGCCTGCCAAACGGGCTTCGTCTGCGACGCGAGCTCGTCCACCTGCGTCGAATGCACACAGAACTCTCATTGCACGGGCGGCCAGAGCTGCGACACGGCGAACAAGAAGTGCGTCAACGGCGCGCCGAGCAGTAGCGGCGG
The DNA here is from genome assembly GCA_023428245.1 of Pseudomonadota bacterium. Taxonomy (GTDB): domain Bacteria; phylum Myxococcota_A; class Polyangia; order Polyangiales; family Polyangiaceae; genus NIC37A-2. Next base: position 41,854 of record JAEYYX010000027.1, read on the forward strand.
AGGCGGCGGCCAGGGCGGCGAAGGAGCCGAGACTGGTGGCCAGGGTGGAGAGCCCGCAAGCGGCGGAACCGAAAGCGGCGGAGGCGGCACCGGCGGCGGCGTTTCCGGATGTGAGCCAAAGGTGAGCCTTCTGATCCAGCGCTCCGGAGCCATGTTCAACTTCCCCAATGCACAGGACAACTGGTGGAAGGCGCTCACGGACGCGCTCGATTCAAAAGACGAAGATCTACTCGACGAATACGCCGGAGCTCTGGAGCTCTCCACGCGCACCTTCTTCATGACCAATCAGGAAGACCAGTGCCTCAAGGGCGGGACCAATTCGGGTCCCATCAAGAAGAACGGCCTCGCGAAGTTCTTGGACGACGAGCGCGCCGCCCACGAAGGACTTCTCGAAAATGACGCGAAGGTCGACGCGCCTCTCGTCGAAGCCATGACCGCTGCCGCCGAAGATCTCGGCCCGGGCGGCGGAAACTCGCGCCGATACCTCCTGCTTGTCATCTCGGGCAACCCGGACGCCTGCGGTGAGATCGACACGGAATGCGTGACCGACGACGCGGTCAAGAAGGTCCAAGAGCTCCGCGAGGCAGGCATCCGCGTTCGTGTGCTCTACCTCAAGAGCGAGGGGCGTTTCGACGGCTACCCCCAAGCCCTCGCCAACGCAGGCCGCGGCTACGGAATTCCTGACTTCCTGGGTGGAGCCTGCGGCAGCGAGCTCGAGTTCGCCGACAGTCCCATGCTCGCCCCTTACGGATCCCCGGATAACATCGGCGAGCTCAGGAGCGAGCTTGGCGCGCTCTTTGAGACGATCGCCGTCTGCGACTGAAAAGACTTTCACTCCGAGCGGGCTCTGGTTCGGAGCGCGCTCGGAGGTCTTTCGGAGCCGCGCGCCGAGCAAGCAACCACGCCTCTCTCGCGTTCACATGACAAGGCGCTCAGCTCTTCTCGGGATCGCTCGAGGCGCGCGGCCGCCCGCGTGCAGGTGAGCGGGGGTGCCCACGCGGGTCACCCACAAAACGCTCGAGCCTCCGCGAGCTCGATGAGCTCAGGCGAAGGCTCGGCTGGACCTACCCAGATGTGCTGGGCCGGGGCCTGAAAGTCCCCTCAGCGATCCCGACGTTCGCGGCGAGGACGGTCGCCGCCTCGATCGCCACCTCGGTCGCGATCCCCGCGACCGCCTTCACGGCTCTCGCGGCGAGGAGGACGCTCCCCTTCCGGACGCGGCTCGTACCCTTCGGGCACGGGCAGGAGCGCCTTGCGGCTCAGGCGCACCTTCCCGTCGCGCTCGACGGAGATGCACTTCACCTCGATCGTCTCGCCTTCTTGGAAGACGTCGGAGGGGTGTGCGATGCGCTTGTAGTCGATCTCCGAGACGTGAAGCAGGGCCTCGTTGTTCGGAAGGATCTCGACGAACGCACCGAAATCGACGATGCGCTTGATGACGCCCTTATACACCTTGCCGACCTCGGGTTCCGCGACCAGGCCCTCGATGATGCTGAGAGCGCGCTTCACGGCTTCCGGATCGGAGCCAGCGACGTTCACGGTGCCGTCGTCGTTGATATCGACGCTGCAGCCGGTCTGCTCGGTGATGCCTTTGATGGTCTTGCCACCCGGGCCGATGATGACACGGATTTGGTCAGGTTTGACCTGGATGCTCGTAATGCGCGGAGCCCACTTGCTGATCTCCGGGCGCGCCGTCTGCATCGTCTCGAGCATCTTGCCGAGGATGTGGAGGCGGCCGTCGCGAGCCTGAGCGAGCGCGCGCTCGAGGACTGTGCGTGAGAGGCCAGCGATCTTGATGTCCATCTGGATCGCGGTAATGCCCTTGTCGGTACCGCAGACCTTGAAGTCCATGTCGCCGAGGTGATCTTCGTCACCCAGGATGTCGCTCAGAATCGCCACGCGCTGGTCCTCGGTGATGAGGCCCATGGCGATACCAGCAACCGGCTTACGAACCGGCACGCCCGCGTCCATGAGCGCGAGAGTTCCGCCGCACACCGATGCCATCGAGCTCGAGCCGTTCGACTCGAGGATCTCGCTCACGACGCGGATCGTGTAGGGGAACTTGTCGTGCCCCGGGATCATGCGCACGAGTGCTCGCTCAGCGAGCGCCCCGTGCCCGATCTCACGACGACCCGGGCCTCGCATCGGCTTCGTCTCACCGGTCGAGAACGGCGGGAAGTTGTAGTGGAGCATGAATTGCTTCCACGACTCACCCGTGAGTGCGTCGATCTTCTGCTCGTCGCCACTGGTCCCGAGCGTCGCGGTCACGACCGACTGGGTCTCGCCGCGCTGGAAGAGCGCCGAGCCGTGGGTCCGAGCCAGAAGCCCGACCTCACAGGAAATCGGGCGGATATCGGCGGTGGCACGACCATCGATGCGCTTGCCGGTGTCGAGCACCATGTTGCGCACGACGACAGCCTTGCGCTCCTCGATCTCTTCTTTGATGAGCTTCTCTACAGCGTGGTACGCCTCGGCACCGAGCTCAACAGTGAGCGTCTCGATGACGTTCTTCTTCACCGCCGCGTAGGCGTCATAACGAGCGTGCTTGGCGCGGATCACACAAGCCTCACGAAGCGGCGCGTCAGCAATGGCCGCGATGCGCTGCTTGATCGACTCATCGAGCTTCGGCACCGAGAAGGGACGCTTCTCCCTACCGACCGCCTGGCGCAGCTTCTCGATCATGTCGATGATCGGCTGACACTCAGCGTGCGCGAACATGAGCGCGTCGATGATCTCTTCTTCGCTCGCCTCGTTGGCGCCGCCTTCGACCATCACGATTGCGTCTCGGCTCGCCGCAACCACGAGCTCGATGTCCGCCCGCTCGATCTGCTCGAAGGTCGGATACGAAACCAAGGCACCGTCGACGCGAGCCACGCGGATGCCTGCAATCGGTCCGTCCCAGGGGATGTCGGAGATCGAGAGAGCTGCGCTTGCCGCCGTCAGCGCGAGCACATCGGTCGGATTGACGCGGTCCGCAGAGAGGACTGTCGCGATGATTTGGGTGTCGAGCTTGTAGCCTTCGGGGAAGAGCGGCCGAAGCGGGCGATCCATGATGCGCGAGGCTAGGATCTCGTAGTCGCGCAGGCGCCCTTCACGCTTGAAGAAGCCGCCGGGGATCTTTCCCGCCGCGTAGGTCTTCTCGACGTACTCACAGGTGAGGGGGAAGAAGTCGAGGCCCGGACGCTCCGAGGTCGACACGGCGGTCACCAGACACTGGCTCTCACCAAATGAAATCAAAATGGCCCCGTGGGCCTGCTTGGCGAGACGACCCGTCTCAAAGGTCAGCGGACGGCCGCCGACGAGGACTGATTCACGAACAAACATTGAAATGGCGCTCCTTCGCGCAAACCGACTGAAAGCGAACTCCCTCTGTGGCCGGGGAGCCCAAACGGCGAGCTGTCCGAGCCGCTCATCGCTACCTCGAGTGCCCGCGTCCCCCCGAAACGAGGAACGCGGCACAGGATCGAGCAAATGGCGGGCAGAAATGATCGATGAGGCTCAAGGCAAGTAGGGCCTCCAAGCGCTCATCGAACTCGATGCGCTGACAGACCAACTCGCGAGCCCTCCCGCCCGAGAGGAGTCGGTCGTCAGCGCCTTGAGCTCAGCGGCGGATGCCGTGAGCAACGAGTACGTTGCGGTAACGCTCGACGTCTTTGCGCTTCAGGTAATCGAGCAGGCGACGACGCTGACCCACGAGCTTGAGCAGGCCGCGGCGGGAATGATGATCCTTCGCGTGAACCTGAAAGTGCTCGGTCAGGTGGTTGATTCGCTGCGTCATGAGACCGATCTGCACCTCGGGGGAGCCGGTATCCGTCGCATGAATTCGGGACTGTTCGATGACGCTCTGCTTTGCGCCGGGGAGAAGAGGCATTTTTTCCTTGATTGCACCCGTTAACCGACGGGACTCGGGGACAAGACGAACGACCTGTCCGAACGTTCTGGGCCTTGGATTCGCGCGAAGTATACGCAGGAGCTGGAATCGGTCAATCGACAGGTTTGCCTGAAAGGACGATCAGAAGCGATTCCTGAATGCGTCCCAATGCTCCCTGTTTCGGCAGCCCTGAGAAGGGCGGCCCGAAGGCAGCGGCCCCCCGCCCTCAGGCCTCTCGCTCCGGAGCCCCTTTCCGTCCAAGGAGGAAAATCCGCATAAAGGACGAAACCCAGGCTCGCCCAAGCGGCCCGGAGCAGGAAGAGAGAAAGGGCGCGTCCGCGTACATTTCAGTTCGGATCGAGGAGGTCTCCGATGACCGGCGCGAAACGCTCGGCGATCGATTGTTCAAGCTCGTGAGCCGTCGTGCATTCGAACGCTGTCCCAGCTGCGTCCTCGACCTCTGCCAGGGTGACCCGGCCGAGCGCCGCCTTTACCTCGGGGATCGCCGAGGCCTCCATGCTCAAGCTCCGGAGGCCCATGCCCACGAGAAGCAGCGCCGCGAGAGGATCGCTCGCCATTGCTCCACACACCGAGACCGAACGCTTCCTGAAGTTCGCTGCCTGGATCACACCCTTGATCAGACGCACCACCGAGGGATCGAAATAGCTCGCAAGTCGTGCCAGCTCGCGGCTGCTCCGATCCACCGCTAGCGCATATTGAACCAAATCGTTGGTGCCGATGCTGAGAAAGTCCACTTCGCGCGCGAACTCGTCCGCCATGATCGCCGCGGAGGGCACTTCGATCATGCATCCGAGCGGAATGTGATCGTCGTGAGCATGAAGGGCCGCCTCAACTTCGCGCACCGACTCGCTGAGCAGTGCTTTGACAGCGCGCACTTCGTTGAGCGATGCAACCATCGGAATCATGATCCGCACCCGGCCGTGCGCCGAGGCCCGCACCATCGCGCGCAGCTGCGTCTTGAGGAGCTCGGGGCGCTCGAGGCCGAGCCGAACCGCACGCAGACCAAGCGCCGGGTTCATCTCATGGGGCATGCGGATCGAGGTTACGAACTTGTCGCCGCCGATGTCGAAGGTACGCAAGGTGACCGGGAGCGGCGCCATGATCTCCACGACCTTCTTGTAGGCTTCGTACTGTTCGTCCTCGGTCGGGGGCGTTGAGCGTTCGATATATAAGAACTCGGTTCGATAGAGACCGACGCCGCGCGCGCCGTGGGACAGCGCGATCTCCGCCTCGACGGCGAGTTCGATATTCGCCTGCACGTCGACAGGCACGCCACAAGCTGTCTGAGCCGGCTCATCTTTGAGCTCCCGAAGGCCGCGTGCGATCTCATAGTAGCGCTCGGCACGCGGCTGGAGCTCGTCAAGGCGCGCTTCGTCAGGGGAAACGACGACTCGGCCGTGCACCCCGTCGACCACCAACATATCCCCGCTCGCTATGTGCTGGAGCGCGGAGCGTACGCCGACCACAGCTGGGATCTCGAGGGCGCGCGCGAGGATTGAGGTGTGACTGGTGCGGGTTCCGACTTCGGTCACGATCGCGAGCACGTTGTCGCGCGTCAGTGTCGCCGTCTCGGCGGGCGAGAGATCATGAGCCACCAGGATCACCGGTTCCTGATCGTTGGCGATCAGGCGACGCTCTTGGCCTGTGAGCGTACCCAAGATCCGATCGCGCACGAACGCCACATCATGGCTCCGCTCGGCCAAATAGGGATCCTGGTGAGAGAGGAGCTGGTCACTGATCCCACCAGAGACGAGCTCAAGGGCCCACTCTGCGCACAGATGATTATTTTGGATCTCCGCGTGCACCCCGTCCCGGAGCATCGGATCCTCCACCATCAGCGCGTAGGCTTCCAAAATCGACACTTCTGCGCCCGACGCTGGCGAGCCGCGACTCTTCACTCGATCGATGGCTTCCCGGAGCTCCCGTCCGGCCGCCAAGACCGCGGTGTCGAAACGCCCCGTCTCCGCCTCGATCTGGCCCGTCTTGATGCGCCGGTGCACGACACCGAGTCGCCCCGGATCCAGCACGTACGCAGGCCCTATCGCAAATCCCGCGCTTCCCCCGATTCCTTCGAGCTCCGTCGAAGGATGAGAAGAGCCGCTCGATGGTGGTCCTTCGCTCCCCGCCGCCATCCGTTAGTCTTCCTCCCCAAAACGATTTGCAATGAGCTGACCAATGGCGCATACGGCGTCGTTTGCACGCTGCCCGTGCGCCTCGACGGTCACCTTCGCCCCTTTGGCTCCGCACAAGAGCAGAACCCCCATCACACTCTTCGCGTTTGCGCGCTGATCGTCGCGCCTGACGCTCACCTCACAGGGGAAAGTCGACGCCAGCTGAACCAGGCGGCTCGCGGCCCGCGCATGGAGTCCCAAGCGGTTGACGATCTCAAAGGTGCTTTCTGCGTGCTCGCCGTCCATGTCCTTACTTCGCTGCTCTTCCAGGGGGATCTTCCAAGTGTTCGGGGCGGTGCAGATCACGGTGACTCGCCTCGAGCTCGATCCCGCGAGAAACACTCCCGGAGCTCAAGAGATTCTCGGTGAGTTCCTGGGTGAGCGCTACGGAGCGGTGCCGGCCCCCCGTGCACCCCAGCGCGATCGTCGCGTAGGACTTCCCCTCCTGCAAGAACCTAGGGATGCAAAATTCGACGAGCGAGCGCGCGAGCCGAAGAAACTCCTCAGCATCCGCTTGTCCCAGCACGAAATCTCGCACATCGGCGTCCAGTCCCGAAAGCGGGCGCAGACGCTCATCGAAATGCGGGTTCGGCAGAAATCGAACATCGAGCACGATGTCCGCGTCGCGCGGCGCTCCATATTTGAAGCCAAAAGAAACAATGCGAACGATGAGGTTCCCGGTCTCGGCCCCCCGAAACAGCTCCGTTACCTCGCGACGCAGCTCATGAACGGTCAAGTTCGTCGTGTCGACGATGGCTGTGGCGCGTCCACGGAGCGGCGCCATGAGCTCGCGCTCCTTGCGGATTCCGTCAAAAAGCGCGCGCGCCCCCCTCGCCCCACGGGCCGTGAGAGGATGCGGTCTCCGCGTGGCGCTGAAGCGGCGCGAGAGCAGCTCGTCGGACGCGTCAAGATAGAGCACAAACAGCCGAAAGTCTTCGCGCGCGGAGAGCGCGTCGATCATCGGCGAGGCGAGCTCTAGGTAATCGCGGACCCGCACATCGATGCCAAAGGCGATGCGCGTCTCGCCGGCTTGGTGGAGGGCGCTGATGGTGGCTTCGACGACGGGCGGTGGAAGGTTATCGACGCAGAAGAATCCGAGATCTTCGAGCGCATTGACCGCAACCGTCTTCCCGGCTCCGCTCATGCCGGTCACGATGAGAACACTCTTGCCCCCAGGTTCCATCATGAGCGCCGTCTCGTACTCGAAGGCGACGAGAAGTCCGAGGGCCAAACCTTTGGCGCGTGGTGCACAGGGGACGGGCTCGCGCTCTCGTTCAGCGCGCGGCGATAGGCCTCTTGCATGCCGCGCGGGGCCGGAGCTTCAAAACGCGTCGACTCGATACTATCAATAAACTCACGGGCGGGATTGTGGCCGGCGCGGCGGAGTAGCTCGGCGCGCGCAGCGATCTCAATGATTGAGCTCATGTTGCGCCCAGGCTGAACCGGAAGCCGCACCGTGCGGATCGGGACACCGAGAATGTCCCGATGTTGATCTTCTGCGCCGATTCGATCGAACTCAGCCCCCTCTTTCCAGAGCTCGAGCTCGACCACGAGATCAACCCTCTTTCGGTCGCGGACCGAGGTCACTCCATAGAGATCTTTGATGTTCAGGATGCCGAGCCCGCGCACCTCCATGTAGTGCCGGAGCTTCTCAGCAGGCTCGCCGAAGACCATCCCCGGCGGGCGGAAGTCGCACTCCACGATATCGTCCGCGACGAGCCGGTGCCCGCGCATAACGAGCTCAAGAGCGCACTCGCTCTTACCAACGCCGCTCGCTCCCGAAAGCAGCACCCCGACCTCGAAGATGTCCACGAGCACTCCATGCAAACGGCAACGCGGGGCCAAGTGCTCGTCGAGCGCCGTATGGAGCGCGGCAATGGCCGCAGACGAGCGCTCGTCAACGACGGCCAAGACACATCCGCGACGGTTTGCTTCCTCGAGCAGAGGCGCCGGCGGGCAAACTCCGCGCGTCGAGATTACGGCGCAGGGCGACTGGTTGAAGAGGTGAGCCGCGGCCTCCTGTTGCAGCTCGAGACTCAGCTTCTCGAGGTAGCTGACCTCGGTTTCGCCGAGCATCTGGATCCGATCGGGAACCAGGCCATGTAGATGTCCGACGAGAGCGAGGCCCGACTTCTGTATGCGCGGGTGGACGACCCGACGGCCCATGCCGTTTTGACCCGCAACGATCTGATAACGAAGCCCCAGGTTCGGATCGGTGAGCAGTGCGCCGATCGTCACTCCCCCGACCGAGGGAGAGGCTGGAGGATCGTAGACTTTCATACCGTCGTGTTTCGTTCGTCGTGTTCCAAGATCAGAGAATACGCCTGTTCGCTGGTGGTGGCCTCGAGAAGTCGACGCCGCGTTTCCGGGCTGCGCAGCAGCCGGGAAACCTTGGCCAGAATTTTCAGGTGATCACTCGCGCAGCGCTTGGGGCTGACAACGGCGAACAGGATGTGGGCGGGGGCGTGGTCGATCGACTCGAACTCGATCCCTTCAGCCGATAGCAAGAGTGCCGCCATTTGATCGTGTAGAGCGGGCGTCTGTAGAGAACAGTGCGGGATCGCCACGCCTTCCCCGATGCCGGTGCTCTGAAGCTTCTCCCGTTCAAGCAGTGGCCCTTCGACCTCCTCCACCGAGACCCCGAGATCGCTCGCGATCACCTCAGCCAGAACATGCAGAGCTAGTTCTTTCGTCCCGGCTCTCGCGCCTGTAGAGTCAATAACAATCCGCGATTCTTTAAGGATATCGGTGAGTAGCATGAAGAGCCCAGGAAGCGAGAGAGGCCCGCCAAGCGGCGAGCCTCAGACGCGATCGAGGGGATACCCCGAGTCCACTGAAACGGCCACTAGGGCCCGTTTCTAACGGCCTCCGGCGGTCGCCGCAACCGGCGACCAGTCCGCGTGTCTCAGATCCGTTTCCTTGCGGCGGCGGGTGCTCTCGACGCCATGGGCTGTGCGGATCTGTTGGAGAAGTTTGTCGGTGACGCGATCGATCGAAGCGTAGGCGTCATCCGACGCGTCTTTGGCCTCGTAGTGCTCGCTGCCGCTTTGAATCTGAAGTTCGACCTCGTGCAGATGCCTATCCAGGGCCAGCGTCGCTCGAGCGGCCATCGGCTGCCTCAAGAATTTCTGGAGCCGTTCGACCTTCTTTTGGACGTACGCCTTGAGCGAGTCCGTGGAATCCATGTGCCGGAAGGTGATCGAAACGTTCATTCTTACACTCCTTTTCAAAGCCCCCGGGGACCACCCGGGCAGCACCTAGGCGATCGCGTATGGGGAGCGCTCGCCAAGCGCCCGATTCGGAACCGCCCGAATCGGGTGCATCGTCCCTTCCGGAAGCCGGCGCGACTGGCGCCCGTTCCAAGAGGGTCCGAATCTTAGTTCCCCTCGCCTAACCGCCTGCTCGACGGTCGGGGCACCCACCTGTTCAGGTAGGCGCGCTCCGGGGAGACTCCTGCCAGTCAACAAAGGCATCCTAACCCTTCCTAGCTTATCTGGGAAGGGGGGATTTTCCTTTCGAGAGCCCTTTGTCTTCTCCCTTTTGTCTTTGGCGCCGGAAGGCGTACGTCTCCCGACAGCACATTCGCCGACACCATCGACCAATCACCGCGAGCGCGAAACCGTCGCCCTCTTGAGACGCGTTTCAGAAGGCATGGCGAGCGCGAAACCGTCGCCCTCTTGAGAGACGCGTTTCAGAAGGCATGGCGAGCGCGAAACCGTCGGCCCTCTTGAGACGCGTTTCAGAAGTGTTTCTTGCGTTTTGACGACGCGAGGATGTTGAGCATCTCGCGATATTTGGCAACGGTGCGGCGGGCGATCTTGATTCCCTGTTCAGCGCTCAAGCGCTCAACGAGGGTTTGATCGCTCAGAGGATTCCTCTTGTCCTCTTCATCGATCATCTTCTTGATTGCTTGTTTTACGCTCTCGCTCGCGATGTCTTCATCGGCGACGCGGCGGATGCTCGAGTTAAAGAAATACTTCAGCTCAAAAAGCCCCTGAGGCGTGTGCATGTACTTGTTGGTCGTGACGCGCGAGATCGTCGACTCGTGCATCCCGACGGAATCGGCAACGTCCCTCAGGATCATCGGCTTCAGGTATGCGACGCCCTTCTCGAAGAACTCGCGCTGCTTCTCGACGATACAATCGGAGACTCTCAGAATCGTCTTTCGGCGCTGCTCGATGGCTCGAATCAACCATTGCGCGTTCTTCAGCTTCTCGCTCACGAACTCCTTCGCCTGCGGATCGGCGAGAAGTCGCTTCGTTAGCTCTTCGTTGATGTGAAGCCGCTGGACGCCTCGATCGTTGTCGACGACCTTGAACTCGGAGCCGTCTTTCACGACGTAAACGTCCGGCGTAATTCCGATGCTCCGCTCGTCGTAATCCGAAAAATTTCGACCAGGACGGCTCTCGAAAGTTTGGATCTCCGTCGCGATCTCATAGACCTCCTCGAGCGATAGCTTGAGGGTGCGCGCGATGGCCTGATAGTTGCGCCTTTCGAGATCGCCGAGGTGTTGATTGATCACCTCGTAGGTGCAATCCCCCTCCGAATACCCTGCTGCTTCTGCTTGAATGAGGAGGCATTCCCGCAGATCCCGCGACGCAACGCCGATCGGATCGAAGCGTTGGATCAGGGCGAGCACGAAAGGTGCATCCTCGCGATCGAGGCCCGCTTCGTCGGCGAGGTCGTCAATCGTGAGATCCGGGGTTCGCGTTCCATCGGGGCGCTCGATCCCTTCGAGATCCAAGTAGCCGCGCTCATCGAGGTTTCCGATGACGAGGCCAGCGAAACGTCGCTCATCCTCCGTAAAGTTGCTCATTTGGAGCTGCCAGAGCAGGTGCTCCTGCAGGGAGCGGGGCCGCGTCAGGCTCTGCTCAATCGGAGGCAACTCGTCCATGCCCCCGCTGGAGCCTGGAAGCGGGCTCTGTTGACTTCGATTCTCGAGAAACTTTTCCCAGTCGACCTCACGAGTCGCCTTGTCGGTCGCCCTCCCTTCCTCCGTCCGGAGCTCGCGCTCGAAGGCTTGATCCGCCAGCCGTGCGCGGTCCGTCTCTCGCTCTCCCGCGGCCCCACCCGACACGTCCTCGTCGGAGAGGACGGGATTGTTGTCGAGCTCTTTCCGAACCTCGTCCACCAACTCCAGGCGCGAGAGTTGCAACAGCTTGATCGCCTGCTGCAGCTGAGGCGTCATCACGAGCTGCTGGCTCAAGCGAAGCTGTTGTTTGATCTCCATATCGGTAGGCTGAATTTGAAGGTAACAGACGTCGCCGTCCGGAAACAGTCCCGATCGAAGATTTGGCCCGATAGTTGCTTTGACGCCCTTTGGGGGCCTGCAGGTACCTCGGGCCCGCCTGCCCGGTCCGTCCCGTAGAAATTTGGACTAGAAAACTCGCTTCGCGCCTCGGGGGTTTGACGCGGCCCCCCGGCGGGGAGAAAGCTGCAAAGGACGTGAGTATTGGGGCGGACAAGTCGACGGCCGCGTTTCGACTCAAGGTGCTCCATCTCTACCTGAGGGAACGCCGGGGAAGTCGAACGGCTGAGGCTTTTGCTGCCTCGCTGGGGGGTGTCGCGCTCTTCAAAGACGAGACGACTCCCGTGACCAGTTCGCTCTGGGTGCGGGGTATTGAACAATTCGTAAGGCGAGCTGGAGAGGGGGCCTTTCGGGATCTCGATTCCTTCTTCCTGCATGGCGAGATCGCGGCAGCCTGGGCGCGGCTTCCGAGCGGCGCCAGAGAGCCGAGCGACATTTACCGCGTGCTCACTGAGGGCGACCGCCTGCCTGGGGAGAATCCTTTCACTTTGGCGACTTTCGAGGGGGGGAGCTGGAAGATCGCGGCCGAATTGCCCATGAGCGCTCCGGGGCCGACCCGCCGCTGGATCCTAGAAGCGCTCGCCAGCGAACTCCGGGCCCTCGCGATGCTCGTCGGCTACCAAGCCTCGATCTCCTTCGAAGACGGGCGACCGCTCGCCTCATATCAGGTCAGAGTTCGGCCGCTCATCAAGTCGAGAATCGGATCTTGGTCGACAGGTGCGCTTTCCCTGCTCCTCGCTCACCTCGCGCTCCCTTACACGGCGCTCGCCGAGCGAGTCTCGCCGCAGCTCGAACTCGCCTCGCTCCTCGGAGCCGCGCTCCTGTTCGGTCTCAGTTATGAGTTTCTGCGTCGAGAACGCCGAGTTCGTGCTCAGGCGCGCGCCCAAGGGCATCGCATCGCAGCGCTGGAGAGAGAGGCTTGGCTCCGAACCGAGCGCTCTCAGGCGGCGCTCGTCCCTCACGAGGAGCCCATGATCGCCGGGAAGTATCGCCTCGGTCAGGCCCTTGGCTCGGGCGCGGCGGGCGCCGTCTGGTCCGCGATCCGCGCAGCTGATGGGAAAGAGGTCGCCTTGAAGCTGATCCGCACGGCTGTCGCTCATGACGCGCGCGCAACTGATCGGCTCCGGCGCGAGGCGGAAGCGCTTGAACTCGTCTGGCATCCTCACGTCGTCGAAGTCTACGAGTCGGGTCTGCTCCAAAGCGGGACCGCATTTTTGGCAATGGCTCGCCTTTACGGAGAGTCCCTGGCCGCTCGACTCGGGCGGGAGGGTCCCCTCGACCCTGTCGAAGTTCGGACTCTTGCGCTCCAGCTCACCGACGCATTGGTCGCCGTGCACAGCGCGGGCGTGATTCACCGGGACATCAAGCCCACCAACCTATTTTTGCACCATACCGAAGACGGGCAGATTACCCTCAAGCTCATCGACTTCGGTGTGGCTCACATCGCCTGGGCCGAAACCCGCATCACGCGCTCCGGGATGCGCATTGGAACAGCCGGCTACGCAGCCCCTGAGCAGGAAGAGGGCGCTCCCGTCACGGCACAGGCCGACCTCTTTTCGGTGGGGATCACCCTCCTCGAGTGCCTCACAGGTTCACCTCGACTTCCCGACGATCTCGCGGAATCTCCCGCGATACCGCCGCCCTTCCGGGACGTCATCCAGCGCCTGACTCGGCCCACCCCGGGCGAGCGCTTCGCCTCAGCGCGTGAGCTAAAAGAGAGTCTACTCGCTCTTCGAGTCGATCCGGGCGACCGTATCTCCCTGCCCATCGTGCTGCCGTCGCGCTCCGAGGCTCCTTCTTACCCGGAGCTCGACTCACCGACGCTCAACGTCACTGTCGGGTCCCGTCACTGATCCGTCGCCCTCTCATCGAGGGTACGCTGGAGCACCATGTAGGCCGAACCTGTGCGCGGGATCGGTACGCTCCCTACCGGGCGAAACCCAAGCTCTTCCGCGTCTCTGAGCAGGCGGCTGTCCACCGCGTAGACGGCCCGGGAGGGCCGAGGAAGTGCGTCTTTGTCGCCCTCATCGTCCCATACCCGCACAACCCAAGTGTCGACGCCCGCGTAGTCCAGGTAAGCGCTCGGCACGAGGTGCGATGTGTGCCCGCCAGGCAATCGAGCCACGCGCGGGTTTGCCACCCCCGACAAGTCGACGACGCGGCCCGGCGTGGCATGAGAAAGCCAGCCGATGTCCACCGCCGCCACACGCTCGGCGGAAACGAGCAGCGGGCGAGCTCTTTCGATCAGCTCTCGCCTCGTCTCGACGACCGCCACAGAATCATCTCGGTAGTAAAGCGTGAGCAGGAGCGGTCCTACCGACATCAGGGCGAGCGACGCGAGCGACCAGCGGCCGCGCGCCGCGCGAGCCCCGAGGGCACAGACCCAGGGCAAGAGAGGACAAGATAGCCTGTACAGCGGCATCCAGTCTCCCCCCGCGAAGACGAGGGACGCGCCATGCACGAGGATCATGATCCAGAGGCGCCGAGCGAGCGGCCCTCGGGCCGCGAGCGCCCAGAAGAACGGTCCCGAGAGCAAGAGCGAGCCCAGGGCGTAGCGGATTCCGGAGCCAAGGTCCGGCGGCTTGGCGCGGAATGCGAGGGGCAAAAAGTCCCCGAAGACCCGGTACCGGACGACCATCAAGACAACGACCGGGATCACGGTCAGACCCAAGGTCCAGGCGCGCCTGCGGAGCGGCATCTTGTCGAGTTGTCCACTGGCGACTGCGAGAGGGATCAAATCGGGACGGAGAGCCGCCGCTAAGCCCAATAGCAATGGACCGACAGAGCGTGATATTTCAGTGAGTGAGAGGCCGAGCGTCATAAGGAGCGCGATGAACGGCGTCTCGAGCCCTGCTCCCGACCAAGCCGCACCTGTCACGCTGATGAGGGCGGAGAAGGCAACACCAAAGACGACAAGGAGCTCACGTTTCTCCCGCGCGACAGCGCGCCCCGCGACAAAAAACGAAAGCGCCCAAGCAACCGCGCCGAGCCCCCGCGCGACCTCGGCCGGTTCTGCTCGAAGCACCAAGCTCATGAGGGCGATGAACTGGGCAAAGCCGAGCGGCGTCACCGCGTCCACCGGCGGTTCGCTCGGATGCAACGAAAATGTGTGAGTGGTTCTCGCTACTTCGATAACTCGCGTGACGATCCAGGCGTCGTCGACGGAAAATCCCCAATAGAGCGCGATCGGGACCAGTGCGGCAAGAGCACAGAACGTCCCCGACAGGGCCAAGTACCCGGCTTTGCGCGTTCTGTCCAACAAACGGCAAATGGGGTCAAAAGTTGGGGCTTCTGATGGAGAATCCATAGAATCGAGAGCGGATGTCCCTGGTTCAAGTTGTCCTCCGTCCTCACACCGTCGTTCGCGAGTCGGGCGCCGCCGCGTCAGCGCTCCTCGACATTCTGATCGATGGAGTGAGCATCACGGAGCGAGCAGGAGAAGCCCAAGGACTCACCCTTTTAGCGGAGCTTGCGGGTGCGGTTCAAACCTTACGTAAGGGGCGCGCCTCGCGGGCGTCGGCTCAGCTTTGCGCGGGCGGAGACACTTGGGAGCTCGGGCTCGAGTCGGACGGTGATGACGTCCTTTTGTCCGTGTTTCGCGGCGGTCCTTGCCCGGAGGTGAGCGTTTTCGAGCGCCGCGTGCCGCTGACGCAGCTCGAGGGGGCCGTTCGCTCCGCGCTCACGACGGCCCTCGGGGCTCACCTCCCCGCTGGCCACCGCAGTGTGCTCGAGGCAGCCGAACGCGGTCTCGATGGCCGTCCCCTCAGCGCAAAGCCCCTCCCGCGGAGCCTCGTCCAGGACCGCGTGCTCGTCAAAACCGTCGGTGGCCTCGAGATCCAGGCGGACGCTTCGTTCCGCGTCGTCAAGTACCCGACGACCCAAACCGGCGAGCAGGTCGAACGCACAGATCTCCACGCGCTGCTCGTCCCTGGTCGCTTCCGCATCGCGATCGGGCGCAAGACCCTGACGCTCACGCACGCGCATCTCTTCCTCCTCGCTGAGCGGCTGCTCTGGCTGGCTGAGGACGGACTCTCCTCGTTCCAGGCGGCTCGTCCCCTGTTCCGTCGCCTCGATGTCGAGGGCGTCCGGATCGGGATTCGTCGCGGCCCGGGAGACGCTCCGCTCGGACTGACCTGGACCGTGCTCGGCCCGGACGGCGCCTCGAAGACTCTGACGCTCTCGGACGTGGAGGTGAGTGATTTCGTAGAAGCCACCGCGCGCTTCGCCGAAGCCCTCTCGGCCCGCTACGTCCAGCACGATCCCCGTCAAGAACAGAACCTCAGGCTCAAGGCCATTCGCGACGCCGCCGACCGCCTCATGAGCCAGTTCATCGGACTCAAGCAGGAAGACGCGATCACAAACCCCGAGCCAGACGCCTTCAAGTCCTACGGAATCCCGAGCGTTCGTCCCCGCGCGACGGGGCGCTATGCCGAGAGCGGCACGCTCCGGTTCGTCCCCCGCTGGGTCGCGACGATTCCGGGAGTTGATCTGCGTTCGACCTTCCTCGTCGGCAATCATCTGCTCGTGAGCGGTGCTCGCGAGATCGCCGCCATCAACGCCACTACCGGCGAAGTGACCTGGCGCGTTCCAAGTGAGCGGGCGGCCACCGTGTTGACCCCCCTCGGCATCATCCGCATCCACGACGGCGGGCGGCTCCGGATGCACGATCTCGACACCGGTGCTGTGAAGTACGTCACCAAAATCGCCCCGCGCACCGGTGGCGGTTCAGCCGGAGCCCTCGTGAACACCGTCGGGCTCCCTCGCCTGCTCCTAGTGGCGGAAGGTCAGTCTTCCGTCACCGCCCTCGACCTCGCCACAGGCGACGTT
This sequence comes from Pseudomonadota bacterium, assembly GCA_023428245.1. Classification (GTDB taxonomy): domain Bacteria; phylum Myxococcota_A; class Polyangia; order Polyangiales; family Polyangiaceae; genus NIC37A-2. Next base: position 58,052 of record JAEYYX010000027.1, read on the forward strand.
CGCTGGCGCTACAGCGCAGCTCGCGGCGAGAACTTCCGCATTCGCCGCGCGGGACGCCTCGCCCTCCTCTCCGGTGGCAGCTCCGCCCTCACGGCGATCGACGTCACCACGGGCGAAGTCGTCTGGCGCGTGCGCGACAGGCTCCCCTTCACTGGCGACATCGCGATCGCTCCCGAAAGCGCCTTCGCCCTCTCGGCGAGCTCCGTGGGAACCGCCCGTCTGCACCACATCGACCTCTGGACCGGCGAGGTCCGATTTACCAGAGCCCTCGACGAGCAGCCCATCCTCGGCACGGCGCCTTTGCTCTGTGATGAATCTGTGATCATCCCGACCCGAGATCACCGAGGTGTCGGCGCTACTGCCTTCCGTCGCCAGAGCGGCGAGGTGGCCTGGGAACAAGCCCCCGGGCTGGCCGGCGGCACCTCCGCCTGGCTCGAGCTCGGCGACTCCGTCGTCGTCAATAGCGCCTCAGGGACGCTCGCTTGCCTCGATGAGAAGACCGGAGAGGTCCGCTACCGTCACGTCTTTGCGCGCCCCGTCGAGGCCGATCTAGCCCGGCGCCTCGAGCCCGTCCTCGAAGGAGGTGCCCTCTTTGTGCCTCAGCACGACGTGCAGGTGCTCCGCCCGAAGACCGGCGAGATGATCGGACGAGTTCCTTGTGACTTGATCCCTGATCTCCTGCGCGTCGATCAGAGCTGCAACGTTTTCATCGCAGAAGAGAGCGGCCACCTCGCCGCTTACTCGTCGGCCCCCGCCTTGCGTCTCGTCCGCTGAGCTCCGAGAGCGCTCACGCCTTCTCGCGCGCAGCATCTTGGCGCGCGGCGTGTCCTCGGATGAGCTGAACCAATCGCACGATCGGTACATTCTCCGGACAAGCTGCCTCAGCTTGCTGGATCGCGTCGTCCGGGACCTCAACGAGCGTCGCCCGAACGACCTCAGCGTCGACCAAGGAGCGCGTGCCGCCGAGGACCGTCGCCATCATGCCGCGGTAGCCGACTCGGCTCTTCGTGATCCTCTCCTTTTCCTCGCGATCACAAGCGCCGCACGCTGTGCATCGATAGCGCAGCGTGACGATTGCGTGCTCCTCCGGTGAAACAGGCAGAAGCCCCTCGGGCCCGTAGGCGTCCACGAATTTTTTCAACCGATCCCGCCCGGTGAAGAGCCGACGGAAAACTGTCAGGACAAAAGCTGTCCCGAGGAGCCAGAGGGCGAAGAGACGAGCCTTCACGAGCGAGGTCTTTCCCCTTCCCTCACACGACTGAAAGGAGCGGCAAACGCTCCGGCAGCGGCTTAGGCTTCTCGCGGAGTGAGCCGGAAAAAACGCGCATGCGCGAGTCGACTCCGAGCACCTCGTCCTCCTCGAGAGGCGACCACACGTTTTCCCCCGACAGCTGCTCGCTCGAGATGATCAGGTGGTTCACGAAGCCCGTGCTCGTGGGCGCTTCGCACTCGGGTGACAAGCTTGCGCAGCGTCCGCGATCTGCACAAATCTTTTTGTACGTCGAGTAATAAAGGCCCTTCCCTCCCTGCACCGCGGCGAGCGTCTGCCCGTCGGTCACCATGAACGTGAGGAGCGAGCGTGTCTCTCCCTCGTCGCAGATTTCCCGGGCGATTTCGACGGTCTCTACGAGCGCGTAGGTGACCTCCTCGATGGAGGCTTGTCGCGCAAGGGGCCCGAACTTCGAGAGCCGCGACAAGAAGATAAAGAACAGCACTTCGCTGTCCGTGTCCCCGAGAATAAAGCGGGCGAGGGATGGCGTCACAGCGCTTCTGAGCTCGTCGCGCTTCACCGCGAAATTCGGGATGTCCCCGTTGTGCGCGCCGACCCAGCGGCCATACTGAAACGGGTGGCAATTCAGGACGCCGTTCGAGCCCTGCGTCGCTTGGCGGACGTGCGCGAGTACCGTGTTCGAGGCGACGACGCCGCTCAGCCGGTGGAACAAAGCGTCGCCGAGAGCCGTGAGCGGACTTCGCGTCACATGGGGAGCCCCCTCTACGTAATAAGCAACGCCCCAGCCGTCCGGATGCTGATTACTTTGGATCCCAAGGGCGTTCTCATAAGCGAGGAGAGAACGGTGGACCTGACTCGGAATCACACTCCGGAAGCCAAAAAGCCGACACACGCTCTATATCTCCCATATTTGTCCCCCCCGTGAAAGGCTGGACCCTGGCCTTTTCGGTGGGAAACTCCCCTGAGACCCAGAGGACATCCCCCCATGAACGAAAAGTCCCCCGCCCTCCGATCTCTGCTGGACCGACGCGAATTCATCAGGAAGGCCACCGCCGGAACGACCATCGCGGTCCTCGGCGGAGGCGTCTATGGCTTCGCCGACGAGATCCTGAACCAGGAGGCCCAGGCAAAGGCGCGCGCCGACGGGAGACCCAGGCTCCCCCCCGGCCAGCGCCTCCTGCAAGCACTCAAACCCATGGGCGGGGAACCGGGGAACCCTTCGGTGTCTGCGTATCGCCTGAAGGTGCACGGCCTCGTCAAGGAGCCTTTCGAGCTCGACTTCCGCTCGCTGCTCGCGGCGGGTGCTGTCGACCTCGCCCTCGACGTTCACTGCGTCACAGGTTGGAGCGTGTTCGATGCTCAGTTTCGCGGCGTGCGCATCGCAGAGCTTGCGTCCCGAGCTCAGGTCCTGCCTACAGCGAAACACGTCATCTTGGAGGCGGCCCACGGCTACACAGCGAACCTACCTCTTGAGGTCGCCCTCGCTCCTCAGAACCTCGTCGCCTGGCAGCTCGGGGGCAAGAGGCTCCCTGAAGCACACGGCGCGCCGGTGCGCGCCGTGATCCCTGACCGATACTTCTGGAAGAGCGCCAAGTGGCTCACGGGCATTCGCTTTGTTGCTCTCGACGAGCCTGGCTATTGGGAAACCCGCGGGTACCATAACCGGGCCGATCCTTGGCGAGAAGAGCGCTACGGATGAACCTGACCCCGAAATTGCGTCAACTCCACCGAGACGTTGGCTATTTATTAGTCGGGCTCACGTTCGTTTACGCCCTGAGCGGTCTCGCCGTGAACCACATCGCGGATTGGGATCCGAGCTTCGTCCAAACTGCGGAGACCTATCCTCTCCCGGCGTCGATCGACCGGAGCCCCATCGATCCAGCAGACGATTCGAAGTCCCGAGTCCTCGGCGAGCGCATCGCCCGCGAGCTCGACCTCGGTCCTGTCCTAGAGGTCTACGCGAGCAGCCCCACTGAGCTCGACCTCACCCTCGAGACGGGCCAGCTCACCGTTGCTCTCGATCGGGGCTCGGCGGACTATTCAGGCCAACGTCCCCGCCCCTTCCTCCGCCTCGCGAACTGGCTCCACACAAACCGGGGCAAGAAAGCCTGGACATTCATCGCAGACGCCTACGCAATCCTACTCGTCGGGCTCGCGACGAGCGGGCTATTCCTCGTACGCGAGCGAAGGTTCTTCGGACGGAAGACCGTGCTCGTCGCGGTCGGAGCGCTGACGCCCATTCTCTACGTGGCGCTCTCCGGTGGGCCGACCGCGAGTCCCTGATTGGCGCGTCGACACTGATTCGTTTCGGGTCGCGCCGCGGTGAGAGACACGTTGGGCGTCGGATGTACTCCATGCACGCCCGAGAATGTTCGGACGGGCTTCCAGTCGTTCAAGCGGCGGATATCACAAACTCTTCACTCGTACCGCTCGAACATCATTCACTATCAATCTCTAAAGGAGAAGCGCTTCCAGGCATCTTCCCTCTTTCTTCCTACAAACCGAAATAGTAGACGCGAGGAACAACCGAGAAACTCATGCGTCCCTTGAAAACTTCACTTGTAGCTACTGCCCTCGTCGCTCTCCCTCCGGCCGCCTTCGCACAAGACTACGAGGACCAGCCCCTCAGTGGCGAAGCGGGCGCTGGCTTCCAAGCCGAAGCTGGCGCCGAAGAGAGCGCAGCCGCGGACGCTTCCGCCAGCGCAACGCCGACTCCCACG
>JAEYYX010000030.1 GCA_023428245.1 Pseudomonadota bacterium
CGCGCCGAGCGAGGCGCAAGTTCACGGATGAGTTCAAGGCGGACGTGGTCAAGCTGTGCCGAGCGGGAGGCGAGTCGATTCGGGATATCGCCGAGCGTCTCGACCTAACGGAGACAGCGGTTCGAGCCTGGGTCAAGCAAGCGGAGGTCGACGAGCAAGGAGGTACGGCGGACGCTCTGACGACGGAAGAGAGAGCTGAGCTCACGAGGTTACGGCGGGAAAACAAACGCCTCACGATGGAGCGAGACATCCTAAAAAAAGCCACGGCCTTCTTCGCCAAGGAGAATTCGTGACCGAGTACGAATTCATCCAGGCGGAGAAGGCGAACTTCCCAGTGAGGGCGATGTGCAAGGCGCTCGGAGCCTCGAAGTCGGGCTACTACGAGCGGCTCAGTCGCGGAGCATCCGAGAGGTTGAGGCGTCGAGAGGAGCTGTCGAAGAAGGTGGCGGCCGTGCACGAGGCATCGCGACGCACATACGGTAGCCCTCGAGTGCACGAAGCGCTGGTGCAGCAAGGCGAGGTCGTCTCGGTGAACACCGTGGCCTCCGTGATGCAGGAAATCGGCCTCGTGGCGCGACCACGCCGAGCTTTCCGAGTGACGACCGACAGTCGTTTCACCGAACACATTGCCCCGAATCTGCTCGACAGAAACTTCGTCGCGGCGAGACCCAACGAGGTGTGGGTGACCGACGTGACGGCACTGCCGGTGCTCGGCGGTTGGGTATTTCTCGCCAGCATCATCGACCTCTACGCAAGACGGGTGGTGAGCTGGGAACTCAGTGAGAATAACGACACCGCCCTCGCCCTCGCCGCCTTGCGTGAAGCAGTAAGAAAGCGCCGACCCCCACCTGGCGTCTTGCATCACTCCGACCGCGGGAGCCCCTACGGCTCGGGCAGCTACATCGCCGAGCTCGCCCAGCATGGCTTCGTCCGCAGCATGAGTCGCAAGGGCAACTGCTGGGACAACGCGGTCGCCGAGAGCTTCTTCTCGACGCTGGAACACGAGTGCATCCAAGGACGCGTCTTTGCCGACCTCGAACATGCTCGCAGCGTCATCGCAGACTACGTCGACGGCTTCTACAACCCTGTTAGGCTTCATTCGACCAATGGATTCAAGAGCCCCATTGTGAGCGAATTGTGCTTGCATTCTCACCCACAAGCCGCATAATCAGACTGTCCGGATTTCTGGGGGAAGCTCAATCAACAAGACCGAAAAGCCAGCTGAAACAAAAAGAGAGATCCCACCTACTCTCGCGATCAGCTACGTGGTCCACTTCGCGCTCAAAGTGCACCCCCGCCTAAGTGGCGCTGAAGCTGACGAGGGCCCGGGGTCTTTCGACTTCATCCCAGCCCTCGCAGCTTAGCTTTCACTTAGGCGTGCGGCTCCAAACGGAAGGGCGACGTGCGGCTTCCGACCCGCCCGTCAAACTGAGTGCTGCGCGGGCCCCTCCTCGGACCTCCCGCGCGCGGCTTGAGACGCTCAGCGAGGCGCTCCGTATCGAACCGCGAGCCCGATCAATTGCTCCAGAGTTGCTGACTCGTTCGAAGCGCCAGGATCTTTAGCACCACACGCCTCCAGGTACGTGACGAGAATCTCCCGCAATTCATCCGCGTGTTCGGATCTGTCGTCGGACAGTGCGATTCGTACCAGCTCAAGCTTTGTGCGTCCGAGCACTGAGCGCTTCTCGCGCTCTTCAACCGACACTTCCAACTTGCGGCCCAGTGCGTCATACCCTCGTCCGACGTCGCCTGAGCGAACATCAACGGCTTCCAGGTACGATTCGGCCTCGTCGACACTTCGGAAGACGGTAAGGTCTCGAGGCTCCCAAAAGAAAAGTGGCGGTCTCGGCAAGTTCATGACCATCAGAACCGATCGCAGAAGTTCTTGTCATCGCCCTTCGTTTCCCAAGGACGATGCCGTTTGATGCCCTGGCCAGGTATCGTTTGACCATCTGGACCCGCCGGTCCACGACGATGATAGTGCGGCCAGCGCCCGTACGGATGTCCCGTCCGGTTTCCAAAAGGAGCGAAGCGCCAGTTCCTTCCAAAGGTCAGCTCTCGTCCCTCGGCCGCAAACCGAGACGCTCCCGCTCCCGGATGCATCCCAAGAAGCGTTCCGCCGAGCTGCGCCTGCCCTTCCATCTGCGCGATTTCGCCCGGATCTGTCAGCACGGCGTCCGAACCAATCAACAACGCCGCCCCGATCACGACAAACCACGCGATCTCGCCCTCGGGATCGATGTAGCTCATCGGATCGTTGTGGGTATAGACGTACAAGTTCGTCTGCTGCCCGCCAAACAACGACGGATCCTTGCTCGTCCACCTGCCAATCCTCGGGTCATAATCCCGCGCGCCGAAGCGCACGAGGCCCGTATCGCTATCAAAGAGCCCACCGGCGAATCCATGAGGAATCGGCCAAGTCGATGTGTCCGTACCTTGGTCGACACCGTCGAGTGTGAAGCTCGTCACGTTACCCCACGCATCATAGGAAGCATCGAGCCATACGTCGCTCGCGTTCGCGATGTTGACGACGTAGACCGGTGAGCCAAGGTGATCCGTGATGACGCGGTAGATGCGGTCAGATTGGTTAGGTGTCTTCCGTACGACGAGCGCAGGAGAGTTCGGGCTGTGGCTATAAATGAAGCGGCTCACTACCTCGCCCGAGCCGTTCAATTCAGCCGCGATGCGGAGCTGACTCGACCAGATGTATTGCTTGTCGACGGAACCGCCTACTTTCTTACCGACGCGGCGACCTTGGGCGTCGATCACATAGCTGATCGTCGAGCCCGTATTGCGCTCCACCTGCGTCAGGTTTCCGAGAGCATCATAGGTGAACGTCTCTAACGTTTCTCCATCATCCCGCTGGAACAGAGTCCCTCGATCCGTATACGAATAGTCGACGCCGTCGTAGGATCGCAGCCGATCTTGAGCATCATAGAGAGCCTCTTCTTCACACTCCGTCGCAGGAGCCTCCAACATACAAATCCGATTCCCGTTCGAATCGTATCGATATGTTTGAGGGATTCCTTCGCTCGGGGTCACCGTCACAAGCTGACCCTTCGCATCGTATCCGTACTCGACCGTCGTCGTAATGTCGTCTCGAGTCTTCTGAAGCGTAACGATGCGGCCGAGCTTATCCCGCGGGTGTTCCTCATCACTGTAGGTCACGCTCCAGAGAGGCGTCCCCGATTCGCTCACTTCGTGCGTCGCGAGCTCGCCGAAAGCATTGTAAGTGAACGCTTCTTGAATCGCGCCGGAGGTCGTCGATTCTAAGAGTCCGTGCCCGCTCGGGGCCATGTCTCCGCTTCCGCTGTCGAAGCCGTAGATGACTCCGTTCGACGAGCTGCATCCTGGGCCCTGAGCAGCACACATGAGAACGCTGTCGTTATCGTAGCCAAAGCTCGCGAGGAGCTCGCTCTCGCCGACCGTCACCTGCTCGCCCTGAGCGTTCAGGTCAGCGTTGAGCGTGATGCCGTAGCTCGTTCCCACGAGTCCCGATTGTGGCGCTGCAGAGAGCGTTTCGCCAATGGGAACGAACCCGTCCCATGCCAGCGTCGTCGTCAGGCCGCCGCGAGATAGGGTCGAGAGCTGTCCCGGCGGCCCAATCGGACAAGGCTCCGGATCTTCCTCTTCCGGATCAGGCTCCGGACATTCGACCTCGTCCGCGTACGTATATCCAACGGCGAATGGGGCGGTACCACCACCGCTCCCCGCCGAACTCAGGGTCCGAAGCCGTCCCTTCCGCGTCGGGTGCTCCGGGTCGGCTCCGTCACGGCTGTACGTAACGCTCACTCCGCCAGGCAAGGTCGTGGTGGTCGGACGCCGGGCCTGATCGTAGGAGAACTCGGTCACGCTCTCGACGCCATCCACCGCCGGTGCCAGATAGTCTGTCATCAAGCGCGCGCCATTGAAGAGCTGAATGTGGGGGTCTTCGTTCGGCGTGGTGAGCTGCTCGAGGTCACCAGCATACGAGTACCCGAACTGCGTCGTGTCCGCATCGATCGTGGCGCTCAGGGCGCGACCGAAGGCGTCACGGGTGAAGCTGACGCTCTGGCCGGAGGCGCTCGTCAGAGACATCAAATGCCCGGCTTCGGGGAGCCCTGTATTGTCGGGGAAATAGTCCAGGAGCGTCGTTCGCTCGGAGCTCCCGCTTCCTCGTGCGATCGTCGTCGCTCGACCCTGACTGTCGTAGACGAAAGCGGTCGGTTCGAGGTCACCTATCTGCGTCCAAACCGGGCGCCCCCGTTCATCGAGGATCGACGTCGTCGTCCGTCCCTGCGGGCTGGTCGTCACGACGGTGTTGAGTGCTTGGTTCGTCTGGGTCGTCGAGATTCTCCCGTTGAGTCCGAAGGTCTCGGTCCAAAGATCTCCCGCCTCCGAGAGGTCGCGGGTCTCGGCTCTGGTCAACCCGGAAGGCAAAGTCACGGTCCGGCTTCCGAGCAACGGAGCTTTCAAATTGTGCTTTGGATGACGCACAAACTGTTCGCGCACGATCGTACCGTCGCTAGCGGTCGTCGTGCGGGCGAGTGCAGAATCGAGCACGATCGCGGAAGAACTGCCGTCGGCATTGAGTCGGCTTCTCGTCTGGCCGGCACGGGAAACGGTGCTTTCGTAATTGCTCGGCTCCCCTTCTCCGTTCACGTGAGTCACATCCTTCAGATGCACACCGGATAGGGTCTGTGGTGCGAGGCCTGGTGTCGAGTCCGATATCAAGCGCCCCAAGTTGTCATATCCATAGTTGTGCACGAACCCACGCTGATCCCGCATGGACCGAAGGAGCCCTTGCGAGTCGTGCGACAGGGACACTGTCTTCCCAGCAGCGTCGATGATCGCAGAGGCGTAGCCATCGGGCTTCAGGAGGATCTTCGTCACCTGGCCCGAAGGCGCTTCGATGGTCACTTCACCGCCGATATCGCGGTAAACGCGCGTTCTTGGAAGGCTTCCGGAGTTCGGCCCTAGGTTGTCTCCTTCGACAATGGCGCTCAGCAATCCATCCTCGTACTCGAACGATCGACTCACATCGTTTGTGAGGAGGTTCCGGGTACGTAGGTGACGGCCATGCAAGTCAAAGTCGTAGAGCTCCATTCCGTCTTCACTCGGCGCACTCATCTCCTGAGCAGCGAAGCCGCGCGCGGCCGGAAGAATCCGCCGAAGGGCTGGCTGAGGAGACCTTGTAAACAACAGGAGAGACTCGTCTGGGGCAATGTCAAACGCAAAATGCAGGCCAAGACCGGCTTGAAGGGCGGAACCGCCGTCGCCGATCCCAGGCGGGGCGTCCTTCCTCCCAGCAATTCTGCGCAGGATTCCTTGGCGATCAATGAGCCAAATGCTGTCCTCGTAGGTTTGACTGAAAAGCACCCCTTCTTCGTTAACGTCGATGGACGTATAGAAGGTATTGGGACTCCCGGGGAAAGAAAGAGCCGGCTGCCCGTCGATCAGGCCGGCGCCTAGGTTACTGCCGCTATTGGCGATGCGCACTGGTCCGTCTTCGTCGCCCGGTCCGTATCGAAAGATGCCCCCCCCGTTGCCTACCGCGGCATATAGTGTATTGCCGTGGAGTGTGAGCGCACTTGTAGAAGCCGCATTTGGATTTCCCGGGAACTCCGCGTACGGCGCTCCGCCATCGGCATGCTCAAGATCAAGCGTGAAACGATGAACTGAAAGGGGGCTACTTTGTTGGAGAGCATAAATCAGTGCGTCTGGACCAACGGCGAGCGCATGTATTGCATTCGACCGTGAAACGCTGCCTGTTTCCTGAACCGCGCCATTGATCAAATCGAGACGACGGATCGATGCAGGGATCACTCCGTAGTCACCGATATAAAGCCGCGTGGGGCTCTCCGCGGCAATCACCTGCGCTGTGCGGGAGGACCATTTCGCGACGGCGCCAGATGAATCGGCCCGATACACGCCTCCGCCTTCCGCAAAGAACACACCCCCGTCTCGCGTACTGTTCACTTGGTAGTTGGCGTTCACCTGGCTGACCTCCGGCAGGTTCCGAAGACGGCTTATGGTTTCAGCGCCAGTTCGGAGTTCTCGGCCGTCCCCTCGGAAGAGAATCGACCCCTGAGCGTCGAAGAAGTGGTGCGGACTCAGAGTCCAGCTGCCAAAACCATGGACCTTGGCGTCGTAGACGGTCATTTCCATCGGGTGATCCATCACGAAGATCGCGCTCGAGAGTCCGCTTCTGAACTCATGATAGAGACTCCATGAGCCTCGGTGAGTGCCGTAGGCGAGTCTCCCTTCGGCGTCGCGGCCATCCCAAAATACCGAGCTGGAATCGCTCAGGTAGTCTCCGCACCGCGGACCGTGCCAAAATAGACCCATACACGGAACGCTAACACGCCCGCCCATATTCAATGTCGGAACGAAGCCCACATAAGACGGAGGCACCGGCCCAGGGAAGTCTACACTAACAAACCGCTGCCTATTTGGAACATACCCGAGCACCGATCGACTGCTGAAGGTCAGTCGATACGGCGTACCTCCGACCTCAAAGGCCTCCGTTAGGCTCATCGTTTCGACGTTCACTTGGGAGCCTCGCTTGCAGGTTTCAGGACCCGCGACTCCCGTTACACTAGCTTGAACAGGGACCGATCCAGGCAAGCAGCTCCCCGCAGCGCAGAAGGAGTTCAACCAGTTCAAATCGAGCGGACTAAAATGCTCTCTCTCCACGCGCCACAGTTCGTCGCCAATGCTCCTACGGTTCGCCGCGACATCGAGCGCCAACTGCTCCCGTTCCGCACTGTCGATCTCGAACCCTCTGGCCGCTAGGTAGCTCTCATCGCTCTGGTCAGAATCGCCATCATTGTCGGCGTCGATCAAGGCTAGCGCCGGAGATCCTCCGCTCACGCCGACCAGGCGCACGATGATCCCGTCCTTTTCTCGAAGCCACGCCCCAATCTTTCGATCATAAAACCAGGTCGGAACAGCCAATCCGACTTGGTGCGGTGAGTCTACGCCGCTCCGATTTGCCTCGGCCCCGAGAAAGTTATCGAGATAGAAGATCGCGGGCGGATCGAAATGCGCCTCTTCAAGGCCATCAACAGATAGTTCTGCCGCGTATCCGTAGGCAGTCCCAGGAGGCAGCGGCGCAGGCATACGAAAGATGCCTGTCGCGCCCACGGTATACTCGGTCACTCTCAGAGTCGCTTCATCCAGGTCAACGCTATCGCCGTTCGCATCGACACCCGTGATCAACGTTCCTTCCTTGAGCATAACGCTCGGCGTGCGAGGAGCCGCGATTCCATCTCCATCACGGTCATCGGAAGTCGTGGGTCCGTGGATCGTAACGTCGCTCGGGACGACTCCTTCGACGAGCACCACAGACTCCTCAGCGTCTGCGGGCAAAATGAGCTCTATGGGAAAAGCTCCTCCCGTCGCGCCCCATTTCGTCTCAACGGGCCGCTCCGCCGGCAAATAGTCGAAAGTACCGTCTCCATCCGCGTCTGCTTCCACCCGGATCGTCAAGGCTTCACCCCCGTTGACCGGGAAGCGGAAGGCACCGTCGGCGGAGGTCCAGACCGCGCCAAACTCGCAGCGACGAGGAACGGTCACTCGGGCGTTCTGAACGGGTACTTGGATCCCGAGCGAAGAGTCCCAGGTCGTGACAGTACCCGCGATGATCGCGACATGCTCTGGGGCGATCGCTTCGAGGGCGCAGTTTGGTACAGGGTCCCGGGGCAGAGAGGGCCCATAGTCGCGGATTCCACTCGTCGCTCCAGGCGGAATCGGCGGCGGGAGGGTCCCTCCCCCCTGGTCTCGGAGGCATTCGCCATTTCCATCGCAAATGAACCCCGGAGCGCAGGGAACGCCCACGGGCTCGAACACCTGGTTCACTCCAGAAACTGGATTACAGGTCACGCTCGCCACACATGGGTTCTCCGTGGGAGCCGCGTCGAGCGGCGTCCCTGGGAGGCAGGCACCCGCGCCGTTGCACGTCTCCGTCCCATTGCAGACATCGCTGTCTTCACAAGCCGTTCCAGCCGCCAAGGCCGCATGCACGACTCCACCGAGCTCGGTGCAACTATCCGCGGTGCATGGGTTTCCGTCGTCGATCTGAAGAGGCACTGCCACCCGACACATCCCAGCCCCGTCGCAGGTCTCAGAGCCGTTGCACACCAACCCATCATCACAGCTCGTCCCCGCCGCGGCAGGCTCGTACTGAACGCCGTTTTCCGGGTCGCAGCTATCGATCGTACAAGGATTCCCGTCGTCGACGGTCGGCGGAGTGCCCGCCTGGCACGTCCCAGAAGCGTCACAGAGTTCTGCTCCGTTGCAGGCGTTGCCGTCGCCGCAGGCGGTTCCTTCGGTGACCGGTTCGTGGGTCACGTCGCCTCCCGTGCAAGCGTCCGTGGTGCACGGGTTCCCGTCGTCGACATCGAGCGGAGTCCCCGACTGACAGCTCCCGGCCGCGTCACAGAGTTCCTCTCCGTTGCAGGGGTCACCGTCGTCGCAGGACGTGCCCGCGGCAACCGGCGTGTGAGTTATTCCACCCTCTGGCGTGCACGAGTCGACCGTGCAGGGATTCCCGTCGTCGAGGTTCGGAGCGCTCCCCGCTTGGCACGTTCCTGAACCGTTGCAGGTCTCGTCACCATTGCAGGCGTTTCCGTCGCTGCACGGAGTTCCCGCAGCCACGGGGGTATAGATCGTCGTTCCTGACGCGGGATCGCAGGTATCCGTCGTGCAAACGTTGTTGTCGGTGACGGGAGTGCACGTGGCAGGACCGAGCGTAAACTTGTCGAAGTAGTGCGACTGGGCTCCGGCCGGGACGTTCAGGGCGATCGTGAAGCGAAGATCGTTATAGTTTCCTCCGTTCAGGGCGTTCCGAATGCTGACTGGAACGGAAAAGTTCATCCGCTCGAAGCTGCCCTTCGGGACGTTCTGGAGCTGGATCGAGCCGAGGAACTGGTTGTAGACGCTGACGGACGGCGCGCTCACATAGAGCTAGACGGCGCCGTGCCAGCTCGGATTCGGTTGGTTGATCGGGACGCGAAGATCGAAGCCAACGACGCTCGGCGCGGGGGTTCCGTCCTTCGTGATCGCGACGGAGTTCCGGACCGAGGCGTACTGCATGCCGCTCATCTGGAGCGATTTCGCGCCTTCGCTCTTCAGCGTCGTCGAGTTCGCGATAGTCGCGGGGCCAGTCACTACGGCCCACTGCGCTACGTTCTCGAACCCGAGAACCGAGAGCTCCGTCGCCGTCAGCGCGGCTTCGCTCTCTCGCACCTCGTCCACATCGGGCCCTCCGCCATTGCAGCCTGCGACACCGATCGCCAAAATGGCCAGCCGAATCGATCGAAACGCCTTCACCCCAAGCTCAAGACAAAAAGCTCCACCCGCTCGCGCCACCCGAGACCTCCTCCAGTCCCCCGCAGCCCGCGAAGCGACAACTCACCCCTAACTCATCTCGCCGTAGAGCCTCAAGACAAAAGCTCCGCGAAGCGAAGTTCGGCCCGCGGGTCAGCTCGCTTCGTGACGGCCAGGTTTCGAGCAGACGAATTTCGGACGACGAGCCAGCGCAGAGCGCGCTCCTAGAGCTCGGGATCTAGGCCGAGAAAGAGCTTCAAGCCTCGATCGATCGCCGCAAGCTCAGACGCAGCAATACAGCCAAAGGCGCAGCGAATTCTCCGCTTGTCGATCGAGCGGAGTTGATCAACGAGAGCATAAGATTGCTTTGAGAGTCCGTTTTCCCTGGCCGAAAGCGCCGGATAGAGGGCGCCGCGACCGTGAGTGCCGGTCACCGGCACAACCGCGACAACCGGGAAGCGCTGATCCGTGTTTACGGCGCGGTCACTCACGACGATACAGGGACGAGTCCCTCGCTGTTCGTGGCCGACTGTGGGATCGAGCTCAACCAGAACGATCGTTCCGCGATCGAAGCTCACCCCGGCTCGAGCCATCCCTGCCCTTCCACCCACCGCACCGATCGACCCAACGTGGCATCCACAAGCCCTTCGTCCTCTGGTGCCATGCTTTCGCCCCATACCGCGAAGCCGGCTTCGGAGAGCGGCAGCGTCTCAGGATGCGGGCTCCTGAGCGATTCAAGAAGGGCCTCTCGGCGTCGGCGGGCGAGCTCCTTCTCCACGGCTTCAGCAACGAACCGACTGCGATTCCTCTCAAACTGGTCGATCCCGAGGACGAGCTCCTTGGGGAGCGTTACGGTGACGCGTTCAGTCGTGTCCATGCCCTCAGTATGACTCAAAGTATGATCATACTCCAGGGCACTGAGTTTACCGAGCTCTTCCTCGGACGGCTCACTCCGGCATCCACGTCCCGTCAGGGACCTCGGCGTCATGCCAAAGAACGTTCTTCAGCTTTCCGCGTTCCCAAGCTTCGACTTCGGGCGCACTCAGTGAACGGCTCAGCATCTTGCGAGCAGCGTCGCGGTCGCCAGCCCGGAGAGCTAACTCGGCGAGAACTTGGTGAGAGCCCGGGTCGTCGGGCGGATTCTCGAACGCAGGCCGCGCGACGTCATAGGCGCGACCGAATGCGAGGAGACCTGAATAGTATTGGGCGATGAGAGGGGGAGGGGCTGCTCCCCCTTGCAGATAGGGAGCGAGGGAGACCGCTTCCGCAAGGCTTTCTCGGAGCTGACCTTTTTCGGACGGGCCCGCAAAGCGATCGAAGGACTCAGCGAGAGCGAGCGCTGCCCCGAGCTCACCCGCGCGCGCGCGAATGATCCCAGAGCGCCCGAAAAGGGTCCAACATTGTTCGCAGCCTTCCAGGGCCAATTCGACACGACGGAGAGCTTTCCCGTCCTCGCCCAGGCGACTCCAGAGGTCGCTGGAGACGATGAACAGGCGACGGCGTTTTGCGGCCCACTCGCCATCGTTCGACGAACCTTTGGTCCAACGAAGGCTCACTCCTTCGCTCGGCAACTCCAGAACAGCATCCTGCTCCTGGGCGAGGTTGTCCGCGAATTCGGCGACCTTTTTCAAGGTGTCACGTTCGATGTCGGGGGTCGCCGCGGCCAGAGCTTCGAGGACATGAAACTCAATCTCCGCGTTCAGGAGCTCAAAGCGCTCCTTTCGATTCAAGGCGAGCGAAGAGAGCGAAAGACGGAGCGCGGAGCGTGGACGATTCTCACGAAGCTCACGCACGACGAAGTAATCCTGACCCGAAACATATGTTGGATTGGCTTCAAGTTCGGCGCGCCAAAATTGATCGTTACTCGCGAAGTCACCGGAGCGATCCAAGGAAATCGCGAGGAACCCGAGCGAAACGACACCCACGCTCAAGACAGCCACGGTTCGGGCCTTTCCCCTCCAGAAGGCGCTTTCGATCGCCGCGCCCAACATCAAGAGAACCGGAACGAAAGGAATATAGAGGTAGCGAGGGGAGATCAGGGAGAGCTCACCGTGGGAGATGATCCCCGAAACCGGCAGCCATGCGCCGAGAAATCCGAGCCAACCGACGGCAATACGAGGCGAGCTCTTCCGCATGCGCCAAGCACCAAGACTGACGCCGACCACCACTGCGGCGCCGAAGATGGCGTAGTCGATCCGCGGAATCAGGACTCCACCAGACGACATCGTCGCGGCGCGGCCCAGCGTCGTATCGAGAGGCCAAACGTAGAGCGCGATGGCTCGACCGAAACCTTCGAGCACAAGAAGGACCTTCTTGTCGAACGGAACGGGATGGCTGCCGAGGGCTGTGTCGAAGATGAACGATCGCCAAACTAGGTAGCCAAAAACGAACACGATCGAAGCCCCGAGGGGCTTCATCTCGCGACGGAGGAATGCGACTGGCTCGGCCGAAGAGCGAGCGAACCGATCCAAGGCCACGAGGATCGGTAAAACGATGGCCATCTCCTTCGCGGCGAAAGCAAGCACCGAGCCCACAAAGAAGACGAGATACCCTTGTGCACTTCTTTGGTCCGCTCGACGGAGCCCATGCAGGGCGATCAGAAGTCCCATCAGGCAAAGGGAGTCTCCCCGTCCGCTGATCCAACAAACAACCTCCGATTGAGCGGGATGGAGCGCAAAAAGGAGCGCGAGCCCTAGAGCGAGACCGCGCGCCCGAAACCACTTCCTCAGGAGCGACCAGAGCAGAACCGAGTTCAGGGCATGAAGGACGAGGTTCGTCAGATGGAACGGAAGCGGAGAACCAGCCCCCAAGGTCCAGTCGAACGCAAATGTCGCGAGGACAAGCGGCCTCCAGAAGAGCATCCTGTTCGCATTGTTCGATGGATCGTAATTCGTGTCCCAGATCGTCCCGGTCAGCCACTTGGTCCAATGGTCGAAGGAATGAACCCTATAGTTTCCTTCGATGAGCAAACGATCGTCGAAAAGAAAAGGACCCGAGATCGCAGGCGCGAAAGCCGCGAAGGCGAGGACAAACAGCGCCACTCCGAGGAGCCAAGGCGCAACACGAAGCTGCTGAGTTCCCAAAACAGGAGCATCATACCGCTCCTTATTGACCTCCGGCCGAGAAAAGCGCCCGTTCTTCAGGGAGAACTTGGGACGTCGGGGATCCAGAGGGATGGGGGGCGAGCCGCGTCACGCCATGGTGCGGGACCTAGTTCGAGGAATCTTTGAACCTCCTCGGGCGGCAAGAAAAGCTCAGCCATTGTCCGCGCCTTGGTGAGATGACCTGCTTGGAGTGCGAGGAGCGCGAGCTCCTTCTGAGCGGTTGGCTCGGACGGCGGGCTTGAATAGACGGGGCGCAGGAGCTCGTACGCCCGCCCAAAGGCGTCCAGACTTTGATACAGATACGCGAGCACCTCTGGCGCGGGAGCCTCTCTCGACTCAGACAACACCGGAGCCAACTCAAGCGCACGCGCGAGTCTTGCATGAAGTTCCCCGCGACGCCTCGGATCGCCGTAGCGGTCAAAGGCCCTCGATAAGGCCAAGGCTCCTTCGAAGTCACGGGCCCGAGCACGGACCAGGGCAGCTTGTGTATGCAGGAGCCAACATTTCTCGCAGTCCGTGAGAGCGTGCTCCAGCCTCTCGGCCGCCGCGTCATCGTACCCGAGGCGGCTGAGGAAGTCCGCCGATTCGAGGAGCAGCGAACGGCGGCGCACGTACCACTCGAGGCGCTCAGCGTCGGCCTGGTCGAATTGTAGCACGGTATCTTTCTCGGGAAGTCGAAGAACGCTCGGCTTTCGCTGGACGATGTCGTCACAGAAGCGGCTCAGCGCACCCAATGTCTTTCGGTCCGCGTCAGGCGTCGATGCGGCGAGCGCCCGGATGATATGAAACTCGAGACCCTCGTTGAGGCTCCGGTAACCGGCCTTTAGGTTCGATGCGAGGAAGTGTCGCGCCAACTTCAGGGCCGACGCTGGTCTTTTCTGCGCAAGCTCGCGGACCACGAAAAAATCCTGAGCAGCGATGTAGTTCGGATTGGCTAGAATCTCGGCCTTCCAAAATGCTTGAGAGGATGCGTAATCCTGACTTCTTCGGAAGGAGGTCAGGCCCAGAGCCATCAAAATCGGTACTCCAAGGCGCGGAAGTAGAAGCTCGAGACGGCGTCCGGGGGTGCGAGCGAGGGCCTCCACCGCTGATCCGAGCGCGAAGAGGAGCGGTATGAGAGGAATGTAGAGGTAACGCGGAGAGATGAGCGCGAGCTGCCTGTGCGAGACGAGCCCGGAGACAGGAAGCCAGGTCACAAGAAAACAGATCCATCCGACCGCAATCCCGGGAGCCCTTGTCCGGCTCCGCCAGGACACGGCAGTCCCAGACGCAAGGAAAAGGCCACCAACGGCGGCGTAGTCCGTGCGCGCGACGTCAATGCCGTCCACGGAGCGGGTGATCGCTTGGCCCAGCGTTGTGTTGGCGGGCCACAGGACGAGTTCAAGACAGCGGCCGAGGGTCTCGAAGACAAACGGAAGGCGACGGATCGTGTCGTGCGCGGGGCTTGAGGGCGCTGTTGGTAGAACGAACGCTCGCAGCGTTAGGTAGCCGACCGTCACAAGGACCGCCGCTAACAGGGGCCACTTTTCGCGAGCAACAAACCGGCGCCAATTCGCCTCCGGATGGCGGGCCCAACGCTCCGTCAGGACGAGCGCAGGAAGAACCACGGCCATCTCCTTCGATAAGAAGGCGATCAGCGCTCCAAGGACACTCAAGATCATCCCTCGAGTCGAGTGCTGAGGGAGCATTCGCACGCCGTGGAGCGACACGAGGAGCCCGAAACAACATAAGGAATCGCCCCGCCCACTGATCCAACAAACGACCTCGCTCTGGGCCGGGTGGAGCGCGAAGACTGCCGCTAGTCCCCAGGCGAGACCTCGGACGCGAAACCACGACCGAAGCAAACTCCAAAGGAGAAGCACGTTCGCGCCGTGGAGCAGGAGATTCGTTGCGTGAAACCAGGCAGGCTCGCCCCCTCCGATTGTCCAGTTCAGCGCAAAGGTCGCGAGAACGAGGGGCCGCCAAAAGTCGAGACCTGCCTCGTTCTGCGCGGGATCGTAATTTGAATCCGCCAAAGAGGCGCGAAACCAATGCCGAAAATGCGCGAGGTCGTGGACGTAGTCGTTCCCCGAGACGAGTACTTTGTCATCGAAGATGTAAGGGCCAACCAAGGAGGGCGTGAATGCGCCGACCGCCAAGAGGAGGAGCATCGCCCCCGGCGCGAGGGATCCGATGATGGACGTGCGCGGCTTCAACGGAGCGACAATAAATTCTTTCCGAATGAAAGGAAATCTTACCTTGAGACCCTCTACGGAGAAGTCCCACGCACCCAGCGGCACGTGAGAGACTGATGGATCGCAAACATATTCGAGCGGCCAGGCGAGAAAAGATGGCAGGCTCGTCGCAGAACAATGGGAAAGGCATGCGCGAGATAGCGGAGGTTGGGCTTCGGACCGACAAATGAAAGAGGCTGCTCCCGCAGGAACAGCCTCTTCCGGTTGTCTCTTCGCTACGCGAAGAGAGCCATCATCATTCGTCGGGGTTGGTCTCTTCGGCAGCCGGTGAAAGAGTGAGCGTCAGGTTTGGAGCCGTACCTCCGATCAATCCGCGACGTCGGAACGTCGAAATCACCGTGTCGCCATCCAGATCGCCGAACGCTTCAGCGTTGAAGAAGTCACCCGTTGCAGGTACGTTCCCAGCGACAGAAGCCGTGTAGCCGTACTGGTAGTACTGGGGACCTTTGATCGAGAACTTCAGACAGGTCCAGCCGGTTGTGGCGTTGTTACCAGCCAACGCCCATTCGCCTTCATCAGCCTGATACTTTGCGCCCCGGACGGCCGCAACGTCACCGGGGACCTTGTTAGGCGCCGTGTCACAAAGGCGGCGGGCAGCACCGATCGAGCCACTCACAGAGAGCAACGCGCCATCCATCGTCTCGCCCTCAAACGCCGTCACCGCACCTTTCGAAATCGCCCCGAGCATGTTCCGCGCTTCACCCGTCTTCGAGCTGGCTACGTATTTCTGCACGCCGTAGATGGCGAGGGAGGCGAGGATGCCGATGATCACGACCACGATCATGAGTTCGATGAGCGTGAAGCCGCGGAGTCGTTTCTTGGTCAGTTTCTGCATATAGAATCTCCTGAAAATTGTGGCCGGGGTTCCGACCGAGCCATTAGCAGGGACCGTGCCAACTCGTTCCGAGGACGGGGGGCCAATGAGTATTTGGACGGCGGGTCAGGACGGAGCCGATTTGGCGCCCTTTCAGCAAAATCCAGCCGGGGTTTACGCAGGGAACTGTGGGAGAGGGGCCGAAAGGCCCCCCGAGGTGCGCCTGACGAAAATCGTCACCTGTCGAAATGCCCTGACAAACTGCGGCAGGAAGGGAATGAGGGTCGATGTATTCGTCTGGAGCCGCATCCCTGATGTTTCACTTCCGAAGTTGCGCTCTCAGCTGGCGGTGCCAATATTGACACCATGAAGATCGAGGATCTGGTCGCCGCAATGCGCGCGGCTCCCCAGAACATCCGGTTTTCAGATGCTGTCAAAGTAGCCTGCCACTACTTCGGAGAACCCCGCCAAAAGGGAACCAGCCATTGTGTTTGGAAGATGCCTTGGCCAGGAGACCCTCGAGTGAACCTCCAGAACAAGAACGGGATGGCCAAAGCATATCAAGTGAGGCAGCTACTCGAAGCCATCGGGCTCCATGCAGAAAGACGAAAGTAGAAAGGAAACCAAACCCATGGACCGAGCTGATCTCTATACGTATCGGGTCCTCTGGTCTTCAGAGGACGACGAGTTCGTTGGCCTCGTGGCTGAGTTCCCAAGCCTCAGCCACCTTGCGACGGAGCGACATGCCGCATTGGAGGGGATTGTCGGGCTCGTTCGAGAAGTTTTGCAGGATATGGAGACCTCAGGAGAGGTGCCACCCGAGCCTCTCGCTCAGAAGCAGTATTCGGGGGAGCTGCGACTCCGCATGCCACCCGCGATGCACAAGAAGCTTGCCCTCGAGGCGGCCGAGGAGAAGACCTCTCTGAACGCCGTCATCGTCCGACGGCTCGCCGCTTTCTAAACGTCCCCCCCTGCGCCTTCCGGGCCTACGGTCTCTCTGCTCGCGGAAACACTCACACCTTCGGCCCGTGCCCGCGGCGGGCACTCCACACCGAGTAGATGATCACGCACTCCGACTCCCGATCGTACCTGTAATAGATGTGGCAATTCGTCTTGGGCATTGGCCATCGGCGAATCGTTCGTTCTCGCCGGCGGATATAGATGGCTCCGGCTTCCGGTGCCGCTGTCAGCTGGTCCAGCGCAGCAAGAAACTCCTCAACGAACAGCGTCGTCGCGTCGCGATTATGTCGCCACCACGTATCTTGAGCGCAGAACTGGTCGCGGGCTTCTTTGAGGACCTTGAACTTCACGTCCCTGCGCGCACTTCGGCAAGAAACGCCTGAGTGTCAACGAAACGGCCCGAATCTTCGTCGTCGAATGCGCGATCCAATGAAGAATGGAGTCGCAATCGCTCCTCGTCGCTCAGCAGATCCCCGTCTCGAATCACAAGCTCCACCTCGGTGCCGTCTGGGAGGCTCGTCGGCTCGTCAAGTTTCAGGTGACCGTTTTCTACGCGGGCTTTCAGGGCCATCGGGCGAAGCGTACCGCCTCTCGCCCCCTCGTGCACGTCGGGTGAGTTCAACGGCCAGGACGGCCACTTCCCCCTACCCCCCCGGCTTCGGGGGATTCTGTTCGCGCTCGAGGTGACGGAAGATCGTGCGGGGATCGACGCCGAGATCGCGCGCGGTCTGGGTTCGGTTCCCGTTGTTGCGCTCGAGAGCCTCGAGGACGTAGCGGCGCTGAAACTCTTCTTTCGCGCGCTCGAGGGGAAGGATCGGCTCGGCGGCTTCGGTCCCGAGATCGAGATCTTCGGGCGTGAGAAGATCTTGGTCACAGAGGACGAGCGCCTTCTTGAGGCGGTTTTCGAGCTGGCGAATGTTCCCGGGCCAATAGTAGCGTTTGACGGCGCTGAGGGCCGCGGGGGAGAAGCCGCGGACCTTGCTCCCTAGCTCGTCGGCGTATTTGCTGAGGAGGGCTTTGGCGATGATAAAGACATCATCGCCGCGTTCCCGGAGCGGCGGGAGCCAAAGGTTCACGACGTTGAGCCGGTAGTAGAGATCTTCGCGGAAGGTCCCTTCGGAGATCATGTCTTCGAGGTTCCGGTTCGTCGCGGAGACGACGCGGATATCCGCTTTTTCTGGCCGGTTATCGCCGACGCGGGTGACCATGCGCTCCTGGAGGGCTCGGAGGAGCTTGACCTGGAGCTGAGGAGTGAGCTCGCCGACCTCGTCGAGGAAGAGAGTTCCGCCGTTCGCCTGCTGGAAACGGCCGCCGCGGCTCGCAATAGCGCCGGTAAAGGCGCCCTTCACGTGCCCGAACATCTCACTCTCCATGAGATTCTCGGGGATCGCGCCACAGTTCACCGTCACGAAGGGACCGCTGGCGCGCTCACTGCGCCGATGGATCTCGCGGGCGATGAGCTCCTTGCCCGTGCCCGTCTCGCCCGTGATGAGCACGCTGATGTCCGTCGTGGCGACCTTCTGGAGCTTCTTGAACACCTCGAGCATCGAGGGACAGGCTCCGATGATCTCTCCGAAGCGCTTGTCGCCGAGCTCCGCTTCGAGCTTCTGTTTGTCGGCGCGCAGAGCCGAGACGAGCATCGCGTTCGTCAAGAGCAGCGACGCCTGTCCGGCGAACACCGTCAGGATGTCGAGCTGGCGCTTCTCGAACAGGCTCTTGATTTCGTCGTTCGCGACGTAGAGAGCTCCGATGACCTCACCGCGCGCGACGAGCGGCGCGCACATGACGCTCGAGAGCTGAAGCGCGATCACGCTCTCGCTCTGGCTGAATTTCGTGTCGGTGAGAGCGTCGCTCACGATCACCGGCCGCTTCGTTTCGATGACCTGACGCACGATGCTATCGGAGATGCCCCTGCTGGGGCCGTCGAGCTCTCCGGCCTGGACGTTTCGGCTGGCGCGCACGGTGAGCGAAGGGGCTGCGCCTTCCTGGGTCTCGACGAGAAGGACCATGCCCCGGGCGGCGCCGGTCATCTCGAGGACGTTTTCGAGCAGAGTTTCGAGCAGCTGGTCGACGCTCTCGGTCGAAACCAGCTTCTCGCTGAACTGGTAGAGGCGATGGAGGGCTTCGAGGTCCGCTCCGGAGGCCGGTGCGCGGTCGCTCGCCGCCGGGAGCAGGTCGCTCAGCATACTGAAGGAGAACTGAGCGTCCCCGAGGCACAGCCGATCGCCGTTGACGAGGCGAGCCCGACGTTTTCTCTTGCCGTTGATCGTGATCGCGTCGCTGCCGGAGAGGCCTTCGATCTCGAAATCGCGCCCGGAGAAGACGACCTGGGCGTGGTGGGACTCGAGGGTCGCGTTCGGAACGGCGATATCGTTCCCGGCCGCCCGTCCAATCGTGGTGATCGGCTTATGGAGCGGGTAGAGCTGCGGGGGTCCGCTGGGCGGGAAATATCGCAGGGTCGCCATTTACGGCGCCAACATACCAAAATCTCTGGAAAACTCCCACGTCTCCCTGACTGAGCTCCGGGAGCGTTCCATTCTCCATCCCGCCGCGAAAACTTCGCTCATTCCCACTCCGCGCGCAGCGGGCGAGCGAGCAAGGTCTTCAGAGCCTCTTTCGGGGAGCTTCCGCCGTAGAGCACAGAGTAAACAGCTTCGACGATAGGCATCATCACGCCGTTTCGTTGACCGAGCTCGTAGGCGCTCTTGGCGGTTGTATACCCTTCGGCAACACCACGACTTTTCTCGAGGGCCTCGGCGAGAGTCGCCCCCTGGCCGAGCTTGTAGCCGAGGGCCCTGTTGCGCGAGAGGTCGCCGGTACAGGTCAGAATCAGATCGCCGACACCGGAGAGCCCCGCCACGGTCAACTGGGAACCGCCGAGAGCTATGGCGAGTCGAGCCATCTCAGCGATGCCCCGGGTGATGAGCGCGGCGCGCGTGTTGTGTCCGAGGCCGAGCCCGTCGATCGCTCCCGCGGCGATCGCGATCACGTTCTTCAGAGCCCCACCGACTTCGACGCCGACCGGATCTTCGCTCGTATAAACCCGCAGCCACTCACTGGCGACAGCCTGCTGCACGAGCAAAGCTTGTTCGGGATCTGTAGAAGCGGCGACCAAATTGGTCGGCATCTTGCGCGCCACTTCGTCGGCAAAACTCGGTCCCGAGAGGACCACACTCGGCAAAGGCGCGCTCTTCGTTTCCTCCTCGACGACCTCGGTCATGAGCGCGAGCGAGTTCGTCTCGATCCCTTTGCTCGCGATCACCGCGGTCGGACGAGCCGAGAGGAAAGGGAGCGCGGCGCGCAACGTCACGCGGAGCACCGGCGACGGCACAGCGAGCACAAAGAGCTCGACCCTCTCGAGAGCCCGGCTCAAATCAGCTTCGATCGCGAGGCTCTCGGGGAGCGCGTGCCCAGGGAAGAAGGTGACGTTTTCGCGCGCCTGCTGCATCGCCGCGGCGTGGTCCCGCTGCCAGGTCCAGAGGGTGACCTCATGATCGCGTTCGATGAGAGACCGCGCGAGCGCCGTTCCCCAAGCGCCAGCGCCGAGAACCGTGATCTTCATTTCCCTGGTCTATAGACGTCCGGGCGCCGGAAAGAAAACCGGTCGCCGACCTCACGGCGACGTACCGAGGAAACGCGAGGCCGAAGGCTCACTGCGACGTGCCAACGACGCCCGACTCGAGGCGGTATTTCGTTGAAGACCTCACGCCCTGCGCGCCCGGTGAGTCACCCATGCTGACCCAGAGGCGATACTTCGAGCTCCGGAGCATCGCTCCACCGGACACCAGAGCATGTCCGACAAGACCCGGCGTACGGGGCATCAACGCGCCCCCGGCTCCCGCAGCGCCGCCGGTGCTCGAAACTTCTCCGGTGCCCGAGAATCCGCCGAGCCCGCCGTCTCCGGCTCCCGCAGCTCCCCGCGCGTCGCCTCCGGAGCCCGACTCGTCTCCGTCTCCGTCGCCGAGGCGCAGACCTTCGCCACAGCCCGACGCGAGCGAGAGGGCCCCGAGCCCTAAAGACAAGATCCAACCGTACAGCCTCATTCCTCGCCTCCCGCGCGCTCAAGGTCAGCCTAGGCTCTCTTTCTCCTGCGCGTCAATTGCTTTCCTCCCCGGCGCCTCTCGGGGATCTCCAGACGCGCTCTATGAGAGACACGCTCTAAGAGTTTTCTGTCCGAATCGGGCGGCTCGGGTGTTCCCCGCTCCGCGCCCCCATGGCACGAACGCTCTCGTTCGGGGCGGCAGAGCGCGGAGCTCTCATGACCCGGCGGACCGGACCATGAACGCATCCCCCCGCTTCACCTCGTACCAGAAGAGGTTGCTCGGTTTCTTATCCGTAGCGACCTTCTTCGAAGGCTACGACTTCTTCGCCCTGACGCAGGTCCTGCCCCATCTTCGGACCGAGTTCTCCCTCGATCACGCGCAGGCAAGTCAGCTGCTCGGGTTCGTAAACATGGGCGCGGTGCTCGCCTATGCCCTCGTCTCGAAAGCCGATCGCTACGGGCGCAAGGCGGTCCTGAACATCACCATCCTCGGCTACACGCTCCTCTCCGCCGCGTCCGGTCTCGCGCCGAACGTCTGGGTGTTTGGTCTGTGTCAGCTCCTCGCGCGCGTCTTCCTGATCGGCGAGTGGGCGACGAGCATGGTCATCGCCGCCGAGGAGTTCCCGAAAGAACGGCGAGGATTTGCGCTCGGGATGGTCGGAGCGATGGCGGGGCTCGGCTCCGTGCTCTGCGTCGCTGTGGTGCCCGCGCTCACAAAGGCCTTCGGCTGGCGCAGCGTCTATTTCGTCGGAGTTCTTCCGCTCCTGCTTCTGGCATACGCCCGCCGTGGCCTCCGGGAGACCTCTCGTTTCGAGACGAAAACCGAATCGATAGCGAGCGAGAATAATATCAAAGGCCTGCTCAAGAGCGCCTATCGAGGGCGCGCGATTCGCCTCGGGATGATCTGGTTTTTGACCTACCTCGCGACTCAGAACGCGGTCAGCGTCTGGAAAGACTACGCGATGACCGAGCTCGGATTGTCGGAGACGAGCGCGGGCGGAACGATGACGATCGCGGCCCTTGTCGCCTTGCCCGTCGCCTTTCTCACGGGTCCCCTCATTGATCTCGTCGGAAGGCGCATCGGCGCGACCTTCATCCTGACTTTGACCTCCCTCGGCGTCTACGGCAGCTATTCTCTCGCTCCCGGCGCGCTTTTGACGATAGCGCTCACCTTCGCGGTGATCGGCGTGAGCGCCGTACTGACGGCCCTGAACGCGTTTACGACTGAGCTTTTCCCGACGGAGGTCCGCGGCTCCGCCTTCGCCTTCTCGAACAACATCCTCGGCCGCACGGGCTATTGGCTCTCGCCTTTTGTCGTCGGGGCCATCGCGAACCAAACAGGCTGGGGTTTGCCGCTCCGAGTTGCCGCGCTGTTCCCGCTGATCGCCGTTGGGTTGGTCTGGCTCTGGCTGCCGGAGACGCGCGGCGTCGAACTCGAAGAAGTAGAGCGACCGGACGCCGGCTGAGCCCCTCGTGCCCGCGCACAAACGATTAGAAAAGCGGGGGGCTTTTCGCTAGAGGGGGGGCGTGCCGAAGTCGGGCCAACCCTGGGACCAGAGCTTCCTCGCCGGACATCCCCTGTTCCGCGCGTTCGAGCCCTTTGCCCGCCCGCTGCGCACGCCGAACTGGCCCGGGCCCGAGGACTTCACCCGCGTTTGCGCCGAGTTCTGCGCCCGCTCGGGTCTCGAACTTTCTCCGCTCAGCTTCCGCGCGATGGAGAAGAAGTCGCGCCGGGAGAAGCGAAGCTCCGTGGAGCTCGAGCGGCTCTACGACGGGAGCATCGCGCTCTCCAGTGAGGTTCCTTGCCTCAAAGAGAGTTATCACGATCTCTTGAACGCGATCGTCTTCTGCGCCTTCCCCCGCGCGAAGCGAGCGCTGCACGCTCGCCAGTTTCGCGCGCTCAAGGCCTGGCTCGAAGAAAACGGCGTGCTCGCCGAGGAGACCACAGCGCCGCGTCTGCCCGGCGCCCGCTCCCGCGAACAAGACGCGCTCACGATCTTCGATGAGGGCGGGACAGTGCTCCTCTTCACCGAGCGCGCTCATGAAACGTGGAAAGGAGCACGCACGCGGCTCTGCCTCGAAGACTTCGGTCCCGATCAGGTTCTTCCGCTCCTCTTCGGTCATGCCCTCCTCGAACACCTCGTCGACGGCCAAAGAGCGCTCCGCTCGAGCGGTGTCATCTTGGTCCTGCCGGAGCCGGAAGGAGAACTCCTCGCCCTAGCCCGTGACCAGGACCTCCTCGAGCTCTTCGCTTACGTGGACGCGCGCCTCGCCGCGCGCCTCGAAGACCCCGGAGAATTCCGCCTTCCCGGCGCCGACTCGATCTTCGAGCTGTCTTCCGGAAAGGTGTTTGTCGGCCCGCCGAAGCCCGCTTGGCACCTTCCGAATTCGAGTGACACCCTCCACTCTCTAGAGATTCCCGCATGATTCAGGACGACGACGATCTCACAGAGTTCTCCGAGGGACCCCGCGCCCGCTCGCGCACCTCGATGAAAGATGAACGCGTAGCGAGCGAAACAGCGCTGCTTCGCATCTTGGATCGACTCGGCCAGCTCCCCGAGTCCGTCTGGGACAGGCTCGGAGTCTCCGAAGAGACCCAGAGCGGGCTCCGCACAGCGAAAATAATCAAAGATCCCGCCGCCCGCGCGCGCCACCTGAAACACGTCCGCGCGTCCTTGCGCGCCGAAGATTGGCAAAGCATCGAACGGCGCATCGAACAGTTCGCCGGCGGCCAGGCCCTCGATCCTCTCGACCAAGAGACCCCGCCTCACGTCACAAAGGCCGCCGAGCTCGTGCTCCAAGGTGATCCCGGACTCGCGCGCTTCCTCGAAGAGTACCCGCGCGCGAATCGAACCCGTCTGCGCCAGCTCATCCGCAGCGTGCACGAAGCCTCCGAAGCGAAACGTCCGAGAGCCCGCAGCGTCCTCGAAGCCGCCGTCTACAGCGCGATGGAAACCGGTTCCGGCGAATCGTAAGCGCCGCCTCCACTCGCCCGCCTCCACTCGCCCGCCTCCACTCGCCCGCCTGCGCTCCCAGGCGACCCAACCGTTTCTCCGTGGGGCTCCCAGTGCTTTCTTTGGCCCCGGTCCATCACATCCATCACGGCCCGGCCGAGCCTTCACCTGGAGCTCAGCGCCTCTCCTCAGCTCAATCGCCCGCCCGGCCGAGCGAGGTCGCCTCTCACTCGCTCAACTGAGCCCAACGAGCCCTCGCGCACCTGCTGGCCGCTGACCCCACCCACCGCCCAACGTCTCCCCGAACTATCTCGCCTCGCCTATCCGCAATTCCAGCGCAGGCCGAACCCCGCCGAGCCCCGTCCCAACGTTCGTGAGCAACCTCTCATTCCCGGCTCTTTCCAGTTTTGCCGGAGTCCTTGAACGTTTCCATGCGATGAGCGCTCTCCGCGGCTCCAACGCGCCATTTTTGTCCGTGAGGCAACAGACAGTGACTCGCCCATCAGTTGCAACTGAGTCGCCGTCGGGCTTAAAGATCTCGAGCGGGGGCGCGGATGCACTCCTATTTTTGCTCCCCCCTCTCACCAAAGGAACATCTATGTCGACTCACCTCACGGTTCGCGTCACCACCACAATTCTCGCCCTGGCCATCGGCTCGGTCGCTTGCAACAATAATCCGACCGCTGGGAAGACCCAGGCGAAGACCTCCGAAGCAGTCACACCCGCCCCGGCCGCAGCGCCTGCCGAGAGCGCTCAGACAATCCCGCTCACTAAGGCGAGCGGTAAGGTCGGCTTCGTCGGCGCCAAGGTCACCGACAAGCACGAAGGCGGCTTCGCCGACTACTCCGGATCCATCACGCTCGTGGACGGCGCAGTCGAGAAGAGCTCGGTCAAGGTCACCATCGACATCAAGTCCCTCGAGGTCGAGCCCGAGAAGCTCAAGGGCCACCTCCTCAGCCCCGACCTGTTCGACGCTGAGAAGTTCCCGACCTCCGAGTTCGCTTCGACCAAGATCGCTCCCGCCGACGGCGGCAAGTTCGAGGTCACCGGAAACCTGACGCTCCACGGCGTGACCAAGTCGATCTCTTTCCCCGCGGAGATCGCAGTGAATCCCGGCGCGGTCACCGTCAAGGCCGAATTCGGCATCAACCGCAAAGACTTCGGCATCGTTTATCCCGGTATGCCCGACGACCTGATCAAGGACGACGTCCTGATCCAGCTCGACCTGAAGGCCGAGCGCTCCTAATCCGACCCGTCGTCTTTCAAAACGCGCGCCTCCCGCCCGGGGTGGGCGCGTTTTGTTTTTGGGGTGGCGGGTG
>JAEYYX010000034.1 GCA_023428245.1 Pseudomonadota bacterium
GCCTCGCTCTGTCTACCTTAGGCCTCAGTGCACAGCACCGGTCAGCCAAGCAAAGGCCGGAACCAGCACCTCTTCCGGCGTCGACCCACCTTGCACGACCTCCTCGGAAGTCCCCGCCGCGTTCGCATCGAGACGGAACCCGTGGTCCCCGAACACAACCACCATCGTCTTCGGCGGCTGCTTCTGGAAGAAGTCGATGATGGCGTCCGCCGTGCGATCGGCGATGCTGGGCAGCCGATCGATGACGGGCTCGCCGACTTCGCGGAGCGCATCTTCGACGACGTCGAGCTTGTAGATCTCGAGTTGACCCGTGCGGACACGCCGGGGCGTCATCGCCGCTCGGCCCCGCGCAACGAGCGCAGGAGGCTCATCCGTCTCGCCCGTCTCCTTGAGCCCAGCCGCACCCTTTCCGAGAAGCTCGAGCTGGTACGAGGTACAAGTCGGGAGCGCGGACCAGAGCAAGAATCGCTCGGTGAGCGCGGCGTCCGCGCGCGCCTTGAGGCGATCTTGAACCAAGAGGCCAAGATCGAAGCGAAGAGCATCGACGAGCAGAAGCTGCACCCGGCGCGCGCCCTGGAGACGGCCGAGGCGATGGGCCATATCAGGCACATCGAGGACCATCGTGGGCCGCTTGCCCCTCACCCGGAGCGCGTCGAAGGCCTCCGAGTAACTCTGCGCGAAGGACTCTTGCCAACCGCGGAGCGCAACATCCGCGCTCTCATCAGCAATCCCGAGCCGACGCGCTTCAGCGAGCCGCGTATAATCAGTGACAAACATCCGCTCGATGACCGAGAGCGGCTTCGGCCCCCGCGCAGCGTCGAGATTTTTTACCCAGGTCCGCCACTCGCGCGAGGCGAGCTCGAAGAAGGGACCAATCTCGGCTTGAGCCGGCGGAGCCTTGCGCGGCGCGGCTTGAACGGGCGCGCGCTCGGGCGAGAGCTCGGGAGCCGCAAGGGAAGCATCCTCGGGCGCGGCCGTAAATTTCGGGATCACCGCGACTGGGAGCTCGCTCGGGACGTCCGGGGCAGCGGGCAGAGTGGCACGCTCATTTTCGAGCTCCTGCTCGCTGACCGGGGCGCTGACCTGAGGGGCTTCTTCGAAGGAGGCCGCGATCTGCTTGGTGGGCAGTGGCGTCGGTGAGGGCTCGAGAGCCGGTGCCGCCTCGAAGCTCGATGCTGGCTCGAAAGTCGGTGCGGGCGCGGGCTCGAAAGAGGACTCTTCCTCGAGCGCGCGCAAGAAGCTCTCGCGCTCGAGGCGGCTCGTCGGCAGCGGCGACTCCGCCTCTCCCGGATCGCGAGTGCTCGCGGAGAGAAAGTCGGAAGAAGAGAAAGGAGCGACCTTCTTCGGGGGAGACGTGCGGCTGATTTCGAGGGAGACATGAGGCGTCTCACGGCTGCTCGGGGGAACCGGAGAGTCTAGCAGGTCCTCCAGGTGTTCCTCGCCCGAAAGCACAACCCCATCTACGTCCGTGTCCGCCTCGAGAGCGGGAGCTTCAAAGAGCGACGGCTGCACGGCCGCGAGCTCTCGCTCTTCCACGACTCCAGGCTGAACGCTCTCGGAGATCCCGAGGGCGCGGTCGAGGGCGCGGAACTCGTCCCCTTCCCAAACGGTCGCCAGAGTTCCCTGGAGAGAAGTGTCGGTGACGCTCGGAGGCAGCGAAGAGAGCTCCATGGCCTCGGAGCTCTCCGCCATTGCGACGGACGGCGCCCGCGGCGAAACCGGAAGCTTCTGGTCGAACAGGCTCTCGAAGAGCACAGGAGCCGGGTAGACGCGCAGAAGCGAGTTTTTCTCGTGAATGAGCAAACGGACGGGGCGATCTGCAGTCGCCGCCAGCCACCAGCGGAGCACACTCGAGTCATCCGCGTCGAGGACACGGCCGAGATTCGTGATGCCCTCGAGGTCCGGGATCGTGAGCGCGAGGCCCGTCATGTTGAGGAGCCGGGCGCGGTAGAGTTGATCCGCGAGAGATCCGTCGAGACCCGTCGAAGCCTGAATCCCTGGAGCCAAAGCGCCGCGCTGCTCGAGCTCGTTTTCGATCGACTCCTCGATATAGAGCCCAAGTCGTCCTCGATAGTGGGCGCCGGGGGGCAGAAGCTGCACGCAGAGGTATCCCTTCGCGGCGGCCACAGCATTCAGGGCAGTCAGGGCTTCCTCATGAGCGAGGGTCACGGGCGGCTCCTGCCAACCAAGCTGCTCCCAGGAGAGCTGGCCGTGTGCAGGGCCAGAAACCGGGCCGGCTGCCGGCGAAAGGGCGGTTTCGAGGGCGTTCATAGTCCCCCCATGTCAGAGCCGCTCACGGAGGGCCAAGTTTCCGTAAGTCCGGGGCCGGGGCCGGGGCGCCGAGTCCTTGGTCCTCCCCCGCTCGGTCTCCCGGGGGGCCGTCCGGCTCAGTCGACGAGGTCCGGGTTCCACATGTTGCCCGACATCGCGAGCAAATAGAGGTTCCCAAGATAGCCGCTGTACCAGAAGTCGTCTCGGAGCTTCACGGACTCGGTCACAAAGTCATCCAGGACGGTCTGGGTGTTCGCGGCCGCGCACACAGCGAGGCTCCCGACCACGGCCAGGTTGTGGTTCCGGCCCGGGCTCGAACCATCGAGCTGGTATTCATCCTTTAGGTTCGCCACTCCAACCCCGTGAGCCCAGGTAGTGATCTTTTTGCACCAAGCCTCCGCCTTTTCGTTTCCGTTCCAGAGGAAGTCGAGCGCGTGTTTGTAAGGGGTCCGGATCGCGTCGAAGCTGTAGTAGCCCTTTCGCTCTCCCGCGCCTGCCGTGCCGCTCGTCGATTGCCAATCAGGAACGAGGCCCGTCGTCGGGTGCGCCCCGTTGTCCCGGATCACGTGACTGTCGTCGGCGAGCTTTCGCCAAGCATCGTCGCCGCTGAACTCAGCAAAGTAACGGAAGAAGGCCGGCGAATAATAGGAGATATCCGTCTCCTGACAGCCGCCCCAGGGATTGCCCCCTGAACAGCCCGGATACAGCGTGGAAGTTCCGCCACAATCCAGAACCATACGTTTGAGATTTGTGATGACGGCACGGGCCTTTTCATCGTAGCCCTGATCGGGCCACTGCCAATGAGCCACGATCAGACCCGATGCGACGTCGATATCTCCGTCGGTCGCCGAACCCTGATCTTCGAAGCCCTGGCAGTTGTTCTTCCAGCCCATGAGCCCGCAGCCCTGGCTCGTCAGCTTCGCCTCGTAGTACCCCTGGAGCTTATCGACGACTTCGCGGTCACCCATGTACGCCGCCGCGATCATCGCGAAGCCCTGCGCCTCCACGAGCGAAGTGCTGAGCGGATCGGCGCCCGGCCGCAGGTTCCCGTTGCATTCTTGCAGGTACTTTTGGCTCCAGTTATCGTACCATTTCTTGACGTGGTCGCTCGAGATCTTGGTCGACTTCAGACCATGGGGATAGGTCACGTTCTGAGGGAACGGGTACTTCTCACCTTGCCACGGCATGGGCGGACCACCGCCGCTGCCCGGCGCTCCGCCGGTCGTCTGCGCTCCACCTCCGCCATTCTGTCCCGCGCCGCTGCCGTTCGGCGCTCCAGCTGTCGAGCCGCCACCGCCACCGGTATTGCCCGTAGCGCCGCTCCCCGCGCCACCTGAGTTCCCCGCTCCACCCGAGTTCCCTGAGTTCCCCGCGCCACCTGTTCCACCGAAGGAGCCGCCACCGCTCGGGCCGCCACTGATCCCCGGCGCTCCGCCCGTTTCTGAACTATCAGGCCCGCCTCCGGTCGGAGACCCACAAGCGAAAGCAAGGAAAAGGATCGACAAACTCGAAGCGAGCAACCGTAAGTTCTTCATGACTCCTCAGGGCGCCGGGCCCCACGCGAATCTCGCGAGGCGACGCATAATGTAAAGATCGTAGCACCAAGCAGCGGCGCGTCGTCACTAAACGGACATCTCCCCAAGGTAGTGTCCGCAGGGCCGCCGATGATTCACGAAAAAAGCGGAAAGGCGCCCGAGATTTCGAAAGCAGGCGTCGCTGATTCCCGACGCTTCCTGCGTCGCGCCTCGAGGGACCGCTCCGGTACGCGACCCGGGCGAGCGCTCCGGGGACCACTGCTCCGGGAGCCGTGCCCTGAGCGCTCTGCCCCGTTCCCCCAAGGAAATGGCTGCGCCAGAGCGCCGTCGACTTTCGTCCGTCTTTTTCTAGGGTGCGCGCCATGAGCAGTTCCCCCGTCATCCTTTCCGTCATCATCCCCGTGTACAACGAGGTGAAGACGATCCGCGAAGTCGTCGAGACCGTGCGCGGCGTGGAGATCCCCGGGGTCCGAATCGAAATTGTCGTCGTCGACGATGGCTCGACGGACGGGACCATCGAGATCTGTGAGAAGGAGCTCGCCCCGAAGATCGACATCTTCGCCAAACAACCGAAAAATGGCGGGAAGGGCGCGGCCATCCGTCGCGGCCTCAAGGAAGCAACAGGTAGCCTCGTCATCATTCAAGACGCCGATCTCGAATATTCGCCGAGCGAGTACCCGAAACTTCTGGCGCCGATCCTCGCGGGAAAAGCAGACGTCGTGCTCGGGTCGCGCTTCGCCGGCTCCGACACTCATCGCGTCGTGTATTTCTGGCACATGGTCGGGAACCGCTTCTTGACCTTGCTCTCGAACGTGATGACGGACCTGAACCTGACGGACATGGAGTGCGGGTACAAGGTCTTCAAGAAGGAGTACCTCGACCAAATCACGCTGACGGAGAACGGGTTCGGCTTCGAACCCGAAGTCGTCGCCAAGCTCGCGAAGCTGAAGTGCCGTATTTACGAGGTCGGCGTCTCCTACTACGGGCGCACGTACGCCGAAGGGAAGAAGATCGGCGTGAAAGACGGCTTCCGGGCCATCTACGCGATCGCTAAGCACAACCTCCTCGGCTGAGCGCTGTGCTTTTTCGCGCCCCCCTTGTCCAAGGAACGGTCGTTCGTCGTTATCAGCGCTTCTTCGTCGACGTAGCGCTCGATGACGGCCCGACTGTCACCGCCCACTGCGCAAACACCGGCTCGATGAAGACCTGTCTCGAGCCAGGGACGCGCGCTTGGCTCAGCGAAGCGCGCCCAGGGCGCAAGCTCCTCTACACATGGGAAGTGGCCGAACACGCCGGCACGCGCATCTACGTGAACCCCGCAGGGGCGAATCACCTCGTCGCCGAAGCGGTCACGAAAGGCTCCATTGCCGAGCTCTGGGGGTATTCGACGCTGCGCCGGGAGGTCAAGTACGGCACCGGAAGCCGGATCGATCTACTCCTCGAAGGCGATCAAGGGCGAGCCTTCGTCGAAGTGAAGAACGTCACCCTGCTCGTCGGCCCGGGACGCGCAGCCTTCCCCGATGCCGTCACCGAACGCGGCCGGAAGCATATCGAAGAGCTAATCCTCGTCACGAAGGCGGGCGCCCGCGGCGTCCTCGTCTTTTGCGTCGCGCGGACGGACGTGCGCTCTTTCGAGCCCGCCGATGCCATCGATCCTGGCTACGGAGCGGCGCTCCGCCGCGCTCACGCCGCCGGCGTCGAGATCCTCGCCTACGGCGTCGACATCAACGAACAGGAAATCCGGCTCACGGAGCGCTTGCCCATCGAAATGCGGTGAGCTGCCCTGGTTTTGTGCCATAGTGTGCCAGGGAGTGCGGGACGCGGGGGGCCGCGCAGCACACCCAACCAATTGTTCTTGCAACAAACCAGGTCCGCTGCCCGTTGGCCCGCGTCTTGCTAATCCGAAGACCATGACCCGAAAACCGCGCAACCGCTTCGCCCAGCCCTTCCTTATCGGGGCTCTCAGCTCAACGTTCTTGGGCGCCTGTGTTTCCCAGGATCGCCCAGGGTCCTCGATTGAAGAATGTCCGAAAGCCATCGAGGAGGGCTCGTCCTGTGAAGGGTTTGATGAAGGGCTGACCTGCGAGACGAGCGAAGATACGTGCGAAGGTTTCCGCTGCGCTCCCACGGGCAAATGGGAACTGGTGGCAAACTCCTGCAATCCGCCCCCGCCGCTCGTCACCGAGTGTCCCGAGGAACTCCCTGGTGCGGGAACTTCATGCTCCGGCTACCAAAAGAATCTCAGATGCGAGGACCCGTCCAAGAGCTGTCCTCCCATGCCACCGTACACGATCGCCTGTGGTGAAGACGGCACCTGGGAAGTCGTGCATGGACCGGTCAAGTGCAATCCCCCGCCGCCGCCCATTGCGGAGTGTCCCGAGGAAACCCCCGCCCTTGGAACCTCCTGCGTGGACTACGAGGTGGGTCTCTCCTGCGATGCCCCGGAATACTCCTGTCACTGGGACCAGTCGAGAGAATCCAAGGTCCGCTGCAACGAAGAGCGCCTCTGGGTGCTCACGGACTCGACCACTTGCAATCCCCCGCCGCCCATCACGAAATGCCCCGAGGAGTTGCCAAAAAATGGGAGTTCATGTGCGACTTATGAGCCGGGTTTGACTTGCCGCGGAGCGAGTTCTCCAGAATGTCCAATCCCAGAGCAATCCGAGTCATTCGAGTGCACTCCGGAAGGCACTTGGAAGATCACCCCACCTACCTTGAGCTGTAACCCTCCGCCCCCGCCCATGGGCGGCGCCGGAGGTGAATCGCCCCTGTGAGCGAAGTGACCCTGACCCCTGAAGAGCGGCGTCTCGTCCAGCGCGAGTGGGCGAGGCGCGTCGAAGCCGAATATCGATCCGCCGCCATTACGCATCACCTCACGCTCTGGCTGCTCAAGCTCGTGGCGCCCTTCGAGCTCGTCCGAGCGGGGCTTTCGATTGTGGACGACGAGCTCGTCCATTCGGAGATGAGCCACGCCGTCCTCGTCGCAGCTGGCGGCGGCGGCGTTCCCCCCATGGACCCTGCCACGATTGGCCTGCGTCATCCTCCGGATGAGGGACTCCTCCGCGCTGTGGTCCAGACGAGCGTCGAGACCTTCTGTCTCGGCGAGACCGTCGCCGTTCGCCTCTTCTCTCGGCTCCGCGCGCCCGCCACCGAACCCGCCGCTCGCGCCGCTCTCGATCGAATCCTCAAAGATGAGGTGCGCCACAGGGATTTCGGCTGGGCCCTTCTCGAATGGCTCCTGTCGACTCCTCAGAGCGGAGTGGTTCGTGAGCTCGGCGAGGAAATGCTCCCGGACATGTTCGCGCGCCTCCGCACCAACTACGCCTACTCCGAGCTCCACAGAGAAGGTTCCCCTTCTCCCGCCCTCGGCGCCTTCGGCTTGATGCCTACGCCGGACTACGCCGCGGCCCTCGAAGAAACCCTCACCCGCGACTACATCCCGCGCTTCGCCACTCACGACATCGACGCCCGCGCCGCCTGGGAAGCGCGGAAGTGAGCCAGGAAGCGCTCCGTCCCCTCGAAATCAAGCAAATACTCCCCGACCATCGGCAAGGTCGCGGAAGGTCTCGACCTCAAGACTTCAGCGGCAGGGCGCGCTGGAACTTGCTCAACCGAGCGGCCTCTCACGCCCTCTCACGCCTCCGTCTCCGCCTTCGGCCGAGGACGCGGACAGTGGTCGCGACGAGCACGAAGAGCACAGGAGCCGCCACGACGGCCCAGGAAAACCAAAGGAGCTCGCGCAGGATAAAGGGTCGCGAGAGCTTCGCAGTCCTCTTCGGTAGGACGAACCCTCGGGGTCCCCTCGCGAGGATCCGGATACATCACCAAGGCTCGCGCAGCCTCATGAGACGCACATTCGAGCCCGGCGCAAGAGTGAGCCAGGCCCAGCACGTGACCGAGCTCGTGAATGAGCAGAGGAGCGAGCGGACTCAAAGCGGCCCCCTCCTCCTGTGCCCACGAATAGTGAACGGCGTTGATCTCGACGTCTGCCTCGGCCGCGACTGGCCGACCCACATCGAGACTCTGGGGAACGCGCTCGGTCCCATTCGCGTCCCTCCCCGGAGCTTCTGCCCTCACGCGCAGGCTCAGAGGCTCAAAAAAGGATCCCGAGATCGAGGCGCGCCGCTCCGTAGACCGAGCTCCGATCCGCCGCTCGGTAGAGGCCCGCGCTCGAGCCGCCCGGAAGATCCTCGACGGAGCCCGAGAGCTGCGCGGCGTAGCCGAAAGAAGCCGAGGGACCGAGGAAGAACCTACCCCAGGCGAACCGGTAGCCGCCCTCGATCTGAGGCACGAAATAGAGCGACTTCGCCCTCGTGAGGTTCGAGCTGTTGTCGACGTTGACCTGGAGGAGCTCGAACACCGCGCCGACATGCGCCCCCTTGAATCCATCATCGAAATAGTATCGCCCCCGAAGTCCGCCACCCGCGCTGAACGCGAAGCTCTGATTGTCGCCTTCGAGAAAGAGGGCCTTCGCCAGGAGCCCAGGATCAAACCAACGGAAGGACGCCCCCGCCGCCCAGCGCCCGACACCGAACTCAACAGTGGCCGTGGGGCCGAACAGCAGAAAACCAAGCGGATCGAGAGCAAACGAGCCGAAGTAATTCGGCGGCGCTTGGGCCGCGGGCCGCGGGGCTGCTTCAGGGGTCTCGGCGAGCGCCGGCCCACCGAGCGAGCCAGCCAGCAGAAAAACACACAAACCATAAGCTCGTTTCATCGCAGTAGTTCCCTTCCCTGTTTGCCTATTCTCGGCAGTCACGCTCTCCACAATTCGAGTAGCAGCCCGACACGGAGATGACGAGTGGGGCGGCGTCACTCGGCCAGTCGGGCGCTATGACGGCGTCGAGTCGCCCTCCTTCACTGAACATCACTTGCTCGTCGACGACGTGTGTGCTGATCCAGGTGAAATTGATCGTCTCGGTCAGCCCGGGAGCGTTTGCAGACATAGGGAGTCATGTACCAACGCACTCGATCGACACACCATCCGCCCAGCCCGGCCCAGCGTGACGAGGCGGCCCCAGCAGCGTCCAGATCCTGCGACGCAATCACTTGCTCAACTTCCCTCATGCTCGGCGCAGCTAGCTGATCCTCGACTCGGCTTCAAGGGATTTCTCCGCTATTCCTTCACAGTGTAGTTTGTTGTTTGTTCTGGGAGAGCGCTCGGAGTTCAGTTATCGGACGGTGAGTCAGTCCTCTGTCGCTCGTAGTTCGCACGGCCCGTGCGGCCCGCGCTTCGCTGCATCGAGAGGCGAGAGGGGGCCAACACCCCTGGTTTTGCACTTCGCCCGCGCCAGAGCAGGCCACGTTTGGCGACAAAGAGCCAAACGAGCACGCCTTCGGACCGCCGGTTGACATCAGTTCTTCGCAGGGGGGACCCTGATGACGACGCGCTCTTGCTCCAGAGGGCGCGGGGACGAGGTCCGCGGGAGACGACGTGAGCAACATGGAATCGATGCAGGTAGAGTTCGGTCCGACGGGCCTGCTCGAGGTGCTCGACTCCCTGCGGGAGGGGATTCAGGTCCTCGATTTTGATTTCCGGTACGTCTACGTGAACGCTGCGGTGATCGGTCACGGCAAGCGAGGGCGGGAGGAGCTGATCGGTCGCACGATGGAGGAGTGTTATCCCGGCATCGAGCAGACCGAGACGTTTGCGTTCCTGAAGACCTGTATGGTCGAGCGAAAGCTCGCCGCCAAACGGAACGAGTTCACCTATCCGGACGGCACGAAGCGCGTCTTCGAGCTCCGCGTTCAACCCTGTTCAGTCGGTGTCGTCGTCCTTTCGATCGATGTCACAGAGGAGACGCGCCTCACGGCCCAGCTCGCTCAGGCGCAGAAGATGGACGCGCTCGGACGCCTCGCGGGCGGCGTGGCCCACGACTTCAACAATCTCCTCACAATCATTATGAGCGGCGCCGAGCTCGCCCGTGAGAGGATCGACGACGAGGCGATTGTGCGTGGTGAGCTCGAATCCATCGTCGACAGCGCAAAGAAGGCCTCCCACCTCACAGGACAACTGCTCGCTTTCAGCCGCGGTCGCGATCCCAAGATCGAGCCTCTCAACATCAACCTCTGCGTGCAGCAATTTGAGCCGATCTTGCAGCGAATCCTAGGCCGCGCGGTAAAATCCGAGACGCTTCTCGCCTCAGACTTGGCCCTCGTCCGCATGGACTCCGCGAACGTCGATCAAATCCTCCTCAATCTCACGGTCAACGCCCGAGATGCCATGGAGGCTGGAGGGACTCTCCGCATCGAGACCAAGAACGTCTTCGTGTCAGAAGTCGAAGAGGGACGCGCCGCCGCGCTTCCCATCGGCCACTACGTCATGCTGGCCGTGACAGACACGGGCAGCGGCATTCCTACCGAGCTCCGCGCCCGCATCTTCGAGCCCTTCTTTACGACCAAGGCCGACCGCGGCACGGGTCTCGGCCTCTCGATCGTCTTCAACGTCGTCCAACGGGCCGGAGGCGGCATCGAACTTCTCAGCGAAATCGGCAAGGGAACGTCGTTTCGCATCTACCTCCCTGTCGACCGGTCGCCCGCGGTGCAGCCTGCCGCAGAGCTCGAGGGAGCGTGACATTCTGCCGCACTCATCGTTTGCTCCTCGCCCCCGCTGGTTCGTTCATGCGCGATGAATCACGCTTCTTTCACGAAACACTGACGGAAATAGAGCCCTTGGCACCGGATTTGCTGAAGCCGTGGTCGTGGCACCCTTAACAACTCCGAAAAGCTCCCCTTTCTTTCTCTTTCCCTCTCTCCGCCGAGTGCCCTTGGGCCTCGTCGCGGGCGCAGCCGCTCTTGCTGTGACAGCTCTTTCGCCTCGCGCATCGGCGGCCGACGGTCACGTCACGCTGGCTGCTGAAGTCGGCGTCGATGCTGTTCAGGAGAACACCGACGGAACCGACCTGGAGAAAACAGGCGTCGGCGCCGCTGCACGTCTTGGCTACACGATGGGCGGACCGTGGCTTCGCGTCACTCCTGAGCTCAAAGTCGGCTTCGAGGCTCCCGGAACTCCGAACTCGTTCAGCGTCAAGGGCGGCGCCCGCGTCAACTTCCTGAACGCCATCAGCCCCGCCATCTTCGCTCACGCTGGTGGACTTGCTGGTCAGCTGAGCGGCTTCGTCTGGGACATCGGCGTCGGCTTGGACTTCAGGATCATTCCGAAGCTCGATATCGGCGCCTTCGCCTCCTACAATCAGGCAGGCGGCGACCTGGACTTCGTTCCTCCCTCTTACCAAGGCGGAAACGACTGGGAGTGGTTCCGCTTCGGCGCACAAGCTGCGATCCACTTTGATTGATTCGGTGAGCTTCTAGTAGGACGATGCTCGTTCAGCGAGATGCTGAGCTTTCAGTGAGACTACCGGCGACGCAACAAAATGGCAGGGGGCGAAGCTACGGGTTTTCGCCCCCTTCTGCGGGAGCGGCACCCGCCACTTGAGGCGCCCCCCCGAACATAGCCCCGCCCATTCCCCCAGTCCCGGGAGCACCGCCGCTCGACGGCGCCCCCCCGGAACCAGGAGTGACGGGTCGCGGCGAGGGAAGACCGAGGTCGCTATTCCCTAGGTCCATGTGAAACCAGTCACATACACATTGATGGGGCCAAGCCTCCGACGGCCCGTCGGCATACGACTGAGCCTCGAGCTCTCTCACACTTCGGTCATGAAAGACGCGAAGGTGCCAGAGACGAGCGCTGCCAACCCCGGGGAGATCGACATAGGCGGAGCCAGAGCTCACCCTTCCGTCGCGAGTCCGACAGGACCAGCCGCGAGACGCGCCCGAAAGAAGCGTAGCTACACATTGGAACTCGAGCGGACCACGGGCCCCGTGGCGAAACTCGAGGACGATGTCCCCTTCCGTACCGGCCGCGATGCTCGGCAAACCGAGCTCGAGGGTGTCGTCGCAGGGAGGACAATTGCATTCCGGGAGAACAAGAAGCATGAGAGCCGAGACTCCCCACCGAACAAGCCTTCTTCTCCCCTTCATCTCACGACACCTAGTGCACGACGCCCGCCCGGAAGGCCGCGCCTTCTGGCTCCAATCACGGAAAGATGACGTCTGGACCATACGCGGTCAAGTTCAACCTCTCCGTCGTCTCTTCAGGGCTTCACCTCTCGGTCTCTTGTGAGGGCTCCCCCGCTCCTTCCCCCGGATGCACTCCGCTCCGTGCTCCCCTCGGTCCGCGCGGATCGGGTCCCTCTTGCCCGTGCTCGCTCGCCCGAGGGGCAAGCTGCGCGCGGGCGAGGGTCCCCAAGCCGACTCTGGGCCCCCGGGGCGCCATCACGAAGCACGAACACACGAAACCGCCGCTCCCCTCTCGGGAAGCGGCGGTCTCACACGAACTCACGAAGCGCACATAATGCGCCTCATGCTGGCGATCAGCAGGAGTAGTACATCTGGTATTCAACCGGGGTCACGGTCATGCGTTGCATGGTGACTTCCTGCATCTTGAGGTCGATGTATGAGTTGATCATGGCGTCGCTCATCACGCCGCCCATCTTGAGGAACTCGCGGTCTGCGTCGAGAGCTTCGAGGGCGCGGTCGAGCGAAGGCGCGACCGTCGGGAAGGTGTTCTTGCCTTCCAGCTCGAGCTCGAAGAGGTCCTCGTCACCAGCCGGGCCGGGATCGATCTTGTTGATGATGCCGTCGAGGCCAGCCATGAGGAGCGCCGTGAAACAGAGGTAGGGGTTCGCGGTGCTGTCGGGGAAGCGCGTCTCGATGCGCTTGCCCTTCTTCGGGATGACGAAGGGGATACGGATCGAAGCCGAACGGTTGTTCGCCGAATAGGTGAGGATGGTGGGCGCCTCGAAACCGGGAACCAAGCGCTTGTAGCTGTTGGTCGAGGGGTTCGCGAAGGCGTTGATGGCGCGCGCGTGCTTGATGATGCCGCCGATGTAGTGCATCGCTAGCTGGCTGAGGCCACCGACGCCGTCACCAGCGAAGAGGTTCTCACCGTTCTTGAAGATCGACTGGTGAACGTGCATGCCGTTCCCGTTGTCGCCGACCATCGGCTTCGGCATGAACGTAGCCGTCTTGCCCCACTTGGCTGCGACGTTGTGCACGATGTACTTGAGCATCTGCACTTCGTCGGCCTTGCGAACGAGAGTACCAACGCCCACACCGATCTCACACTGACCAGCGTTGGCCACTTCGTGATGGTGCACCTCAGGGACCATGCCCATCTGAGCGATGACCTTGCACATCTCTGCGCGGATGTCGTTCAGCGTGTCGACCGGCGGAACGGGGAAGTAGCCGCCCTTGACGCCCGGGCTGTGACCCTTGAAGCCCTCGACGTCCGTCGACCAAGCGCCTTCTTCGCTCGTGATCTTGAACATCTGGTAGCCCATGGTCACGGCATACTGGACGCTGTCGAAGATGAAGTACTCGTTCTCGGGGCCGAAATAGGCGGTATCGCCGATACCCGTGCTCTTCAAGTACTCGAGAGCGCGCTTGCCGATGCTGCGGGGGCACTTCTCGTAGCCCGCCATATCCTTGGGAGAGATGACGTCCGCGGTGATGTTGAGCTGCTTGTACTTGGCAAACGGGTCCAAGACTGCGGTCTCAGCATCCGGCAGGAGAATCATGTCCGAGTCGTTGATCGGCTTCCACCCAGCGATCGACGACCCGTCGAACATCTTGCCTTCGGTGAAGAGCTTTTCATTAGCCTGAGCAGCGGGAATCGTGACGTGCTGCTCCTTGCCCTTGGTGTCGGTGAACCGAATGTCGAGGAATTCAACTTCTTCCTTCTTGATCAGATCCAGAACGTCTTTGCCGGTGGACATCTTCTCTCCTTGAAACAATCCGCTCCCTGAACTGCCCGGACCTCGGGCCTCGAGGGCGCTTACATAAAGTCAGCCTAACGTGCCCAAACGGGCACTGCGGAGTGCACGCTATAGGGCGAATGTTTCCGGAACAATTCAGGATCCGGAATTCCAAGTACCTACCCCCACCTGAAGGTCCAAATTTCGACCCCCAGCTCCGCTGGCGCGTGCTCAGCGTTCCGCTACAACTGAATTGTCCAACGCCGAGAGAATCTGCGGTGGCAAAAATCCCCCAGAAACCTGGGTATCCAACCTTCCCGGCGCCGAGATCGTTCGGCGAGATTGCTCCCCGCCCGGCTCGCTGATTCACTTCGCCCCGCCCGGCCCCCGGCCGGCCTTTTCGATCCCAAACTACACCTCTTAATAGGACATCAAACTCATGACGACGGTAGGCATCGTTGGCTGGCGCGGAATGGTGGGCTCAGTGCTTCTCGAGCGCATGCGCGCGGAGAACGACTTTCAGCATTTCGAGCCCGTTCTCTTCTCCACTTCGCAAGCGGGGACACCTGGCCCCGAACTCAACGGCAAGACCGAGCCGCTGCGCGATGCCAATGATCTCAAGGCGCTGAGTGAGATGGACATGATCGTCTCCTGTCAGGGCGGCGACTACACGAAAGAGGTCCACGGCGCGCTCCGCAAGGCCGGCTACAAGGGTCTCTGGATCGACGCGGCCTCTAGCCTGCGCATGGAAGAAAGCGCCGTCATCATCCTCGATCCCGTCAACCGCAAGGTGATCGACCGGGCACTCGAGTCAGGGGTGCTCGACTTCATCGGTGGGAACTGCACGGTCAGCCTGATGCTCATGGGCATCCACTCCCTTTTCGATAACGGATGGGTTGAGTGGATCAGCGCCTCGACCTACCAAGCCGCGAGCGGCGCCGGCGCCAAGAACATGCGCGAGCTCGTCGGCCAGATGGGCGCGATCGCCAGCGTTCCGGCGGCTCGCTCCGCTTCGAGCTCGATCCTCGATCTCGACCGCGAGGTCGCTTCCCGCATGAGGAACCCCGAGTTCCCGACCAGCGAGTTTGGTGCTCCCCTCGCCGGCAGTCTGATCCCCTGGATCGACCGGGGCGTCGACGCGGGGCAGACTCGCGAAGAGTGGAAGGGCCATGTCGAGACCAACAAGATCCTCGGCCTCCCGCGTGAGG
Organism: Pseudomonadota bacterium; assembly: GCA_023428245.1. GTDB lineage: Bacteria > Myxococcota_A > Polyangia > Polyangiales > Polyangiaceae > NIC37A-2. Next base: position 14,767 of record JAEYYX010000034.1, read on the forward strand.
TTCCGGTCGACGGCATTTGCGTCCGGATTGGCGCGATGCGCAGCCACAGCCAAGCACTCACGATCAAGCTGACCAAGGATGTTCCCCTCGCGGAGATCGAGTCGGCGATCAGCGGGAGCAATCCTTGGGTCGACTTCGTCCCAAACGACAAGGCCGAGACGCTAGGGCGCCTCTCGCCTGCGGCTTGCTCCGGCACGCTCACCGTGCCCGTCGGTCGCGTGCGCAAGATGAAGCTCGGACCTGACTTCCTCTCCCTCTTCACAGTCGGCGATCAGCTGCTCTGGGGCGCGGCAGAGCCGCTCCGCCGCATGGTGCTCATCGCGCTCGGAAAGCTTTAAACAGCGCTCAGGAGGCGGTCGCCCCCGGCGGGCGCCCGCCCCAAAAAAAACCCCCCCGCCCCCCGCGC
>JAEYYX010000116.1 GCA_023428245.1 Pseudomonadota bacterium
CGCGCTACCCGCGCGCCCTTGGAGCCCCGAAGCGCCCCCTTCGGCGTTCACTCAGAACAGCGCACCCGCGGACCGCCGCCCTCGAAATCACAGGAGCACGAAGCGCCGAGGATACGCGTGAGACACCCGCAGCTCGGCTCCGCTCCACAATCACTCATCCAAGCGCACGCCGCCAAGCTCGACTTCGACGCGTCGCAATAAGCCCCGGTCGGACAGCTCCCCTGCCCACAAGCGAACCCAGAGGATCCTTCCGCCGGTCCTGCTTCGCTCTCCGCGCTGACGCTTGCGGTGTCGCTCCGAGACGAAGAACTGCTCGGCACGGGTTCGTCGCCACCGGAGGAGGGAGAACTCGGCTCCTTCGGGCCGCCGCCGCAGGCGGTGGCGAAGAGCGTCAGAAGGAGGGCAGGGAGGGAAGAGAATCGCTCAAAGGTCATGGGGTCGTGAGCTCCAGCTCCTGTTCGAATCCGGACAATGCTTTGCGGATCTGGGATTCGGACTCGGGGGCGAGGGTGCGCACTCCGATTCGGCTCAAGCTGTACTCCAAGACGGCCGCTTCCAAACCACTCAATAGGGCGGTCCTCCGGTACTCGAGGTCCGGCATCCGGTAGACAAGGCGAAGTCCCTCCGCAGAGCGAGACTCCTCGAGGATTTCCGGCGGCCTGCCGCCTTCGACCTCCGGGGGCGGCCCTGACAAGTCACGCACGATCCCCCGGATCAGCTCGGCCCGTCGTCGCGCCGTAAACAAGACCTTCTGCGTGAACATGTCGAAGAATTTGTTCCGCGAATAGGTGTTCGGCGCGAGGGCGAGCGCGACGAAGAGAGCGTCAGGGTGGGGTGGGCGGAGGTTCGTCACATTAGCTCTTAGTTTGATCGGCCGCGAGCGCCTCGGCCTGGTAGTGAGTGACGATCGACTCCGTCAGCTCATCCAGGTCACCCGTCATCACACGATCCAGCTTATACAGCGTCAAGCCGATCCGGTGATCCGTGAGGCGGTTCTGAGGGAAATTGTAGGTGCGAATTTTCTCGGAGCGGTCGCCGGCTTTGACCTGACTGCGCCGCTCATCGCGAATCGCATCAGCTTGCCGCGTGCGCTCGGCGTCGAGCAGTCGGCTGCGCAGAATCTTGAGGGCCTTCGCCTTGTTCTTCAGCTGGCTGCGCTCATCCATGCAGCGCACGGAGAGCCCCGTCGGGAGGTGGGTGACTTGGACCGCGCTGTTGGTGGTGTTGACGCCTTGACCACCTGGCCCACTCGCGGCGGCGATGTCGAAGCGGAGGTCCTTGTCTTCGAGCTCGATGTCGACCTCGTCAGCTTCGGGGAGCACGGCGACGGTGGCTGTTGAGGTGTGGACGCGGCCTTGGGTCTCGGTGGCGGGTACGCGCTGGACGCGGTGAACCCCGCTCTCGAACTTGAGGACCGAGTAGACGTTGTCGCCGGTGATGAGCGCGATGAGTTCCTTGATGCCACCGGCGGTCGCTTCGCTCTGGGAAAGGACCTCGACCCTCCAGCCCTTCGTCTCCGCGTAGCGCGCGTACATGCGAAACAGGTCGGCGGCGAACAAGGCCGCTTCCTCGCCGCCGGTACCGGCGCGGATTTCGAGCACGGTATTTTTGTCGTCGTCGGGGTCGCGGGGAAGGAGCAGGATACGGATCTCGCGCTCGAGCCTGTCGCGGTCGGCCTCGAGGCCGGGGAGCTCCTCGCGGACCAAGGGGCCAAGCTCGGGATCATCGAGGACGGTTTTGTCCTCCGCGATTTGTTTCTCGATCTTGGTGTAAGCCTTGAAGGCCTCGGCGATCGGCGCGAGGCGGCGATGTTCCCGGTTCAGCTCGCTCTGGCGGCGCGGATCGGCGAGCACCGCCGGGTCACACAAAAGCTCACTCACCTCTTCCAGGCGCCGGCTGAACTGAGTCAGTGTGTCGACAGGGATCATCTTTTCGGGACACTGACGCTGTCAGAAGCTCCATCCGGAGGCAACAAGAGCGCCCGGGAGCGGGCGCGGTCCGGCGGCCTTTTCCCCGTCCGCGCTCGAATTTGGCGCGTGGCCCCGAGCGAGGACTTGCGCGAGCCCCGGCTCGACGAGGATGATGGAGTTTGTGACCGGAAACCACTCCGAGCTTCGAGCCCGCGCCGCCAAGATCGCAGCGTGGCTTGTCGAGAAGGAGCGCCCCGACGAGGCGGTGGCCCTCCTGGCTGCCTGGGCTGCCCATGGGCCCAATGACGCCGAAGGGCAAGCGCTACTCGCCGAGGCGCTGCGCGTCGACCCGAGTGCGCCCGTGGCGCAGCAAGCCTTTGAGCACATGGAGGGCGTGAGCGGAGATCACTCGCGTCTCGAGGAGGCGACACGCGCCTTCGACGAGGCTCAGCTCCAGAAGCTCGAGGCGGAGATTCGCAAACCGAGCTTCCGCCGAGCGCAGATCGGGTTCAACAACAACGTCAAGTTCAAGAACGCCGTCTTTCACGTCCAAACCGAAGACAGCGGCCTCGACGCTCCTCATGTCATCACGCACTTGTTCGCGGATGGCGGTCGCGTCATCAAGAGCCACAAGCGCTCCTACGAACAGCACGTAAAGCGTCCCGACGTCTCCGAGTTTGTGCGCGGTCTGATGAAGGCGCAGCACCTCGAGATGGTCATGAAGCTGCGCGAAGGCGGCTTCGATCGCATCATCGCGGGGCACGAGCTCGGCGGGCTCGAGGTCCTGACGGAGCCGCCGAACATCGATCTCAAGCTCAAGAAGAAGAAAGAAGCGCCGCAGCCTTCGGAGATCGTCGCTCAATCGATCCGCGGCGCGCAAATCGTCTTCCGTCTCCAAGTGACGCGCAGCTTGAGCGGTGGACCGGAGGTGTACGCGCCGCCGGGGCCGCGCGCGATCATTGGATCGAAAGGGGCCGTTCCCCTCCAAGGAGAGCGCTTCTGCTATCCGGAGGAGGGCTTGCTCGTGATGCGTGGCGGCCAGCTTTGCCTCGAGGAGCTCGCCGGCGGCAACGGGATCTTCCTTCGGATCACGAGCCCTGTGGAGCTCGATTTTGGAGATGAGTTCGTTGTGGGAGACCAACTCCTCCGCGTCGAGAAGAACCCGAAGCCGGACGACGGTCCGGCCCCGGACCCGACCTACTTTTACTCGTCGCCGAAGTGGCCCTCGTCTTTCCGCGTCGTGCAGCAGTTCGTGGGCGGCGCGCGCGGCTCTACAGTCCTCGCTCGGGGCAAAGCGCTCCAAATCGGCGCTGTAGCGGGCGATCTACGTTTCCCTGACGATCCGCTGCTCTCCGAGCAGCATTGCCTGATCGAAGATCAGGCCGGCAGCTTGGTCCTGACCGACCTCGGCTCGAGAACGGGCGTTTTTGTTCGCGTGCGGGGCGAACAAAACCTGAAGCACGGCGACGAGCTCCTCGTCGGGCGCACGCGGCTCAAGGTCGAGCTGCCCGAGCCTGGTACGACTTTCTCCTAACGGCCTGTCGGAGACGCGCGCTTCCTCCGCCCGAGGCCGGCTGAGGCGAGGGGACTCGTACTTCCGGACGCACAAAACGAAACAGGAGCTCAGGTCTCTCGACCTTCGCTCCTGGTCCGAGGCTTCGCGAGGAAGCCGGGGGCATTACTCTGCGGCGGGAGCCTCAGCAGCAGCCTCTTCAGCGGCGGGAGCCTCCTCAGCAGCGGGAGCCTCCTCCTCACCAGCGGCCTCTTCCTCAGCAGCGGGAGCCTCGGCGGTCGAGGGATCCTCAGCGGGAGCCTGGCTGCCACCGCAAGCGACGGCGAGAGAAGCGAAAGCAACGGCGAGAACGGTCTTGCGAATGATCATGTTCGATTTCTCCTAAATTTCAGATCTGATGCTGCTCCGGAAAGTCCGAGACGGTGCACGAACCACGGTCAGCCCCCCTCAGACGCCACAGCTCCACATTTCGGCTCATGTGGGGGCACTTTTTTTCTACGTATGTCTTTTCGCTAGAAAATTACCGTGAACCGCAACATGTTGCACTGACAACGTAATCGTCGACTCTCGAGCGGTAGAAATCGAACGCCCGCCGCTTCCGGAAGAGCCGTTTTTTCAGGTTGGTGCGTCCATACTGCGTGCCGGTGTCGGCCCGAACCCAGAAACCACCTTCGCCTCACTTGCGGCTCGTCTCCGCCGGTGATGCCGAAGCCGCGCGCCGTACGCCGGGGCTGACGGACGCCGAGCTCGTCCTCCTCTGTCGTGTGCGCGAGCGGGGCGCCTTCGAGGAACTCTACCGGAGGCACGCGGCGTCGGCGCTCGCGCTCGCTGTACGCATTCAGGGCAACACCGTCGACGTCGAGGACATCGTCCATGACGCGTTCGTCCGGGCCCACGATCACCTCGACAAACTTCGCAGTGGGGATTCCTTCCGAGCTTGGCTCGGCTCGATCGTCGTGCGCCTGATCCGGACGCGGCTGCGTCGGAGGCGCCTTTTGACGTCGCTCGGCCTCTCGCGGAGCGAGCCGATCGACCTGGACGCAGTGGCCGCGCCGAGCATCGCTCCCGAGGAGCGACTCGAGATCGCCGAAGTGTACGCCATTCTCGAGGGACTGCCCTTGGACCGGCGCATCGCCTGGACCCTTCGCTACATCGAAGGCCGCAAGCTCGAGGAGGTCGCGGAAATGACTGGCTGTTCTCTCGCGACCGCGAAACGTTGGATCGCCCAGGCCCAGGAAGCCATCGTCTCGAATCGTTCGCTCGTCGATCGGGCTCCCGAGCGCGCCCGAGCTCTGCAGGGAGGTGAGCCATGAGCGACTTCGAACAGGAAGAAATTCCTTCAAGGTCGGGTCCCTCCCCTTCTCCGAACTTGACCCACCTGCTGCGTTCCTACGACGACGCGCCCGAACTCGAGCGCGTCTGGCAGCGTCTCGCCGTGCGGCGGCCGGCGCGCGCCTGGACTCAGCGAGCGGAGCTCGCGCTCGCCGCGGTGTGCCTCCTGGGGCTCGGATATGGTCTCGGGCGTTCGAGCGCGGGTCTCGGGGAAGGTTCGCTCGGAGAGCTCGGCTCTTCTCGCTCGATGAACATTACGGCGGAGCCCGCGGCTGTCGCCCCGCCTGTGGCCCCTGTCTCCCCGACGCAAAAGAGCGATGAGGCGAGTCGTTCGACGTCTCCGGCGAAGCGCGCTCGCTCGCGTTTCGTCGCGCTCCCTGCGCCGAGCGAGCCTGCGCTCCCCGCGGACGCGGAGACTTCAGACGCTCCGGAAGGCGATCTCCATGAGGGCGCCAGCTGGGTCCAGCTGGCTGAGCAGGGAAACTACTTGGGAGCGTTCGAGGCGCTCGATGAGTCCGGCGAGCTGCGGCGACTTTCCGCCGAAGGCAGCGCCGACGATCTCATGACCCTGGCGGACATCGCGCGTTTCGCGGGACGGACAGGCTGGGCCATTCAGCTGCTGCGTGAGGTGACGACGCGCTACGCCGAAGACGAGGGCGCCCCGCTGGCTGCGATGACGCTGGGGAATTTGTTGGATCGCGCAGGAGACGTGGAAGGGGCAGCCCGCGCTTACTCGCTGTGTCGACGGCTCTCTCCCTACGGTGACTTCGCGGAGGACGCGCTCGTGCGTGAGTTCATGCTGGCGACCGGTGCGCGCGACCGCGCCCGCGCTGCGCGGCTGCTCACCGAGTACCAGACGCTGCATCCGGGCGGAGCGCGCGTCGAAGAAATGAGCGCGGCCCTCGAGCTCCTCGGGGAAAACGATCCGACTGCTCCGGGCGCAGAGCGCGATATCTGGGGCGCGCCCCCGATGGAGGCATCCGAGCCTGCCCGCGGCAGCTCAGTGCGCGAGAAGGAGAGCGCCAAGAGCGCTCCAGCGCGCGAGACCGCTCAGCCGTAAGACTGAGGACGAACGAGCGGGGATGAGGGAATTTTGGGCGGCCTCGGCGCTTCTGGCCGTTTTGAGCGTAGCTCAGACGGCGGCGGCGGACGTGGCCTGGAGCTTGGCGCTCCCGAGTGGCACAAGTGAGCAGCCCCACCTCGATCGGCACCGCGCGCTCTTCGAGCGCACGATCGCGATCGAACTCAAGGATGAGCAGATTGTGGGGCGCGCCGGAGAAGACGAGGCAGCGCTCTCCCTCTATATCCGAGTCCATTACGAAGGTCCGAATCTGAGGGTCGAGGTCTGGGACCGGGGGGACGAAGCGGGGGAGCGGCTGATCTCGGGGAGCGGCGGGCCCGGTCTCGTAGCCAGGCGCGTCGCGCTCACTACGGTCGAGCTTCTCCGCAAGCTGTCGCGCCGCCGTTCGATCGAGAAGAAGAGAATGCTCGAGGCGGAGCTCCAGGCGCAGAGGGAAGAGGAACGTGAGCGCATGGAGCGCGAGCGTGAACGTCCGCGCCTCGTGAGCTCTGTCGGGGCGACGGGGTTCCCGAGCGGGGGAGTGGCCTTTGGGCCTTCGCTCGGGCTTCTCTTGAACGGAGATGCGCCGCTCCGGTTCGGCGTCTCGCTCGGTTATGGCGCAGGCTTCCTCGATGGGACGCCGACTCGGGAGGGTGAAGCCGCGCCGACCTTCTCCTTGCTGAGCGCTGAGCTCCTATTCGGCTACGTGATTCCCGCCACCGCCCGCGGAGAGGTGTCCCTGGGGCCTTACGTTCGCGCGAGCGCGTTCCATAAGAATGGCCCGGTAGCGCTCCCTTCCGGAGAACACGACACGCTCACCGCGAAGGGCGGACTTTTTCTCCAGTTCGAGGCGAGCGCGAGTCGCTCGATCGGACTCTTCGCGCGCGGGGACGCCGGCGTCATCCTGGCTCCGATCGCGCTCACCGCTGGCGAATCGGCCACTCGCCTCGAGGGACTGAGCCTCGGTTTATCGCTGGGGATGACGTTAGCGCTCGAGTAGAGATCACGGGCTCGCGCCCGAGAGGAGCGCGCGCAGCGCGCGGGTCGCGCCCTCGAGCCGCCCTTCGACGCGGAAGGTCTCCGCGCCCTCCGCTTCTCCGACTTTCTTGCAGCGGAATACCTTGAGGCGAAGATTGTGTTCGGTGCCTTCGATGGAGCCGATCACCGTCGCGCCGTGAGGGTAGGCTTTCGGGGTCTCGAGCACGGCGCGGTCACCTTGAGCCTCGAGGACCGAACCGCGACCGCCGGTGCTGAGCAGGAGCTGGATGCGCTTCTCTTCCGTCATTTCGGGCGCACCTTAGAACACATCTGGAGGGGACTCGGGAGCCCCGAGCCGCGGCAGCGGCGTCCGGCGTGTGGCGCAACTGTGCCATTTCCGCGCGCGGCGGCTCGGGAAAAAGGCTGCTGACGCGCTGTCCGCTGTGGGCATAGGCTTTGCTGGCCTCGGGGGGCTGTTCGGGGCTTCTAGGCGAGCGACTGGCAGTGTGAGAGACGACGCATGGGAACCCATGGGCCGGTGCGCTAGGAGGAGAAAGAATGAAGATCAAGAAGCTCGTTTCGCTGGTGTCCGTTGGGGCCATCTGGGGCCTGCCGCTGACGGCGGTTGCGCTCGAGGAGGGGGAATGTCGGTCGGACGCAGACTGCTCGGAGGGCGCGAGCTGTGAAAAGGAGCAATGGGTCGATCCTTGTGCTCCTTCAGGATCCGACGATTCCCCAGGAGAGAGCGACTCGAGCCACGACGTGGCCGAACCACCGCCGAGAGACGGCGGCTCCGCTCCGAGTGACGGCGGCTCCTCGGACACGCCCGCTTGCGACACAGAGGTCCACGAAGCGGAGATCGGCCGCTGCGTGACGCCGCCCGCGCCGTGCAGCGAGGACGCTGAGTGTGGGGAATATGAGGTCTGTCGAAAGGCGAGTGTGGGCCGGGGCTGTCCGGGGGAACTGAGCGACGACGGATGGTCGCCGAACGACGGCGTCTCGTCGCATGACGACAGCGCGTCCCCGTCCGAAGCCTGTTCCGACTTGCCGGAGCAGGAGGAGCCGAGCGGGACATGCGGCCCCGGGGCCTCGAGCTGTGATCGCGACGCGGACTGCCCGCGGGAGTTTCAGTGTGTGGTCGTGGGTACGGATTCCTCGGACGGCTGCGCCTGTGTGATGGCGCCTTGCGACTGCGAGCCTGCGACCATCGAACGCAGAGCGTGCCGACCGAAGATCGTCGAGTGCGAAGAGAATGACGAGTGTCCCGAGGATTGGGTCTGCAACCGGGTGGACACTGTGAACTGTTCGGGCGGGGGCGCGGAGCCAGGCTTTGAGGACGACGCTTCAGGTCCCGCTCTCCCAGCCGACGATCGGGGCGAGTCGGGGAACCCGATGCCTCCGGCGGACGGGGAAGGGGCCGAGCCCGGGTCCCCCGGTGAATGCACGACCGTCCGCGGTCCCGGTCAGTGTTTGCCCCGCGTGTGGAGCGAAAACGGCGTGGACTTCGGTGGCGCGTCGCGGGCTGATACTCCCGTGAGCGGCGACGACGGCGAGGACGACTCGCCGCCGCCGAAGGGTTCCGATCCGAATGAGGGCGCGCCGGGCAGTAGCGCCGATGGCAGTGGCGCGGGCCAAGAGGCCGAGAACGGCGCGCGGGGCGGGGGCTGCGCGGTCGGGCCGAAATATTCCGCGCCGAGCCCCGGTGTATGGGTCATGGCGATCGCGGCTCTCGGGGTTCTTGGTCGCCGTCGTCGTCAGCGCCTTTGAGCTCTCGCCGAAAGGCCGCATGATCGGGGGCGTCGTTCGCGGCGCCCCTTTTCTTTTCGGAGTCTCCTCTTGTCTGAAGATCTGATCGTTGGATTCGTCGCCGCCGTGTTCGGGCTCTACACGCTGGCTATGCGCCTCTCCCGCCCGGAGCGCTTCTCACGGCTGGCGGTGATGAAGGAGCGACTCGGCGAGCGGGCCGGCAGTCTCGTGCACCTCGTCATCTACTCGCTCTTACCTCTTGCGATCGGCGTCTACTTCCTCCTGGTGGGATTTCAGATTCTGCCGACCCAGCGCGGGGGATGACCGCGCCGATGGTGTGAGCTCGAAGGGCTCTCTTGGGTCGTCCGAGTCTGGGAGCCTCGGCGTGCGGCTACACCAAAGGTCAAATGGTTCGAGCTCGGAGGGGTGAGGCTCATGAGCCGTGGGCAGGGACCGCTCGCTGAGCGGGCGAGTGAGTTCGCGGTAGAGATGAGCGTCGTCGAAACCGGCAGCGCTCGCCGCGTGCCGCGTCGCGGCGAACACGACGCGCGAGAGCTGGCTCCAGTAAATGGCCGAGAGGCACATGGGACAGGGCTCCGCGCTCGCATAGATCGTCAGGCCTGGGAGCTCGCGCGCCCCGAGCTCCTGACACGCTTTACGGATCGCGACGATCTCCGCGTGGGCTGTCGGATCTTTGAGCTAGAGGACCAAGTTCGTCCCCTCCGCGATGATGCGTGTGCCCGCTGAGATGACCGCCCCGAAGGGATGCCCGCCGAGCTCGACGTTCCTGCGTGCGAGCTCGATGCTGCGCTCGAGAAGGCGCGCGTCGGGACCGTGCGCGCGCCCTGTGGGCTGGCTCGAATCTTCGGGAGCGGAGGTCACGAGTGGGCGATCAGAGATGAACGGTTCCGTGCTGCTTTTCGTTCGTCTTCGGCGTCTCGCCGGTGACGACGGCTTTGGCCATTTCGAAGACGACCTTGAGGGCGTTGACGCCGCTGCTGTCCCAGTACTCGATGGTCCGAGGACGAATGCGGATCAGGGCAGCGTTCGGATCTTCCGGCCCATCGAACCAGGCCTCGGACGGCAGGCTGAAGACGCGCCGGCGCTCCTCGAGATCGGTGACAATGGCGGCCTGGCCCATCACGGTGACAAAAGCTCCATCGTCCTGGAGCGTGAGGCAAACCGAAGGATCGGCGAGAATCTCATCGACCTTCGTGGTGTTCAGTCCGGTCATGAAGGTGATGGTGAGGTTTTGGCTCAGCTCGGCGATGTGCATCGGTCGCCCGTGAAAGCCTCCGTCCAGAGAGCGCGTCACGAGCATCCCATTGCGGAAGCTCTTGAGCATTTCGTGGCACTTGGTGAGCTCGGTCTCCTGTTTCGGTTCCATGAGAGGCCCTTCGTGCAATCGCCGCGCCATACGTCTCCCGCACAAATGCTCGGTTCTCGAAGGATCCGGATGGACGCGCGGCTACGCAAGATCGCCTCGCTGTGGCGATCGTGATCTCGATGACGGGAGAGGCACGGAGCGGGCGCCGAGGGGCCTTCGCGGGCTCGGAGCAGCCTCTCCGTGCCATCGCGAGGGGCGGCGCCTGTGGGTCGTGAGAAAATCAAGGCCATCCGAGGCTCCCTTGCATTTTCCCTCGGCTCTCCCGACCCTGAGAACACTACCGCTGATGCGCCATCAGGGCGGCGGGGGAGCGAGGGAGTCCAGGAAAAATGGGGCGAATCAGAATCGGTTGGTTATGGGCATGCGGCATTTTCGGCTTGGCGCAACCGGCGCTCGCGAGGCCGGGAGACCTCACTCTTCAGTTTACGAAGACCTGGCCGATTCAGGAGGCGGTCTTTTGCGGCGAGAGCGACAACTTCGCACGGGTCTTCTCCGGGCCACGACCGGACTATCTCCTCTGGCAAACGGATCGCATGGAGACCTTTGATTGTGCTTTTGGGGGCTGGGCCTGCGATCCTGCCAACAATCCGATGTTGCCCTTCCGACCCATCAGCAACGAGAGCGAGATGATCGCTGTCCTCGAGCGTCAGGCGACTGTGGGCAATCCTATCGCGACGTATAGGATTGAGCTGCACGATTCTGGGGACTCCTTCTGTGGCGGATTCCAGCTCGACTTCGTACCGGGTGACGCGAGCGACCTCTACTTCTCAGTCGATTTCCGCACGGGCGTCATCACGGTGCACCATCCGAACATCACAGTAGCTACCGACGGCGAGACCTGCCTTTCGAATGGCCCTCAGGGCTCCGGTATTTGCTTCAAAGCGACGGCGGAGCCTTACGCGCCGGCGACCTGCGATCCGAACGCTCCTTGCCCTGATCGAGCCTTACATGCCGCCGAAGAGATTTCACCCGGAGCCTTCATTTCGCAGTTCGACAACCTCCGTCCGATCGCGCCCTTTGTTCTCAAGCAAGGTGAGGAGGCTTGGCGCGGGTACGAGCAGCCCGGAAGCGTTCCTGTGAGCTGGTCGACTGGTTTTGTTGTGGAACTGTATGCGAACACGACTCCTGATGCCCCGCCTTTGCTCAACCCCACACTCAATCACGGATCGCTCGAGCAGACCTACGCACTCCATCGCACCGCTCAAGAACGTCAGCAGAGGCTCGACTCCTATTCGTTCCTAGGAGAAACGGCATGGTTCGAGGGACTAGGAGTCCCGTTGAACTACGATCCGATCAGCGTGCGCATGGCCAAGAGGTCTTTCTCACAGTCCGTCGTCGGCGACCCGTTGCCGGTGGAGCGCGAGTTTTCTCCCTTGGAGGTATGGAAACTCTCACAAGATACGATCCTTGTCCCAGTCGACGTGATCGAAGCATACCCAACAGGATCCGCTCCCGAGCTCGGCGAGCGTGGGGCGCGCGCTCTTTTCGATGATCCCGAGTCCATCGATCATGGCTTATTTGTGCACGATGCCTTCCCGCTAGGGCTAGTGAGAGTCAGCTTTCAAGAGGACCCATTTCCGTTGAATGAAGCCTTCTTGAACGGATCGTTCTCGCCGAACTTCCGAACGGTAGCTGGGATCGTTCGGCCGGATGATATTTTCGTCCAGTGCGGGATCCAGTTCAGACTGCGGAGCTACACCGCGATCGAGGTGTCGGAGCAGGCCTATGACAAAGGGGGGAAGATCCTGGCAGGACCTTCTGTGCACGCTCCTTGTGACTTTGATTTCGTTCGATCGGACAACATGGCTTCACGCTGCTTCGCGCCCTGGGTGACTGAGTTCATGGGCAAGAATGCAGAGAGTTTTGATCAAATACCTTGCAGCGCTGATGCTCGAGACGACCTAGCGGAGGCGCTCTTCCATCGCTGGAAGGTTGCCTCGCGGCCCGCGCCGCCGACGGGGTTACAGGCGATCGTCACAGGTCGCCTGAGCGGTGGACACGATGAGAACTGTGGCTCCGCGAGCGGTTCGTTCACGTCTCTCCATGGCGCCTCTGATGCGTACTCATGGGCGGCCATTTCGATCGATCGACGCTCCGAAAAACTGACGACGCTCGCTCATGAGATCGGACACGCGCTCCTCCGAGAGGGGAACGACGCCCACTCGACGGCGCCGAACAGCCTCATGATCGGCGTAGGCTCTGGAACCAACATCTTCGGATGCAGCGATTGGACACGAAGCGAGATAGGGGCAGCCTTCAATTGCTCCATAGCGGACACCTCTCAGACACGAGGTTGCGAAAGAATGCGACAAAATGCGCGGCTCCTCGCCGGACTTTCGGCGCCGCCTCTCGACATGGAACCTCCGCCGACTGGTTCCTTCGTATGGACCTATGGCCGTCCGAGCTATGGCAACACGAGCCCGGCCTCGTTCGTCGATCGCCCGAGCGGATCCGGGAAGGCGATCGAAGCGCCTCATGGGTACAGTGATATCTCGAGCCCAGTCATTCGGACGGCAGATCTCGATCCGATCGGCACGGACGTTCAAGTCGAGGTCTATATCCCCGCAGCCGTGAACAATCCTTACTGGGTGGGCAGCGTCGCGGTCTCCTTCGAGAACATCGCGACCTCGACGTACTCTTACTTCGGTATCCTCGACCTGACGCCTCTGCCGCGAGGAGCTTGGTCGACCTTGAGCTTTGCGGTTCCGGAGAACGTCCGTACCGTCCTCCTCGGGGACCAGCCAGGCGCGCTCTTCGTCGTCACGACGAACACCTCGTCGCCGGGCATCCTCGTGGACAATTTCGCCTTCGCGGGGACACTCACAAATAGAACGGTTCCACATCAAGGGGGCAGCAGCGGTATGACTATCGCGACCAGCGATCTCCTGAGCTTCGAGATCCCCGAAGACTGGACCTCGAGCGCGACTCTCACGGGAGAGCCGATTGATGTGACTCACGGCGATCGAGCCCTGGGCGTCGAGGCTTCTGGCTGGACTGTTCTGACGAGTCGCGCCTTCGCGACGAACGAGCTTCCCTCGCCGACGACGACCTTTGGAATCGACGTCTACATCCCCGACCCACAGCCAAATCCGTGGTGGGTCGGAGAGGTGCGGTTGCTTCTTTCTTGCCCCTCGGTCGATATACACAATGTCTTCGTCGGAAACCGACCGCTCCAGAACCTGTTTCCGAACGAGTTCAATCACCTAGCGTTTGAACTGCCTCTTGACGTTCAAACTGCGCTCTCGAACTCGACGATTTGTTCCCTGGACATCATTCTCAACACGCAGAACGGCGCGGGTCGCTTTCTCCTCGATAGGCTCGGCTTCGAGTAACCCATGCAATACAGAAGACTCATCGCTTTCGCGCTTGCCCTCGGAGCGGGCTGCAACGGTCAAACGACGGAGGGGCTTCAGCCCCTGCCGGAGGACGAGGCTAGGAAGCATGAAGCGCCGGGAGCGGACGGGACGTGTGTTGCGACCCGGACCACCGACGATGCTTGGAGCTCGAGCTTCAAGACCGTCCAGCTCGGCTCGCGAGAGCAAGTTCGGGTGAAGCTCGATCCGTGCAGCAATATTGCGTTAGGTTTTACGTCCTATCAGGAAGACTCGGATCATGGACACTCGGTGCGGCTCTACCGGGTTTTCCGAAACGGAGCGACCGACTGGACCGCGTGGTTGCCAACGGCGCTCCGCTTCGACATGCAGGTGGATGAGTTCGGTAACATTATCAACTTATCAGAGAGTTGGTTAACAGTCTTAACTGCTTCTGGCGAGCCACATCTCGGCGTTCCCTCCGAGGGGCATCCACTCGGAGGAAGCTACCTGCGTCAGCTCTCAGGGAACTGGTTGATTGGCTGGGATAGAGTGGTTTCGCTCCCGAGCGGTAGAGTTCTCGAGGGGCGAGGCTATTGGGGAAACAGCAGGCAAATAGATCGTCTGGATGTCGCTATCGTGGAAGACGATCAAAGACTGCTGACGACCATCAATCAGAACTTTGATTTCAACGCTGGTATCTTCACCGGATCACAAATTCTCGTCATCGAGTTTCCGGGGGCGAAGGTTCAATTCATCCACGCCCCTGAAGATCCTAGCTTCTACGCGGAGACCGCCCTTCTCGCGGCCGATAGCCAGAGGGCTTTCCTCGGCTCGACCTACTACGTCGCGGACCCTGCGACTCACGAGCGTATCGAGTGCTCGGAATCTGTGCTCATTGATATCCGCGACGAGAATTGGAGGCCGGAGCCGCTCGGCTTTTGCGGCGCGATCGAGG
>JAEYYX010000117.1 GCA_023428245.1 Pseudomonadota bacterium
CCTCGATCGCCCCTGGGTCGGGCTCGGCTTCCTGTTTTCCTCCGCTTCCTTCGGCCTTTTTCCCGCCGCTTCCGGAATCGCCTCCGGCTGAGCCGCTCTTACCGCCGGAGCCCGGGGCTCCACCGAGGCCGCCGGAGCCCTTGCCTGAGTCCTTGCCTCCGGAACCCTTGCCGGAGTCCTTGCCGCCGGAGCCTTTTCCACCGGAGGCGCTATCGTCGTCCCTGCCGGGATCGCCGCCAGCGTCGTCTGCGCAGGCGTCATCAGAGCAGAGGTCGCTTTCTTCACAGGCTACGGTGGCGACGGAGGCGGTGAGCAGGGCGGCGAGAGCTCCTGCGTGGGAACGGCGGATCATTTTCGACAAACGGTTTTCAAGCAGCATGAGGACTCCGTGAATGCTTCGAAGGGGGGAAGAACGAAGGGCGTCTCTTTCGAGAGGTGTGCCCCGAGGTGCGGCGTAGTTCGGCCTGGCCTCCCACCCGTTGCGCAGAAAGATAAGAAAAAGCTTCGCAAGCCGAGCGGCCAGGACGAAGAGGGGGGGCTACCCCCGAGCTATACTCCCGCCCCGGAGCTCGACGGCGCCGAACCTATCACGGCTTTTTCGCCGCGCCAGCCGCCGCACTCATTGTTCGGCGCTGTGGTGAGGAACTGCTTCGTTTCCAGAGCGCCCGGAATCGTCATGCGACTCGTCGTGGCCGTCGTGGCCGCAACGAGCATCCCGCCACCCGACCCAATAGGGCCCGTCGGGCCCGTGCTCCCGTTTCCAGATGGGCACGTCGTGCTTGATGCGGTCGATGAGCAGACGACAGGCGCGGAAGGCCTCCGCCCGATGAGGCGCGGCGGCGACGCACACGACAGCGGTTTCGCCGACCTCGAGGGACCCGAGTCGATGGGCTGCGGCCACGCGCACTCCAGGAACTTCTTGTTCGATGCGCGCGCCGATGCGCGCGAGCTGTTTCTCCGCCATCGAGGGATAGCCGTGATACTCGAGGAGCGTTACGGGACGACCGTCTTCGTGATTGCGCACAACGCCGAGGAAAAGGTCGACGCCTCCGAACTCGGGTGCCGCTACGAGGCCGAGCATCTGAGCGACGTCGAGGGGCTCAATCTGAACGATGAAGCGGCTCATGGGTCCTCTGCGCGCACGAAGAAGTCACTTTGCCCACCCGACTTCGAGACGAGGCGCGTGGGCCCGAGGGACATCGCCCTGTCGATGCCTTTGAGCATATCGTAGATGGTCAGGGCAGCAGCGGAAGCACCGACCATCGCCTCCATCTCGACGCCGGTCCCGGCTCGGACTTCCGTTTCACACAAGATCCGCAGGGTTGCCTTCTTGTTTTCGGCGGGGCTGAACGAGATCGCGACGTGGGAGAGGGCGAGCGGATGACAGAGAGGGATCCAGTCGGATGTCTTTTTCGCCCCCATGATTCCGGCCAGACGCGCCACCTCGAGCACGTTCCCCTTCGGGGCATCGTTTCGCTCGAGAGCGTCGAAGGCGACCTCGGACATTGTCACAAAAGACTCAGCGACGGCGCGACGTTTGGTCTCGGGCTTGTCAGTGATGCGCACCATCCGGAGCGCCCCGTCGTGACCGAGGTGCGTCGAAAGGGCGGTGGCGCCGACGATCTCTTCGTAAGCGAGGTGGAGTCGAGAGAGATCGGAGCGGGCGCGACCTCGCGTTTCACATTTGAGCAGAGCGTAACGATCGAGGGGGCTCAGGCTTTGCCAAACCTTTAGTGCGAGAGGCCGCTCGGGTCCGAGAGCGGCTGTGAGATGTTCGGGGACCGCGTGGGCGGAGGGTTCCGGGGCCCTCTCGAGCGACTCCGTCGTCGCGCCTTTCAGGAGCTCGCTTACGGCGCGTTCGTCGACAACGGGCGCTTCTCCGAGCTCCGAGAGGGAGCGGCGCGCTTCCAGAGGCAGCGCTTGGTAGGAGGGCAGGGAGAGCTTGAGTCCTGCGTGATCGAGGGCGCGCCGGGCGCTCAGGGACATGAGGGAATCCCCGGCTTCGGGACCTTCAAACTTGTACACCTTCACGCGCTCACGATAGCGGAGCGAGCGAAAGGGTGCAGCCTTTCGAGGGATGGGTCGAGGTTGTTTCGTCCATTTCCAGCTCTTGGCAATACTCACCCGAAGCGACCTTTCGGCTCCGAGGAGGCGGGGCCGTGCGAGCAGAGGTCGGGCGAGCTAACGTTGCCCCGTGGCGATGCTGCTGGATCGGCTGGGCCGACCGCTGTCCGATTTGCGTTTGAGCGTTACGGATAGGTGCAACTTTCGCTGCCCCTATTGCATGCCGCGAGGCGCCGCGGGCTCGTTCCTTCCGAAGAAGGAGATCTTGAGCTTCGAGGAGCTCCTCGTCGTGGCCCGTGTGTTCCGGGAGCTGGGCGTGCGGAAGATCAGACTGACAGGGGGCGAGCCGCTCTTGCGGCGGGACTTGCCGCGACTTGTCGAACGATTGCGTGCGCTCGACGTGGAGCTCGCGCTGACGACGAACGGGGTGCTCCTGCCGCGCTTCGCGCGAGAGCTGCGTGAGGCGGGGCTCAATCGCGTGACAGTGAGTCTCGATGCGCTTGACGCGCGAGTGTTTCAGGCGATGAGCGACGCTCCGGGGTTCGGTCCCGAAGATGTTCTCGCTGGGATTGAGGCGGCGGAGCGGTCGGGGTTTGCAGTGCTCAAGATCAACTGCGTGGTGCGGCGGGGTGTGAACGATTGGGAGGTCCCGAAGCTCATCGAACACTTTGCGCGCACCCCGCACGTCCTTCGTTTCATCGAGTACATGGACGTCGGGACCCAGAACGGCTGGAGAAGGAGCGAAGTCCTCTCCACGGCAGAGCTCCAGCGAAAGCTCGAAGAGCTCGGCGAGCTCATTCCGCTGCCGCGTGTGCAGGCGAGTGACGTCGCCACCGAGTATCAGTTTCGGGGCGCGCGCATCGGGTTCATCTCGAGCGTGAGCGCGCCTTTCTGTGGCAATTGTAGTCGGGCGCGGGTCGCGGCCGACGGTGGGCTATATGGCTGCCTCTTTGGGTCCCGCATGCTCGACTTGAAGCCGATTCTTCGGGGCCGAGGCGATGCGGAGCGGGAGCTCAGGGAGACGATCGCGAGCTATTGGGGGGCGCGTGCCGATCGCTACTCCGAGGAGCGGAGCAAGCAGAGACGGCTGCCTGTCGTGGCGGGAGCTCGCGCCGAGATGTCGAGGCTCGGCGGGTGACGAGAACACGTTCAAGAAGTGCCACGGCTGCGCTCTCGTCCGCCCTCGAGAGCGAGCGGACGAGAGTTAGCCATCGTCTCGTCCGCCCGGCTTGCGGTAGGGCATCGGGTAAACACTGGTCGCGCGCGGTGCGGGTCTGAGGCGCTGTGTCTTGAGGGTTGTCTGGGAGCCGCGGGAGAGAGCGCGCGCGTCCTCGATGAACTGAGACTGGCTCCGGCGAGGGAGCTCGTCTTCTTCCGCGGGGACGCGGCGGTAGCTTCCGTCGGGCTCGAGCTGCCAGGTTTTCTGGTTGTCCGAGAGCATCACCTCGAGGATTTCTTGGCGGATGCGGCGAAGGAGCTTCGGCTCGAGGATCGGGAAGACAGTTTCGACGCGGCGCCTGAAATTTCGCGGCATCCAGTCGCTACTGCCCAGGTAGAGCTCAGGTTTTCCGCCGTTCTCGAAGTAGAAGATGCGCGCGTGCTCGAGGAAGCGGTCCACCTGAGCCAGGACGCGGATGTTCTCGCTCAGCCCGGGAACGCCGGGCCGAAGACAACAGATGCCTCGCACGAGCAGGTCGATGCGCACTCCGGCGGCGGATGCAGCGTAGAGGCCCGCTATGATGTCCGGATCGACGAGAGAATTCATCTTCGCGATCACGTAGGAGGGGCGACCATTGTCGGCGTGGATCTTCTCGCGATGCAAGAAGCCGAGCATCGCCTCATGCAGGCCGAGAGGAGCGAGCAGGAGCTGGCGCCAGCGGGCGGGCGCGGAATAGCCGGTCAATAGATTGAAAAGGCTGGTGACATCTTCACCGATGTCGTCACGTGCCGTGAAGAGCGACATGTCCGCGTACAGGCGCGCCGTTTGTTGATTGTAGTTTCCAGTCGAGAGGTGAACATAACGGCGGAGCGCGTCGCCTTCGCGGCGCACCACAAGCATCACCTTCGCGTGAGTCTTGAAGCCGAGCAGCCCGTACATCACGTTCACGCCGGAGCGCTCGAGAGCGCGGGCCCATTGGATGTTTGAGGCCTCATCGAAGCGCGCCTTGAGCTCGACTACGGCCGTGACTTGTTTTCCGAGCTCGGCGGCTCTCTGGAGGGCGCGGACCAGCGGGGACTCACCACCGGTTCGATAGAGAGTCTGTTTGATGGCGAGGACGTCCGGGTCTTCGGCCGCCTGCATCACGAAATCGATCACCGCCTCGAAGGACTCGTAAGGGTGGTGCAAGAGGACGTCACCTGCCCGGATTGTCTCGAAGAAATCCTCGCTATCGCGGAGCGGTGGCACGTAGACAGGACTAAACGGCGGATCTTTATACTCCGGAAGGTCTTCGCCGCGGCTGAGAGCAGCCATGGTGTCGAGCATGAGCGGCGCCCGGGACGTGTAAACGTCGAGCTCCGGGTTCAGCTCGAGCTCATCACAGAGCCACTGAACCGATTCGCGCGGCGCTTCGCCTGAGATCTCGAGACGTACGGCCTGGCCGCGCTCTCTCTTTCTGAGCTCCGTCTGGATCGTGAGCAGCAGATCCTCGCCTTCGTCTTCGTCGACATCGATGTCGAAGTTGCGCGTGACGCGGAAGGCGAAATAGCCGAGCAGCGGTTGGTTTGGGAAGAGCCGCGCGGCCTGGCGGAAGATGACCTCTTCGAGGGTCACGAAGGCCGTGCGCATGTTCGACATCGTGACGGGGACGAGTCGCGGCAAGCTCGCCGGGAGCTGCACGATGCCGAAGGCGGGTTCGCCGCGATCCCGCTGTTCGAAGCGGAAGCAGACGTTGATGTTCTTGTTGCGCAGATGGGGAAAGGGGTGAGCCGGGTCTATCGCGATCGGAGTCAGGACCGGAAAGACGTTCGCTTCGAAGGTCGTCGACAGTGAACTGACTCCCTCAGCGGAGAGCTCATCGGGCGAAACTGTCCCGAGTCCGGCGGCGCGGAGGAGCGGGTGCACTTGGTTCAGCCAAATCGCCGAGTGCGTCTCACAGAGGTCGTGGGCCCGGCGCGCGATGAGCGAGAGCTGCGCTTCGGGTGAGAGACGGTCGGGGGATTGTTCGGTGACGTTGCCGTGGCGCTGAGCCTGGAGTCCCGCAACCCGCACCATAAAGAACTCATCCAGGTTCGAGGCGAAGATGGAGAGGAACTTGAGACGTTCGAAGAGCGGCACCTCATCCGAAGCAGCTTCGGCCAGGACCCGCGCGTTGAACTCGAGCCAGGACAGCTCCCGGTTGATATAGGACTCGGTGCCCTGGACCGGCGGAAGTTTACCTCCGAGCGGGATGTGCTCCGGGAGACTGACCCGCGAGACCTTCTGTCGCGCCTTAGAGACCATGGATTCTGGGGTTTTTATGTCATGGTGCGCTCTGTCCACCAAGGCGATGAGAAGAGCTCACGGACGATTCGAGCTCGGTGGGAGGAAGTGCGCGCGAAAAGAACGTCGACGAGTGTGGGAGTCGGCGCTGGTCGCGATGTTGCTCAGGGCGGCGACGTGCCCCTCAGAAGGGCAGGATCTCTCCGTCCTTCACGAACTGACCTGTGAGGCTCGAGGGAAGCAAGATTGTCTTCAAGAGGCCCGCGGCTGACTCTTCGGGAACGCCGGGCGCCTGGGGACCACCAAGGTCCGTCCGGACCCAACCGGGATCGAACGCGAGCACCGAAATCTTCCCGGCCCACTCTTTGGCTTGAAGCATCGTGAGTCCGTTGAGAGACCATTTGCTCAGGCGGTAGGAGGCGATTTTCGGCTCGAGCATGCCGGAGAAAGTCCCGGCGCCCGACGAAACATTGATGACCCGAGGCTCAGTGCCCCTTTCGAGCAGCGAAAGCAGGGCCCGCGTGATGCGGAAGGGGGCGAGCAGGTTGATGGCGAGGGTTTCCTCGAGTTTCCCCTCGGGTTCGGCCGTCAGCTCAGGCTCGTGGGAGAGCATGACACCAGCATTGTTAACGATCACATCGAGGCCATCGAAGAGGGATGAGACACCTTTGCGGATCGTTTCCGCTGCGGTGTCGCTCGCGAGATCGGCGCAAATGCCGTGGTACTCGCCGAGCTCCGAGAGCTCGGATTGAACGCTCTTGAGTCGAGCAGGATCGCGAGCAACACCAACGACGCGAGCGCCTTCGCGAAGCAGAAGTCGCGCGCTCGCGAGACCTACGCCGCGGGAGACGCCAGTGAGAAGAATTCGACGATTTCTGAGAAGACTGGACACGGCGTGTCCATATCAGCAGAAACCGAGAACTGGAAGCGCTTTCAGCTGCTCACTTTTCGGAAATCTTCCCTATCCTGGGTGCCAGCTTCCCGAGGCCGGGCTCGGCGGAGCGAGGGAGTGTACCTCGGTTCGGGTGGTGAGTTGACCCGCAGCGAGGCGGTATCCGGGCACCCCGAGCCTTTCCATTAAAATTCCACGATTTGTGCCGACCACCAGGGTGACCTTGGGGTCGTCGCGGAGCTTGCAGAGGAGCTCGTGGATGACGAGGGCCGTCCGCTGGTCGAGGCCGACGTCGGGGTCGTCAAAGAAGAAGAAGGTCGGCTGGATGGCCATGGCTCGAGCCAAGGCGACCCGCTTTCGGTTGCCGAAGGACATGTGGGCCGGGAGCTCGCTCCAGTCTTTGCGATCAATGCGGCAGAGCTCGAGCACCTCGGTCGTTCGGTCTTCGATCTGTGCTTCGGTCATTCCGAGCACGTCCGAGTGATAGTGGAGCGCGAGGGAGACGTTCGCGCGAGCGCTCAAGTTCGCGAGGAGGCCGCCTTCCTGGAAGACGAAGCCGACGCGGAGGCCATGACGAAAACGTTCGCTCGGAAGGAGCGGTGTGATCGGAAAGCCGGAGAGGAGAACCTTCCCTTGCACAGGCGCGAGCAGCCCGGCGCAGAGGTAGAGGAGCGTCGACTTGCCACTGCCGACGCCGCCAGTGACGACCGCGGACTCGCCTTGCAAAAGTTCCCAGCTTGTATCGACCAAAATTTTCTGGCCGCTCCCGTAGCTGAAATGAACTCGGTCGAGGGTGATGCCGGGTTCAGAGGGCTCTGCTCGTTCGCTCTCTGTAGATTTTGGTGCGCAATTCGCTGCGAGCACACCAGGAGGGAGAGGAGGCTCGATCATGCGAGGCGGGCTCCCGAGACCCAATAGAAGAGAACCGTCGCGACTGCGTTGAAGATGATGCAGGCGAGGAGAGTCTGGACCACAGCGCGGCTCGCTTTGATCGGAACTTCAGTCGGAGACGTCCCGACGTCGAGCCCATAATAGGAGCAAAGCCAACCAACGATCCCGCCCATGCCCACGGCTTTGGTCAGGAAGAGCGGAAGGTCGACGGGGGTGAGTCCCGCGCTGATGCCCGCGAGCCAATCCGGCGCGCCGTGAGGATCCATGGCGAAAGCGGCAATCGAGCCACCGACAACGGCCATAGCTGAGAAATAGACCGTCAAGATCGGCAGGCTCACGATCGTCGCGACGATGCGCGGCCACACCAAAAAGCGGGGCGGATCGATGCCCAACGAGGCCAGGGCGAGCACCTCAGAGTTGACGCGCATGACGCCGAGTTCGGTTGCGATGGCGGTGCCGCTCCGGCCGGCGACAAGAATCGCAGTGACAAGAGGAGCGAGTTCTCGGAGCACGATGGCGACAAGCACCCGGCCGGCCGTCTCTCGCTCGAAGGCGCCTCCGAGCAGCTCCGTCTGCACAATCAAGGTCGCGCCGATGAACATGGCAACGATGCTGATCAGGCTGAGCGCTTGGAAGCTCGTGTAGAAAATCTGACGGAGGGCGATGCCTCGACACACAGCGCGCGCACCGACGCCGGGGGCGCGCGCTGCCCGGAAGGCCGAGATCCAGGTGACCCCGAGCCCGCCGGCGACGCGCATCAAATGGAGCGTCGTAGCCCCGATCTCTTCGAGCGTAGAGGAGCGCCTGGGCTGAGCGTCTGAACTCATGAGATCGAGAGCGCGCGGCTCAGTTCGCGTTCTTTGGAGCGCGCGTCGTCTTCCGGTGCATGATCTCGAGGGGCATCGTCTCGCTCTTCACTTCCTTATAAGGATCAGCGATCAGCGCGGCGACCGCGCGCGCGCCCCAGGTTCCGAATTCTTGCATTGGCTGCTTGATGGTCGTGAGTCCCATGACGTCCATGAGCGGCTGATCGTCGAAACCGACGACCTGAATCTCCTCTGGGACCTTGCGTCCGAGCTTCCGGAGTTCGCGGACGATCCCGACAGCGAGCGTATCACAGGTGCACGCGATGCCATCGACGTTCGGCACTTCGCGAAGCAGGTGTTCGACCATGCTCGCGCCAGCTTCGATATCGAGCGCGTCGGCCTCGAAGACGCGGCTCGAAGGCGGGCTGGCCTCGAGGAATCCTTTTTCCCGATCCAGAAGGACGCGCGACTTGCGCGTACCGAGCACGAGCACCTGATTCTGAGAACCTCCCTCGGAGAGGGTTCGGCTCAGGATGCGCCCGCCTTCTATGTTGTCCACACGGGCGTGAGGAACCTTCGCGCGATCGCAGTCGAGAGCGATGATGGGAATGCCAAGGTTCTCGAACTGGGCTTGGCGCTCGTCGCTGAGCTCCACGGAGCAAAGGAGCACGCCTTCACAGCCTCGTTCAGTGAGCAGTCGCTCGAGCTGCCGATCGGCATCTTCGCTATCGCGCACGTTCACAAGCACGAAATCCACACCCGCCGAGCGGAGCTCGTTGGTCATGGGTTTGCACACGTTGAAGTAGAACGTAGAGGTAAAGAAAGGAGCCAGGGCAGCAACCCTCGGCCGGCTCGGCGCACCAGCCGCGAGCCGCCGTGCGGCAGCGTTCGGACGAAAGCCGAGTTCGTTCATTGCGGCTTGAACCTGCGCCCTTGTGCGGTCCGAGACTCGTGAGGATCCGTTGATGACGCGGCTGACGGTGGCGATGCCGACGCCGGCGCGCTCGGCGATGTCGTAGATTGTAGAGGCCATGAAAGATCGTGGAAGCGAAGAAATTCCGCGTCAAATGGAGTAGCCAGGCTTTCCGATCTGAGTCAAGGGACGTTTTTGTCCTCCACAGCGGAAGGATCCGCTTCCATTGTCAGTGCGTGTGCGACGGCCTTGCACAAATCGTCGACAGATTGAGTTCCGTCGAGCACCAAGGCCTCGTCCGGGGCCGGGCGCTCCAGAGTTGCGAGCTGAGATGCGAGCAAATTAGCTCCGGCGAAATGTTCTTTCCTCGATTCAAGACGGAAGGCCAATTCCTCCCTCGGGACGTCGAGATAGATGAACAGAACGTCGTCGCCCGGACCGGCCAGGAGCTCCCGGTAGCGCCTCGTCAGTGCGGAGCAGGCGAGGACGAGCGGACCGCCTTGTGAAGAGTCATGGGCCTCAATGAGGGCGCGAAGTCGCGCGAGCCAGGGCGCGCGATCGGTGTCGTCGAGCGGGATCCCCTCCCGCATTTTTGCCTTCGCTTCGGGAGAGTGGTGGTGATCCGCGTCGATGAACGGAACTCCTAAATAAGTACTGAGATGCTTTCCGAGCGTCGTCTTACCCGCGCCCGCTGGACCCATCACCACCCATGCGCGGTGCTTCGTTTCGTTCTTCACGACGCCCGATCGATAGATCGGCGCGCTCTGGTCGTCACCTCGGACCTTTCGCTACACCGCATTCGCCCCCTCGCCCCCTGTGGCTCTCCCCTGTGGCTCTCCCCCGAACCAGAGCTCGTCGGTTCGCTTCCACCCCTGCTTCAGGTAGCATACCCTGAAGTACCTCGAGATGACTCGCTTTCGATTTGTCGCGGTCCTTCTGATCGCTGAGCTCGCTTCCCCGGCGTGGATGGTGCCCATTGCGCGCGCCGACGAAGCCGCCGAGCTCACTGCTGCTCGCGCGAAGTTCCAGCGGGCGATCGAGCTCAAACAAGCGGGAGATTTCGCGGGAGCGCTGAGCCTGTTCCGAGAGGTTGGTCAGTTCAAGATGACGCCTCAGGTCCGCTACCATATCGCTGGCTGTGAGGAAGGACTTGGCAAGCTCGTGACCGCATACGGCGGCTACGAACTCGCGCGCGCTCAGGGTCAAGACATGCCCCCGGACTTCCTCGCGGAAGTGGATGCGGCTCTCGAGCGCCTGGGCGAGCGCATCCCTAAGCTTGTCATCACCCGCGGCAAAGGAGCCGCCGCTGCGAAGATCGAACTCGACGGAGTCTCGCTCGGCTCAGCGTCGATCGGACGCGACGTTCCCGTCGATCCGGGCCCTCACGCAATCACTGCGACAGCGCCCGGATACCAAGACTACTCGGGAACCTTCGAAGCCACGGAGTCCTCGACTGTGACAGTTGTGGTAGACATGGTGCGCATTCCAACTGTCGAACCTCCGAAGTATGAACCTCCTCCCGAGGAGCCGCCGAAGGGCTACGGAATCACTCCTTACATCGTTTCAGGCGTGGGGCTCGGGCTCGCCACTATCGGTGTGGTTCTCTTGCCCGTGAGCCAAGCTTCGATTGGCGATGCGAACGATATCTGTCCGGATCAAGACTGCACCGGAAAGTCTGCGGCGGATCAGTCCCGCGTGAGGGATATCCTGAGCGGCGCCCAGACGACCGAGGCTGTTGGCTGGTCGCTGATCGGTGTCGGCGTTGCGGCGGTTGCCGTCGGAACGACACTTTATTTCATCGACCCGACGCGCAAGAAACAACCGGACGCGGCCTTCGAGCGCGGTGCTTTCGCTCTGATTCCGAGCGCGCCGCGGACCGAAGCTGGCCTTTCGCTCCGCGCGATGTTCTGACGCTCACTGTGCTTCGAAGCGCTCGGGACGGGGGAGGGGCACCCTTCGAATCAAGGAGCGAAGCGGTAGGCGGTGCGTCTACCTGAAGGCTCGGCTCCGCTCAGCTTTTTGTGATGGACCGGGGCCAAAAACGGCTGCCTAGAATCCCGAGTCGTAGCGCCAGTCTTTGTTGGGCGTGGGCTGGGACGGGGTGGTCGGCTTTTGAGGCTGCGGCTGCTTGGGAGTCGGGGCTGCGGCTCCTGCGGCGGGTTTATCCGGCTTCTTCGCGTCTTCTTGGTCCTCGCTCTCTTGGGCGAGGCTCTCGAGGGTCACGGGCTTCTTCGGTTCCTCGACGGGTGCGGGCTCGGGACGCGCGGCGGGGCGGGTCTCGGGGACCTCAATCACACGCACCTCACGGGGGGTGTCCGTGCGACTCAGGAAGGCCTGGAAGAGAATTCCTCCCGAGAGCGCGAGCGCGATCAAACCGGCGATGCCGACTGCGCGATTGCGCGTGCGGCCCATGCCCTCGGGCAAGCCGCTCACCTCTTGGCTTCCGGTGAGCGTTCCGTAGGTTCCGCGTCCGGCCCAGCCAGGAGGCCCGTCGGAGCTGACGCCCCAGGGGTTTGTGTCTCCGCCCGCTTCGGCGCGCGCGATGGCCGCTTCGAGGCGCTGTTTTTGTTCGGCGCGCCGATCGCCCATCAGGTTCGTCACGAAGGTCGCGACGTCGGCGTCTGAGCTGGCCCTGAGGTGAGAGGGGAGGGCGTCGAGGGCCCTCAGCATTTCATCACAAGTCGAGAAGCGCTTGTTGCGATCCTTCTCGAGCGCACAGAGAACAATCTGCTCGAGTTCGGGCGGATAGTCAGCGACGACCTTGCTCGGAGGCACGACGGGATCCGGCGAGCAGATCGCAAACATCGTTCCGGCCTCGGATTCCCGGCGAAATGGGTGTTTTCCGGTGGTCAGTGCGTAGAGCACGATGCCGAGAGCGAAGACATCCGCGCGTCGGTCGAGACCTTCGCCGTTGACCTGCTCGGGGGCCATGTAGCTGACCTTGCCTTTGACTTGTCCAGCGACGGTCGCGCCTCCTCCGAGGGCCGTCGCTTTGGCGACCCCGAAGTCGACGACTTTCGTCACGCCGTCGTAAGTCACGAGCAAGTTCTGCGGCGAAACGTCGCGATGGACGAGGCCGACGGATTGACCTTTGTCGTCTTTCAGCTCATGCGCCGCGTGGAGGCCGGCGCAGGCGTTGATGGTGATACGTGTCGCTACCTTGTGGGGAATTCCGCCGACGGGCTTGGCCGCCTTCATGAGTTGATTCAGGGGCACACCCTCAATCCACTCCATTACGAGGTAGAGGACGCCGTCCTGGTCGCCCAGGTCTAAAATTTCGACGGCGTTGGGATGACGAACTTGTGAGGCGAGCGACGCCTCATCGAGAAACATCTGCTCGAACTGAGCGTCGTCGCTCAGCTTCGGAAGCATCGTCTTCACCGCGACGATTTTCTGGAACTGACGAGCACCCCGCATGCGCGCCGCCCACACCTGAGCCATGCCTCCGGCGGCGATCGGTACGAGGAGTTCGTAGCGACCGAGCACGAGGCCGGCACGAACCTCAGGAGGTCCGTCGGCGGGCAGAGCGTTCTCGTCGAGGTGCAAGCTTCCGGATCGTGGCAGACGGCCACTAACGTCACAAGAATTTAGCGGTTCGATGCCGCTCAGGCGCGCCGATTCCTGTTCCGCTCCCCCCGAACCACCACGAGGGGGGGCGATGTAGCCAAGAATACGTGCCAGGGCCTGTCGGCTCATGAGAGGTGTTTCGTAGAGAGGAGGGGCTTTTCAGCGGGCCCAGAGAGCGTCATCGATCAAGACGCATGAACGGTCGGAGAGTTTTGAGCGAGAATCAAAAAGAAAGGCCGGGCATGGAAGCGGTCATCGGAAGCGAAGCCGTGGCGGAAGTGGAGACGCAGCTCCTGCATCAATGGTAGTGTCCCCTTTCACCTTGGCTTGTTCCGTTCGTCGCTTCGCCCCATCAGGACTATTACTCTTTTTTGCGGCCTGCGCGACCTTTGCTTGTGAGGCGCGCTCACTTCCGAAAGCGGGCGAGGAGCTGAGAGAGCATCCGAAAACGGGGATTTCTAGTGCGCTTGTCCGAGCTCCCCTCGGGTCTCGGGAGGTTCGCCCGGTGGTTGTGGCGCTCACCGCAGAGGAAAGAGGCTGTGAGAGCGCTTTGAAGGCACGGGGTTCGGCGTTCTTCGTGTGCCTTTGGGGCCCTCCCGCCGCCCCTTATGCGGAGCGCCTGCGTGAAGCGCTCAGGGAGCTGAAGCGTCAGTTCCCGGAACACGTGGCCCCCCGCCCGGTCGTTCTTTTTGCAGAGAAGGAGAGGACCGCGGATGTGATGAACTTGGCGGCGGAGGAACCCGGGTTCTTTTCAGCGCTCGTGCTCGAGCGGGCTGACCGAGTCCTCGTTTCGAACACTCGTCTATACGCCTACGGGCAAAAGGGAGGGGAGCGAGTCGCGTTGGTCGGAGTTCCCAAGGAAGAAGAGCTGCGTGCGCGGGGCCTTTCGTCGTCGGCGGGGCTCGCAGTGGAGGGATTCCCCGCCGCCCCAGAAGGGCTCGCCGGAGCCTTTCGATTCGCGGTGGGCGATGGGGCCGGAGCAAAATGAGCTAGCCTAGGCTAGCCTGTCTGAGCCCGAGATGGGGCGGTTTCCGGTTCCCTCGGGGCGCCCGAGTGGCCCGGGGCGCGCGGGCGGGCGCTCTCTCTCGGCCCCCAGGGAGATTTCAGGCTGGTCTGATCTCGACGCTTCGGGCGGCCCTTTTCAGCGGCGCTGCGCAAAGGTACAGTTGAAATTCCCTATTTTCAGCGGGGCTTCGAACTTGACAGGGGGTCGGTCGTAAGTACCCTCCCGTTCCCCCGAAACGGGATACGCCCTCATGCCCACTATCCAACAGCTCATTCGATCCGGCCGGCAGCTGCAGAAAGCTCGCACCGACTCTCCTGCGCTCCGCTCGTGCCCCCAGAAGCGCGGCGTGTGCGTGCGCGTTTACACCACGACCCCGAAGAAGCCGAACTCGGCTTTGCGCAAGGTGTGTCGCGTTCGTCTCACGAACACGATGGAAGTGATTAGTTATATCCCGGGTGAAGGGCACAACCTCCAGGAGCACAGCGTTGTCCTGATCCGCGGTGGCCGCGTGAAGGACCTCCCCGGCGTTCGGTATCACGTCGTGCGCGGTACGCTCGACTCCTCCGGTGCGGCGGGCCCGAGCAGCACCAACAAGGCGACCCGGAACCGGAAGCGTTCCAAGTACGGCGTGAAGCGCCCGAAGAGCTAACATCTCGCGAAAGTACGAATAGTCATGTCCCGCAGGCGCGAAGTCCCCAAACGAGTCATCACCCCGGACCCCAAGTACCGCGACAAGCTCGTCGCCAAGTTCGTCAATTCGCTGATGGTTGGCGGAAAGAAGAGCACCGCAGAGGGAATCCTCTACGGCGCCTTCGACATCATTGAACAGCGCTTCAAGGAGGAGCCGCTCGAGGTCTTCCGCAAGGCTCTCGACAACGTGAAGCCGAAGCTCGAGGTGAAGAGCCGTCGTGTCGGTGGTGCGAACTATCAGGTTCCCGTCGAGGTTCGTCCGGAGCGCCGCGTCGCGCTCGGGATGCGCTGGCTCGTGAGCTACTCGCGTTCGCGCGGTGAGAAGACGATGCGTGAGCGACTCGCTGGCGAGATCGTCGATGCGTCGCAGCTCCGCGGCAACGCGGTGAAGAAGCGTGACGATACGCACAAGATGGCCGAGGCGAACCGCGCCTTCGCTCATTATCGCTGGTAACAGGCGCGGGCGCTTGCCCGGCCTCAAGACCACGAACCGAATGCCAAGGAAAAGTTCGAACGAAGAAACGACAAGAATGAACGACCTGACATAAGGATCGGGTGATGAAGACCGCGGGGACCAAGAGAGTCTCCGCCCGCGCGGCGAGCGCGGAGACGGCTGTCGTCCCCCGACCCCTTCCGGGCAATCCGGCCTCCAACGAGGCCGGCGTCTCTCCAAAAAGCGGAGAAACGATACCAGGCCCCGGGAGGGGTTTCGTGCATCTTGCCCCCTAGATTCCAATGTCCCCACCCCGCCTCCGCTGCGCGAGAGGCATCCCCACCCCGCCTCCGCTGCGCGGGGTGATTGAGCCCGAAAAGTTTCCGACCGTCCTCCCTGATCCCTCCTTTCCCCAAAGTCACCGCAAAATGGCCCCCCGTGAAATCAGTCTCGA
>JAEYYX010000084.1 GCA_023428245.1 Pseudomonadota bacterium
GACGGCCTCCGCGAGGCCTTCCGCCGCCACCGCCGCCTCGGCCGCCGCCGCCGCCGCCTCGGCGATCGTCACCGTAACCACCCCCACCAAAATCATCACCGCCGCCGCCGTAGCCGCGACCACCGCCGCCGCCACCGCCGAAGCCTCCACCACCCGAGCGAGGCCGACGTTCCTCGGCTTCATTCACGCGGAGCGGCCGCCCCGCCATCTCGAACCGGTCCGCTTGCCCGAGAGCCTGAGACGCCGCAGCGTCATCGAGCTCTACGAACGCGAACCCCTTGGACCGACCAGTGTCCCGGTCCGTCACTACTCTCACCGTGCTCACTTCGCCGAACTCAGTGAAGAGGGCAGCGACCTCATCCTCCGTGGCTGACCAGGGGAGGTTCCCAACAAATAGCTTTTTCAATCTGACTTCCTATGCATGCCGGCCGCCCGCGCGGACTCGGACCTCTCATTCGTACCAGGGTTCGGAAAACGGGCGAGCCGGATTCGTACGGACTCCGGCGTTTTTGTAGCGTTAGGTGGGCGGGGCCCGGGCGGGTCTGACGCCCCTCGAGCTGACCGAGGTCCGCGGAATGAGCAGAGATTTTTTGGTCCCGAGTGACCTTTGGGGGAGGGGTCAGCACCTCGGGGGGGCGCCCGGGTGAAAGTCCCGGGGCCGCCTGAGGGGGAGGTTGGACCGCGTGGCAGTGGCATCACGAAACGCACCCCCGAACACCGAAGAAACGAAGCGCGGGCGCGATCGAACGGGAAATAATCGACGCCAGGAAACATGAGTGTGCTGTGTTTCCTGTTTCGCAACCTGTTTCCAGAATGTTGCGGAGCCCGCTTTCGTTTCCGGCGAGGAACAAATGATACCAAAGTGATGCTCTTGGGAGCCGCACTTCGAAACAACGCATGGGGTACTTCAGGATCATCGGTGCTCGGTGACGAGATGAACGAGCATCACTTCCTTCGCCACCGAAAGAGAGGACGATCATTGTGAAGAACCCCCAGCGAATCGGACGTCTGAACGAAAGTTCGCCACTGCCTCGACCTGAACTGCCGGGAGGGGCTGGCCAAGGGCGACGCGTGTGGCTGACGATGGGTGCTCTGCTTCTCTTGGGCGTGGGGGCGATCGGCTGCAAGAAAGAGGAAAGAAAGGCCGAGCCTACCGTGCTCAGCGAGGAGAAGCTCGCCGCACTCGCGACAGAGACCAACCTCGAGAAGACGGACCTGAAGCTCGGCTTCATCAAGCTGACCGATTGTGCACCGCTGGTGATTGCCAAGGAGCTCGGTTTCTTCAAGGAGGAAGGGCTGAACGTCACGCTCGAAGCGCAGGCGAACTGGAAGGTCCTGCTCGACCGGGTCATTTCGGGCGAGCTGGACGGGGCCCATATGCTCGCGGGGCAGCCCCTCGGCGCCACGATTGGCTTCGGGACTCAGGCGCACGTCGTCACGGCTCTCAGCATGGACCTAAACGGAAACGGCATCACAGTCTCGAATGAGCTCTGGCAGGAGATGCAGAAGGCGGACCCGAAGCTCAAGGAGCCGAAGCCTCCTCATCCGATCTCTGCCGAAGCGCTCCTGCCGGCCGTGGCCGCGGCGAAGAAGAAAGGTGCTCCTCTCAAGTTTGGCATGGTGTTCCCTGTCTCGACGCATAACTACGAGCTTCGCTATTGGCTCGCCGCGGCGGGGATCAATCCGGGACTTTATTCGGCGACGGATACGACCGGAACGATCGGGGCTGACGTCCTCCTTTCGGTGACTCCTCCGCCTCAGATGCCGGCCACCCTCGAGGCGGGAACCATCAACGGCTACTGCGTGGGAGAGCCTTGGAATCAACAGGCGGTCATTCGTGGCATTGGCGTGCCCGTCACCACCGATTACGAGATCTGGAAGAACAATCCGGAGAAGGTGTTCGGGGTGAGCGCGGAGTTCGCTGAGAAGAACGCAAAGACCCACGTCGCGGTCGTCAAAGCACTGATTCGCGCAGGAAAATGGCTCGATGCGAGCATCGAGAACAGAAAAGAAGCAGCCCAGATCCTCTCGCGTAAGGAGTACGTCGGAGCGGACTACGAGGTCATCGCGAACAGCATGACCGGCACATTCCTTTATCAGAAAGACGATCGCCGCGACCTTCCCGACTTCAACGTCTTCTTCCGCTACTTCGCCACGTATCCCTACTACTCGGACGCCATTTGGTACCTGACCCAGATGCGGCGCTGGGGTCAGATCACCGAGCCAAAGGCGGAGAGCTGGTATCACGAGACCGCCAAGAAGGTTTACCTGCCCGAGGTCTATCTGAAAGCCGCGAGCGCTCTCATTGAGGAGGGAAAGATCGAGAAGAGCGAAGTGCCTCTCGATACGGACGGCTATCGGCCCAAGACCGCCGACTTCATCGACGGCGTCGAATACGACGGCAAGCGGCCGCTCGAATATCTGAAAGCTCACAAAATCGGCAACAAGGAGTGATTCGCCTTTTCGTTCTTCGAGACGATTGTGGTCAATTCCCGCGTCTGTCACGACCGGGTGAATACGGAAGGAATAGAAAATGTCCGCTACTATCTTTAGATTCTTGGACCGGGTGGGACTTGAAGCTTTCGCTCCGGTCGTGAAGTTGATTCAGGGCGAGGACGTCGCGCTCCAGATGCGGCGCATCGCCCTGAACTTCGGCGCGCCGCTCTTGACGTTCCTTTTGTTCCTCGGAGCCTGGAGCTTTGCCTCAAGTCACATCATGACCAAATATGGCCACCTCCCCTCGCCGGGCGACGTGGTGACTCAGGCCGGAGTGCTCTGGGAGGCGCACGTGGAAGGTGTACGCGCCGAGAAGGCGTTCTACCAAGCCCAGGAAGCCAAGGTCGCTGAGCTGACTGCGGCGGCGAAGATCTTCTCCGAGCGGGGGCAGACGGACAAGGTCGTGCGCATGGAAGAGCTCGCGCGCGAAGCGAAACGGGCTAAATTTTCCGCGAGTCCGTCATACATCACGCAGATCTTGACCTCGCTCAAGACAGTCTTCGCGGGGTTCATCGTAGCGTCCCTGATCGCGATCCCGATTGGCGTTCTGTGCGGGACGAGTCCGGTTATCCAAGCGGGCCTGAATCCACTGATTCAGATTTTTAAGCCAGTCTCGCCGCTTGCCTGGCTACCGATCGTCATGATCTGCGTGGGAGCTCTCTACACGACCAAGCCGGAAGAAGCCTGGTTCGAAAGGTCATTTCTGAGCTCAGCACTCACAGTAGCTCTTTGTTCTCTTTGGCCCACACTGGCCAACACGGCCCTCGGCGTGGCTTCGATCGAGAAGGACCACCTGAACGTGGCGCGAGTGCTCAAGCTCGACGGCTGGACTCGGGTGCGAAAAATCATCATCCCCTCTGCTTTGCCGATGATTTTCGCAGGTTTGCGCATCTCGCTCGGCGTCGGCTGGATGGTTCTGATCGCGGCGGAGATGCTCGCTCAGAACCCCGGCCTCGGAAAATTCGTTTGGGACATGTTCCAAAACGGCAGTAGCCAAACCCTTGCCCAGATCATGGTAGCGGTGTTCACCATCGGCATCATCGGCATGGGTCTCGACAGGATCATGATCATCCTGCAGCGCTCGGTGAGCTACGCGTCCGTTTCCAGGTGAGAGTCTGAAGAAAGGAGCGATGACTGATGGCGATTCTCGAAATGAAGGGTGTATCGAAGTGGTTCGGGAGCGGCAGCACGCAGACCGAGGTGCTCCGGAGCGTCGACTTGAGCCTGGAAGAGGGGGAGTTCGTGGCGATCGTGGGCTTCAGCGGAAGCGGCAAGAGCACGCTCATGAACCTTCTTGCAGGGCTCTTGAACCCTGATCGTGGCGAGGTTTTCTTCAAAGGTCAGAAGAACCCGGAGCCCGGCCCCGATCGCGGGATAGTGTTCCAGAACTACTCGCTCTTGCCCTGGCTGAGCGTGTACGAAAACGTGAGGCTCGGCGTCGACCAAGTCTTCGGCCAGCGTCCGAGCGCAGAGCGGCACGAGATGGTGCTCAGGTATGTCGAGATGGTCAGCCTCACGCCCGCGCTTCAGAAGAAGCCAGGTGAGCTCTCCGGTGGAATGCGACAGCGGGTCTCTCTGGCGCGGACGCTTGCGATGAGCCCGGATGTGCTACTGCTCGATGAACCACTTGGGGCACTCGATGCTCTGACCCGCGCCGTGCTTCAAGACGAAATCGCCCGCATTTGGGAAGCGGAGCGGAAAACCGTCTTGCTCATCACTAATGACGTCGATGAGGCGCTCCTTCTGGCTGATCGCATCATTCCCCTGAAACCCGGACCGAGCGCGACACTCGGGACCGAGTTTCCCGTCACCTTAGAGCGACCGCGCAATCGGGGCGCATTGAACCATGATGCGACCTTCAAGACGCTTCGGAATGGCATCGTTGGATACCTCAATCGCGTGCGGCACGAACGCGACGTGCATGAGCAACGCGAGGCCGGACCCAGACCTGAGCTCCCTGAGCTCCAGCCGCTCGACCTGCGGCATGCATGACGACAAACGTGGCGACTGATCGACAAAGGAGCGAGATATGCGAGGTTATGTAGAGCTCTTCAATCTAGGCAAGACCTACGACACGCCCAAAGGGCCTCAGGTGATCGTAGAGAACTTCGATCTCAACATCGGAAAAGGCGAGTTCATCGCGTTGCTCGGGCACTCTGGATGCGGCAAGTCGACGGTGCTCACGATGCTGGCGGGGTTGAACTCGATTTCTCAAGGCGGAATCGTGGTCGCGGGCCGTGAGATTCAGGGACCCGGGCCCGATCGGGGCGTCGTGTTCCAGGCGCCCTGCCTCCTGCCTTGGATGACTGCTTACGACAATGTCGCACTCGGTGTGGATCGCGTCTTCCCTCATGCCACAAAGGCCGAGCGTCGCGCGACAGTGGAGTACTTTATGGATCTTGTGGGGCTATCGAGCTCAATGCACAAGCTACCGAGAGAGATCTCTCTCGGGATGCAACAGCGCGTCGGTCTCGCGCGAGCCTTCGCCGTCCAACCAAAGATGCTCCTGCTCGACGAGCCGTTCGGTATGCTCGACTCCCTCACGCGCATGGAGCTGCAGGAGGTTCTCGCGGAGATCTTGCAGAAAGACGGAAAGACGGCGCTGATGGTGACCCACGACGTAGACGAAGCCCTGTTCCTAGCAGATCGCGTCGTCATGATGACCAACGGGCCCTGCGCTAAGGTCGGCAAGATCATTGACGTCCCCTTCGAGAGGCCCCGGGAGCGAGCACGGGTGCTCGCCCATGAGAGCTACTACGATCTCAGGGAACAAATGATCGAATTCCTTGAGGAGCAGGAGAAGCTTAAGCATCGCGCTGCTTGAGGCAAAAAGAGCGGCTACTTCGAGGAACCTGTCTGGCAGGCGCTGTAACGGAACACCCAGTGCGAGAAGGAACGGTAGTGCGCGTCGCCTTCTTTGACGAACTTGTCGCCTCCTTCATGAGGCATGCCGCCATCTGACTCAGCGAGCGGCTTTAAGAGCAAGAAGCTCTGCTCTGGGGCGTCGACGTTGACGAGACCGAGCCGCAGAATCGCTCGCATGCTGGCCAAAGAGCCCACACCGCAGCCTCCGCGCTCGGTGAAGAAGCGGGGCGCGGTGGAGATGGCTGTTTCTTCTTCGACGAAGTGGCAGGGGAGGCACCGGTCCCGGTCCTTATAGATCGTGCCGCGGAAGAGGGCCTCAAGGGTCTCCTGCTCGCAGTCGCCCGGATCGGTGCCGAGTCCAAACGAGTTCGGCGGGGAACTGCCGATCGCGCAAAACTCCGCCGGCTCGTCGCCGCATGTCGCGTCGCGACACTTGCCGCAGGCGGCCTCGTGCTCGATCCATGAGCGAAAACCGAGGTATTCCTCGCGCACCATTTGCTCGGTGACGAGCCGGCCTATTCCTCGGGCGCGCTCGATCCAAGAAAGAAGGACGCTCCCTTCCGGATCCTCGAGATTCACGAGCCCGTCTGCGAGCAAACAGGCCATCGACTCGCAAGCATCTTCGCGGGCGAACCCGGCCAGGCTGATGCCCCCGGCGTGACACTCACTGCAGCTCTCGGGGCGGTCCGTCTCGAGCAACGGGCGCACTCTGCGTTCAAAGAGCTCCCCCGGCGATTCGTCACAGTCGGGCGGGGGGAGCGAGGCCTCTCCGGTCTCGGCTGCGCAGGAGCCGAGACCGGCGCCGAGAGCGAGTGCAGCTACGAGCGCCCCTCGCTCTGCTCGGCGCATGCGGGGTGCTCCTTTTGAGAGGGACCCGCGGAGCTGAGCAGAGCGAGCTGTCATTGTAGTGTGTCGCCTTGCTCAGTGGCAGGCGTGCGGTTTGGGGTGGTCGGTAGCGCTAACGCAAGCAGCCATGCAGCGGTCGTAGTTCGCTTGGCAGGTGGCCCTATCGTTCCGGTGCCCGATGACATGACACTCGTCGATCTCACTGTCATCGGCGCCCCCCTCCACGTGGCAAAGGGCGCCGAGCTCACAGCAGGGGTCTTCGACGCTCGAGTTGTTGCTACCAGCGTAGGCGGGGCTGCCTGCTTCAGCGCCGCTGCCGCCTTGGCCGCCGCTGCTGTGCTCAGCGCCGCTGCCGCCTTGGCCGCCGCTGTTATCCGCCTTTGAGTCACCTTGACAGGAGGGAAGGCCAATCCAGAAAACGCTCGAAGCCAGAAGGAGGCCGAGGCCGAGGTTCGCGGAGCGGGAGGAAGAGGAATGTCGGATCATTTTCGTGTCGTCGTGATGGATGCTCTTGCGGTTCACGCCGCCACTTTCTCGGCCTAGACCTTCGACGAAGAAGAGTTCTTCTTGCGCGTGAGGGCGTACTCGAAGGCATCGATCAGCGCGGCCATGGACGCGTCGATGATGTTCGCTGAAGCCCCTACCGTGCTCCAAGTCCCTTCCTCGTCGCGACTGTCGATGAGGACCCGAGTGATGGCGGCGGTCCCGGAGTTCGAATCCAGGATGCGCACCTTGTAATCAGCGAGGTGCACTGAGGCAAGCTGAGGGAAGTGGGGTGTGAGCGCCTTTCGCAGAGCTGAATCGAGCGCTCCCACAGGTCCATTGCCGTCGCCGACCGTGTGAGCGACCTCCCCATCGATGCTGAGGCGCACCGTGGCTTCGATGAAATCGGTGCCTTGGCGTCGACCGACCATCGCCTGGTAGTCGAGGAGCTGGAAAGGCGGCGTATACTCGGGGTTTTTCCTTCGGAGCAGGAGGCTCACTGACGCCTCAGCGCCTTCATAGGACAGACCACGGGCCTCGGCGTCTTTGATTTCGTCGAGGGCCTTTCGGTCAGCCCCTTCTCCGACGGAAACGCCGAGCTCTTCGGCCTTCGAAAGCACGTTGCTCAGGCCCGACAGGTCGCTCACCACGACGCGCATCTCATTGCCGACGAGGGACGGATCGATGTGCTGATAAGAGTCGGCGTTTCGGCGCATCGCCGAGACGTGGACGCCTCCCTTGTGGGCAAAGGCCGAACGCCCGACGTAGGGCTGACCGCTCTCGAGAGAGAGGTTCGCGACGTCGGCGACAAAGCGCGCCACGTCGGTCAGCTCCTTGAGGTGGCCGGGCGGCAATGCCCGGAGACCAAGTTTGAGCTCGAGATTCGGAATGATGACGCTGAGGTTCGCATTGCCGCAGCGCTCACCGATGCCGTTCATCGTACCTTGGACATGGACAGCGCCCCCGCGTACGGCCGCCAGGCTATTGGCGACGCCGCAGCCGGTGTCGTCGTGCGCGTGGATCCCGAGCGGATGGTCGACCTTTCGGTGTACGTCGCGCACGATCTCTTCGATCTGCCAGGGCAATGAGCCGCCGTTCGTGTCGCAGAGGACGAGCGTGCGCGCGCCGCCGCGGCGGGCGGCAAGCAGAGCTTCCACTGCGTAGCCTGGATCGGCGCGATACCCGTCGAAGAAGTGCTCGGCATCGAAGAGGACGGTGCGCCCTTGCTGAGCGAGGAAGCGCACGCTCTCTTCAATCATGAGCAGGTTCGTGTCGAGCTCGGTGCGGAGCACCTCCGTCACATGCAAAGTCCAGGTCTTGCCGAAGATCGTGCAGACCTCGGCGCCGCAGGCGATGAGCGCCTGAAGGTTCGGATCCTCTTCGGGAGTCTTGCCTGCGCGGCGCGTCGAGCCGAAGGCCGTGAGCTTCGAGTGGCGAAACTCGCGGTCGCGAGTGCGCTCGAAAAACTCAGCGTCCTTGGGATTCGAACCCGGCCAACCGCCCTCGATGAAGCTGATCCCGAACTGATCGAGACGTTCGGCGATCCGGATCTTGTCGGCGACTGTGTAGGAAACTCCCTCGCCCTGGCTGCCGTCTCGGAGCGTGGTGTCGTAGATTTCGACTGTCATGCGTCAAACGCCAGCGCTCACCCGGGGCACGGACGATTCTCCTTTCTTGGCAGCGATCATCGCTACGAGCCGATTCAGCGCGGACAAGTAAGCCTTGGTGCTTGCGACGATCACGTCCGTGTCCGCCGCATGGCCGTGGAGAACAGGCGAGCGGCCCGTGCCGAACTGCGCGTCGTCACGGAGTCCCTCGGTCTTCACCCGAATGCGCACGCTGGCCTCCCCGAGGGCGTCGATGCCTTCGGTGACGGCGTTGATTGAGTACTCGAGCAGCTCTGCGGGGGCCTGAACGAGGGCGTCGACAGCCGTGAAGACGGCGTGCACCGGACCGGTACCTATGGCCGCGGTGGTCAGCTCCGAGCCGTCCGGTCCTTCGAGGCGGACCGAGGCGGTGGGCAAGCCAGAGCCACAGCTCACGTGCACGGCGAGCAGCTTATAAGCTTCCGGCGTGTTGCTCGTCTCCGACGAGGCGAGCGCGAGCAGATCGGCGTCCGTGATGTGTTTCTTCTTATCTGCGAGCAGCTTGAAGCGAGCGAAGGCGGATTCGAGGGCCTCTGTTTCGAGCGGGTAGCCGAGCTCGGCCAAGCGATTGCCGAAGGCGTGGCGTCCCGAGTGTTTGCCGAGTACGAGCAGCGTCTTCTGCGCGCCGACTGCTTCGGGCCGCATGATCTCGTAGGTCTCGGCATGCTTGAGCATGCCGTCTTGGTGGATGCCGGATTCGTGCGCGAAAGCGTTCGCCCCAACGATGGCCTTGTTGGGCTGGACGACCATGCCGGTGCGCGCCGAGACGAGCCTGCTCACGCGGGTGAGCTGGGTCGTGTCGATACCCGTTTGGAGGCCGAAGGCCGGATGCCTTGTGGCGAGAGTCATCACGACCTCCTCGAGCGAGGTGTTCCCGGCTCGCTCACCGATGCCGTTGATGGTCACTTCGGCTTGGCGTGCGCCGGCCGCGATACCGGCGAGAGCGTTTGCAGTCGCGAGGCCGAGGTCGTTATGGCAGTGGACGGAAATCACCGCGCGCTCAATGCCGCGCACGTTCTGCTTGATGCCTGCGATCAGCGCTCCGAACTCGTGGGGCAAGGTGTAGCCGACGGTGTCGGGGATGTTCAGGGTCGTGGCGCCTGCTTCGATGACACTTGCCAGCACCTCGTAGAGAAACTCCGGCTCCGTGCGCCCGGCGTCTTCCGGGCTGAACTCGATGTCTTCGCACAAGGAGCGTGCAAATTTCACCATCTCGGTGGCGCGCTTGATGACCTCGTCACGGCTCATGCGGAGCTTGTGTTCGCGGTGGATCGGCGACGTCGCGAGGAAGGTGTGGATGCGCGGGTGCTTGGCGCCGCGCACACCGGCGAAGGCGCGTTCGATGTCCCGTTCGGCAGCGCGTGCCAGGCCTGCGATGATCGGCGGTTCGAGAGCGAAGTCGCCGTTTGCCAAGGGACGCGACGGACGCCCCTCGGGGACAGTACGTCCTACCGTCTCCGCGATGCGCTGAACGGCGGCGAGATCGTCGGGTGAGGCGGCAGGAAAACCTGCCTCGATCACGTCGACGCCGAGCCTAGAAAGTGCCTTCGCGACCTCGTATTTCTCTTCTGAGGTCAGCGTGGCGCCGGGGGACTGTTCTCCGTCCCTGAGCGTCGTGTCGAAGATGCGTACGTAATTTTGAGGCAAGTTCATCGGTCTCTCCTGTGCTCTCGTTCAAAGTCTACTCGGCGGCCTCGGGAGCGCTCTCGGCGAGCGCCCTGTGAGCGACGCGCACGGCGGTTCCTGCGGGGCCTCGGGCCATCGCCACGGTGCCCGTCTGGACCATTTCGAGGATCCCGAACGGGCGCAGTGAATCGACCATCGCTTGGATCTTCGATTGGTCCCCGGTGATCTCGACGGTGAGTGTGGTGGTGCTGACGTCGACCGCACGCGCGCGGAAGATGTCGACAAGCTGGAGCACCTCGGCGCGCTCTTTCGGCGTAGCGTTGACCTTGATCAGAGCGAGATCACGGACCACTCGCGGCATTTCGGTCAGATCGGAGACCGAGAGCACGTTCACCAGCTTATAGAGGTTCGCCTCGATCCGGAGCGCCATGTCTGCATCGGCCTCGACCTGGAACGTCATACGGCTCACGCCGTCCTCGTGCGTGCGGCCGACGTTCAGCGAGACGATGTTGTAGTTGCGCCGGCGGAACAGGGACGAAATCCGGTTCAAAACGCCGGGTTTGTCCTCGACGTAAGCGACAAAGGTGCGGAGCTTGTTCGGGGTTTCCTGCGGGGCGCTCATGACGCGTCCTTCCCTGTTTCGTAGATCGGGTTGTGCTCTTCGGTTTCTCGTTTCGGACGGCGGATCATGTCTCCGAGATCGGCGCCGGTCGGGACCATCGGATAGACCGAGTCCTCTTGTTCGACGCGGAAGTCGATGACGACTGCGCCATCATGGGCGCGGGCTTTCTCCACGGCCTCCCGCACTTCCGCGCGGGTCTTGGCCCGAAGCCCGAGCAGGCCGTGAGCATCGGCCAGCTTCACGAAGTCGGGGCTCTTCATTGGGGTTGCCACGTAGCGTCCTCCGAAGAAGAACTGCTGCCACTGACGAACCATGCCGAGAAAGCCATTGTTGATGATCGCGACGTTCACCTTGATGCCCTCCTGGGCGATCGTGGAGAGCTCAGCCGCCGTCATCTGGATTCCGCCGTCGCCGGCGATGACCCAAACTTCTGCTGATTTGTCGGCGAATTTGGCGCCGATGGCCGCGGGCAGTGCGAAGCCCATGGTGCCGAGCCCGCCCGAGGTGACAAGGCGCCTCGGGTAGTCGTGCTTGTAGTACTGCGCTTCCCACATCTGGTGTTGCCCGACGTCGGTCACGATGATGGCCTGGCCATCGGTCATCTTCCACAGATCGTGGATGACGTGAGCTGCGTAGAGCTTGCCTTGGTCGGGGAGCTCTTTGATATCGATGACGGCGCTTTCGCCGCGCATCTCGTCGATGTGCTTTTTCCAGGCTTCGACCTGGGGAGCGCGCGCGTGGGGTGTCATGCGACGCAAGATGGACAGACAGTCGCCGATCAGCGGCAAGTCCACGCGCACGTTCTTATTCACCTCAGCCGGATCGAGCTCGATGTGGATCTTCTTCGAGCGCGTCGCGTAGGTCTTGAGGTTGCCGGTGACTCGATCATCGAAACGCATGCCGATCGCGATGATCAGGTCAGACTCTTGGATCGCCGTGTTGACCCAAGACTCACCGTGCATGCCCATCATTCCGAGAGCGAGCGGGTGAGACGCGGGGAAGCCGCCGAGACCGAGCAGTGTGCTGGCCACGGGGATCTGTGTCTTTTCGACAAATTGCAGGAGCGCCTCAGTGGCTCCGCCTTGGATCACGCCGTGTCCGGCAAAGATGATCGGTCGCTCGGCTTCGGCGATCATTTCGATCGCTTGAGCGAGATCCTTCTCGATGGGCTCGGTGGACGGCCGATAGCCGGGCAAACGAACCGGGGAGGGATCGAAGGCATACATGCAGCTCTTCTGCTGCGCATCCTTGGTGATATCGACGAGCACCGGCCCGGGACGGCCCGAAGAAGCGATAAAGAAGGCCTCTTTGAGCGCGCCCGCGATGTCCTCCGGACGCGTCACCACGATGCTGTGTTTGGTGATGGGTAAAACGACGCCGCTGATGTCGGTCTCCTGGAAGGCGTCGGAGCCGATCGCCGTCGAGTTCACTTGGCCGGTGATAGCGACGACCGGGATCGAGTCCATCATCGCGTTGGCGATGCCCGTGACGAGGTTCGTCGCGCCCGGACCCGAAGTCGCAACGCAGACGCCGACGCGCCCACTCACGCGAGCGTATCCATCCGCCATGTGTGAGGCGCCTTGTTCATGGCGCACTAGCACGTGGTGGATCGGGAACTTAATCATCGAGTCGTAAGCGGGCATGATCGCACCGCCGGGGTAACCGAACACGACGTCGACGCCGAGGTGAACCAGAGCGTCCCAGATGATCTCTGAGCCGGGCATGAGTTTCGGTTCCGAAGCAGTGCCGGGCTGCGGCTCGCTTGTGTCTGGTATCGTTCGGACTGGTTGCATTGGTTACCTCTGGGTTCAACGAAAAAACCCCGCGACCGGTTTAGGTGCGGGGCTCTTTAGCTCATCTCGGCGCTTTTCGCCTCAATCGCTTGGGTCCCCGCTCGACCCAATCAGCACGACTACGAGTACGCCGAGATCACCGGCAAGGCTCGTAAGAAGGGCGGGGGCAGCGAGGCGCGACATCGTCTCGGTCCAAGCTCCCTTAACTCTGAGGCTCCGTCAAGAAATAATCGCCAATTCTAGCGAAAATTTGCGCGCGGATGGACCTCCTTCTCGGGAAGGTGGATCGGTTCTCGTGCGGACGCATGTCCGGCGAAGAGAGCCGGGGTGGGGCCGGGGTTGGAGCCGGGGTGGAGGCTCGCGGAGCGAGGCCCTGCGGCGAGGCCTGCGGAGTCGAGGACGGTTTTTGCTTCGGGCCGCATGATGGTATTGCTTGATCGCGTGCGGGAAACCGCACGGCGATTCCGAGGCAATCAATGAATGACGCGCACATCGTAAGCAACGGGAAACACGCGGCCGTTGTGAAAGCGCAGCGACTCGAGCAGGTGCTCTCGCAGGCGACCGATAAACCGCATGTCATCCTCCTGGGGGGACATCCCGATCCCGACGCGATCGGCAGCGCCTTGGCTCACCGGAGGATCTGCGACCGGCTCGGGATTTCGGCCACCATTGCGCACGTCTTGCCGCTCTCGCGCGGCGAAAACCGGGCACTTGTGAAGCTGCTCGGCGTGCCCATGCAGCAGATCGACCGGGGTGAGGACCTCTCGGAATATGGGTACCTCTCTCTCGTCGACGCGAGTCACCCTGAAAACCAGGTCCAGCTCCCGTCAGGCATCGAGCTTCTGACAGTGGTCGATCACCATCGCCCCAAACAGCTCCCCAAGGCGCCCTTCGTGGATGTTCGTTATGACGTTGGTGCCACAGCAACGATCTACGCAGAGTACTTCGAGCAGGGCCTAGCGCCCCTCAGCGCGGAGGGCTCCGAAGATTCCCCTGTTGCAACCGCGATGTTCTTTGGGATCCAGACGGACACCGATGACTTCGCCAACGCCACGCCCACCGACTTCCGCGCGGCCGCTTACCTGAAGTCTTTCTGCGACTCCGACATCTTGAGTCGCATCGGACGCAGAAGCATCAGCGCTGAGGCGATGGACGCCGTGGGAGCGGCTCTCGCTGATCTCGAGGTTCTTCGAGACTTCGCGATCGCGGGGGTCGGCCGAGTCTCGGCAGTCAACCGTGATGCCATCCCGACCGCCGCGGATTTCGTGCTCCGGCGTGAAGATATCGACACAGTGCTCGTCTACGGGATCGTCGACGACCGTATCGACGGCTCCCTGCGCACGAGCCGCGCCAGCGTCGATCCCGCCCTTTTCATGCAGAATGCCTTCGGGAGCGACAGTGAGGGGCGTCCTTACGGCGGGGGGCGCGCTGACATGGGAGGCTTCCAGATCCCGCTCGGGCTGCTCGCGGAGTGTGACGACGAGGAGAGCCTTTGGAAGCTTGTGAAGGAGCTCGTGACCAAACGCGTGGCGCGCGTCGTTCCTGACCTCGAAAAGAAGATCGCGAAAGACTGAAGGGTGTACCGGGCGCCGCGATGGCGCCCTTTCTCTCCTCTTGCCGGCGCGACCCGTTCAGCCCTTCTTGGCCCGGCTTGCTTCCTCGGCGAGTTGGAAGAATGCATGGGCCGCGCCGCGGCGGAGCGTCTTCGGTCGGGCGCAGAGTGAGACAAGATAGCCGGGGGGAGCGGAAAAGGGGAGCCTTTGCACCGAACGAGCGAGGGGGCTCGCGGCAAGCACGAGCTCGGGCACGAGAGAAATACCACTGCCGAGGCTCACCATCGCCAGCACCCCTTCGTTTCCTCGCACCTCCGCGACGACGCGGGGCTCGAGGTTCCGCTCGGCGAAGTAGGCCTCGAGCCGCTTTCGCTCGAGGCCGGCCAGAGGCAAGACAATGGGAACGCCAGCCAAGTCCGGACACTTTTCTAGGAGGCGCGCCTGCAGTTCGGGGGCGCCGAGCAGGTCGAGTTCACGGGGCGCGATGAAGATCAAATGCGTCTCGCCCAGA
Organism: Pseudomonadota bacterium; assembly: GCA_023428245.1. Lineage (GTDB taxonomy): Bacteria > Myxococcota_A > Polyangia > Polyangiales > Polyangiaceae > NIC37A-2. Next base: position 14,442 of record JAEYYX010000084.1, read on the forward strand.
GCGCACTCCGCGAGGTCACTCGGCTCGCCCGGGTCTCTTGGGATGACGGCGAGATCGACCTCGCCGCGGCGGAGCTCGTCTAGGGACCGCTCTGCGTCTTGGGTGACGAGGCGGACGACGATCCCCGGATATTTCTCGCGCGCCTGGGCGAGCAGAGCCGGCAAGATCGAATAGCAGGCTGTCACGGTGCAGGCGATACGGAGCTCCCCGGAGGGAGAGCTCGTTTCCCGCTCGAGATCGGCGCGAAGTTCCCGGTACCTGGTGAGCTCACCCCGGGCGAACTCACGAAAGATCTCACCGGCTCGCGTCAGCTCGACGGTGCGCTGATCCCGGAGCAGGAGCGGATGTCCGAGCTCTTCCTCGATGGTCTGGATGCGCCTCGTGAGCGCGGAAGGACTCATCCCCAGGGTCCGGGCGCTGCGGCCGAAGTGCAGAGAGGCAGCCAGGGTCTCAAAAGCCTCGAGATCGCGGAGTTCCATTGCGGTTTCCTGAATAATTATTCGTCGAGGTTTCCCAAAGTGCAACATTCTTGTTCAAGAAATCGCAACTCTTGATGCAAATCGATTCAATTTACGCAAGAAAAATTCGAGCCATACTCCGGAAGGCCTGCCAGGAAAGGCGGGCAACAAGAGGAAGATTCAGCGGGCGGTCAAGAGTCGGCCCGCTTGCCCCAAAGGGACCAACAGAAAAATGGCACGCTCGAACTATTTCAACACGCTCACGATGGCCCAGAAGCTCGACCAGCTGGGGCGCTGTAGGTTCATGGCTCGCGAGGAGTTCAGCGCGGGCGTGACCAAGCTCGCGGGGAAGAAGGTCGTCATCATCGGCTGTGGAGCGCAGGGCTTGAACCAAGGTCTCAATATGCGCGACTCCGGCCTCGACGTTTCCTACGCCCTGCGCGACAGCGCGATCGCTGAGAAGCGCGCTTCGTGGAAGAGCGCTACGGAGAACGGCTTCCGCGTCGGCACCTACAAAGAGCTTATCCCGACTGCGGATCTGGTCCTGAATCTGACTCCCGATAAGCAACACGCATCCGTCGTCGAGGCAGTGATGCCGCTCATGAAGCAAGGCGCGACTTTGGCTTACTCCCACGGCTTCAACATCGTCGAAGAGGGTCAGCAGATTCGGAAGGACTTGGCGGTTATCATGGTCGCTCCTAAGTGTCCGGGTACCGAGGTGCGTGAGGAGTACAAGCGCGGTTTCGGCGTCCCCACGCTCATCGCGGTTCACCCTGAGAACGACCCCCGCGGTGACGGTCTCGAGATCGCCAAGGCGTACGCGGCAGCGACTGGTGGCGACCGAGCTGGTGTTCTCGAATCAAGTTTCGTCGCCGAGGTGAAGAGCGATCTCATGGGCGAGCAGACGATCCTGTGCGGCATGCTGCAGACCGGTTCGATTCTCTGCTTCGAGAAGATGGTTCAAGAGGGAGTGGAGCCGGGATACGCGGCGAAGCTCGTCCAGTATGGATGGGAGACCATCACCGAGGCTCTCAAGCACGGCGGCATCACCGGCATGATGGACCGGCTCGACAACCCGTCGAAGCTGAAGGCCTTCGCGCTCGCCGAAGAGCTCAAGGGCATCATGAAGCCGCTCTACGACAAGCACCAGGATGACATCATCACTGGCCACTTCTCGAAGACGATGATGGAGGACTGGGATGCGGGCGATAAGAACCTCCTCGCATGGCGCGCGGCGACCCTCGACACTGCCTTCGAGCGGACTTCGGCGGGCTCGGACAAGATCAGTGAGCAGGACTACTTCGATCGCGGTGTGCTCATGGTTGCCATGGTCCGCGCGGGCGTCGAACTCGCTTTCGAGGCAATGACGGCCGTCGGTATGAAGGCGGAGAGCGCCTACTACGAGTCACTCCACGAGGTGCCGCTGATCGCGAACCTGATCAGCCGCAAGAAGCTCTACGAGATGAACAAGGTCATCAGCGATACCGCAGAGTACGGCTGTTATCTCTTCAGCCACGCTTGCGTGCCGCTGCTCCGCGACTTCATGAGCCGCGTTGACACGAGCGTGATTGGAACCAAGTTCAACGAAGCCGGCGACAACGGCGTCGACAACCTTGAGCTCATCCGCGTCAACGAGGCGATCAGCACGCATCCGGTCGAAACGGTCGGGCGTGAGCTGCGCGGCTACATGACTGCGATGAAGAAGATCGCCGTCGGCGGCTGAGTCGATTCCGCGCTCAAGCGGGGCGCGGCGATGTGACCTTGGAGGGGAACGGATCCTGAGCGATCCGTTCCCCGTTTCGCTTCTGGGGTAGCGCGCGAGATGTCGGGTAAAGTAGTCCGCGCGCGGCGGAGAGGAACTTTCGCGTGCTCGCGCGCCCTGGTCGCTCCGACTCATGGGGGATATAAACGAAAAGGGGCGCTCTTGTCCCTTTTCTCTCGAGATGGCTACGGACGCGAATCTATTGCTCGTTTCGAGCGGAACCTGGCCTGCCCAGATCGTAGCCGGACTTGAAGCGCGAGGCGCGTTCGTGGAGGTCATCCGCCCGGAGGAGATCGAGCTGTCGTTTCAGGTCGTAGGCCCCGACCTCGTTGTTCATTACGGGCTCGAGGGCGCGAAGGCTGTCCTTGGGTTTCTCAGTCGAGAGCCAGAAGGGCGCCCGATCCGCCTGGTTTTGGTGGGACCGCGGGCGGAGCTCCCGGGCCTAAGAAAGTTCGATCGGCGTGTGGTGCTCGGGGTGCTCGCAGACGATCTTCCCGAGAAGACGATCTGTGAGCGGATCACCATACTCGCAGCCCGCAAACAGGAGGGGCGTCCGTCTGTTCCGATCCCGTCCGCAAAGACCCCGAGTGTGCCGCCTGAGGTGAATGATCCGCTGCTCGAGCGGCGTGTTTCCTTAGACACGGCCAGACCCGAGGCGTCCCCAAGTGTGCATCCCGCTCCCTCGGAGGAGTCGATCCGCACGTGGTTCCAGAGCTCCCCTCCACCGCGCATCTCCGAGAAGCCTGGTGCCTTCGAGGAAGAGTCAGCCGCGGAGGATGAGCTCCCTCTTGCGGCGGAGCCAGCCCTTGCTCAGGCTGTCGAAGAGCTTCCGTCCCTCGAACCGATCCCCCCGGGGGATGCCGAGCCAGGCCTGGGTGTCTCTGCTGCAGAACTCCTGGAAGATTTTCGTCTTGAAGAGACTGCCGCTCGAGCCGCCCCCGCCGCTGAGGAGGCGCCTGCTCTCGAACTCGACCTAGAGAGTTTGCCGCCTGAGCCGTTCTCGGAGGAGGACAATTCGGAGCTAGGTGCCGCGGATCGTGAGACGCTTCACGTCCCGATCGAGGCTTCTCAGGAGGACGCGAGCGCGCCGGAAGCTCCCGCCGCGTCGCAAGACGGCAACTCGCCCGCCGGCTCCGAATCGAGCTCGGTCTCGAGTGTCTCTTCCATGGTGGCGTCGGTCGACCCGCGGGAGCCCACTGTGCCGAAGCGGAGCGAGCGCGGGCGGTCTCGTGCGCCCTTCGTTGTCGGCGCAGTCGCTCTCGCCGCCGCCTCGGGGGCGCTCTTTCTCTTCGCTCGCTCCGCTGAGACGCCGCGAGCTTCCGAGGAGCCAAGGGCTGCGGGCACGCCTTCGGCGGCCCCCGTGCCCCGTTTGGGACCTGCGCGGGAGCATAGTGCCCCCGCGGAACCAAAAGGCGAGAGTCTGAATCTTTGGACGCGCGAGCCGGAAGCGGGGGCGAGACCTTGCGCGGAGCTCGTCGGCGACGTCTCCCTGCTTCGGTTTGGCGATATCGATCAGAACGCGCTCTACTGGAAGAAGGCGAGGGGCAAGCTGATGCTCGGGGATCGCGAAGGAGCGCTCGCTGAGCTCTGTCGAGCCGCTCACATTTTCCCGAGTGGTCTCGCCGTCGAGGCTTTGGTCGAGCTACTGCTCGACATGGGCGCGGCGCCTCTCGCCGAACCCTTCATGGAGCAAGCGAAGAAGGCGCGTCCACACAGACCCAAGACCCTCGAACTTTACGGTGATCTCAAGAGTCAGCTCGGAGAGAGCTCCGAAGCTCGCGCGATTTGGCTCGAGGCACTCGGGACGGCGAACGCCTCGGATAAGGTCTTGCGTCAGATCGGCAAGCAGCTCGTAGCTCAAGCAGAAGCAGTTCTCGCCGGCGGCCAAGTGGGCCTCGGAGAGAGGCTCTTGAGGCGCGCCGCGTCCCTCGACCCTTCGAGCCGAGCGGCGCTCTTGGGCCTTTCGCGGTTAGCCGAGGAGCGCGGCGACGGCGAGCGAGCCCGTAGGTTCCGCGAGTTAGCTGAGACTTCGGAAGCCGCTCCCTGAACGCTTTCGGTGCTCTGCGAGCTTGCGCGCTTCGAGAAAGATGCTCCCCAGATTCCTGGGGAGCGTTCCTTCGTAGCACGGGAGCCCAATCAACCGGTGTTTCGCAGCCCTTGAGCGATGCCGTTCAGGGTCGTGCCGAGAACCTGATCGATGAGCTGGCGTTCGGGGGCACCCTCAGGGAGAGAGCGCTTCTTCTTGAGCAGGCTGATCTGAAGCAGGTTCAAGGGATCGACGTAGGGGTTTCGCTGGTTCACGGCTTCGCCGAGGAAGCGATGCTCAGCGAGCAGTGAGCTGCGCTCACGGATGGCAAGAAGTGTCTCGACCATCTGCTCGTACTCCGCCTTGAGGCGCTGGAACATGGCGCCGAAATCTCCGAGCTGGGTGAGATAAAGCTCGGCGATCTCGAGATCCGTCTTCGCGCACACCATCTCGATCTTCGCCAAGAGATCGTCGAAGAACGGCCAGTTCTTCGCCATGCGGCGGAGCAGTTCGAGTCCTTCTTTGGACTGGGCCGCCAGGGTCAGCGCGTCGCCTGCACCGAGCCACGCGGTGAGCATGAGGCGCGTCTGCGTCCAGCCAAAGTTATAGGGAATGGCGCGAATGCCCGCCATGGTTCCTGCTCCCTTGTCGCGGTACGCGGGGCGAGAACCGTAGTGGACGTGGCCGAGTTCGCGCACAGGAGTTGCATTCAAGAAGAGCTGAAAGAGCTCGGGACTCTCGTGCACGACCTTGCGGAAGGCGGCCCGGGAGTCACCGGCGATCTTGTCGACGAGAGCGCGGTACTGGGCGAATTCTTCGGGGCTGATGTCCTTTTGGAAGTTTAAGTGAGACGCCATGAGCGTTCCACTCAACATGACCTCGAGCGTGCGCTCGGCGATCGAGAGGATGCCGAACTTCTGGCTGATCGTCTCACCTTGCTCGGTGATCTTGATGCTACCGCGGAGGGTCCCTGGCGGGAGCGCCGTGAGCGCTCGATAGACCGGCGAGCCTCCGCCGCGGCCCACCGTGCCGCCGCGTCCGTGGAAGAGCGTGAGCGAAACGCCGAACTCGTCGGCGAGGCGGGCGAGTTCTTCTTGCGCAAGGTAAAGCTCCCAGGCGGCCGACACCACACCGACATCTTTCGCGGAGTCCGAGTAGCCGAGCATGATCTCCTGATGCATCCCGCGGGCCTTGAGCTGGCGCGCGTAGACCTTGCTCTCGAAAAGGCTGCGCATGACGCGGGGCGCCCCAGCCAAGTCATCTCGGGTCTCGAAGAGCGGGACCACGTCGATGCGCGAGATTGGTTCGTCTCCTGAGAGATCGCAGAGACCCCGCTCACGGGCGAGCAGGAGCACGCGCAACAGATCGTCGGCGCTGTGCGTCATCGAGATGATGTACGTGTTGGTGGCGCGAGGATCGATCTCGTCTTGGATCTCGCGAACGGCGTCGAACACTCCCAAGACCTTCTCGGTCTGCTCATCGAGCTTCAGGTTCGGGGAGGTGAGCGGTCGACGACCGAGTAGCTCTTTCTCGAGAGACTCGCCCGACAGTTTCGGCAGCCCGACCGAGGCACAGATCGCGTCGAGCGCTTCGGTGTGTGCCTCCGAGTCTTCTCGGACGTCGAGACTATAGCCGTGCACGCCCAGCATCCGGATCTCGCTCAGGAACGGATCAACGAGCGAACGCGCAGCGCGGTCGGCCTTGGCCCCCTGGACCGCGGCTGCGATCAGCTCGACGTCCCGTACGAGCTCCTCGGCCTTTTTATAGGCGGCGGGGAAGGTATCGCTGCGTCCTGCGTCACGGGCGGCGACTTGGTTGCGGGTCGCTTCGAGTCGTCCGGCGACGAAAGAGAGCTTGAGACGGAGCGGCTCTTCTGCGTCCCGCTTGTTGTTAGCCTGCCAGATCTCGGGCAAGAGCGCCTTGTCCGCTTCGAGCGAGGCGCGCAGCTCGGGACTCGGGGGAGCGATGCGGCTCGAGATGCTGAGGCGCTCGATCAAGAGCTTCACAGTCTTTTGGTAGTGACCCAGGATCGAGTGCGAATGACGCCTTGCGGCGGCGATGGTGAGGTCGGGGGTGACGAAGGGGTTCCCATCACGATCTCCCGCGACCCAGCTGCCGAGGGTGAGTGGCACGTCGACGCCGAGCTCTTCTCCGAACGTCTGACGGAAGGCGGAAGCACAGGTCTCCTGTACCTGGTGGGTTGCATCGAGGAGTCGATCTTCAAGGTACCAAATGACCGTCGACACCTCATCCATGACGCTGAGGCGATTTTTCCGAACTTCATCGGTGAGCCACAAGAGCTCGATGTCCGCCTCGAGTCGCTCCTCGAGGCGCTGCCTCTCGGCGAGTGTCGCGGAGTCGCGGGCGAGAAGCGCATCGGCGAGCCGCGCTTGCAGATTGAGCACGGTGCGCCGCGTAGCTTCCGTGGGATGAGCCGTGAGGACGGGGCGCGCTTTGAGGTCGGCGAGGCGGGAGCGGACCTCTTCGGCGTTCGCTCCGTCTTGCTTGAGCTGCTCAAAGGCCCAGCGCAGGCTGGCTGGTTGTGACGTCTTGTCGGCTGCGAGCTCGTACTCTCTGCGCCGACGAACGCGGTGCACCTGCTCTGCGGTGTTGATGAGAAGGAAGAAGAGCGTGAAGCCGCGGGCCGTGGGAGCGGCGATCTCGACCGGGAGGTCGTCGACGCGCTTGAGGAGCTCTTTGAGAGAGGGGGCGCCCTCGTAACCACGCCGGCGATCTCGGGAAGCTTTTCGGAATGTCTCGATGGCCTCGAAAGCTCGGTCGCCTTCCAGGCGACGGATCACTCGGCCCAGCGCCGCTGTGAGCCACTTAATGTCTTCGTTCAGCGCCTTGTCTTTTTCCCGTACATCACTGCTCGGCATGAGGGGGATTTCGCATAGGAACGGCGAAAGTGGTAGAGGGCGTCCCGGAAATGGCCCGCACTCTTCTCGGTCTCTGGACCTGGCTCGCTTTCGCCGTGATCTCCGCGATCGGGTACTGCGTTTGCCTTGTCATTTTCCTCGTGACGGCGCCCTTCGATCCGACCCGGAAATACACGGGAAAGGCGATTCGAACGGTCGGGCGCCTGATGTGTGGGGCGGTCCCGGCCTGGTCATTTCGGGTGATGCCCCCTCTGCCCGAGCGGGCGCCGAGTCGGACCGTCTGCATTTCCAATCACGCGTCCAACATCGATCCTTTTGCGCTCTTGGCGCTGCCCTGGGAGATGAAGTTCCTGGCGAAGTCGGTGCTGTTTCGAATCCCTTTCGTGGGATGGGGTATTGGGATTGCGGGGGATATTCCACTCGTGCGTGGTTCGTCGCAGAGCGTAAAAAGAGCGCTCCATCGTGCGAAGTTCTACGTGCAGCGGGGGATGCCGGTCCTTTTCTTCCCTGAGGGCACCCGTTCGAAGGACGGAACTTTGCTCCCCTTCAAAGACGGTGCGTTTCGTTTGGCAATTGAATGCCAGGCCGACATCCTCCCTATCGCTATTGTCGGCACCCGAAAGGCGCTCCAGAAGGGGGACTGGCGACCGTCTCCGGCGCGGGGCTGGATTCGGGTCGGTGAGCCCTTGTCGACGCAGGGGATGACCCTCGAAGATGTAGGGGCGCTCAAGGAAGCGACGCGAGCGCGAGTTGCCGAGCTCCTCGTTGAGTTGAACGCGTCACATCCAGAGCAGGCGCTTTAAGACCCTGCTATAGGAAGACCGGCCTTCGCCATGACCCTGTTCCGTCCCTGCATCGACCTGCACCAAGGCCGCGTCAAACAGATCGTTGGCGGCACTCTCACCGAGGGCGGGGCTCGCGAGAACTTCGTCAGCGAGCGGCCGGCCGCCTGGTATGCGTCGCGCTACAAGAGGGACGGCCTCCGTGGGGGCCACGTCATCTTGCTCGGGCCCGGCAACGAAATAGCTGCGACGGAGGCGCTCGCCGCCTATCCAGGTGGACTCCAGGTCGGTGGGGGCATCACACCGGAGAACGCAAGGAGCTGGCTCGAGCGTGGCGCTTCGAAAGTCATCGTGACGAGCTTTCTCTTCGAGGGAGGAGAGTTCCGCGAGGAACGGCTCGACGAGCTGCTCAGGGTGGTGAGCCCGGAGGAGCTTGTCGTCGACCTGAGCTGTCGCAAGGTGCGGAGCGAGTACCGCGTTGCGACGAACCGCTGGCAGACGGTGACCGAGACAGTCATGGGCGAGTCGCTCTTTTTGAGGCTCTACGGTCGCGCGAGCGAGATCCTCGTCCATGCGGCCGACGTCGAGGGGCTCTGCCGTGGTATCGACGAGGAGCTGGTGCGAAACCTCGGAGAGTGGACGCGAGTGCCGTGCACGTACGCCGGAGGGGCGAGGGCGCTTGACGATTTGGTCCGTGTGGAGGAGCTCAGTCAAGGCAAGGTCGATCTGACAATTGGGAGCGCGCTGGACATGTTCGGGGGCACCGCGGTTCGTTATGACGACTGTGTAGCTTGGAACCGGGCGCGCTCCTCCTGACCGCTACGCCTTGCGCGTAACCCGCTCGTTGGAGCGGGAGCGGGACTTCGTTCATTCGGAGCGGACTTCGCGCACACGGGAAGAATCTAGCTGACAGCGGATTCCAGTTTTCTGCCGCGCACATTTCAAAGGGCGTCTCCTAATCGCTGGACCGAACCAGCCGTTTGGATTTGTTATGAACGGTCGTCTCGGTGAGGTAGCGCCAGGTGCGCTCGCGCAGGGCGGGCGGGTGTGTAGTCTCGAGTATCGACCGCGCCGCTGGTTCGGGTTCCGTCTCGAGCGCATCCTTCAAGAGTTTTTCGCTACGGAGAAGGCTCTCGCTGGTTTGAGCCAGGCGGTGCACGACCTCCTGCAGGGGGCCGTTCGTCCCTCGCTGGATCGGTTGGTGCGCGTCTCGGCGCACCACAGCCGCGTGCACGGTGCCGTACTTGTGACGCTCGAGATTACGAGCCGCGTCCCCACCACGGATCCTGAGCACGTTGCCCTGATCCTGAACTGGCTCGGGCGGGGTCGCCGCGAAAGCTCGTACCACCGGCTCGGGAATGGCGAATATGGGATCTTCCCGGTGCGAGCGAACGTAAGCGTCAGGAGCGAGGTGCTGGGGACGCAGCACGGAGAGTCGGAGATCCGCTCGACTTTTGTGGTGAGCGCGCGCGCCGAGCCCCCGCGCCGCTCGAATCATCCCGAACGTCCCCGCGAGCGGTCACGGGGGCGAGCCCGCGTTATTCCTTTCCGGGGATCGTGAGCTTCTGGCCGATGCGGAGCGGCTTCTTCTCTGAGATGCCGTTGGCCTGGCAAAGGGCCCGCGTCGAGACGTGGTATTTATGAGCAATACCTGACAGAGTCTCACCACTCTGCACCGTGTGGGTGTGAGGCGCCGCTTTGGGCTTGGCCGGCGCATCGGTAGCCTTGGCCGAGGGGGGTGCTGCCGCGGTCTTCGCGAGCGAGGGGGCCTTCGGATCCTTTTCGCTCGACTTGGTGCTCGGCGCGTCCGGTTTGGTGCTCGGAACGTGCGGCTTGTTGCTCGGCGCGTCCGGCTTGGCTTTGTTGGGCTTCTGGTTCTTGGCCTCGGGCACGCTCGTCTTCTGCGGGATCACGAGCTTTTGGCCGATCTTCAGACTTGCCTTGTTGTCGAGACCGTTGGCCTTGGCGAGGTCAGTCACCGAAATGCCTCGCCGCTTGGCGATCAGGCCGAGTGACTCTCCCTTGGTGACCTCATGGGTCATGAGCTTTGGTGCCTTCGGTTCGTCCGGGGGCGCCTTGGCACTGCCCGCGCCCCCATGCGGAATCTCGAGAGTCTGACCGACGCGGATAACCTGCTTGGTACCGATGCCGTTCTGCTCCGCGATGGCGGCAGCGCTGACGCCGTATCGCTTCGCAAGCCCGAGCAACGTATCGCCGGCGCGAACCTGATGACTGCGGAGCTTCGGAGCGGGCTTTCCGCGCGGCACCTTGAGCTTGTCCCCCGGGAAGATCGCCTTCTTCGGGTCGAGGCGGTTCATCTTCGCGATGACCTCGACGGTCGTTCCGCGGGCCCGCGCGATGCTCGTGAGGGTCTCTCCACTACTCACAATGTGGAACGTGGGCATCGGCACCTCCCAGGGGTCTTTCCAGCCCTTCGGGTAGATTTCGACGACTGAGCGATTCCTCTTCGTGAGGTAGGTCCTGACGGCGCGACCGACTTCTTCGCGACTCACCCTCGCCCAAGCTTCGTCTGGAGCGAGCGGCCTGAGGAGTGTCTCCGGAGCCACTCCGCGCAGCGCTCCCGCCGAGAGAGTCCGCGCTCGATCGAGGGGAGTCATGAGAGCCTCACGACTCTCGCGGATCATCGCTGTGCGAGCGCTCTCGAGCTCTGCTTCGCTCGGACCGGTCGACGCTAGTGCACCAAGCGCCTGATTGAGCTTCTCCTCGATCGGCTCCGGGGCATAGCTGCCACGGCCTTGCACGAAGATGCGCAGCACGCGACCGGAGCGCAGGTCCGGTCGGACCTCGAAATGACTCGCCGGACCACCGGGACCCGTGAGGGCTGTCCCGAGACGGCCCGCGGAACCGAGGACCCGGAGGCCGAGCTCAGAAGCGATCTCATCCGGACCTTCGGGAGCGCGCCACGCGTAATAAACAGCGGTTCCCGGTTGCGACGCATCCTCGACGGTACTGAACCGCTCGGTCGTCTGGCGGTGGGGATTTTGCGCTCGAACACTCGGAGCGCCCCGCGGGATCTTGCCGAGGTGTTTTTCGACGAGCTCTTCGGCGACCTTTCGTTCGAAAGCGCCGCTCAAGGAAAAGGCAGCGTTGGTCGAGACGAAGAGGGACTTATGGAGCTCGCTCAGCTCTTCGAGCTGTACAGCTTCGAGATCCTGTAACACCTCCTCGCTCGTCGGAAATCGGGAGGGATCGCCGAGGTGAGCGAGGCGATTGACGCGCTCTTCGCTCAGTTTGCCTCGCGCGTCATTTTGGACCAGCGCGAGTTCGCGCTGGAGTTCAGCCCGGACGCGGCTGAGTTGCTCTTCGTCGACGTGGAGGGCCGCGAATCTCGTTGCAGCGATCCAAAGAGCGAGGGGCAGCTCGACTTCGGGGGCGCGGGTACAGAAGACGATAGCGTCATCTTCGAAGAAGAGGTGGTTCTCTCCGCCACGGGCTCGTACGAGCTCTTCCGGATCACCTGCGCCGCGCAATAAGCCGCCGTGCTCAAGGAGCTTGCCGAGGACTCGAAAGCTCGCGCGGCTCGGGCGGTTTGAGAGGGATGGGCCGCGGCCGATGCTCGTGCAGGCGGCGATTTCGCGCCCCCCCGAGCTCGGCTCGAAGATCACCGTCTGCTCTCCCGGGAGCCGATAGGCAGTGGCTTCCGGCGGGTGGGCTTCTGCCTCGGTTTCCCCTCGAACCTCGAGTGGAGAGAGCGAGACAAATAGGAACGACAACAGGAGAGCGCCCGAGTTTCTGCTAAGCTCGTCTGCCACTTGAAACCCAGCGGGTAGCAGGCTCTTGCGATCTGGGCCAATTTCTAGGCAAAATCAGCACGAACTTCTGGATGGCGCGGGAATTTTCCGAGCAAGTTCGAAGTAGCATTCCGATTCCCATGCAATTGCGGCGGCTCCTCCTCTTCTGGATGCTCTTAGGCTCCCTCGCCGGTGGCGCAGAAGCTCAACAGACCCACGTGGTGTACGCGGGGCAGCGCCTCGGCTCGATCGCCAAGCGCTACAATGTAACGGTGGAGGAGCTTTGCGCCGCGAACGGAATCAAGAAAACAGCCCCCATCAAGCCGGGGCAACGCCTCGTGATTCCGGACAAGGCGTCAAAGAAGAAGGGGGGCCCCGCGAGCCCCCAAGAAAACCCCCAGCGAACGCCGGGCAAGGCTGAATCGCCGAAGAGCAGTCCAGCGAAGGAGACCCCTTCACCGATCGTAGGGCCGCCTCGCCTCCACATCGTTCAGAAGGGCCACACGCTCACGGCGATCTCGCGCCGCTACGGTGTTACGATTTCGGCGATCTGTAGGGCGAGCGGACTCAACGAAAAACATCCCCTCGATGTCGGACAGATTGTGGTGATCCCTGACAAGGCGGATCGCGACGGCAGCATTGCTCGCAAGGCGCGCCTCTCGGGACTTCTCGATCAGAACACCGATCCGAACGGCGCTGGCCATCGCTATCGCGCCTATCTGAAAAAGCCTTGGAAAAAGGGCTACGTCAGCGTGTTCCGCCACCAAAGCGAGTGGGCTGGGTTCGTTCTCGGCCCGAAGGGGGAGGTCCTGCCGAAGGCGAACTCGAAGATCAACGCGTTCATGGGCGGCGGGGGAGAGGGGCCGAACATCGATGAGCGGCTGATTCGACTCCTGGCGCATGTGAGCGATGCGTTTGGTGGACGGAAGATCCGTATCGTGAGTGGCTACCGCACCCAGAGCTGGGTGGCCGACTCGAAGCACAGACACGGGCGGGCTCTCGACTTCAGCATCCCGGGCGTTCCGAATGAGGCGCTTCGGGACTATCTGCGCACGCTCCCGAACGTTGGGGTTGGCTACTATCCGAACTCGAGCTTCGTGCACCTCGATGTGCGGGAGGGCTCGGCCTATTGGGTGGACTATTCGGGCCCTGGGGAGCCGCCCCGAAAACACCCCTGAGTCAGGGCCGCTTCCATCTGGAAGTTTCCTATTCGGGCGATGGGAGCGGGCAACCGGGGAGCGTGCCGGGCGCGCCGGGCTCTGGGTCGACGTTCAGCCAGAAGGTGATCGAACCGGTGAGCTCGGGATCGATGGGCTTGATGGGGGTCGAGTCCGAGATGTTCGATTCGTGAGTGATGAGGATGGTGAGCTGCTGACAGCCTTCAGGGATCGCAAGCGTGGGGTTCCAGGTCCAGGAGATCTGGTGCGCGGGGTCCGCTTGAGCTTCCCAGGACCGTTGGACGATCGCCTGCTCTCCGGAAAGACCCCAGTTCAGCCAGGCTTGCATGATCACCTTCTCGCCGGCGTCATCGGCTTCGAAGGGGATCGTGAAGCGCACCCCGGGACCGTTGCGCTCGATGGGAAGGATCTGCCAGGGCGCCGGGACCACCAGTCCCATCGAAATGTTCGGTCGCTCTGGAGAAGGGTCCTCGAAGTCCGGCGGCGGTGAGATCAGGCATCCCGCGACCGTCGCACTAGCGACGAGGGTCGTGAGCCAAGCTCCGACCTGCCTCCCGAGCCCGGGACCCGTCTGAAGAACCATCGATTCTGAGCAGTTAAACAAACGGGGTGACCCGCTGGGAAGACGTGTTTCACGAAAAAGCATGGAGAGCGAGCTCGGCGCGCTCGGGGGCCTGAAATTCGGCCGGGAAGAGGGCCCCTGCCAGGACCGGAAGGAGCGGGGCGGCTCAAGGGAGCGCGAAGGCCTGTCCGAAGGTGACGAAAAAGGACCCCGGCCATATGGCAAGCTCCGGGTCGCCAAGTGGGAAACCCCAGTCCATGCGAAGGACCTCTCGGTTCGCTTGGGGGAAAAGGACACGGAGGCCAACGCCCGCGCCGTGGTGCGCCTTCCATTCCGAGAGCGCGTCAGGGGAGTCACCGAGGTCGTAGAAGACTGAGAGGCCCGTTTGGGCCGAAAGGATGTCCACGGACGTGGAGCGAAATTCGAGGTTCACCACGGCCTGATCGCGCCCGATGATGTGCGACGACGGGTAGCCGCGGAGGCGGTTGTTCCCACCGAGCGCAAACGGGCCCACACGCCGGTAGTTTCCAGGGCGGCTCGCGAGATCGAAGTCGATGTGGAAGCGACCGAGACCGAGCCAGGGTGAGGCGAGGCGCGCGCTCGCGACGAAGAGAGCGTCGTTTCTCTGCTCCGAGCCAAGCGTGATGGTGCTTGAGACGCGAGCGGAAAGGAGGCCCGTCTTCCAAGGCAATGCGTAGCCGATGCTTGCCGAAATGCCCCACAGGTCCCGCGTCGAGCCGAAATCGGCCGAGCCAACCGAGGTCGACAGATCGATGGAATACCCGATGCGAATGTCCTCTTGGAGGCCCAAGGTTTCCATGCCGACGACCCGATGGAAACGCGCCTCGTAGGCGCTGAGGCGAAGGAAGGGGCGAAGCTCCACGTTGCTCATCGGTACGAAACGGGATTCTTCATACGAGCGCCGGAGTTCGCTGCCCGCGGGGAGATGTTCGGCGCGGTAGCGGTCGCGATCCATCTCGATACCGAAGCGGAGATCGTATTTTCGATTGATGCCGAAGGAGCGCACGCCCGCGATTTGGCCGAAGAGATGATCCGTCTGGTAGAGCCAAGGGAGCGTGACTGACTCTCCGGCGACGTCGAGCTCGACAGAGCGGATCTCGTTCCTCCGAAGGAGGCGAGTTGTCTCAGCGAGCCAGCCGATCTGAGTCGAAAATCCCCATTTGGAGTGGCGAGAGAAGAGCGGCAGGGAGTAAATAAAGGTCCCCGCGCTGCCTTCCGGCTTCCGCGGTTCTCGCGCCTCGAACACCCTGATATCGAAGGCACTCTGAAAGCGGCTGTCGCCGATCCGTGGGTAGACGAAGCGGCCGCCGAAGGTGTCTCGGTAGCGTTCGTACTGGTAGATCAGACCCACCGAGGTGTGAGTGCCTGCGATGTTTTCCTCGGAGGGATTCAGGAGGAGGAGCTCGAGGCCGTTGCTCCCAGCTTTGATGTCGGAGTTCAGCCGTAGGCTCCAGACGTCCTTGGTGATGACGACGAGGCGGACTTGACCCTCCCTTTTGCCGCGAGCTGCGACGATGTTCGCCAGGGAGAGTTGGCGGAGTGAGCGCAAGTTGCGCTCACTTTCCTCAATCTTGAGCCGGTCGTACCTCTCCCCCTCCGTCTGAAGCAGTTCCCGCTCAACCATGCGAGGACGGGAGGTTCCATGCAGCCAGTTGACCCAGTTCGGGATCGGATCTCTGTCGTCGAAGACCTCGACTGTGTAGATCTCGATACCTTCGATGGGCTTCCCTTCCGGGTTGGGATCTTCTTCGAGCTCGAGATCGTGGAGCGCCTCGGCGATCAGGGACTTCTCGAGGTTCGACCGCTCGTGTGCGGACGCGGGTCCAGCCAGGACTATCACGCACAGAGCCACAAGAATCGTTCGTCTCAATCGGGCTCCTCGCGGTATGTTACCGCTTCTCGGGCTCGGGCAAAAACGCGCTTCTTGCGGCAGGCTGCGCGCCCGGCCTCGGGCGGAGCTCGCGTTGCACTCAGCTCCGCATTTCGCTCTGATCGCGCTCCATGCAGGTCGTGCCGACCCGAAGCGCCTTTCACCTCACCCTGCTTGGTGCGGCCTGCATGCTCACAGGGATCGGTCTCTCACGTCCGGTAGCTGTGCTTTGGGGTGGTGCGCTCTTGCTCGGAGTGGTGATCGCGCGCGCCGCCGCAAAATGGGGCGCGGCGCGGTCCCGCGCCAGCGGCTTCGAGATGGTTTGGGACGATCGACGCCGGCTGATCCCTGCTGTGCGCTCCACACCGCTTGAGGTGTTCGCGATCCTGACGAACCGCGACCTGAGGCCGCTCGAGTTTTCAGAGCTGACGCTCATGCATGCAGCGGGCGTCGAGGGGCGCGTGACGCCGCGCTCGGGGGTCATCCCGCGGGGAGCCAGTGTCCGCGTTCGGGTGGAGCTCACGTCTCATTGCGTAGGACCCAGCGGCATCTTCGGCCTGTCCATCAAGACCTCGCGCGCCCCCGGCTTGTTCGTCGTCCCTCTGCTCTTCTCGAACCCCCTTGTCCTTCTCACAGCGCCCGAGAGCCACGTGCTCGGCGCGCGCGCGCAGAGGGGCGCAAGCTCCCATGCTCAGCCTCGGCGCGCAGTACTTTCTCGGGAAGTCGCGGAGTTTCGCGAGCTTCGGGAGCATCGTCCCGGTGATCCATTCCGTCGGATCGCTTGGAAGCCTTCTGCTCGCCGAGGCAAGTTGCTCGTCGTCGAGACGGAGGAGAAGTTCGACACCGATATCTGGGTTCTGCTCGACGCTTCGCTCGAACTAGCGCGGGGCCCCGCCGGCAAAGCTCCGAGAGAAAGCGCTCTCGAGCACACGGCGAGCTTGATTCGGGCGCGCCTCGAAGCAGGACAGCGCGTCGGACTCATCGTCTACGCGGCTCGAGAGCTCGTTCGCATCCATCCCGAACCGGGGCGTCGTCAGTGGCTCAGAATGCGGCTCGCACTCACGGAGGAGGTGCATACCGCCGACGCAGATAGGAGTGCCCTCTCCATCTTCGAACTGGAGCAGCTCGCCCTTGAGCACATGAGCTCCATCGATCCTCGCCTGGCGGACGGCGGCCGGCGACAGCCCATTGCCACGGAGCTACTCGAGACTTTGACGCGGGGCGCTCCCTACCAGCCCCAGAAGATCTTCGCTTCCTCGCCCCACGAGCGAGCTCTCCGAGCTTATCTGCGCGCATTCGGAGTCGACTCGCCTCCTCTCGATATGGATGAGCGCCCGCGGAGTGAGCGGCGCCTCGCGGCCATTCTCGGCGAGCGGACGTTCAAGACCGGCCGAGCTGGTGAGGTCATTGTGGTGGGGCCGCCGCCCGACAGTCACAGCCCCAAGGAGCTCCTATCCGCCCTGGAACGAGTCGTACGGAGAGGCACCCGCCTCTGGTTCCATGCCGTCGCCCCTTCGCGCGAAGAGGGTCAGTCGGAATCGGAAAGGGGCGAGATCTTCCGCCGTGTAAAGCGGGCTCGACTCGAGGCGGGGCTCATCGAGTCACGGAAAATCCTCTCGGCTCGCGGCGTGAAGGTTCGCGCTCTTTCCCCTCAGAGGCCACGGGAATAGGGCACACGCTCCAGGGCTTCCTCGACGATCGCTCGTTCGACGAAAGCTTCATCTTCGCTCTCCGCCGAAACGATGATGCGGTGGGCGAGCACCCGCACGACGACTCTGCGCACGTCGTCGGGACTGACGTAATCGTGTCCAGAGAGCACGGCGCGGGCTTTGGCTGCCTGCGTAAGCGCGAGGGAGGCGCGCGGACTCGCCCCGAGGCGCACCTTGGGGTGCCTTCGGGTGAAACGGGTCAGCTCGATGATGTAGCGGTAGATGTCGTCTTCGACATGGACGTTGCGCGTGTGCGCTTGGAGCGCGTGGACCATGTCCGGAGTAAGACGCGGTGTGATGGTCGGGGGCGCGGCCTGGTGTGTGCGGAGCATGAGGAGCTCCGAGTCGGCGTCGGGATAGCTGAGCACGAGGCGCATCATGAAGCGGTCGAGCTGGGCCTCGGGCAGGGGATAGGTTCCCTCAAGGTCGATCGGATTTTGCGTCGCGATGACCATGAAGGGGTCGGGCAGGGGCAGTCGCTCTCCTTCCAGGGTGGCTTGCCCCTCCTGCATCGCTTCGAGCAGCGCCGACTGGGTCTTGGCGGGGGCGCGGTTGATCTCATCTGCGAGCACGATGTGGGCGAAAAGAGGACCCTTGCGGATCGTGAATGAGCCGACCCGCGGATCGAGGACGAAGGTTCCAGTGATGTCCGACGGGAGCAGATCGGGTGTGAACTGGATGCGGCGGCTGTCCAAGCTGAGCGCTTCGGCAAAACTCTTGGCGAGGGTGGTCTTGGCGACTCCGGGGACGCCTTCGATGAGCACGTGACCGCCGGCTAAGAGCGCGATCATCAGCGTCTCGAGAGCCTCGGGGCTGCCGATATAGGCGCGGCTGACCTCCCGCCGGAGCGCGTCGAGGATTTCGTGGGGGGCGGGAGCAGTCCCGGCGAGATTTGTGTCATCCATGGGGCAAGGAACGTCGGGTAGGACTCCGAGAGAGATGTTGGATCAATGTGAGAACTTCGCTCGAGAGGCGAGAGAGCTCCGGGTCGTCTCGTCCACTCTTGGGGCGCTGTGACGTGACCGCTTTCAGCTCAGCGAGAAGGCGCGTGCCGGTTTCCTGTAGCTCCGGAGCCAGCTCCTCGAGGGCTCTTTCGGGGGCCATAGAGCTCGGGCCCTTTCCCGTGGCTCCTAAGAGGCTCAGCTCGAGTGCCGAACGGAGCTCAGCGAAAAGAACCGCAGCCTCGTGGGCTTTCTCGTGAGCTTCGGGAGCTCGAGAAAGCTCGTCCTCGGCGAAGCCCAGGGTGCGGACGCGCGCGTTGGGGCGCGCGCCGCGGAGCTCGAGTCCGAAGAGCCCGAGGGCGAAGAGTGCTGCGAGGAAACTCGCTACCTGGCCCGGAAGACCCTCCCGCCGGATCCGTTCGAGCTCTTCTCGCAGATGACGGACGCGCTGCGCGATTTCTTCGCTCGGGCGGCTCGGGCCGAAACTCCCCTTCTGTTCGAAATGGCCTGATAGCAGATAGAGCTTGCCGGGCGCCCCGTCAGCGTCACGCTCGAGGAGGTAGCGCGCGAGCTGGGCCAGTAACTTGCGGTTGCCTGGGTACCTGAGCATCAGGTTGATGAAGAGGGACGAGTCGCCGACGGCGACGAGTCGCCCTTTGCCTTCGATGACGCCTGTCGCTGCCAGGGTCTTCCTTCCCTTGGTTGTCTCGACCTCGAGGAGGGGGGTGAGCTCGGGGTGGGAGAGAGCCACCGCGTGGTTCGTGATGACTTCGCGGATCCCGTCCGTCGTCGGGTGACGGATCCAAGTTCCGTCGTCGTTTCGCTTGGTTGCTGGGCTCGCCACAGCGAGCGCAGGGTTTCGCGCAACGTAGCGGCGCGCATCTTGGATGTGACTGGGTTCTCTTTGGATCTGGAAGCGGCTGAGCAGGGGCCCGCTCGTTCCGAAATCATCGAGGATCAAGAGGCGTCCTCCTTCGGACAAGAAACGCATCAATGAGTCGTCGTCGAGGCGCACCTCGGGATGGGTGACAATGACCGCGTCTTCCGGACGGAGCACGTCGAAATCGAGGACGGCTCGCGGCTCGACTCGGTCCGGGCCGAGCTCCTGACGTATGACCTCGAGAGCCTCACTGTAACCGTCCCAACCCGAGTTTCGGGCGGTGAGATCGGAGGCCCTTGTCTCGTCTTCTCCTTGGGCGAGGCCGCGGGTCATACCGAGGCTCCCGGCGAGCAGGAACGAGGCCCAGGTCTTGGTCCAGAGATGCCAGCGCGGTCTCGTGACCCCTCGAAGACTTTGTCCTTTTCCCATAGGCGAGGGCCAATCGAGTCTCACCTTTTTCAGCGTGACTGCCTAGAGTGCATCTCAAAATTGAGAGGTGCGCGTCGCGGCTCCCGCCTTGCGCGCGTTCACTCTGGGACTCAAGTTCTAGCTCACAGCGGTCGTTGGTCTGAAATGCGGCTAGGTTCGGAGAATCGTCTCCCGGGTCAGCCAGACGTTGCGCCGCTCGGAATCTTGGTTAGATTAACTAGTGCGAAGTAATCGCAGGGTTTCGGCCCGGCGGTCCCACCCGCGGAAAAGAGGTCGAATGCTACCCCCCTTCATCATCGAGCAAATCCGTCAGCGCGAGGAGCAGAAGAGGTCCGAGGAGCAGCCCCGGCTTGAGCTTCCTCTTCATGACATGCCGCCTCTGCGGCCGCGCGCGGAGCCCGACGCGGAGATCGACGTCCCCCGCGGAGTGGTCATCTTCGAGCTGTAAGGATAGCTTTTTTCTCCACGAACGCGCCAAGAGACGAAGACTTGCTCTTCGTCCCGGCGCGTTCGTCGTTTTGTGGCGCCCGTGGCGTGCGGTTCGTGCTTTGCCGTCGCTGCGGAACGTCGAGCGGAGCTCGGATGCTCGGCGGACACCCGCATTCGGGCGCCTCCCAAGGTGAGAAGCGCCTGGGGCAGGCTCCTTTTTCAGTCCCGAGGGGCTGCCGAGTCTTTTCAGAGCTCAGTTTCGTCGGTACCAGTGGGCGGCATTTTTCGCTAGCGCGACCACCTGCCCGAATTTTCTTGCCGATGAAGCTCACCAAAGACCGTTCCGCGCCCCTCGCCGGATGCCCTACCGAAAGCGCCGGAGGCTCCCCGGGTACTCTCGCGGAGTCTCGCTGCATCCGAGCTCGCCTTCGCCTCGCCCGGCGTGCGGCGATCGTGAGTGCGAGCTGGTTCGCGCTCGGGGCCTGTGTCCCTCCGGGCGATGGTGTCGTACCCCCGACGGACGTTCTCTATTTTCCCGTCGCGCTCACGACCGATAGCCAAAAGTCTCACCTCTTCGTCGTGGGGAGTGATTTCGATCTCCAGTACAATCACGGAACGATCCACAGCCTCTCTCTTGCGCGGCTTCGGGAGCTCGCTGGAAAGCCCTGCAAGGTCGACGCCGAGTGTCAGGCTGCTGAACCTGACAGCAAATGCGACGTGGAGCCGACCGAGCAGAACGATGGGCGTCCGTCCTTCCTCTGCGTCCAGGCGAAAGGACCTCACGCGCTCGATCCTTGTCGTGGTCTTGGCTTCAAGACAGTCTCACTCCGCGCATCTTCTCCGGGACTCTGCGCTCCGGTCGACCTCGAGGAGCCGGCGGATGGCAAGGGCAGCCTTGTCCGCGACGTCGTACAAATCCCGGCTTTTGCGACGGATGCGGTCATGCTCGCGCGCCCGGCCGATGTGGACTCCGGCCCGAGCGAGCGCCTATTTGTTCCTTCTCGCGGCGACTCGGCCCTCCATTGGGTTGACGTCGAGGACGGCAAGTTGCGTTGCGGTCAGGGGAGCGGAAACATCTGCTCTGACGACTACCGCACCTACGAAAATCCTGATGTCGTGACGAATTACGACACCGGCGAGACCTTGAAGGCGCCTGTCGATCCGTTCTCGATCACGGCGTCGAGGGACGGGGCACTTCTCGCTATCACCCACCAGACGGACCGCGCCGTGAGCGCCTACGTTCATGATTGGGCTCGAGGGGCGAAGCTGGTCTCGGTGTACCGTTCTACCCTCGGGACTCCTGTCAGCATCGAGGCGATGCCCGGTGCATTCGCCAGTGACGATCCTGAGTCGCGTACCGGATTTTTGATGACCTTCCGCGACCTTGCCGAGGTCCGACTTCTCCGCTTTTTCCCAGCAAAGGGCGATCGCGCAGGGGATCCTGGTGCGCTCTTAGAGGTGGGCCGGGCGCCTTTGCGTTTGAACTCACCCGGCCTCCACTCGCGCGGCATCGTCGTCGACTCGAGTGCATTCGAAGAGAAGGCCGGAAGTTGCGCTGAGGGCGACGTCGAGTGTCTGCTCCAGGCGCGCTCGCTGCCTCGCTCCGTCTACGTCACGAACCGCTCACCGAACTCCGTGGTGGTGGGAAGGATCGATCCAGGTGCTTTCACGGACAGCTCCTCAGAACTGCCCAGTTTCGTGCAAAGCTTCCCGGTCGGGGAGGGCCCAGCACAACTCTTCCTCGGGAACGTCATGGCGCCGAGCGGCCAGGTGGAGCCGAGGCTCTTTGTTGTCTGTTTTGACGCTGCGGTCATCTACGTGTTCGATCCAGTTCGAGGCAAGTTCGACACCCAGATCAACACGGGCCGGGGTCCCCAGGGGCTCGCCTTCGACAACTTTGACGAGGCGAGCGGCGAGGTGCACCCGCTCCTCTACGTGGGGCACTTCACGGACTCCTACGTCGCAGTGATCAGCCTCGATCAACGTTATCCCACCACCTACGGCGCGACCTTGGCGACGGTCGGTTTCCCCCAACCCCCGCGCGCAGCAAAGTGATCATGACCTTTCAGAAACGCGCTTTCTTCGGACTCCTGCTCCTCGGGTCGGCTCTCCCTCTCACGCCGGGCTGCAGTTCGAGCCAACAGCCCCTCGAGCTGGCATCCCTCCGCCAAAGCGGGAGAGTTACCTTCATCTGCATCACGCGCGCCGGGGAAGGTGCGCCCCTCGACGCTTGTCCGCGCGGCCCGATTGGAAGTGACGGCGCTCTCACCGTCGCCGATCCGAATCACGACATGTTTGCGCTCCTCACGCAGAGAGCGACGGGTGAGGTGGCAGTGATTCGCGTCTCGAGCCGAAGCGGAGTTCAACAGGCGCAGGTGCTCGATGTCGATCGCTCGAACCCAGGAAAGACGCCGCTCCGCGTTGGACTTGAGCCTGAGGACATCGTGACCACGCGCGGCGGTCACGCGAGCTTCGTCGGTGTGAAGCAGCTGGGACGACCAGGAATCTACGGTCTGCCGACCAAGTGCATCTTTGAGCCAGTTGCTCGGCGAGAGCAGGAGGTCCGCGATATCACGACCTGGCCTGCCTGTGCTCTCCCTTCGGCTCCCGGAGACATGGCGGTGGTCCTCGACACCCAGCGTGGAGACGCCGGTGCGAGTCTTCTCTGCGACGGTTCTGCGCCGCCGGCTCCTGATGGGGAATGTGCGACCGACCTCTCCGAAGAGCTCGGCGCCGAGCGGGGAACTCAGAAGCTCGTCGTCGCGCTTCCCGAGGAAGGCAAGCTTGTAGTGCTCGATGCCCAGGAGCTCCTCTCGAGAACGCCCGGAACCTTCCAGCCTTGTGCCATCGAGGCCGAGCTCCCCTTGCGTTCGGAGCCGCCGGCTCAAGTGACACAGAGTCTCCCCCCCGATCTCAAAGAGGAGGGGAGTTGTTTGGGCGACTCCTTGAGCTACGGCCCCTTCGACGGACCATTTTCGTCCCGTCCGGCCGGTTTCGCGCACGATGAAGAGACGCTGTTCATTGGCGACAGCGGCACGCCGTTGATCCACCGCGTCGATGTTCGCGACCCCTGTGCGCCGCGGGAGCTCGAGCCGCTCGTGCCGACCTCCTTCCGCACCCCTCGGCGTGTGGTCACGACCTCCCGTCTGGCGCTCAGCCCGGAGACGAACAAAGGTGAGCGTTTTCTCTACGCTGTCGATGGGATCGGAGAGCAAGCGTCGAGCGTCATGGTCTTCGACGTGAGCGAAGACGCGACCGACCGAACTCCGGTCGTGCGTCCCGACTCCGCGTGGATGCCATTTGAAGCCCCCGATCGCATCGAGTTTGCGGCCGGTGTGAAGGACATCGCCTTCGTGATGGCAGAGGACCCTCCGACGAACGACGAAGGCGTCGGCGCTTATGGCGTCGAATGTGACCCCGACCCGGACGCGCCTCTGGATTCTCCTGGCGCCCTCGCGCGCTCTGATGGCGGCCTGGTCTCAGGTGCGGGCAATGTCCTGCGCGGAGTCTTCGCCTACGTGCTCACCTCCGACGGCCGCGTGAACGTTGTCGATGTCGAGGACTACGACGCCGCCTGCCGGAGGAATTCTCGGGCAAACTCCTCGAGCGAGTTTGACTTCCGTGGTTGCCGCAATGATCCGGCGGGCGTCCGCTATTTCACCTCGGATGAGACGCCGGATGGTGTGAGCACAGTCACGAACGAAGCGACGTGTCGAGCCGTCGTCCCGCATCGGGCCCGGGCTCGTGGCGGACGTATCGGAGACGGTCGTCGCGGGCTCATCGTGACCGATGATTCCGTGGGGCGAACGGGCGCGCCCGCCCTCGTCTCGCTCCCCCGGCTTGCGCTGGGTGGTCAAGGGCTCCCCGTGAGCCGCCGCACCATCGAGGGAAGGAAGAATCCGATCCTGCTCGGCGTAGATTTCCTTTCGCCCGGTGGCTCGGGTGTCGACCCTGCTCAGGTTTACGTCGGAACTACACTCCGCGAGCGCGACTCGCTCAGCTCTCCCCTCGAGATCGATCCAAACCGGGCGGAGCAAGCGTCCGTGGTGCTCCCGTTCGTGGAGACGCGAGCGTATCCGCCGGCGGATACCGTTACTGTCATCTATGAAGGAGAGCTCGACGGCCTGCACTCGGGCGGGATCCTTACGGTGGATGGTGACACGGCGCGCCTCGTCGATTTCGACGCGAACTTCTGCAGTTCCGGGGTCCAAGATGAGCAGATTACCCGCGAGCTGGCGGCGGTCGATTTTGGCCTGAGCGGCCGGCCTCTCGACGCCTTTGGAAAGAGCCGCGCGGACTACGTCCAGGTTGTCTCCAAGCTCTTGGATGAGCGGGATGCTTATTGGCGGAAGGAAGGCCTTGCGTGCACCGATGGGGGCGGCTTCGACACCTGCGACGCGCTTTTTGGCGACGCCGATCTCCAAGATCTGCGCCCGGAGCGAGACTTGACGATCCTCTCCTCTACGGAGGACACGCTCGCTGTCACACCGCGCTCACCGTACCAAGGCGATCCAGGGAACCACCTCGCGATGCTCCGCTGCTGTTTTCCGGGGCCTTTGGCCTATCGGGTCCGCGCTGGGCGTCAGTGGGTCGTGCGAGGGACCTCGTCGGGGTACACTCATCCCGTCACGAGCGTCGAGAACGAGGATGGTTCTCGCTCTTGCGCTCTCGCCTGCCATCCACTGAACGCGCATCGACGCGGACGGGTCTTCGAGCTCTCAAATACCGCTTGCGACGATCCTGATCCGAACGCGGCCGAGCCCTGCGGGGTCGGGCCCCGGGGAAATGACGATCCGGTCTGCGCCTACGATGCGAGCCGGGGTCCGATCGATCCTCGAGACCAGGCGGGAGGCTGCGTCCATGACGGGATTGCGCGCCGCTTCGCGGTGTATCGGGGCCTCGAACCTTCCGTGCGCGGCATGACCTTCAGCTTCGAAGTCAGCTCGGGATTTGTGATCGACTCGGTCCAGCTCTCGACGAACCAGAACGCTGTCTCGCCCGTCTCGCTGAAGAGCGTCCCCTGGCTCAACTCTGTGGGCGTGGTGGATTCGGCGTCGCGAGGTTTGCTCATGGTGGACTTGCGCGCCGGGATTGTCGTCGACCAGTTCTTCTAAGAGGGAGAAAGATGGCGGCGAGCGAGACCCCCGTCATGTTGCAGCATGCGGCTGCAAAACGTGCTCATCCCGACTGCATCATCTTCTTCCGTCTCGGTGACTTCTACGAGATGTTCGGGGACGATGCGGTCCTCGTCTCCGAGCTCCTCGAGCTCACGCTGACGAGCCGGAACCGGGGCAAGCCCGATGAGATCCCGATGGCGGGTGTGCCTCATCACGCGGCGCACTCCTACATCGCTCGCCTTATGGAGCGCGGCTACAAGGTCGCCCTCTGCGAACAAATGGCGGACCCGAAGACGGTGCGCGGCATTGTCCCTCGCGAAGTGGTCCGGGTCATCACACCCGGCACTTGGACCGATGCGTCGGCGCAGACTGATTCGCTCCATACCTTTTTAGCAGCGCTTTCTGTCACGACGGATCGCCTCGGCAAGCCGTCCCAGATCGGTCTCGCGGCTGTCGACCTGACGACCGCCGATCTGCGAGCGGCCGAGCTGCCGGACCTGGCTGCGGCGATCTCTGAGCTCCAGCGCCTGGCACCCAGAGAGCTCCTTGTAAGCGGCGCCGCTCCGGGGGAAATTTCGGCGCTCTTGCCGAGGACCGCGGTGCGGGAGGTCACGGACCCGGCGCTTTCTTCGCCGGCCGAGGACGTTGTTTTCCAGGATCTGGACGCTCCTGAGTCCGTGCGGCGGGCAACAGAACTTGTGCTCGGGTTTGCGCGGGCGTGCATGCCCGGAAAATCGATTTCGCTGTTCCGCGTGAATGTGTGGAACACCTCGGGCGCACTCGAGCTTGCGGCGGGTGCCGCTTCGCACCTCGAGCTGATCGAATCCCTGAGCGGAGATCGCTCGGCGACGCTTCTCTCGGTCCTCGATCGGACGAAGACCGCCGCGGGGGCGCGACTGCTGCGGATGCGCCTTCTGGCTCCGCTCACGGCGGTCCCGGAAATCCGCGCTCGGCTCGCGGAGGTGCGCACGCTCGTCGAAAACGACGCCCTTCGCATCGGCCTTCGGGAGCGCCTCGCCGAAGTGACGGACCTCGAGCGGCTGGCTGTACGCCTCGGTTACGGGGAGGCGACTCCGCGCGACTTGGGTCTCATTCGTCGAGGACTTCGGGGCGCCGAGCAGGTGGCGGAGCTGCTCCGGGAGCGCGCGACTTTGGAGATGCGCGCTGCTCTCTGCTGGCCGGAAGGGATCGACTTGGCTCCGGAGCTTCTTGACCTCCTCGAGCGAGCGATCGTCGAGCGCCCGCCGACGCTGCTCAAGGACGGCGCCGTTTTCCGCGAGGGTTACGACGCGGATCTGGATCGAGCGCGCGAACTGCGAACCTCCGGCGGCGAAGGCATGGCCCGCATCGAAGAGCGCCTCAAGCAGGAGACGGGCATCACTGGCCTGCGCGTCCGTTCGACGCGCGTGTTCGGGTGGTACGTAGAGGTCACCAAGAGCAATACTCGGAAGGTCCCTTCCACCTGGACCAGGAAGCAGACAGTCGCGGGCGGAGAACGTTACACGTTCCCCGAGCTCGATCAGCTGGCTCATGAGGTGCTCGATGCAGAGGAAGCTGAGCGCGAGCGGGAACTCGCTTTGTTCCAAGGGCTCGTCGCCGAGCTCGCAGCGGGAGCCGCGCGCATCCACTCCCTCGCTCACCGCTTGGCTGCCCTCGACGTTGCAGCATCTCTCGGGGATGTAGCGCGTGAATTCGATTACATCGAACCTACCGTCGACGAGAGCGAGCGACTCGAGCTCGAAGATGCGCGGCACCCCGTCGTCGAGCGACGCGCTGGAAGGGAGCGCTTCGTGCCCAATGACGTTCGGCTCGATGCGGGAGGCGAGCGCATGTGGCTCATCACCGGCCCCAACATGGCCGGCAAGAGCACATTCCTCAGACAAACGGCGTTGATCGTCGTGCTCGGTCAAATGGGCTCTTTTGTTCCGGCGAAACGGGCGCGCATCGGTATCGTCGACAAAGTCTTGTCTCGGCTCGGCTCAGGCGACAACTTGGCCGGCGGGGAGAGCACGTTCATGGTCGAAATGCGAGAGACCGCGAACATCCTCAGGACCGCGACCCGCGCCTCCCTCGTCATCGTCGACGAGATTGGGCGCGGCACGAGCACCTTCGACGGGCTCTCGATTGCCTGGGCCGTGGCTGAGTACCTGCAGGGGGTCGTAGCTTGTCGGACGCTGTTTGCGACCCACTACCACGAGCTCACGCGACTCGCTGAGGCGAGCCCTCACACGACGAATCACGCGGCGCTTGCCAGCGAGGACAAGGGCACGATCGTTTTTTTGCACAGGATCGCGAGCGGCGCGGCGTCGAAGAGCTACGGCATTTCGGTGGCGCGGCTGGCAGGACTGCCCGCAGAAGTTCTCGAGCGGGCCCAGACCCTGCTCGACACCTTGGAGAGTGAGCCGAGCGCCGCGAGAATGCGTCCGGCTCCGGCCCCTCGGCCCAAGAAGCAGAGTGAGCTCGAAGAGCTCGTTCTGTCCTTAGACCTCGATCGAATGAATGGTCTCGAAGCGCTCACATTTCTCCACGCGCTTGCCGACCGCGTGCGCGGGAGCTCGAATTAGAGCCGCTCGACGGTTCCCAGGGTTTTTTGCGCATCTCATTTTTCGGATGCGCTCGAGAGCGCTCAACGAACCTGCGGTCGCTTGCGACCGAGATCTCAGGCGGGCCTGGGCGCGGCAGCCTTCCGAAGTCGATCTTCGACGGCCTCGCCGAGCGCGCCGCTTCGTGGCACCGCCGCCCAAATTCTGTCGCAGCCGGCCTGGTCGAACTTTCGGAGCGCGTCGTAGAGGGTCCTCTCCACGTCGCTGGGGGTCGGTCCTGGTGCGAGCAAGAAGAGCTCGAGGGCAGGGCGCCCCGGTCGCGTGAGGCGGCCGTGATACTGTTTTAGGCCTGGAGCAGCCTCCTTTTTCGGCACCTCATCGAACGAAACAAGGAGTGGCTGTTCGCCGCCGAGCTCGAACCCGGGAACGAAGAGGCCGATCTTGAGATTTACGTCGGAGCTCTGCTTGAGCTTCCCCCAGAGCTCGCTGGGCTCAGTGAGCTCGAGGGGCGCGCGGGGCGCGTAGTGAGACTCGAGCATGCCCGGTGCGCGCAATTGGCTCGAAGGGGCACCAGCTGTACCCACGGGAATTCCCAGGAACTCGGAGAGCTCCGCGCGCGAAACTCCACCCGGGCGGAGCACTCGGGGCTCACCGCGGACGTCGAGGATGGTTGATTCGACTCCGACGGCGCAGGGTCCTCCGTCGAGCACGATGGGGAGGTGCTCTCCAAAGTCAGCGCGCACGTGGGCGGCGGTGGTGGGACTGACTTGGCCGAAGAGATTGGCGGAAGGGGCCGCGAGGGGGCGACCGTAGAGCTGGAGGAGGCGAGAGGCGACTGGGTGGGCAGGCACTCGCACTGCGACGCTGTCGAGTCCTCCCGTCGCTGCCTTCGGCACGGCGTCCGAACGCTCGAGGACAAGTGTGAGCGGTCCGGGCCAAAAGTGAGTCGCCAAGCGGAACGCGATTTCGGGCGGGTTCTTCGTGTACGTCGAGAGCCAGCTTGCGTTCGCCAAATGGACGATGAGCGGATGATTCGTGGGGCGGCGCTTGAGCTCGAAGATGAGCCGAAGCGCTTCCGGATTCGTTGCGTCACCGGCGAGCCCGTAGACAGTTTCGGTCGGCAAGCCGATGAGCCCGCCTTCAGCCAATTGCGCTGCGGCAGCTTGATATTCTGCGTCGGTGGGCTCGGGGGAGGTCAACGGGGAGCCCTATAACCGCGAATTCCTTGCGCGGGTAGCGGGATTCCAGTGCCAAAGGACTAGAAGCGGGCGCTTTCACACAAACTACCGCGCTGGATTGTCCGGAAATGCAGTTGAATTTGGCGAAGCATGCAGTACGAAAAAAACGGGCTACATCATGCGACTCCGGAACTCAGCCGATATTCGCACGCTGCTCTTCGTGGGGCTCTACTTTGCTGTGACCGTGGTCGCCTGGGTGACCTTCGGGACGGTGCATTGGGGCTGGAGCGCGGTGCTCCTCGCCATCACCTGCGTGCTCTCCTTCCTGGGCGCTGTCGCGACCCACAACACAGTTCACTGCCCTGTTTTTCGGGAACGCTGGGCGAACCGCGTGTTCCAGGTCGTGCTTTCACTCACCTACGGCTCACCAGTGAGCTCGTTCGTCCCCGGGCATAACCTCAGCCACCACAAGCATACCCAGTCTCCCCGCGACGTGATGCGCACCACGAAGGTGCGCCACAACTCGAACCTGCTCAATATGCTTGAGTTCGTGCCTCGGGTCGGCTTGGCAATCATGAGGAACGACAAGGTCTACATGGGAGCCATGCGTGGCACGCACCGCGCTTGGTACAGGCAGTTCCGCATCGAGCAGACGGTCGTATTCGGTGTGACCGCGGTGCTCTTTGTGTTCGATTGGCAGAAGGCGCTCGTCTTTTGGATGGTGCCGCACCTCTACGCTGCTTGGGGCATCATCGGCATGAACTACCTGCAGCACGACGGCTGCGACATTGAGCACCCTTACAACCACTCGCGGAATTTCGTTGGCAAATGGGTGAATTTTATCACCTATAACAACGGCTACCACGGGATCCACCACCGTATCCCCGGCGCTCATTGGTCCCTCTTGCCAAAGCTGCACGCCGAAAGGATCGCGCCGCACATCGATCCTAGGCTCAATGTCCCGTCGTTCCCTGTCTATCTCTTCCAGACCTTCATTTGGCCCGGCAAGCGCCAGATGTTCGATGGGCGTCCGGTGATCTTGCCCCCGGAGCAGCCGGATGAAAACTGGATCCCGCGGCCAGAAGAGACTCCCGAGGACCTCGGCGCCATGGCGCCTACGGGCCCCGGCGTCGTCGAGGCCGAAGCGCGGCTCTACGCTTGACCGGGGCCTGAGCTGGTGCCCAGGGTTGAAGGACCTGGGAGCAGCTTAGGAAGCGTCAGGGCGCTTCGCGGAACAATCGCTCGAAGTTCTCTTCGAAGGTTTGGGCGACCTGCTCAAGGGGCATCCCCCAGAGTTCGCTCGCGTACCTGGCCGTCTCTCGGACGTGCATGGGCTCGCTCCGCTCGCCCTGGGCAGGCCCGAGGTAAGGGCAGTCCGTCTCGAGCAGGAGCTGGGATCGAGGCAGAGTGCGCAACATCCCCGTAAAGGTCTCGCTCCGGCGCGCGTTGCTTGGAACTGAGAGAAAATGGCCGTAGTCGGCGATCTGGCGAGCGAGCTTGAGGCGGCTCGAGTAGCAGTGCCAGTTCACGCGCTTCACTCCGAGCTCGACCAAGATCTCAAAGCAGCGAGCTTCCGCCTTGCGGGTGTGGATGATGATGGGTTTGTCGAGATCGAGGGCGATGCGGACGAGCGAGCGGAAGACTTCTTCTTGGCGCGTCCAGAACTGCTCGGGGACCCAGTGGTGGTCGAGGCCAATCTCGCCGATAGCGATCGCATCAGAGGCATTGTTCGCGATCCACTCGACCACCGTTTCGGCAGCTTCGATCTGCGTATCTTCCCGCGGGTACTCCACGCCCGCTTCAGTCATCTCGGGCAGGACCGCGTCGACGGGATAGAGACCGAGTGCGGGGCGAACAAGGGAGTTCTCGCTGGCCAGCGCGAGGACCTTCTCGTTGTCCTGTCGGTTGAGCCCATTGGAGATGATCTTTGTCACGCCAGCTTCGGCTGCGCGTTCGAGAACAGCGGGAACGTCGCCTTGAAATTTCGGGCTTGTCAGGTGGGCGTGGACATCGAAAAGGCGCATCGGCGACTCTATTGGTTATTAGCGCTGCACGGTCCGCGGTCGACTCACATCGACCAAGAAACGTCCCCGGAGCGCCGAGCGCCCGAGCAGCACGGGGAAACGGAGCTTCCCGCGGCTCGTCAGGGAGAACTCGCATTCGAAAGATACGCCGCGGACCTGGACGAGGGTACGGATCACATGGCGTTGCTCGTCCCGTCCGCTTGAAGAACGCACGATCCGCTCGTCGACGAGACGCGCACGTACCCGGCGCACGCCTCCCGTCTGCCAACGCTCTACGCTCTCCTGCCGCCGAAGGAGCGGGGGCGTGAATTCGACGAATGCCCCCTCGTCATCCTCCAGGCGTACTACGTCACGGGCATGTAGGACGCTCGTCCTTGCTCCGGTGTCGATCTTGGCCGCAATTCGGTCGACCCCGAGTTCGGGGAGGCAGATCCATTCCCGCCATCCGACCGCAGGCCGAGTCACGACAGAGGACTCGGATCCGTGAAGCGGGGCAAGAACCAGTTCGGCGGCGGCGCCGCTTTTTCCGCCGGGAAGCGGCGCGTGCGCCGATCGAAGAGCGCGATGATCTCTTCCTCGGTGCGCACCGGCGCGCCCGGGAGCTGAACGAAAGCTCGAGCCAGCTTCTTCTTCTGACCGGTCATGAGCAGGAACCAGACCTCGAAGAAGTCGTAGCCATCGAATACAATCGCGTCCTGCTCACCGTAGAGGCGGATGTTCTTGGCGAACTCATTGGCCATCTCCGAGTAGTGCAGACTCGGGCTGATGTGGTGAATGATGTGGTACCCATCATTGAAGCAGCGCCGGTTGTAACGGGTGTTGATGCAGGTGATGCTGCTCTTGAAATCGTTGTTCGGCTCGTCCGGGTCGACGAACGCGTGCTGTCCCCAGTTTCCGGCCATCATGAGCGTGCGCACGACGAGGACGGGGAGAACGAAGAGGATGAGCGTGGCCTGCCAGTTGATGAAGCAAAGCAGCGCGCAAGCGAGCCAGAAACCGAGCTCACCGATGGCGAGCCGTCCGACCAATTTCCCGCTGCGCTTGGCCCGGTGATAGAGGAAAAGCTCGGGCAGGCCGAAGAACATGAACCGACCCCAATAACGGAGCCAGTTCGAGAAACGGTCCCGATCGTAGGGCATGGTGCTTGAGAGATCCCCGGGGAGATTTCCCTCCTTGTGGTGCATCCCCATGTGGTGGACGAAGTAGCTCTCGGGGGTTTCACCCATGAAAGGTCCGATCGCCCAAGGGATGAAGAGGTTGAGCGCGCGGAACTTCCTGTTGAAGAGGGTCCTGTGGCTCGTGCAGTGAAGCATCAGGATGAAGCGATCAACGAACAAGAGCGCGATGCCGAGCCAGTAGGGGATCGCCCACAGCCAGATCGAGTCGGCCTCACGCGTGAAGATGAAAATCGCGGCCGGCCAAACGAAGATCGCGATCGCCAGCGCCAAATTGACGAAGACGACGTCTCGCGGGTCATTGAGAGCTTTGGCCCAGGCGCGCGCCCAGGCGGTATCGAGCTGGGCGAGGGGGGCTTCGTGGACCGGTCCAGTCGGGGCCAGAAAGGGGGCCGGCGCCTTTGCAGTGCCTTCGAACATCGGCGCGGGCTATACCTGAAAATGGGCCACCCCGCCCGCGCTTTCCGCGGACTTCCAGCTCCTCCTCCCGATTTTTCCTCCCTGTGCAAAGCTGGATTCGCGCCGCGCCGGCTTGCGATTTTTCTGCGGCGGGTCATCGTAGGTTCATGAGAAACCTCAAGACTCCTCTGTCCGTGGTCGTGGCTGCCGCTGCCTATCTCTCCGCCGCGCAGGCGCTGGCCTGTGGTGGCGAAGGGAAGCACGACAAGGACGAGCCCGCTCCGTCGGCTCTCTGTGGTGGCGAAGGGAAGCACGACAAGGATGAGCCCGCTCCGTCGGCTCTCTGTGGTGGCGAAGGGAAGCACGACAAGGACGAGCCCGCCCCGTCGGCCCTCTGCGGCGGCGAAGGGAAGCACGACAAGGACGAGCCCGCCCCGTCGGCCCTCTGCGGCGGCGAAGGGAAGCACGACAAGGACGAGCCCGCCCCGTCGGCCCTCTGAAAGTTCCCGCAGCTTCGGGCCCTGGGGATCACCCGGGGCATGCTTAGGATGCGATGAGTCGGAGAGAGCGCTCTCGGCCGAGCAGCGCTGCCGCGTGACTTGTCGCCGTCGGGCCACCGCCGAGCATGCGCTCGAGCTCTTGCCTGCGCTCTTCCGGGTCCAGAACCCGAGCCTTCGAGGTCGGTGAGGGGACGAGAGATTTCTCGACAAGAATATGTTCCCGCGCCTTCGCCGCGAGGAGCGGCGAATGGGTCACGGCGATGAATTGGCAGTCGTCACCCTCTTCGAGGAGTGCACGAGCGATTTTTGTGTTCGCTTCGCCGCTCGTTCCGGCGTCGATTTCGTCGAGCACGAGTGACTGTGGCCGTGACCGACTTGTGAGAAGGAGGGCCAAGAGCACTCGGCTCAACTCGCCACCCGACGCCGCTCGGCCGATCGGTACCTCTTCGGCACCCGGGTAGGGGGAGAAGACGACGGTCAGCTCCGAGACGCCGCTCGGGCCGAGGTCGACGAGCGAGAGTTCGAAGCGCACGCTTACGGCTTCGAGGCCGAGACGAGCGAGCCGGAGGGCCAATTGTTCCGTGGCTCGGCGCGCTCCTTTCGCTCGCTGCTCGTGAAGCCGATCGGCTGCGTTCATGAGTTCTGCCTCTCGCTCCAACACGGTCGCAGCGAGCTCACTCTGGGCCTGCCTACGTCGTTCGAGCTCGTCGAGCTCACGCCGTCTTTCGGCGGCGAGTCGGGAGAGCTCCTCGGGAGCTACCCTGTACTTCTGGCTCAGATCACGGACTCTTTGGGAGAGCGACAGCGTCTCTTCGAACTCGAGCGCGTCGCTCCGTCCGTCTTCGATTTCGCGCTCCAGCTCATAGACGGCTTCTTCAATCCTGTGCAGCGCGCCAGCGAGCAGCCCCTGGACCTTCTCGGAGTGTTTGTCGCTGAGAGTATGCGCTGAGCGCAGGGCAGCACGCAGCGTTTGGCGAATGCTCGTGGTGTCTGTCGGACAAAGATCGGCGAGGAGCGCCTCGGCGGACTCGATGGCGCGTTTGCGATCCCCAAGGGCTTCGGCTCGCTCTTCGAGGGCTTCGAAGTCGAGCTCGGGGAGTCCATCGAGCTCAGCGGCCTGGTACTCGAGGAGCTCTCTGCGCGCCTCTGCGCGCTCGAGTTCACTCGTCACCAGGCGGAGCGCGCTCTTGGCTTCGGACCAGGCCGAGTGGAGCTCGCTGACTTTTCGGGCGTCTTCCGAGAGGCCGAGGACGCTGTCGTACAGGGCGAGCTGCGCCTTGGGTTTCCGGAGGAGAGTGCTCTGTCCTTGAGTCGAGCTCGAGAGCAGGCATTCCCCGATTTCCGCCAGAGTTTTCAGAGGAACCTTTTCGCCATCGATGGTGGCCCGAGTCCTTCCGCGCTCGTCGATTTCCCGGCCCAGCACGAGCGGACCCCTCGTACTTCTGCCGAGGGCGGTGAGCACGGACTCTTCGAAGCTGCCCGGGCGCACGGTGAAGAGCGCTTCGACCCGCGCGGGTAGATCGGGGTTGGGGACCGGAGCGGCGAGCCGAGCCGAGCCGAGCACGAAGCGAAGTGCGCTCAAGAGCACCGATTTCCCGGAGCCGCTCTCGCCTGTGATCACATTGAAGCCCGGAGAGAAGGCGACTTGTTCAGTTCGCATGAGGCCGATGTTTTGGATGGTGAGGCGCGTCAGCATGGGAACCAGGGTGCACGGGAGCCGGGGTCTTGTCGCTGACAAAATATGACCTAGGAGGTAATGTGTCCTAGCTCTGACGGCGCCCCAAGGCCGGGCCCAGGGCGAGAAAGGCCCTGCAGCGCAAATGATCGCGCTCCGCATGGATTCGGCGCGCCCGCCTGCTAGGGTCCGCGCCCCTCCATCGGAGGCCTATTTTCTCTGCACTCTGGCGAGCCATGATCCAAGTCCAAGACGTCTCGATGAATTTCGGTCCCCAGGTCCTTTTCCAGGGGGTCAGCACCACGTTCCATCCGGGGGAGCGCTATGGCCTCACGGGCCCGAACGGCGCTGGAAAGTCGACGTTCATGAAGATCGTCGCAGGCGACATCGAGCCGATGAGCGGCTTCGTTCAGCGTCCGAAGAAGACGGGCATCCTGCGCCAGGATCACTACCAATACGAGTCGACCAAGATCCTCGACGTGGTCCTCATGGGCAACGGGCCGCTCTGGAAGGCTCTGAGCGAAAAGGAGGTCCTGCTCGCCAAGGGGGACCGTCTTACCGACGACGAAGGCATGCGGCTCGGCGAGCTCGAAATGGTGATCGCTGAAGAGGACGGCTACATGGCCGAGGCGGAGGCCACGTCGCTTCTTGAAGGCCTCGGCATCGATCCGAGCGTTCACCAGGAGACCCTGAGTGTCCTGACGGGCGGCGACAAGGTGCGCGTGCTTTTGGCTCAAGCTCTGTTCGGAAAGCCAGAGGCACTTCTGCTCGATGAGCCGACCAACGCCCTCGATATCGGGAGCATTCGTTGGCTCGAGAACTTCCTCCTGTCCTATACGGGAACGCTGGTCGTCATCAGCCACGACCGCCACTTCTTGAACTCGGTCGCGACCAAGATCGCTGACATCGACTACGAGACCATCATCGTCTACCCGGGCAACTACGACGACATGGTCGAGGCCAAGGCCGAAGCCCGCGGCTCTCTCGAACTGCAGAACGAAGCGCGGCAAAAGAAGATTTCTGACCTCCAGGAGTTCGTTCAGCGCTTCCGCGCCGGTTCCCGGGCAAGCCAGGTCAAGTCTCGTGAGCGTCAGCTCGAGCGCGAGAAGCGAGAACTTGCCAACCTGAAGCGCTCCAACATCCAGCGTCCGTTCATCCGCTTCGATCAGAAGCGTGCGGCGGGCAAGCAGGTCGTAGCCGCCGAGATGGTGACCAAGCGCTTCGGTGACGTGACGGTCTGTGAGCGCTGGAACTTGAGTGTGATGCGCGGCGACAAGATCGCCATCGTGGGACCGAACGGCATCGGTAAGACCACGCTCATCAAGCTACTGCACGGTGACGTGAAGCCGGACGACGGCCGCGTCGAATGGGGCTATGAGACGCACGTCGGCTATATGCCTCAGGACCACCATGAGGTGATCGAGAAGAGCGACATGTCGGCGCACAAGTGGCTCTGGCAGTTCAACACGCACGCTGACGAGGAACAGCTGCGGGCGCTCTTCGGACGACTCTTGTTCACCAAAGACGAGCCGCTCAAGCCGACCAAGGTTCTTTCCGGTGGTGAGACGGTTCGGCTCCTGCTCGCGAAGCTCATGATCACGCAATCGAACGTGCTCTTGCTTGACGAACCGACCAACCACCTCGATCTCGAGGGGATTCGCGCTCTGACGCAGGGGCTCGCCGCCTTCGAGGGGACTGTCGTCTTCGTGACCCACGACCGCGAGATGGTGAGCCGAGTCGCGACGCGCATCTTGGAAATGAGCCGTAAGGGGATTCGCGAGATTAGCCCCGAACAGTTCGACCAGGGCGAGTTCCTCGTCTGAGGGGCTCGTTCAGCTCGACTTGCGAGCGCCGAGGCGCTCGAGGAGCGCAGTCGGTCTCGTTTGAGAGCGGGCAGCGTTCTGCCTTTGCACAGAGTGGAGCTCTTTTTGGGCTTCGGTGTGCTCGGGGTCGAGCTTGAGGACTCGGCGCAGGGTCTGTTCGCCCTCTTCTCCGAGTCCACATTTGACCTGGAGTACCCCGAGATAAAACAAAATGCGCGGGTTCTTCGGGAAACGCGCCGCAGCGCGCTCCGCCACGCGGTGCGCGCGATCGCTACACCTGGGATCAGCCACAGCCCGGGTCCACGCGTCAAAGGAGGCGGACTCGACGCTCATTTCCTCCCCGCCGCGCGAGGAGGCTGGCGCTTCGGTGTTTGGTCCCGGTGCGTGCGTCGGGACCTGAGAAGTACGAACGGGCATGCTGTAGAGCGGAGATCGGGCCTCGGTGATGGCGCGGGGGCGCACGGTGCTCGCTGGGGGCACGCGGGTGCTCGGGGCGCGCTGGGAGTGCGGAGGCAGGACGCTCGCTGTTGGCGGCAGGGCGCTCGCAGTCGGTGGCAGTGCGCTCGTCTTGGGCTCGGCGCGGAGTCCGCCCGTAGCGAGCAGCGACCAGATCGAAGCAATGAGCGCATCTTCCGGTGCGACGCGACGCAGACGCATTGTGTCGAAGCTTACGGGTTCTCGACGGAGAGCAAGGAGTACCTGACGCGTAGCCGCGGGCAACTCCGTAGGAATCGCGGTCCCCACCGGTTTGAGAATGGCTTGGCGAATCGAGGAGATGGTCTGCTTGTAGGTGGTCAGGTCGCGCGCCTTGGTGAGGACCGTAGCGAAACAGAGCACTGGATCGAGCGGAGCGC
This sequence comes from Pseudomonadota bacterium, assembly GCA_023428245.1. Lineage (GTDB taxonomy): Bacteria > Myxococcota_A > Polyangia > Polyangiales > Polyangiaceae > NIC37A-2. Next base: position 51,408 of record JAEYYX010000084.1, read on the forward strand.
GAACGAAGTCGTCGCCCTTCTCCCTTTCCTTGATGAATCGGTAGTCGAGCGCCACAGGTGCTTCGACGAGCTCGCTGAACGCCCGGAGAAGGCAATGCTCGCGAAGGCGCTTGAGCGTGAGCTCGGGGAGCAGGTGCAGGTGGCCGAGAGCCGTCAGCTCATCGACGCCGTGGGACGCTGCGTGCTTCTGGATGAAGTCGATCTGCTCGGGCGGAAGGACATCGCCGAGTTCTCCTGAGACGAGGCGCCCTTGCCTGGGAGCCCGAACCGCTTCCGGCGCGCCGCCCTCGAAGACGAACGTAGAGCGACCGAGGCTCTGCGACTGGACGACAAGCGTTCCGGTGAAGCGGACCTCTAGGGCTTTGGCGAGGAGCAGAACGAGATCCGTAGAGGCGATGCGCCCGGCTGCCACGAGCCCGTGGATCTGCTTGCGGATAGTTTCGTCCATGTCTCTGCTGCCGCGTCCTTCGAGAGCGTGATCGCATCGAATCGTGCGAAGTCCGCTACGGCCTCTATCTTTCGATTGTTTACTGGAAGTGACCTCCTCCACAACGATCCAGAGCCTCCAGCCCCCATTTCGGTGCGAGTGGTGATGCCTGTGTGAGCGATGGGCGACGAGGTGGGATGCGCGTTTTTCGCGCCTCCGAGGGAAATTCTGGCGTGTCTGCGATCCCGGGGAAGCATTTATAGACAGGACATCTGCCTACGCCTTGTGATTTTGACTATACAAGGTCTCCTGGGGGGCCTCTTCAGGCCTCTTCAGGCCTCTTCAAGGCGCGGCGCAGGGCAGCATCTGGAAGCGTCCGTCTTTGAGCGGCTTCTGGCGATAACAGACGAGGCGACATACGTCTTCGCTCACAAATGCGAGCTCGAGGAGATAGATTTCGTCCTTCTCCACCTTGAGCTCGAGGGAGCGAGAACAAAACGCGTCGGTGACGCGAACGATCCGGCTCGGGGCATAACAGCCCATCCCGTAGCGGGGTCCGCCACAATAACCGATCGGATAACCAGGCTCGCGCTGCAAATGATAAAACTCAGCGCTTGCGGTGAGCGTGATCGTTCCCGGTCGAGCCATGACCACGTTGTTCATCGTGGAGAGCGCGCGATAGCCTGAAACCTCACGGAAAAAGGCTGTCTCACCGCTGACTGTGAACGTCTCGCGGAGCGTCGGACCGAAGGGAGCTCCGTAACGGCGTCTGATCTTCAGGAGCGCATGAGGCATGTCTGGACCTGGGGGCACGTAGGAGGGCACGCAGGAGGCGAGCAGGATCGAGAGTGCGCCCCAGGCCCAGCGGGCTCGGAGACCCACGAACGACCTCTTAGTAGCAGGTCGCGTGGCAACGGCTTTCGCTCTGATCACAGCGTTCGATCTCCTCGCCTGTCTGGGCTTCGAGCACGCAGCGGTCTTTGTCCTGAAAACACGCAGCGACACAGGGTGCGCGCGCCGGGCGCACCGGTTCAGCACAGGAAAAAACGGCGAGAGCTGCACAGAGGAGCTGGGCAGTTCCGAGGCCGCGGCGCATTCCTTCTCGATAGCAAATGACCTTGGGCGGAGGAAGTCGCCGACCTGTGTCACCCGTCGGTTTCCCGGGGGGATATGTTTTTACTCATGGTCCGTCTGCAGCGGACAGGACCGGCAAACCGTCCTCCAGCCCCGAAAATCCCCAAAACTCGGGCTCCGGATGCAAGCGTACCTCGAAGGTATCTTCGACCTGTCGGCGGACGAGGTGAGCGAAGCGCACGACGTCTTTCGCCCTAGCGCCGTCGTGCGCCACGATGGCGAGGGTATGGGCGCCCGAGAGTCCCACAGGGCCGAGCCGTTTGCCCCGCGTCAGGCCGGACCTCTCAATCAACCAAGCTGCCGGGACCTTGAACGTTCCGTCGGGGAGGGGAAAGTGCGGGATGGTCGCGTGCTTTCGCTGCAGGCACTCGAACGTGGCGCCCGGCAAGATCGGGTTCGTGAAAAAGGAGCCACAGCTTCGGTGGTTCGGATCGCTGACATCATAGACCATCGACTTCTTGCGCCGGAGCGCGAGCACGGCGCGGCGCGCATCGGCCAAGGTCGGCGGCGTGGCGTCTGAGAGCGCCGCCTCGAGCTCCTTGAAGGCGATCAGAGGGCGCGGATTTTCTTCGAGTCGAAACGAGACGCTGACGACGATACCGAGCGCGCTCCCCTTGCCCTTGAAGATGCTGCTCCGATAGGAAAACTTGCAGTCTTCGTTCGAGAGAGTCGAGAGTGAACCGTCCTTCGGATCCATGACTGTGACGCTCTCGATCGTCTGAGCGACCTCTTGTCCGTAGGCTCCTACGTTTTGGATCGGCGTGGCACCGACCGTGCCCGGGATGCCGGACAGACACTCCAGACCCCGATATCCTCGCTCTACGGTTTGGCGAACGAAGTCATCCCAGATCTCCCCGGCCTCGACTTCGACCAGCACACTTCCACTTTCGGCCTGGAAGCGAATCCCGCGCGTCCGCATCAAGACGACACAAGAGTCGACACCTTCGTCCGCGACGACCAAGTTGCTGCCGCCACCGAGCACTCGGGTCTCGAGCCCGAGTTCCTGGGCGCGCGCCAGCTGATGGGCGAGGGACGTTCGACCGTGGACGACCAAAATCTCGGTGGCAGGCCCGCCGACGCCGAGTGTTGTGTACGGCGCAAGGTTTTGTGAGACGTCTTGTCGGACGTGACCGCGGGCGAGGGGCGGCGCCTCGGTTGAGTGGGGCCAGGGCATGTGACCTCTTCGATTGAGCTGGGCGAGAAGGGCGGGGCTCAAGTCGGTGCCCGCCAAACCGAGCGTCGAGAGTCCAATTTCCTCGATACACTCGAGAAGCGCGCGAAACTGTTCGGCTGGGCGGGCGCGTTTGTCGAGCAAGACAAGCCGGTCACCCCTGAGCTCACAGTAGCCGCCGGCGCGATCGAAAGGCCCCTGGAAGGTTTCCTCCCTCACCACGACCCCTCGCGAGCGCAAGACCTTACAAAGCTCGACGAACAGCGGCGGCACGCCGGGTGCCGCGGATTCCGAGGGCTTTGTCATAGGGTTCGGCGATTATACACGGTCCGGGCGGCCTCGGGACCCTTGCTGAAAGGTATCCCCTTGGTAGAAAAGGCGTGCGAGTACGGGCAGACGAGACTTCGTCGGCTGGCGGCTCGAGAGAGTGAACAAAAGCGGCGGCTGCTCCGGGGCTACTCGTCCCGGCGGTGGAGGCTCGAACCCTGAGCCTTCCAGGAACTAGCAGCGATGACCAAGACACGGAGGGCTGCCGCTTTGAAAGGAAACAAAAATGACATTTACCGAAGCTGCGGCTCTCGTGCTGCGTCTCGTAGGCAAGCCTCTCCACTATAAAGACATCACTGACATCGCGATCGAAAAGGGGCTCTTGAGTCACGTGGGCAAGAGCCCTGAGGTGACAATGGGCTCGCGATTGAACTCGCTGCTCAAGAAATCGGAGCGCGAGAACCCGCTCAAGCGGGTCAAGCCGGGTGTGTTTGCTCTTCGTGAATGGAGCGACGCGCAGGTCAGCGAAGGCCTCGCCGACAAGAAGTCGCCACTCGAGTGCATCGATCCGGCTGCTCTCGAAAAGGCTTTGGCTGAACACGCAGAGTCAGGCGCAAGCGACGTCGAAGCTGAAGAAGCCGCCGCACACGTACCGCTTTCGGACATCGACGTCCCCGAGGATGACGAAGAGAAGCACCGCGCGGAACTTTCCCAGGGGGCGAGCGAGCTATTCGCGCCCGAGGAGGACGATGACGAACCGATCTTCGCTCCTGAGGAAGAGGAGACGTCTGCCGATGCCGCGAGCGACGGCGAAGGTGGTGATCGAGCTTCGAAGCGGCGTCGGCGCAGGCGTCGGGGTCGCGGGCGACGGGATGAGGAGACCGATGACGTCAGCGGCGACGACCTTCCGGCCTATACTGTCTCCGACGCAGAGCCAGAGGAGGCGCTGGTTGCGAGAATCGATGAAGTTGGCAGTGCCACTTTGGAGGCGCCGTCGACGGAACTCACGCGCGATCTCGTCAAGGTACTCGAGACAGCGTTCGGCGATTTCGATCGCTCGCGCGGTCCCGTGGCCGCTTCGCAGCTCGCCGACCAGATCAAGAAGCGTAGCCGCGGCGAATCTCAGGTCAGCGCGGCATCGCTCCTGCTCGCGGCGGCCGCCGAGAATCTCAAGGCATCTCGCAGCGGGCAGGGTCCGCGCTTTCGCATCAGCGGCTCGAAGCTCAGCCCCATGAGCTGGTACGTCGACCGCCGCGTCGACGAAGCGCGCCGCGCTCTCACTCGCGCCGCTGAGAACTACCGCTCCGCTCAGAGTCGCGCATTGAGCGAACAGCTCGCGCGCCTGCCGCATCGCGCGCTTGGTGACCTTGTCGTTTTGCTTCTCGAGCGAATGGGAGCCAAAGACATTGCGCCGGTACGCCGGGCAGGTACCCACGGCTCCGAGCTCCATCTCAGAGCTACGCTGCAACTGCGCGGGGTCGAGAGCGCCTGGGGCGCCATGACGAGCGCGATCGTGGTTCGCCGTGATGGTCGAGACGTTGGCCGTGAGAAGGTTCTCGAGCTGCGCGGATCGCTGCACCACTACGGGGCGGCCGGGCACGGTTGGCTCATCACGAGCGGGCAAGTCCTGAGCGGAGCTCGCGAAGAGGCTGCTTCGAGCACGGCGACTCCCGTTTCGCTCACCGGACGAGCGGAGCTCGCGGAGCTCTTTTTGGAGCACGGGATTTTGGCGCAGCGCGCAAGTCTCGATGTCGTCTCCCTCGACTGGGACTTGCTCGACGTCCTCCAGAATTCGGGTGGAGGCTCGGCCGGTTGACGCTTTCATGGACGCGCCTCCTCCCACTCCTCTGCGTCCTGGGGTGTGGGCGGGTTCCCGCCGGACAAATCCACTCGGCGAGCGACGCTCTTTCCCGGGTTCGCAAGCAGTCGGAGTGCAGTCGAGCGCTTTCGGGCGAGGCGCGCCTATCGTTTCACGGCGATGGGCGGAGGCTCGCGGGGCGGATGCTCTACCTCACGGAGACTCCTGACCGAATCCGTTTCGACGTCATTAGCCCCTTTGGTGCGACGCTCTCGACTTTGACCTCGGATGGCGAGCGTTTCTCCCTCTTCGATCTCCAGGAGAAGAGTTTTTTCTTCGGTCCGGCGCGTACCTGCAATGTGATGCGGTTCACTCGTGTCCCGTTGCCTCCGAGCGCGTTGGTCGAGACACTGCGCGGACGTCCGGCCACGATCGTGCACGAGCGCTCGGAGATTCGCTGGGTCTCGCCGCTTTTCGGCAGCGGGCACTACGAGGCTACCCTGTACTCGGGACCGGGGATTCGACAGGAGCTTCGCTTCGGAGTCCGCGACGAGGACTACGAAGCGCCTGTGGAGGCGCAAAGGCTCCGCTATCTCGGGACCCGGGTTTTCGAAGGCGATCGCCTCAGCTACGAAGTGATGCTCAGTCGTTATCAGCGAGTCTTGAGGAAGCCCACTATGGCGGGCGAAGATCCGTTGGATGTGCCGCTCCCGCCGAGCGGGCCTGAGTGTGACGCTGAGGTGCCGGGGCTTGTCCGGTTCCGCGCCCGTGAGACTGGCTACGATCTCACGATCGATAACGAAGAGGTTTGGCACAACCCGCCGCTGCCGAGTTCCTCCTTCTCGCAAGAGCCGCCCGGCGGTGTGCGGAAGCTTGAGAGTCGCTGCTCGGACTAAGGTTCGGGCAGCGTGCGTCAGCGAGACGTCGCGCCACCCGGGCTCAAGTTCTGGCAGCGTGCGTCAGGGGGACGCGGAGCTGCCGAGTGCTCTCAGGATTTCGCCCGGCACGTCGGTAATGATGCCGTCGACACCGAGCGCGGCGAGCTCTTGGGCGCGCATGGCGTCGTTGACCGTCCAAACGTTCACGACGTGGGCGCCCTGGGCGCGGAGGCGTTGGATGGTCTGGGCGTCGAGCAGCGATTGGATGGGGTGAAGGCCACCGGCGCGGGTGAAGCGCTGAATCCAAGGAAGAGGGACGCGGAGGCGCCGCTCATAGAGGTAAGCCGTCGGGATCTCCGGCCGAAGGCGGCCGAACTTCTGCAATATGCCGACATGAAAGCTTGAGACGAGCACACGCTCTCTGCCGCGAAGAGCTTCGGCGGCTTTTTGTGCGAGCCACCCAGACAGCGAGCCCGACGCCTTCAGTTCGACGTTCAGAAGCGGGTTGCGGCGCTCGCTGAAGGCGAGAACCTCCTCAAGGGTCGGAATTCGTCTCCCCTCGTTTTCCGAGGTGCGCTGGAGTTCTTCGAGTGGAGTCGCTCGGAGCTCGAGCAGACGGCCGTCATCCTTTCGGAAGGCTGCGTCATGATGGATGACGAGTGCGCGATCCGACGTCACGCGTACGTCGAGTTCCACGCCCTCTGCGCCCTCGTCCATCGCGAGCTCGAATGCTTGGATCGTGTTCTCGGGGGCTGCTCTTCGCGCGCCGCGGTGCCCGTAGATAAGCGGGCGGCTCCCTTCTGGTTTCTGGAAGGGGGCGAAGCGGTTCACGAGCCAGGCTCCTCGGAGCTGAGTTCTGTGAGGATCTCGTCTGTGATCTGTCGGGCTCGCTCGAGATCGCTGAGGGAGAAGGAGATCCCGCCGACTACGGGGTGCCCTCCGCCCCCGTAGCGCGCACAGAGGGCACCGAGGTCATGTCTCCGGGGCTTTCCGCTCCAGGGATTGTAGCCGATCGAGATCCGGATCGCGGAGCTGAGCTTGGCCAAGATGACCGAGTAAAGCGCGCTCGAAAATTCAGCGTAGATGGCGAATTTGGTGACGGCTTTGATGGAATCGGCGGTCAGATCGAGGTGTGCGATCTCGCCTCTGAGCTGGCCTCGGGCGCGCACCAGGGTTCGGTAGTGCTGGTGGTGCGGAGCGATCGCTTCGTAGCGCGCTTTGACCCAAGAGTGGCTCGTGAAGGCGTCAAGACCGTCCCGTTCAATGAGCGGTACTGCCATCGACAAGAACGCGTCGTCTCCAAACTGCTCGACGACACTCACAAGGCGAAGCACGGGGCTCTGTGTGTCGGTTGCCGCTTCAGCGCTCGGGAAGCGGGCAGCGTCGACGATGTCCGCCCAGTGGATCAATGACTCGAGGCCGCTCGTTTCGAAGCCGGGTTCGTCAGTCAAGTGCTCGGCGAGCAGACGCGTGCAAGAGCTCATGCTGCCGTCGTAGACGAAGTTCCTCGGGTTTTTTGCGCGCTGCATCGCGAAATGGTCCTCGGAGCCCGGCTCCGAAAACGCCGTGCGATGGTGGTCGAAGTAGTAGTGAAGCCGGTCCAGTCGGGCGTACCGGTAGTCGAGCACAGCGATCGCATCGCAATCGGTCGGGGCTTCGGGCCGCCCTTGCTTCGGACCGTAACCACAGGCGCGATAGGTGATCTCGTCGGACTCGCGCTTTCTCCAGCGCGAGAACACGACGGCGCTTGCGAGACCGTCGAAGCAATGCCCGTGTGTTGCGCAGAGTAGACGCATTATTCAGCGTGATCCTCGGCGAGGGTGAAGTCGAGATCCTCCTGTTCACAGAGCTGATCGAGCATCTCGTGGAGTGAATCAGTCGAGAGAGTCTCCGGGACGTGGAGCTCGGCCTCGAGCTCGAAGAGCGAGGCTCCAGAAAGGGGGGCCGGGACGAGGCGCGAGGAGAGGGAAGCAACGTTGATTGAGTGGCGCGCGAGGAGTTCGGTGACGGCTTCGACGATGCCCGGTCGGTCGAGCGAACTCACCTTCAGGTGAATGGTACGACCTTCACTGTCCGCGGTTCCTTGGGTGCGCTTTGCAAAACAAGAAAGCCCCGTCTCCGCTTCTGCTTCCGAGAGGTGCTCGAGGAGGGCGTCGAGCCGCGCCGCGGGCCCGCTCACCAGCATGAGCACGGCGAATTCCCCGCCGAGCTTTGCCATCCGAGTATCCTCGATGTTTCCATCGTAACGTTTAACGAAAGCAGCCAGCCGGTTCACGAGACCGGGCCGGTCAGGGCCGAGCGAGGTCAGCACAATGCCCGGCCGCTCCCGGGGGGAGCTTGTTCCGTCGCGCTCAAAGGCGGAAGCTTTCATATCGGGTATGCTAGTCACGGAAACCAAGAAAAGCGAAGGGCAGGACGCAGCGTGACCCTCAAGATCGATCGCGACCACTCCAGATTTCGAGACATTGTGCGAGGGCGTATTCGCCAGGGACTGCGCCAGTACATCTCGCACGGTGAGCTCATCGGGAAACAGGGGAAGGACCTGGTCTCGATCCCTATCCCTCAGATCGACGTTCCGAGGTTCACCTTCGGGAGCAAAAATCAAGGCGGCGTCGGCCAAGGACCGGGGCAGCCCGGGGATACCCTTGGGGACGGGGAGGAGTCCGGTCAGGGCCAGGCAGGCGAAGGTGAGGGCGACCACGTCATCGAAGTCGATCTCACTCTCGAAGAACTCGCTGACATTCTCGGTCAAGAGCTTCAGCTTCCCGCCATCGAAGACAAGGGCAAGTCTCGGATCCTCAGTCGCAAGGACCGCTACACGGGCATTCGCCGAGTGGGTCCTGAGTCTTTGAAGAGCTTCAAGCGCACCTACCGCGAAGCTCTGCGCCGAAGTATCGCTGCGGGGACCTACGACCCGAAGTCGCCGATCATTGTCCCCCAGGCCGACGACAAACGGTTCCGCTCCTTTCGCTCCGAAGAAGAGCGCGCCGCTAACGCCGTGATCATTTACATGATGGATGTTTCGGGATCGATGGGCGACGAGCAGAAGGAGATCGTGCGCATCGAGAGCTTCTGGATCGATACCTGGCTCCGCCGACAATACGACGGCATCGAGAGCCGTTACATCATCCATGACGCCGTCGCTCGCGAGGTCGATCGGGATACCTTCTTCAAGACCCGTGAATCCGGCGGAACCATGATCTCGAGCGCCTATCGCTTGGCCGACGAGATCATCACAAGAGACTACCCGGCCGCGGAGTGGAATATCTATCCGTTCCACTTCTCCGACGGCGACAACTGGTCGACGGACGATACGCGTCTCTGTATCGAGCTTCTGAAAAATTCGCTCCTGCCCGTGTCGAATATGTTCGCCTACGGGCAGGTGCACAGCCCCTATGGTTCGGGCCAGTTCATCAAAGATCTTCGGGAAAATTTGCCGTCGGAGCCGAAACTTGTCTTGAGCGAGATCCAGGACCGCGAAGCTATCGTCGGCAGCATCAAAGAATTTCTAGGGAAGGGCCACTAAGGAGATCATGCCGTCAGGATTCAAAGACTCGAGCCTCCCGCTCTACCTCCTGCGCGAACAAAAGCGCATCGAGGAGATCGCTCGGGATCAGGGCCTCGACTTCTTCCCCACGATCTTCGAGATCCTCTCCTACGATCGGCTCAACGAGGTCGCAGCGTACGGAGGTTTCCCGACTCGTTATCCCCACTGGCGTTTCGGAATGGAATACGAGCGCCTGTCTAAGAGCTACGAGTATGGCCTTTCGAAGATCTACGAGATGGTGATCAACACCAACCCGGCGATCGCCTATCTCCTCGAGGGCAATAGCCTCACGGACCAGAAGCTCGTCATGTGCCACGTCTATGGCCACGTCGACTTCTTCAAGAACAACTACATGTTCCGTTCGACGGATCTCGACGCCTCCGGAAAAATGGTTCCGCTCGAGCCGCCGAGCGGGCCTTACGACCCGAATCGTCGCTGGATCGACAAGATGGCGAACCACGGCTCGGTCGTGCGTCGCTTGATCGCCCGTCATGGCATCGAGCCGATCGAGTCCTTCGTCGACACCTGCTTGAGTCTCGAGAACCTGATCGATCCCCAGTCCCCCTTCATCGTGCGCAAGCGCTCGGACCCGGTCGAGGAGGACATTCCTTTCGATGTGACGGTCCCGCGCATTCGCGCCAAGGACTACATGGAGGAGTACATCAATCCAGCTCCTTACATCGAAGCCGAGAAGAAGCGAATCCTCGATGAGCGTCTGGCGCGAAAGGTGAGCTTCCCGGAGCAACCCGAACAAGACATCTTGCTCTTCTTGATCGAGCACGCCCCTCTCGAAAAATGGGAGCGGGCAATTCTAACGATCATTCGCGATGAGGCCTATTACTTCGCTCCGCAAGCCCAGACCAAGATCATGAATGAGGGTTGGGCCAGCTATCATCACTCGAAGTTGATGACCGAACATGTCCTCGATTTCAGCGAAATCGTCGATTACGCGGACAACAACGCGGGGGTGATGGCGACGAACGGTCGCCAGCTGAACCCCTATAAACTCGGCGTTGAGCTTTTCCGGAACATCGAGGAACGCTGGGATCGAGGACAGTTTGGGCGCCAGTGGGACGCCTGTGACGATCTCGCCGAGCGCCGCCATTGGGACTTGCGCCTCGGTCTCGGCAAGAAGCGGATCTTCGAGGTTCGAAAGTACTACAACGATGTGACCTTCCTTGACGAGTTCTTGACCGAAGAGTTTGCGATGGAGCACGGGCTCTTTACCTTCGAGTGGTCCGAGCGCAGGGGCAGCTTCGAGGTCATGAGCCGCGAGTTCCGAAAGGTGAAACAGAAGCTCCTGTCCCAGCTCACCAACGGGGGGAACCCCGTCGTGCGCGTCACCCACGGCAACTACGAGAACCGGGGGGAGCTCTTCATCGAGCACCAACATACGGGCATCGACCTCAGGCTCGACTATGCGGAAAGGGTACTCGAAGCTTTGGCGCGGGTCTGGAAGCGCCCGGTGGTGCTCAAGACCGTCATCTCGGAAGAACCCGTGCTTCTCCGCTTCGACGGGAAGGTCCACGGTCGCGTCGAGCTGAGCGCCGCGTGAAATCGGGTCTCGTCCTCCTCGCGCTGCTTCTTTCTGGGTGCTTTGAGCAGAGGCCGGCGGAGGTTCCGCCGCGGCAGGTTCCGGCCATTGGGGAGCCGAAGCAGCAAGGCGAGAGGCTCCCCGGAGAACAGAAGGCTCGGCAAGGGCTCCTCGACGCTCCTCTGTGCGCCGACGGGAGCGCCTATTGCGAAAGGTGCGGCGAGGCGGAGACCCTTCTCAAGAATGGCAGGCCGAGCGGACTCCGAGAGGAGCTCGAGGCTCTGATCGAAGCGGAGCCGAGCCGGTTTGAGGCTTGGGTTCTCTCGGGGCGCCTCAAGCGGGCGCAGGAGTCTCTAGCCTTTGGCGAGGGAGGTGAGGGCAGCCGAGCTTCGCTCGCTGCCTTTGAGCGGGCGCGCGAGCTCAGCCCGGACGAAGACGTCGTTCTTCTTGAGCTGGTCCGGACCTGGCTTTCGCTCGGACGCTCCGAGGAGGCGCGAACCCTTTTGACCCTACTCAGCCAGCGTCACCCGAGCGATCCTGAAGTGGCGGGCGCTCTGGGCGTCGCGAGCCTTGCGGAGGGGAAGACAGCAGAGGCGCGGAGATGGTTCAGTCGCGCGGTCGAGCTCGATCCGAAGAGCGCCGAACGCTGGAGCGCGCTAGGAACCCTGCGTCTCTTAGAAGGACAGCTCGATGGCGCAGAGGCGTCTTTTCGCCAAGCGATCGCCCTCGATTCCTCTCTCCCCAAAGCCCACGGCGATCTCGGAGCTCTGCTCTTGCTTCGAGGCAGACTCGATGAGGGCCTCGCGCACCTCGAGCGGGCCCTCACGCTGAAGCCGCGTCAGGCGACCTACCTCTCGAATCTTGCTTACGGGCGACACCTCAAAGGGCGCCCGGACGCCCTCGAGACAGCACGCGCTGCAGTGCGCGCAGATGAGAAGCTAGTGAGCGCGCGCCTTACGTTGGCGCTGATTCTAGCGGCCGCTGGGGAGCTCGACGAAGCCGCTCTCGAAATCGAACGAGCGGCGCGCCTAGCTCCGGACGATCCTCGTGTCCAAACGGCACGAGAAGATCTTGAAGAGCTGCGCGTCACACGGCGGTGACCATCAAGGAAGGCAAGGTTGCTCTCTCGGGCCGAGAAGGTGGCTCTTCTGGGCCCGGTGAGTATCACTCGGTATCGTTCGGCGTGTCGTCGAGCGCCGCGCTTTCCGTTTCTGTTTCGCTCTGGCTCTCGTCTCGCGAGGGTCCGTCGGTTCGCACCTTGCGGAACATACGGATCGGGGGCTGACCGGGGCGCGCGTTGACGGTGAGACGGGCCGGCCTTTCGGCGCGCACGATGCCGACAAACCCCGACTTTCCGTACTCTGCGCCGCTCGAGGGAGACACGAAGCGCGCCATGACTCGGTATTGACCGGGGACATCGAAGGTCCCGGCCGGACAAGCTTCGGGCAGCCGGATCGGGAGCGAGCGGCTGGAACCGGGGGTGAGGCGCGTGAAGTTATGCGGCAGAGGATCGACCTTCATCGGCTCGAGCACACAGGTCGTCGCGCCTTGGGGTCCAATTACCTCAAACGAAAAGAGCTCGCGCTTGACGACGATGTCGAGGGGCTCCCGTGTTTGGTTCTTCAATGTCAGCTGAAGTACCTTCGAGAAGGTCCTATCCGCGGCTCCCAAATCGGCGAGGGTGAGCTGGAGCGGGCTCTCGCGTCGTCGCGCTCTCTCCGCCTCCAGCGCTTCGGAGGCTTCGCTCCGCGGAAGTGCACTGACCTTCGAGAGAGGGTAAGTCTCCCCGAGCACAAAAGGAGCGCTCATGAGCACTTTGGCAGTGCGAGGGGGGGCGCCTTCTTCGTCAGGGGCAGAAGAGATCACAAAGGGAGGCTTTTCGGTCAGCACTCGTTCGACGCGTTTCCCCCGCTCCCAGCGGATCTCGGTTTCGACCGCGTAGCCATAGGCGGCCTGAACCTCCGTTCCTTCGACCAGGAGGTCGTCCGGAACGCGATCCCTCGGATCGAAGGTGGCTACGATGATCTCACCGGGACCGAGCTCCAGCGTTTCTTCGATCGGCGTCTTCGGCCGGATGCCGAAGACCTGGGGCTTCTGCGGGGGCTGCGCACCTGGCTTCTTCGCGGCGTCTTCGGTGGGAGCAGGCGCGGCGGAAGGGGTCAGCGTGAGTTCGAGCAGACCCATGTCCGCCGCGATTACAAGGGGCTCCTCGCTCCGATTCTCGAGGGCGAGGGTCCAGGGCAGGTCAGCGGTCCTTTGACCGACGACAAAGACGACTCCGTGCTGTCCTTCGGGAGTCGGTGCTTTCGAAAGGAGTTCCCGAGCAAACTCGCGTTCTCTCTTGGCGCGCTCTGCTTCGGCGCTTAGGGGCCGCTTTCGGCCGGACGCTTCCTCCCGCCCCTTGTCGCGAGGGGAGGTCTTTTTCTCGCGAGACGGCTCCTCGGGCGGATCATCGTCCTCTCCCGCGGGCTCCGTGGGGTGCTCCGCGGGAGCGGGTTTTTGGCATCCGACGCTCAGCGAGCACAGGAGCGCCAGAGCGAGGGCGCCGGCTCGGGACGAGGAGAGGCGTGCGGTGAAAGTTGCGCGCATCGTGCTCCGTTCCCATTACCATGGGGCTGTCGGTGGGGAAGGGTTCTTTTCGCTGAAACGGCAGAGGGAGTTCGGGCTCCGAGCCGCGTGGTTGACGGAACCCCGCGTCCATTCGAACCTCCTCGTGGCCGTGCCCTGTCGCCTTTATGCCATCTTGGACGATGGCCAGATTCGAGCCCGAGGTCTCTCCTTTGAAGAGGTCGCACGGGGTCTCCTTGCGGCCTCGCCCAGCCTGCTCCAATACCGGGCCAAACACCTGAGCCAGAAGGAGGCGCGGTCCTGTCTCGCTCTCATCATGGACCTTCGTGCGGAGCTCTCGCCGTCGACGGAGATCTACATGAACGACTGGCCGGACCTCGCGGCCGAGGTGGGCGCTGATGGGGTACACGTGGGGCAGACGGACTTGTCCGTGGCGGAGGTGCGCGCTCGTTACCCCTCGCTTCGCGTGGGGCTCTCGACCCACAACGTCGCGGACGTGAAGCGCGCTCTCGCAGCCCCCGTGATTGCTGACTACCTGGCGATCGGTCCGCTCGCAGCGACGGGCTCGAAAGAGAATCCGGAGCCGATCGTGAGCCCTCTCGAGCTCGAGCGGGTGAGCGCTCTCGTGCGCGCTCGGGGCATTCCGTTGGTCGGCATCGGTGGCCTGAACGCCGAGCGGGCTCGTGCCGTGAGCGCTCTTGTGGACTATGTCGCGGTGATTGGGGTGTTGCTCGAAGGGGCCACTCGCGTCGCCGCTCACGCGCGGGTTTCGGAAAACGCGCGCTCCCTCCAGGCGGCTATCGCGGTCGATCGGTAAGTTCGAGGATGAGTGCTTCGAGTGCGAGCGCGGGTGAGCAGTTTTGCTCGATGGCCCGGGTGGCTCGGAGAACTTTGCGGTGGTCCTCTGCGAACTCACCAAGTCGCTCGGGAGCCAGCTCCGCGCGCTCTCGCTCTCGGAGGGCGTAAGAGGTTCCAAGATACCTGAGATGATCGAGGAGCGTGTCCCGTTCCCCGGGACGTGACTCGGCGAAGCGCACGGCGCCGCTCGGATCGCGGGCTTCGACCGCCTTCGCGACGGCTTCGACAAAGTTCGCGTACGTTGCGCGCTCTTCCTCGCTCCCGAGCAGACGAGCGCGATCGAGGCTCCCTTGAGCTCGTTCGAGCAGATCGTCCTCGGGAGATAGACCTTCGGCGCGAAGGAGGGCCCCGAGCGCGGCTTTCGGTAGCGGAGCGAAACGAACCCGGATCGTACGGGACGCGATCGTGTCGATCAGGCGCTTTGGGCGGCTTGTGACGAGGATGAAGTGAGTATTTTGTGGTGGCTCTTCGAGGGTCTTGAGGAGCGAGTTGGCGGCTGCGATCGTCAGCTCGTCGGCGTCCAGAATGATGACGACGAGCGCGCGCCCCTCGTGGGGGCCGTAACCCATGCGCGGAAGGACGATCTTGCGGATCTGATCGACGCTAATCCCTGTCGACTCCTGGCTGCCAATGAGCGAAGCGGGATAAAGTCCCCGCCCGACCATGATCACGTCAGGGTGTCCCGGGATCTCGGGCCCTTCGGCTGCCAGCGACATGGCTCGCGTGCAGGAGCTGCAGGTGCCGCAGCCGATTCCGCGTTCGCAGACGAGAGCGCGGGCCAGGAGGCGCGCGGCGAAGGTCTTGCCGACTCCCGGCGGCCCTTCGAAGCGATAGGCGTGGTGGATCTTGCCCGAGCTGAACGCTCGCTCGAGCGTCGTCTTGGCGGCGTCTTGCCCGAGGAGGTCGTCGAAGCCCGGCATCTGTCGAGTCGGCTCCCTATAGCGCATCTCGGGCGTAGATGCGCCGAGGTGCCGCTCGGCGGGACTCATTTGCGCTTCGCACAAAAAAACGGCGCCCGCACGCTTCCCATCCCCCCAGAGGGAAAACATGCGGGCCACCGAGAGCCGAAATGCCTTTTTTAGGACGCGACGGATGTCTGCTCGAGAGCTTCCAGAGTGCTTGGGATCTGAGCGAGGCGAGTGAAGCACTCGTATGCCTTCTGTTCGCTCCCGGGGCCACCCTCGAGTGTTGCTGCGAGGGAGAGGCCTCGGAATGTGGAGAGAATGAGGCCTGCGAGGCACTCGGACTGGTCCTTGCGAACGGAACGGGCCTCGAGGGCTGCTCGCAGCTCTTCCCGAATCTGGCCCTCCACGGACGACACGAGCTTCTTGAGGTCGGGACGGCGGCGCGCCTCTGCGATGAGCTCGACATTCAGCTCGGCGAGTGAGGGGTGGCCTCGGAGCGCGTCCCAAAGGGTGGTGAGCAACTCCTTGACCGTGGGTCCAGCGGTTTCCCCAGCCGTCCTCACCGCATCGAGGTACTTCTCAGCGGCGTGCGATTGAACGCTGAGAAGCAATTGGTCTTTGCTTGCAAAGTAATAATGAACGATGCTCTTTCGCAGTCCCAAGCCATGCGCGATGTCGGCTAAGGTGGTGGCGCCGATGCCGCGAGCTGCGAAACAACGGCCTGCAGCTTCGACGAGCGCGTGGACTCGAGCGATCGCGGCGTCAGTTGCCTCCCGAGATTTCGGGATGATCCCGGAAGCAGGCATCCGCGTGCTGGGGACGGGTTCGAGGTCGAGGGCGTGAGCGTTTGAGGTACGTGACTTCATCGTCGGTTCCGAGGTGGACTTTCAAATGGGGTCTCGCTCAAGACCCCTGACGTCAACCCCTGATGGACGAGCTCTTTTCGATCACATTCGTCGACAGAAATTATATAAAGAATCCAACACGTTGCACGTCCGGTGCAGAACGGGAGATCCTTTGACTCGCGGGCCGAACGAGGAGTGCCTTTCAGTTTCTGACGATTTCACCCCAGAAGGGCATCCCTCGACGGGCCGACCAGCCAGGCTCTCCGAACTGCCCCGCTTCGCGATTTTCGGCAAACGATCCCGGATCGGATTCACTCGAACGCCTGAGCGTGAGGATGAGGAGTTCGTCGGCCAGATACTCCGGGGTTGAGTCGCTCTTTCGATTCCCTTTCGCGGACGCGTCGCCTGTGCCAAGACCGACGATCTGGGTTGTGGGGGGATAGATATCGCGCCACTTCTCCCGGACGGTTTGATTGCCGCGCCTGGCGACGCGGTAGCGATGCAGGCGAAAACCGGGCACGCCACGCTGGAGCAGGACTCTCTGTCCTTTCGGGAGTTCGGCGAGGGGCCGCTCGACCTCATCGTAGGGAAGGGCCTCGTCAATGCGCCGAATCATCGTGACGATTTGATCGACCTTCGGGCCGAGCACTTCCGCGCGCACTACACCATCCTTGACACTCATGTGCAGTACGACCGGGAAGGCGAACGGGTTTCTCAGACGAAAGTTGATCGTAGGATAGACCACCGTCGCATCGAGACCCATCTTGATATAGGAGCTCGGTCGCGTGTGAGGATAACGCTCGACGACTTCGAGACCTGCGAAGAACGCAGCTCCATGGAGCGTTCCAGAAATTTGGCAGGTGCCTCCGCCAATGCCGTCGGCGAGTTCACCATCTGCGATCACTGTGGCGACTTTATAGCCATGAGCTTCATCGCGCGGTCCGACCACGCGATTGAAGTCAAAGACTTGCCCAGGAAGGAGCACGGTTCCATCGAGCGAAAGCGCTGCACGACGCAGGTTATAGGTGCGCGCCTCCGCGGCCTTGGAGCGGCTGTACTTGGTCTCGAAATGGCCGAGGACATTCTCGAAGCGAACGTCTGACAAATTCTCTTTTCTCTGTGCGGCGGGCCGCGTCACGAAGGCGACCTCCGCGCGCAGCTCTCCACGCGCGAGCGCATGGTCGATGCGCTCGAGCGTCTTGTCGACGTCGAGGGCACGCCCTTCGATGTCACTCCGCACGCGCTTCTCGCTGAGGTCGATGCGCGCGTCTTCCGGAGGCTGGTCTAGGGTGTCTTTGAGCCCGAGGAGGACACCCAATGCGAGTCCGGCATCGAGGCGAAGGGGCACCGGGATCGAGAGGGGCCTGTCGCTTCCGAGCGCTTGGTATCTGCGTCGGAGTTCGCTCGTTCCATCACGGAGGTCGCGGATGAAGTTACTGAGGCGAGTCGTCTCGATGGTCGCGCCTAGCTTCGACAGGCTGACGATCTCGGCTTTCTGGTTCGGCAGAACGAGCGTCAGCGTGCTCTCGCTGAACTTGCGCGCGCGCTCGATAGCGGTGTCAATTGCGCCGTGATCGAGGGGAAGCTCCTCCCCGAGGAAGAGGGCGCGGGGCACCACACTCTCGGATCTGTCATGAGTCGATGAGCGCGGCAGAAGCAGGATGGAGAGCGCGGTGCCGACGGCGAGGGCGGCAAAGAGGACAGTGAGGGTCGAGCGGCGTACGCTCGGCTTCGCTGAGCTGTCGTGGCTCGGGGCCTTGGGAGCTTTCGGCACGGCTCGGGCTCCATAGCGCAGCTTCAGGCGATGTGGTGCCTATTCGGGATTCCGTCCTGCTCGAAGGGCCCTCTTGCCTGCTGTCTACAGCGCGCATGAAAAAGTTGGAGAGGGGCAGGATGTGCCGTTTTTCCGCATTCTACGGCCCCCCGGGGAAGAGCGCGGGAGTCACGCAGATTTTCGCGAGACGTGCTAAGCCGTGACCGGCTCTCGATAGAAACGCGGCGGAGATCGCGCGAGGGCCATGGGAAACGAGACTCCCTGTGCAGAAATGGCCAGAGGCCGGGCGTGAAAACTGATACAGAATCGATGCCGAAGCAGTCGGTTTGGCCAGAGAATGTCGAGCAGAAGCTCGAGAACCTGCCTGCACGTCCCGGCTGTTATGTTTTCTACGACAACGAAGGAAAGGTCCTTTACGTTGGCAAGGCGAAGAGCCTGCGCGCTCGTGTGCGCAGCTACTTCCAGGAAGGGGGCTCCGACGGTCGAGCCTTCATTCCCCTTTTGCCGAAGCTCCTCGGCGATATCGAGACCTTCGTCACCGAGACCGAAAAAGAGGCTCTGATCCTTGAGAACAGCCTGATCAAGGAACATGCCCCCCGCCTCAATGTTCGTCTGCGCGACGACAAAGAATACCTCACGCTTCGGCTCAACAAGAAGGCGGCTTGGCCGAGGCTCGAGCTTGTGCGTCGACCCGCTCCGGACGGGGCTCGTTACTTCGGTCCCTACCACTCAGCGACCGCAGCTCGCCGCACACTCCATTTAGTGGAGAAGCACTTCCAGCTTCGCACGTGCTCCGATCGGGAACTGAAGAGCCGTAGTCGCCCCTGCATCCAGTACCAAATCCAGCGTTGCCTCGGACCTTGTGTTTTCGAGATTGATGAAGCCCGCTACGCGGGCCAGGTGCGCGCGGTCGAGCTCTTTCTGCTCGGGCGGCACGACGAGCTCTCGCGCGAGCTTGAAGAGCGCATGCGCGCGGCGGCGAAGAACATGCAGTTCGAGGTCGCAGCGATCTATCGTGACCAAATCGAAGCTGTCACGAAGGTGCGAGAAGCTCAGCGCGTCGTGACCGTGAGCGATATCGACCAAGACATCCTTGGTATCCATCGAGAAGGAGACGTCGTAGAGCTCAGCGTGGTCTACGTGCGACAAGGACGCGTCATCGAAATCTGCAACGTGAGTCATGTGCGGACTCAGGTGAGCGACGACGAGATCGTGGGCGCGTTCCTCCGGGAACATTACGGCGACGGCGGCCTCGGTTCAGCGTTTGTCCCCGATGAGGTCATTGTCCCCGTCTTGCCGGAGGCCACGATGGGCATCGTCGAGTGGCTCTACGAGCGGCGGGCGCGGACGACGGAGGGTCGGGTGAAAAGGCCGGCGCTGGTTGTGCCTGAGCGAGGGCCGAAAAGGCAGCTGCTCGATCTCGCGCGGGAGAATGCGGAGCATGCCTTCCGAGAGAAGCGGCGGACGACCGAAGACATGGATCAGCGGCTCGCGGCGCTGCAGGCCAAACTTCGGCTCCCCGCGCTACCTCGGCGCATCGAGTGCTCGGATATCTCTCATCTGGGAGGTGAGGCAACCGTGGGCGCTGTGGTGCGGCTGACGGACGGGCTTCCCGACAAGAAGAACTATAAGTCCTATCGTGTGCGGAGTGTCGCTGACGGCGACGACTACAAGGCGATGTACGAGGTGCTCCTTCGGCGCTTTGGTCGTGGCCTCGAAGAACGGCGCGCAGCCCAGGAGCGCGGCGAAGGGCCCCCGAAGAGCACCTTCGAGCTCCCCGATCTGTTTGTGGTCGATGGCGGACGCGGTCAGCTCGCGGTGGCCGTCACAGCGGCCGCTGATCTCGGGCTGACGGATCTGCCGCTCGCGGGACTTGCCAAGGAGAGGGAGTCAGTGACAGGAGAAAAGCTCGTCGACCGCGTCTATCTCCCTGGGCAAAAAAACCCGATTTCGCTCCGCCCCAATACTCCTGAGCTCTTCTTGCTCGCTCGCGCGCGCGACGAGGCGCACCGCTTCGCGAACTTTGTGCGGGAGAGACTCGGGAAAAAGCGGCGTCTCCGCTCCGAACTCGACGATGTCCCGGGGATCGGCCCGAAGACCCGCCGGCTGCTTCTTTCCCATTTCGGTAGCCTGACCGCGATCGCCAGAGCGTCGGACGTGGAGGTTTTGGCCCTGCCTGGAGTCACGAAGAAGCAACTCTCGGCACTCCGCGGCGCTGGGTTCACCCTCCCGGAGGGAGAACCTGTCGAGGACGAGGCCGTCTCCCCCGCTGAGGGAATCCCTGACGAGGATTTTGAAGAAGCTGAACTTCCCTCGGACCCTTCTGGGGCGGGGTGAGACCCCCTCGAATCGGAACCTTAGTTGTCGATTGTGTAAACTAAGTTGTCGGTGCGCCGAAAAAAGATGCGCCCAGGGGCCGAAAATCCGCAGGTTGGTGTTGGAACGGCCATTGCTTTCTGGGTGAAATAAGGTGAAGCTCGCGCGGTCCGCTGGACCGGGTGATTCGCCACCGACCGCACCCTCCACGACGCCCTCCTGGGCCAATGAAACGAACCAAGCCATGAAATCTGAACCCCGTCAGCATTCTCGCCGGATCCCTTGGTTGGGCGCCGGTCTTCGGAGCCTTCTCAGGCCGGGTCTCGTTGCTGCTCTTGCGGTCGGCGCCGGCGCGGCGCTCTCCGCAGGGTGTCTCGAGCGTCCGATCTGCGCGAACTGCAAGCCAGGCACCAGCAACGTGATCGTGAAGAAAGTTCCGATCAACAACATCGCGAAGATCGACCTGCTCTTCGTCATCGATAACTCTGCATCGATGGCCGACAAGCAGCAGGTGATGAAGCAGGCCGTGCCGGCGATGTTGAATCGCTTGGTCACGCCGAACTGCGTACAGAAGGACGGAGATGGCAACGTCGTCGAGAGCGTCCCCGGAGTGCGAGCAGGCAACGAAGTGAACTGTCCGCGCTCGGATCTCTCTCTCGAGTTCCAGCCGATCAACAACATTCACATCGCTGTGGTCACCTCGTCGCTGGGAAGCCACGGCGGCACGGTGTGTGACGCTCCGAACGCTCCGCAGAAAAACGATCGCGGCCGACCGATCTCCTTGGTTCGACCCGAAGACCCGAACGTCGCTGGAAAGCCCGCGTTCCTTGAGTGGGGAGGTGGCTCGGCGGATCAAGCAGCTACCCTCGGTACGAACTTTGCGGACTACGTGGGAGCGGCAGGCGAGATTGGCTGCGGTCTCGAGGCGACGAACGAAGCCTGGTATCGCTTCTTGGTCGATCCTGAACCCCCGTCTACGATGAGCCTGGACGCTCAGGGCCGCCGCTCTGTGCGTGGGCCCGTGGACACGGAGCTTCTCGAGCTACGCAGGTCGTTCCTGCGTCCTGACAGCCTCGTGGCGATCGTTGTCCTGACGGACGAAAACGATTGCTCCGCGATGGACGGCGGGAAGTATTACGCCTTCGCCGAGTTCGGCCATTTGGTCGGCAACACGAGCGACCGGGCCTATGCGGCGACGGACATCTGTGCGGAAAACCCGAACGACCTTTGTTGTCAGACTTGCCGCGAAACGAGCGCGAATCCCGGATGCGATGCGCAGTTCGCGAAATGCGCTTCGGGTCCCCGACTGGATGTCGATCAGGACCGAGGCAACCTGCGTTGTTTCGACAACCAGCGCCGATTCGGCTTCGATCTCCTCTACCCGATCTCGCGGTATGTTGACGGTCTCTCGCAGTCTCAGGTGCGCGGGGCGAACGGGGACCTCCTGCCGAACGATCTCGTTTCGGGTCGCGACCCGGGCCTGATCTTCTTTGCTGGTATCACCGGTGTTCCCTGGCAAGACCTCGCCACTGAGGACACGCTGGGCGATCCGAACAAGCTCAAGTACCTCACGGCGCGTCAGCTCAAGGAGAACGTCGTCGTCGACGGGACCGACCTCGGGTTCACCTATTGGGATCTCATCTTGGGGGAGCCGGGAAAGCACGTCGAGTCTCGGTACTGCCGGGAGCGAGCTACGGGCGACAACGAGTTCAGCGACCCCGCTTGCGGCGCGAAGCCCGTGCTTCCGAGGGATCCGTTCATGGTCGAGTCCATGGTGCCGCGCACCGGTCGCGCGGACGTCACGTCCAAGACGAACCCCCGCGTGAACATTTCTCTCACCGACGGTCCGGCCTGGAACCCCATCAATGGACATGAGTATCTGACGGACAAGTTGTCGATCACGAACAACGATCTCCAGTATTCATGCATCTTCCCCCTCGGCCCGTTCAATGCTGAAAAGGATGCTGCCGCCTGTGCCGCAGATACCAACTCCTGCGATTGCGGTCCGGATGAAGCCAATGCGGATAAGCCCCTCTGCAAGAGGCAGGCGGGCGGCGCGCTGGATGGTGGACAGTACTGGGGTAAGGCCTATCCCTCGACGCGAACCCTCGAGATCATGAGGGCTTTTGGAGAAAACACGATCGCTGCCTCGATTTGTCCGAAGGTCACCGACGCTTCGAACAAAGACTTCTACGGGTACACCCCAGCGGTGTCCGCGATCATCGATCGTTTGGCCGAGAAGCTCGGTGGACAATGTCTGCCGCGTCCGCTCGTCGCAAACGAGGTGACCGGGGAGGTTCCCTGTGTCGTGGTCGAGACGCGCCCGAAGACTCCGTCGAGCGATTTGCCCGATCTGGACTGCATGCTGAGTGGTCGTCAGCCGACGACGGAGAAAGTCCAGAAGGCGGTGCTCGACGAGCTCGAGAAGGCGGGCAACTGCTATTTCGACTCGACGCCTGAGTCCCAGCGGCGTGGACCTTACCCCTGCTCGGCGATGCAGATGTGTTCGATCAACCAGCTCACGAGCGATACTCCAGAAGGTCAGTATTGCTTGAACGATCCGGGCGCAGACTCCGGCTCTCCGGGCGGCGCTGGTTACTGCTACATCGACGAGAACCAAGGCAACGCTCAGCTCCTCAGCGAGTGCCCCACGAACGAGAAGCGCAAGCTTCGGTTCGTCTTCCCCCAGAGCGCCCCGACCCCGCAGAACGGCACGCTACTTTTCTACGCGTGTGTGGGTGAGGCAGCGACCGGACGCTAAGCGTCTCGTCCTTCCCAGAGAAGAGAGAGCGGCCCTTCGGGGCCGCTCTTTTTTTTGCCCGATTCCCTCCTCTGGCCTCGATCGTGTAACCTCGGAGGCGTCCGTGGAGAACAAGAAGACCATCTTGGTCGTGGATGACGAACCTCACATCATCCTCGGCCTCCAAGACGCCCTCGAGTTCGAGGGATTTCGAGTCGTTACTGCCGCCTCGGGAGCGGAGGCCGTGGCGGTGCACCGGAGAGAACGCCCGGACGCTGTCCTGCTCGATCTGATGCTCCCCGATCAGAACGGATACCAGGTCTGCGAACAGATCCGGCAAGTCGATGGGACTGTACCGGTCATCATGCTGACCGCGAAGAGCCAGGAAGCCGACAAGATCCGCGGCCTCGACGTCGGGGCCGATGACTATGTCACGAAACCCTTCAGCATCGGCGAGCTCACCGCGCGTATTCGCGCGCTCTTCCGCCGGGCGCAACGTCCGAACGAAGGACCGACGATGACGATCGGAGACGTCACGATCAACCCCTCGGCGCAGACGCTCCGGAGGAAGAACGGCACCGAAGAGATCTTATCCTTTTATGAGGTCGAGCTGCTCCGCCTTCTCCACGAGCGTCAAGGACAACCTGTTTCTCGAGAGGACATCTTGCGCAAGATCTGGGGACTCGAACAGAACCCGGGCAACAGGACGATCGATAACTTCATCGTCAAACTCCGCAAAAAACTCGAGCAAGATCCCGCCCAGCCGACGCACATCCTGACGGTGTACGGCTTCGGCTATAAGCTTGTGCCTTAAGGGGCGGAGGCGGGGCCGCCGCGAGGGCTCGCTACAGGGACGCAGACGCCGGCGTCGGGCAGCGTGCCAGGACTACAAGGGCCAGGGGAACGCGCGGCCGGGGCGGAGGACGTCGAGGAAGGCGCGTCTCGCTCGTAGCTCAGGATCCCCACGACGAAGGACAGGACCGCGACGAGCACGGCGAAGATGAGCGAGCGAGGGGGCATCAGTGGCACGGACTTGCGCTCAGGGACGGGAGCGATTCTACTGGCGATTTAGGTTCTGTGGAATCGGATCGAGCCTCTCAGGTCCCTTTCGTGGGCGAAGAATTCGGCGAGGATGACGCGGCGCTCTTCGACGCCTTTGTCGTTCCGTCGTACCTCTCGCTCTTCGCAGCGGCGGCGCGTCCACTGCTCTTGGTGGGCGAGGCCGGGCGGGTGTTGCATCTTGGTTGTCGAACCGGGTATCCCGACGCGCATTGGCTGGAGGATATGCCGAGTACGACGGGCGTTGGCGTCGACAGTGTGCAGTCTTTCCTGTCGATCGCCTCTTCGCGCCTTGGCTCGATGAACATGCGCTACATGCTCGGCAACCCCGCGCGAACCGGCCTCGATCCCCAGACATTTTCTCACGCACTTAGCTTCCACCCGACCCGAAACGCCAAGGGGCGCATCGCGCTGTTTGCCGAGATGGCCAGGCTGCTCTATCCGGGGGGCCAGGCGCTGATTTCGCTGCCTTTCGGAGAGTCCTTTCAGGAGGTTCTCGATCTGCTCGCCGAGTACGCGCTCAAACACGACGACGCCGAGATCGAGGCTGCCTTCGAGTCGGTTCCTTTGCACCGCGGTACTCCCCATCAGCTCATGGAAGAGCTGAAGAGCGCAGGGCTTTCGGATATCGGGATCGATATCCGAGAGGAACAGATCCCTTTTGAGAGTGGGCGGGCGTTCGTGGAAGACCCTGCCGTGAGACTTCTGATTTTGCCTCTGGTGGCCGCGTGGCTCGGGCGTACGTCGTTGCCAGACGAGGCGCGCGATTACCTGGCTCGCGCGATCGACAAGTATTGGTCCGATACTGCGTTCGAGCTCAAGGTACAGATAGCCGCTGTGAGTGCGCGTCGCTGAGCGAAGAAGCGCCTAGCCCGAGAGGGAGGGGCGACGAGGCGCCGCCCTAATAGCGGTATTGCCAGAGCATATCTAAGCCGACGCCGAGCGTGCCGACTTCCGTGCGTGCTGACCATTGGGGCGAGAATCGCCAGTCGATGGTTCCGCTGAATCCGCTACGGGGGGTGGTGCCGGGCCCGGCCCGGTCTTGGGTGTACTTTCCCTCGAACCAGACGTTCTCGCTGATTTGGACTGCCGCCGAATAAGAGTCGCGGGAACGCTCGGACAGTCGAGCGATCTGGCCTTGTTGGGAGGTCTCTGTTTGAGCGCTGAACTCGACGCCACGGACTCCGCTTTGACCGAGCAGTTCGTTGACGGCGGCGGCGCCGTAGGCGAGCCCCGTGTTGGAGGCGTTGCCTTGAGAGCCTCCGCCGAGGACCCGGGCGATCACGGCATTTTCTCCGCCGGGCATGGGCGGGTCGCTGCTCCATTCGAGTCTGGGGTTTTTTGCTCGACCGCTCAAAGCGGCGCGGATGAGCACGCCGTCGCTGGCTCGCCAGGTAGCGGAGAGCTCAAGCAAGGGGTTCGAGATATCGGAGTTGTCAAAATAGACTGTGCCGTGTTCGATGATGAAGACGCGGCCCATGACATGGATGCGTCCCCCGGGGACGAGCGCGATACTGCCGTCCATCGTTAGGTCATCGTCGATGTAGACGACAGGATCTCCAGCCACCTTCAGATTCAAGAAGGAACTCTTCACGCGCACTCGATCCCCCAAGTGAACGCTGAGAATGATCTTGGTGTCGTCGCCCGAGGCCGCTTCTTTCTCGAATAGGTTGCGTGAGCCAGTCGTGACGACGATGGTCTCATTTTCGCGGAGTGCGATCAGATTTCGATCGCTGATGGCTGGCAGCTCCGCCTCGAGTTCAGGAATCTCGAGCTTCATGTGGAGTTCGTCGTCTTGCTTCTCCATGTCGAGCTGGCCTTTTCCGGAGAGCGTCGCGAGCTCGATGCCCTCGAAAAGAACTGGCACTTGGGTCTGGGAGAAGGTGATGCGCCCGCCGACCCAGTCCAGGTTGTTGAAGTAGAGGGTTCCTTGCCCTTCGAAGTTCTCTTCGTTCGAACGAGCCTTGGCGCGCAGGTTCGTGACCTCGAGCAGGTTGTAGTTCCCTTCGGGGCGAGCCTTGAGGTTCATGGTCACTCCCGTGAACTTGAGTCGCATGCTCGTCGGCGTCATTTCCCCGTCTGTCAGAGAGAGGTGGCCTGTGATCTTGGCGCGCCAGGAGTCAGTCTCCTCCAAGGGAGCCCCAAGCTCGAGACTCGCTTCGCCGCTCAGGGAGCCTCCGAAATCGTCGAGAACGTCTTCAAAAACCGGCGCGAGCACCGAGGCGTTGAAGCGCTTGGCTGTTACTCGGGCCATGAGCGGCTCCGCGGGGGAGAGCTCCACGAAGTCGCGCGTCGCGCGGAGTGATCCGTCAACTTGCGCCTCGAAGGAGCCAAACTCGTCTTCGATCTCGAGGGTCGCGCCGACGCGGGCACCGTTGGTGCGCATCTCGAGGGTCCCGTCCCCCACACGCTTGCCTAGGGCGGAAATCTTCTTGATCTCGAGGCTCGAGCTGAGTTCCGGCAAGAGGTCGCGGCGCGCGACCGCCAGAGAGCCTTGCACCGAGCCGCGGATGCCCGTTTCCGCGAGGGGCACGATGAGATCGGTGGGCATGCCGTCGAAAATGACCTGCGCTTGACCGAGCCAACTCGGACCATCGGGAGCGCCTGATGGAAATGTGAGATCAGCGGTGCCGGAGGCGATTTGAGAGCGGCCTTGGATCAGGAGGACCTGGGCCGTGAGGGCGCGCGCCGCGGGGGCAGCCTGAAACTTGGTCTCGAGGTCGATGGGCTTGGCGATGCCGGATTCGCGGACGGTGAGCTCGTCGACGTTCACAGTGCCGGAAAAGAGTGGTCGGGACAGTGTGCCTCGGGCGGTGCCGCGCGCTGTGAGTCGTCCGCGCAGATCGGCGGCGGCCGGGATCGGGAGAGGAAACTCGGAGAGGTCCCGTGCCGGGATCGAGAACACGGCGTCGAGGGGAGCCTCTTCGGTCACTTGAGCCAGGAGCGTGTCGCCGCTCGGCATCTTTTCTGCCCATTCATCAAGCGGTAGGCCGAGCTCCATGCTCACGGTGCCGAGCGCTCCGAGCAGATCGGAGCCGTGGGCGGCGACGGAGAGCCGCTTTCGGTTGGGCTCGAGGTCTGCGTAGAGGGCGAGCTCGGTGCGATCGATGCGTGTGCCGTCGGACAGCTCGAGAGCAAGCCCTTCGGTTTCGAGAGTGGCGCGAGCGACGGGGAGGGCGCTTGGGTCGGGGCGCTCGAGCTTCAAGGTACCGCGGGCGCGGCCGTAAGTTTTCGGCAGGGAAGGGTCGAGCGGAATGAGCGCACGCAAGGTGGCGAGCTCAAGCCCGCTGAGCTCGGCCGAGGCGACCCCACGCGCGTCAGAGAGAGCACTCAGCGAATGAGGAGAGCCGGCGAGTTCGAGATCCCAAGCGAAATTCCCCTGCCCGACCCCGTCAACGCTTCCGTTCGCCGTTCCAACGAAGCGTCCAGCGTCGAAACGGCTGTCGAGGGAGAGCGCAACTCCAGTGATTCCACGGGCGGCTCCCTGTTCAACCTTGAGGGAGAGAGTTCCCTCCGATTTCTGGTCGAGCTTCAGGTCGGCGTTCATGGAGACTTTGCCCGAAAGCGTGTCGATCGGAAGCTCCAGCACGCGGGCGATGCGCGCGAGGTCGAGGTTTTCGGCGTCGACGCGGAGCTCAGTCTTGTGCCCTGCCGAGCGCAGATCGGCCGAGAGGCGCCCGGTGCTCTCTATTTCGAGGCCCCGGAGTTCCATGTGCGAATCGTCGTAGGCGCCGTGGTCGAGCCGCAAGAGGATTGGAGGACCGTCGCCTCGCACCGTGGCATGGAGGTTCGAGAGCTCGACGCGGTCTGTGCGCGTCCTCGTCTTGGTCTCGAGCGAGAGGCCGCGCGCGGTGACCGCCGTGAGGGTGGCTTCCGGTTCGAGCACCGGTCCAATCACGGCGAGGGAGAGCTTCTGAAACTTGAGCTGCTCCGCGATGAAGGTGTCCGCTGTGAGCTTCAGATTGAGCTGGGCGTTTTCGGGCTCTGAGGGAACAAACTCGACGGCGCCGCGTAAATTTTGATTTTCGAGCTTGAACTGACCGATGCCGAGGGAGCTACCGGCGAGCGCCGGGCGGAGCAGGACGCGGTCGGATGTGATGGTGCCCGAAACCGTGCCTTCAATGGTTCCGAAGATCGGCGCCAACGCTTGGATGCGCGGGGATTGGGCCAAGATTGTTCTCTTGAGCCTGAGGTCGAAGTCGACAGCATCGCCGTCCGCGTGTTCTTTAGAGAAGGAGATGTTCACGGGGATGGCCCGCTCATGCAGAACGAAGGTTCCGCGTACCCCTCGTTCGTCGACGCTGCCGGCGGCGTCGATTGCCGGCGTCTTCTGCCCCGCGATCTCGCCTGGCAGAAGGGTAGCGTTCCAGTCGACGGCGATGCGTCCTTCTTGGCCCCAAAGCTCGACGCTCGAACGTAAGCCGAGATGGCTCTCGGGCCAGTCTTCGCGCAGCAGACGCAAGTTCACGCTGTCTGCGTCCAAGTCGAAGTCAGCTTCGACCTCAGGTGAGACGCGGAGGCGGCCCTGGGCTTGGAAACTCGCAGCCCCCGACTGAATCGTGGCCCGGACGTCGAGGCGGGGCAGGGTGCCTTCGATGTGATGATAGACTGCGATCTCTCCGTCGATGGGCCACTCCGGGAGCAGGCGACGAATCGCCTCGCCGGGAGTATCAGCGAAGATGCCGTCTGCTTGGACCCTGCCGTCTTGATAGCTGATGAGCTCGTGGCCCTGAATCTCTCCGGAGCTCAGGTCGAGATCGGCTGTGATTTCTCCGGGGATCCGAAAGCTGGCCTTTCCGAACAGCTCGAGAGGTTCATCCAAGACCTCCCGCACTTCACCCTGCACCTCGGGCAAATCAATCGCTACGCCCACATCGGTGACGAGGAGTCTTCCCTCTGCTCTCGCGATCTCAAACGTTCCTTCCGGCACGCTCGGGAGCTCGGAGCTGCCTGTGATGCGAAACAAACGGACATCCGGAAACCAGACGCGAATGCTGCGACCGGATTCTTCGGAAGGCTCGGTGCTTGGACTGCGTGGCTCGAAGGCGTCGACGATGGACGGGATCGGATCTTCGCCGGCGCCCTTCGCGGGTGAAAGGTGAACCTGGCCTCCGTCGATGCGCACGGCGTCGACCACAATGCTGAGCTTTTCGAAGAAGCGCAGCGCTCGGATCGTGGCGCCGAGCAAATCAAAGTCGACGGTGAGGCGCTCGGCGGCGATGACCGTGCGCCCCTCCGGATCGGTGATCTTGATCTCTTCTGCAGCGAGGCCGAACGCGTCGAGGCGCGAGAGGTTTTGGATAGCGAAGGTGCCTCGAAAGGTGCTGTTCAAGAGCGCGACAATGAGGCCGCGCTCTGCCTCGCGAGCGACGGGCAGTCCGAGGTGTAAGACTGTCGCGAGCACAGTTCCGAGCAGGAAGACGACCGTGCCAAAGAGCGAGAGGGCGATCCCGGAGATGATCCTTCGTCGCCGCCGCGGAGGCTTGGGCTCGGCAGCGCTCATGGCCCTACTTTGCCAAGAGTGTCGACGTTTCGCTATCGAGCTCCGCTGACTTGCAAACCGCTCGCTCCGCGCGTGCCGAAGCGCCAGACGCGGCGGGCCCGCGCGGGAGCGAAGGAGCTGTGAAACTCGCTCGCGGGCCCTATCAGGCTCAATAGGCCTCGCCGATCAGGACGTGAAGGACCAGACCCTCGTACCAATTCGGGCTGTTATAAGGGGCTATTTCCGAGATATCGGGGAAGTCACTATCGGTGTCGCCGAGTCTTTGCAGTCCGGGGACCCGCATGCCCAAGTCGACGCGGATCGGGCCGACCGGGGATTGGTAACGAAGTCCGGGGCCGACGGAGATGTGGGGAGCCATGAAGTCAAAAGTGAAGAGCTCCTCGGTGACGTTCGACGCGTCCACAAAAAGAACCGCGCCCCAGGGTCCCGCTATCCGGTACCGGAGCTCGACAGACGCCTCCCATAAGCTGAAGCCACCGAGCGGACGGAGGCACTCGGTGGGCTGCGCGTCGAGAGCTCCGGTACACCGCTGGTCTTCGGGCAAGAGAAATCCAATGGGCCCTTGGGGGCCAATGCGTTGATAAGGATAGCCGCGATTGGACTGGGGGCCGCCGGAGTAGAAAGCGCGAAAGAGGAGGCGATGCTGGTCCCGCACGACGTCGACGCTCGTTGGATCGGCGACCGCACCCTGCAGGGCTGTTCCGTAGTTTTGGGGGAAGACGAAGCCGACGGTCGCGCGTGAGGCAAGGATGAGGCGCCTCCCGTAGTCGAGCGGCACAAAAAATCGAGCTTCAGGGCGGATGCGGATGTCCTCCAGCTGACCGCCAAGAGCCGGGATTGCGACTTGGAGGCTATTGGAGAGAAAGAGCCCTTTGGTCGGCGATATCGGGTCGTCCCGAAGATCGAGATCTGTGAGGAGTTCGGGGTAGGCCACCAAGACGTCATCGAGCCCGCAGTGGTCTCCTGGGTCGTCCGAGTCACAGATATCGGAGAGGCGTCCCTGGTACGTGAAAGGAAAGTTGGACCGCCAGTTCATGGACAAGGAGGTCGGCATCAGCCGATCGAAGAATGTGCGGCGCACTCCGAGCGAAAACGTGAGCTCGTTATACCCAATGACACGCTCGCTTTCGGGTGAGCTGCTGTCGGCGAGCGGATAGAGCAGGGGATAGACGTTGTAGCCGCTGTCGATGAAGCCTCGGGTGCGCCCTTCGAGGAACGAGGGTTGCTCGAGGCTGATGAGCAGAGCATTTTCGGCGAAAACAGTGGTAGGCGCGTTCCAGTTCTCCCAGTTCGTGATGCGGGTTGGGAAGAAGGTCAGGCCGGGCCTTGTCGACACGCTGAGTTCCCGGAGGCCGCCGAGGAAGTTTCTGTGGGTCCAGCCGAGACGCCCGTTTACGCCGAGGCGCAGCACGTCGAGCGTCGCTCCCACGCCTGCTGTGACGCTGCGGAGGGGTGCCTCGGTGACGCGGACGGAGATCGGGATCTCTGTCACGCCGGGATCTTTCAGATCCGGGATGACCTCCACCTTCGAAAACACACCGAGGTCAAAGAGAGCTGCGCGCGCTTGTTCGAGATCGTGCCGTGAGTAGCGCGCTCCGCGGCGGAGTCCGAGGGTCCTCCGGATCGGTCCCTCAGGCAACTCCGTTAAGCCTTCGAGCTTGACGTCGCCGTAGACCGCTCTGGGTCCGGGGTTCACCGTGAGCGTGACGATCGCTGCGTGCTCTGCAAGATCGACCTTGGCTGTGCCTTGAGTCCTCACATACGCGTAGCCGTAATCAGCGAGCGCATTCGAGACGTCCGACTCGGCCTTCTCATAGACGTCTTCGTCGAAAGGATCGCCTGAGCGGAGCGGGTTGACTTCGAGGGCCCGCGCAGCCGCTTCAAAAGGCAAGCCCGAGAGGCCATTGGTTTCCACCTTTCGTACGAGCACCAGCGGCCCTTTGTCGATCTCAATCTCGACTTTGACCCGGTCTTCGCTCTCGACAATTACACGCGCTGCGCGGACCTTCGCCTCATAGTAGCCCCGCCTGCGCAGCTGACGCTCGACGCGTGCGAGATCGCGCTCGAGCGTCGCTTCATCAAACAGCTCATAGTCGTAGACGAACCCGGTCGGGAGCGCGCCGAACAGGCGCGCTGGCTCTCGAGTCGCGAGGCCATCGCGGATTTCCTTCTCTTCGCGTCCGGAGGTGCCACTGATGGTGACGCTCTCGATCGCTGTGCGTCCTTCGGGGAGCTGATGGCAAGCAAGCGAGAGCGGGAGCAATAGCGCGAGCTCCGCTACGAAAAGGAAAGCCCGGACCATGGTCCGGGCTTTTGGAGACGGGATTTTTCTTGCCACGAGCGGCAATCAGAAAGAATGAGCCCTTTCGGTATCAGTCTTTCGGGGGCTTACGCTTGACGCCCGGGAGGGTTGCGAGTTCGGGAGCCTTCTCGAGATATTCGATGCCCCCGTAGGTCAGGATGCCCATAATCGGATCGGCTTCCTGGCCACCCGAGGACATCGTGAAGTTCACGCTATAGGTTCCGGTGACCTTGACCTTCGCGCCCTTGGCCGGAAGCGGATTCGGGATCGGAACGCCCCAGACCTGATCGTTGTACTCGGCCTCACCCGGCTCCTTCTTTTTCCCCGAATCGAACTCCTTGATGGCGTCGTAGATCTGCGCGTAGTTCGACGCGAAGCCCATGACCTTGATGGAGTCCTTCTCTTCGGCATCCTTCGTCTCACCGACCCAGAACGTGGGGATGGGAGCGCGACAGCCTTCCGGATCTGCCTTGCCAGCTTTGTGAACGGCGCAGGCGGGGGCGTCCTCGAGGTTCGTCTTGATGATGTAACCGACGAGCGTGATCTTGGTATCGGCGACCTCTTTGGTGTGCACGCGGTTTCTGAGGGAGTAGCTCGCTCCCCACACCGTGTACGCATCACCGTCCTTGATCGGCTTGTCCGGAATCGAAGGAACGGAGGGGAGAGAGACGCTCACCCCCGCCACCGGCTTGACGGGCTCGTATTTGACTTCGTCGCGACCACAGGCGACGAGGCTCAAGGCGATGCCCACGAGGGCCAATGACTGAGGGAACAACCTGGTCTTTCTCATTCGTATCTCCTGAACTTTCCCCCGCGTTCGGAGGGAGGGGCGTACTCGCCCGACTTCTTGTGCGACGGTAATCCTCTGACCTTCCCTCGGCAAGATCTGGCATCATGTCTTGGCTCGGGGTTAGCTTCGTCCCGTGGTTCGGACGATCTGGATCGGCGACGTGCACGGCTGCGCCCATGAACTCGGCAGCCTCTTGGGCGAAATAGGACCTACCGAGGGCGATCAGGTGGTCTTTGTCGGCGATTTGGTCGCTCGCGGCCCGGATACCCGCGGGGTTCTGCGGATTGCCCGAGAGGTCTCTGCGCTCGCGGTGCGAGGCAACCATGAGCACCGCCTACTGCTCGCCCATCAAGCCAGAAAAAGCGGAGAGCGGGGGCCGCGTCTCGGCAGCTCTCACGAGGCTCTGCTTCGTGAGCTCGGCGACGAGGAGTGGGCTCAGCTGGACGCTATGCCGCTCAGCTTGGAATTTCCTTCTCATAATGTACGAGTGGTCCATGCGGGCGTTGTGCCGGGGGTTCCCTTCGAGGAGCAGCAGGCTTGGTCCCTGCTCCATATCCGCTCCCTCACCGGGCGAGGGGCTCCGAGCGATCGCTTCTCCGCGGTGAGTTGGGCGAAGTCGTACTCGGACCTTCCTCACGTGGTCTTCGGGCACAACGCCCAAGCCGGGCTTCAGCTCGAGACGCACGCGACGGGTCTCGACACTGCTTGTGTGTATGGGGGACGGCTGACGGCGCTCATACTGTCCGAGAATCAATCGCCGCCGCCTCCCGCGAGCAGGAAGGATTGCATCGTGAGTGTGAAGTCCGCTGCTCGCTACGTCGGTTATGGTCCACGCGCGGAGTGACGTCACGCTCGGGACCGCGGCGCCTGAGGACGCACTCGAGCGCGTCCGGGTGCTTCGTATTCCCGTAGGCGGTCTCCACGCGGGGCACTATGAGCTTGACGCGGGGGCCTCTCACTATGCGCTCCGCGTACACCGAGTCGCGGTGGGCGATGTGCTCGAGCTCTTCGATCCAAGACGAGCTGAGCTCGCCCGCGCCCGGGTCGAGGAGCTGCCCAAGGGAAAAGGAGCGTTGCTCGCGGTCGAGATCGACGCGGTCCTGCGGGCGGAGGCCAAGAGCCTCCCGATCACACTCTTGGTCTGTGTGTCCAAAGGAGACAAGCCGGAGCAAGCGCTCCGGGACGCCACGGCCCTCGGGATCGAGCGGGTGGTGCTGGTCCTTTCGGATCGGGTTCAATCTCCCACAGGGGCGCGAGAGATCGAGCGTTATGAGAGAGTGATGATCGAAACCGCGCGCCAATCGGGTCGCGGGACGCTGCCCGAGGTGATTGGCCCCATCTCCTTTGAGCAAGCCCTTGCGAGTGCACCCGGGCGAAGACTGGCCTGCGTGCCGGGGGACAGATCAGTTCCCCTGCTTGCGGCGCTCCGTGAACGTAACGGCGAGAGCGTCTCACTTCTCATTGGCCCCGAGGGGGGGCTCAGTCCGAGCGAGGTCGCGCGCCTCCTCGATGAGCGCTTTGTTCTTTGCAGTCTGGGGCCCTTCGTGCTCCGGGCCGAGCTCGCGGTCTCCGTGGCCCTCGGCATCGCCCAAGGACACTTCTGGGCCGAGCCGACCCAAGGCTGAGTCTTGAGGGGGAGCACACGACCCCGCCTTATGAGCGACGGGGGCCCGAGCCTGGAAGGGGAGCCGAGCTCTTGGACGGGTACAGCCTGGAGATCTGAGCGTCTGGGAGCGCCCAAGAGGGGAGCGTCTGTTCAGGTGAGATAGAAAACCACCGAAATATACGGCTTTTAGGAGGCGCGTTCTCGTTGACGGCTTCCCGACCTTCCGTTTAGTTTGGCCCTGGTGGGTCAAAGTGGATCAAAGTGGATCCTGACCTCTCGGTGGCGCTCGATGACCCTCTTCCGCGGACAGTTTCGGCACTCGCTCGACTCGAAAGGTCGAGTCCATGTGCCGGCACGCTTTCGCGAGCTCAAGGGTGAACTCAAAGACCCGCTCGGCAGTGCCCCGTTGTACGTGACGCGCGCGCTCTTCGACCGCTGCCTTCATCTTCACCCTGCATCGCATTTTGAGGAGCTCGAGGCCAAGGTGAGTGAGTATCCGCTCATGGACCCGAACATCGTGCAGTTTCGTCGCCGCTATCTTTCGGCCGCAGTGGAGTGTGAGCTCGACGCCACTGGGCGCCTGCTCGTCCCGCAGCAGCTTCGGGAGCTCGGGGGATTCGAGCGCGAGGTGCTCTGGGTCGGGATGGGCCGGCACATTGAACTTTGGGCTCCCTGTGAGTGGGAGCGAGCGCTCGCGATGACGCCCGAGCAAGAGTCCGAGTTCAAGAAGGCCATTTTGGAGCAGTTCAAGATATGAGTATGCCTGCCTACGAGACACCGCCCGAGTTTCACCATCTAACGGTCCTCAAGCGCGAGGCTGTCGACGCGCTGTCCCCCAAGAATGGCGGCGTCTACGTCGACCTGACTTTGGGCGCGGGCGGCCATACCGAAGCGATCCTCGAACGCGCGCCTGGCGCCCGGGTGATCGCCTTCGACCGAGATCCTTCGGCGATCATTTTTGCCAGGGGTCGCCTCGAACGTCTTGCCTCGCGCGTCACCTTCGTGCAGTCGCGGTTCTCCGAGCTGAGTGGAGAGCTTGCGCGCCTTGGAGTCGAGCATGTCGATGGCCTGCTCGCCGACCTGGGCGTCAGCTCTCCTCAACTCGATCAGGCGGCGCGAGGCATGAGCTTTCGGCGCGAAGGCCCGCTCGACATGCGGATGGATCCGACCGACGGGGAGACCGCTGCGGACCTGCTCGTGCGTTTGACCCAGGATGAGCTCGCTGACGTCATCTATCACCTCGGTGAAGAGCGTCGCTCCCGTCGCGTTGCCCGCTGCATCAAGCAGGCACTCGACGCAGGTGAGCTCGAGACGACTTTCGATCTCCGTCGCGCGATCGTCCGCGCCGTTGGACCGCGGCGGGTGGGGGGTATCGATCCGGCAACTCGGACCTTCCAGGCGCTCCGGCTCGCGGTGAATCGGGAGCTCGAAGAGCTCACTCTCCTCCTCAAACAATGCGCCGACGTGGTGAGCCCCGGTGGTGTCGCCGCGTTTATCAGCTTCCATTCGCTCGAAGATCGCCTCGTCAAGCGCGCTTTCTTGGATAAAGGGGCCTGGCAGCGGCTGACCAAGAAGCCAATCATCGCGACCCTCGAAGAACAGGCCGAGAACCCTCGCAGCCGGAGCGCGAAACTGCGCGCGGCGTTCCGGAGAGGAGCTCCGGAGGAGTTCGATGCGAGCCTCGAGTTTGATGCGGAAGAAGAGGACTCAGGGAGCTACTGATGGCGCGCTACGACGATCGAAGAGACAACGCGTTCTTGTTCGTCTGGACGCTTGCGGCCCTCGCCACGGCGCTCATGTTCCTTTTCTATCTTGCAATGCGCGTGCGCACCGTCGAGCTTGGGTATGAGCTCGGGCGGCGCCACCAAGAGCTCTCGCGACTCCGGGAGGCCGAGCGGGTGCTTTCGCTCGAACTCTCTGCCCATGAAAATCCGGAGCGCGTTGAGCTCATCGCTCGCACCCTGTTCGGCATGAGCCACCCGGAGCCTGAGCGCGTTCGTCGCATCCGCACGACTCCGGGTAAAGACGCCGTTGCGTCGAGGAGCGAGGGGGCACAGTGAACCGTTTCCGCACCGTGGAGGGAAAGTGGCTCAGGTTTCGCCTCGCGGTGCTCTGCGCCGCGCTCACGTTCGCGTTGGGGCTCGTGATTTCCTCGGCCTATCGGCTGATGGTCGAAGACGGGCCTGCTTGGCGCGAAATTGCAGAAAAGCAGCGGGAGCGTCGTCTTCGCATTCGACCGAAGCGCGGCACGCTCTACGATCGCAATGGCAGCGCCCTGGCTGTCAGTGTTGAAGTTCCCACGGCGACTCTTGATGCGATGGAGCTCCTTCGCTCGGTGGCGCCGGAAGACGTTCCACGGGTCGCCCGCGAGATGGCCAAGCCAATCGCTGAGGCACTGTCCCTCGACGAGCGAGTTGTCGAGAAGAAGATTCTGGCGCGCCGCCGCTGGGCCTGGCTCAAGCGGCACGTCAGCCAAGAAGAGGTCGAGGCGATCCGCGCGCTCGCCTCCGGCAAGAACGGGCCGAAAATCCGAGGACTTGTGATCGAGGGCGAGCCGGCTCGCTCTTATCCACGCAGAGAGCTCGGTTCGTCGCTCCTCGGGTTTGTGTCCCCCGACGGGGAGGGCCGCGATGGTGTTGAGCTCGCCTTGAACAGCGAGCTCGAGGGGCACGCGGAGGAGCTTCGTGGTCTTCGCGATCGCGCGGGCAAGCTCATTTTCGATCGAGGAACCGACGACCCACGGGCCTTCGCAGGTCATAACGTCTATCTCACGCTCGAACAGGCTCTTCAGTATGAGGCGGAGCGCCAGCTCAAGCACGCCGTGCGGACCTTTGAAGCGGCACACGGCTCAGTGGTCGCGGTCGATCCGCACACAGGTGAGATCCTGGCGATGGCGAATGCGCCCGGCTACAACGTGAATGACTATCGCGAGAGCGACCCAGAGCAGCGGAAAAATCGCGCCGTTTCCGATGTTTTTGAGCCCGGCTCGACGATGAAGATGTTCACCGTCGCTGCGGCTCTCGAGAAGAATCTGCTCAAGCCGACGGAGCAGCTCTATTGCGAGAAGGGGTTCATGCGGATCGACAATGTCACGATCCGCGACACCCATCCGGCCGAGTGGCTTCCAGTGTCCCAGGTGCTCGCTCAGTCCTCGAACATCTGCGCGGCCAAGGTCGGCCTCTCTCTGGGCCCCGACGGGCTCTTCGAAGCGCTCCGGCGTTTCGGCTTCGGTGAGAAGACCGGGCTGCCTGTGACAGGAGAACAATCCGGAACACTGCGTCCGTTCGGTCGCGGCTGGGTCCAGGTTGAGACAGCTTCAGCCGCCTTCGGTCAGGGTATCTCCGTCACAAACCTCCAGCTCGCGATGGCGACTGCGGCTCTTGCTAACGGTGGGAACCTGCTCGAGCCGCTCCTCGTGGCGCGCGTGGAGACGGCAACCGGGGAGCTCGTGCGAGAAGCATCGACGCGCGTGCGTCGGCGTGTTGTGAGTCGCGGTGTGGCGCGTCAGCTCGCAGAGATGCTCGTCGCAGTCACCGAAGAGGGCGGGACCGGAACCGAGGCGGCGTTGCCTGGTTATCTCGTTGCCGGTAAGACGGCCACCGCTCAGAAAGCGGACCCGCGCACAGGGCGCT
This sequence comes from Pseudomonadota bacterium, assembly GCA_023428245.1. Classification (GTDB taxonomy): domain Bacteria; phylum Myxococcota_A; class Polyangia; order Polyangiales; family Polyangiaceae; genus NIC37A-2. Next base: position 89,062 of record JAEYYX010000084.1, read on the forward strand.
ACTCGCTCGACGATTACGTTGCGTCGTTCGTGGGGTTCGTCCCTGCCGACAAGCCCCGCATTGTGATCGCGGTCACCCTCGATTCCCCGCGCGCGGACCACGCGGGCGGTAACGTCGCGGCACCTGTGTTCCGCGAGGTAGCACGAGCTCACATGGCGCTGATCGGTGCCCCGAGCGAACGCGGGAAGAAGGCTCCTCTCAAGAGTCTCGCGAGCGAGGCCGATCCCGCGCGTGCCATCAGCGCTTTGCTCGCTGAAGCGCGAGGAGAGCGCGCCGTCGTTCAAGACGTCGAAACCCAGAAACGTCCGAAGCCCGGTCAGGTGCGTGTGCCTGATTTGACGGGCGTCGCGATGCGCTCAGCGATTCGCGAGCTCTCAGAGCTCGGCCTCTTGGCCCAGGTTTCCGGGTCGGGGTTGATTGTGGAGCAGAGGCCGGGACCCGGAGCTGTGCTCGATAAAGGCGCGCAAGTGGAGCTCATCTTTAGACCGAGGACCTAACGACAAATGACCGTCGAACCCATGGCGTTTCGTGTCCCTGAGCTGATATCGGCGCTCGTTGGGCTCCGGCCGCGCCTCTTGGGCGAGAGCGATGGGCTCCTCATCGATATCACGGACGACTCTCGCAAGGTGCGTCCGGGTTCGCTCTTTGTCGCGCGCAGCGGCAGCAAACACGAGGGGCGGAAGTTCGTGCGTGACGCGCTCGACAAAGGCGCGAGCCTCGTCATCACCGAGTACGGCGCCGAGGTGGATGCGCCCAGGATCGAGGTCGAGAATGTTCCGCAGGCGCTCGGCATCTTGGCTCAGAAATTTTGGGGCGATCCGAGCGAGCGTCTCACCGTGCTGGCGGTGACCGGGACCAACGGCAAGACCACAACGGCAAGCCTCGTCGAACAAGCGCTCCGCGGGCTCGGCTTGAGTGTCGCCCGCCTCGGAACACTCGGATTTTTCGTCGACGGGAAGCGCATCGAGGACACTCTGACCACCCCAGGCGCGGTCGATCTCGCGCGCCTCTTGGCTACGGCGCGGGCTCGAGGCGCTCGCTTCTGCGTGATGGAAGTCTCGAGTCATGCGCTGGTGCAGGCGCGCATTGCCGGAGTCCGTTTGGCAGGAGCCGCCTTTACGAACCTATCCCAAGATCATCTCGACTATCACGGCGACATGGACAGCTACGGCGCCGCCAAGGCAATGCTGTTCTTCGACTATGTCCCGGAGCTCTCGATTGTGAATGTCGATGATGAGTTCGGGAGAGGGCTCGCCGCGCGCATCGCGAACCTCGAGCCGACGAGGAAGCTTGCGCGATTCTCGAGGCAGGGCGCCCCGGAAGCGGAGTTTCGAGCGGAAGGCGCTCAGTATCGAGCGGATGGCCTGAGCGCGCGCCTCGACGTGCTCGGTCGTCGTTTCACGCTCGAATCCTCCCTCGTCGGGCCCCACAACCTCGAGAACATCTTGGCTGCGCTGGGTCTTCTCACCGCCGCAGGGTTCGACGTCGATCTCGCAGCATCCGAGCTCTCTAAGGCGACGGCAGCGCCGGGGCGCCTCGAGCGGGTGAGCGACGTCAGCGATGATATCGCTGTGGTCGTCGACTACGCGCACTCTCCCGCCGCCCTCGAAGGGGCACTCTGGGCGCTTCGAGCGACAGGTCCCGCACGCATCACTTGCGTCTTCGGGTGCGGCGGCGATCGAGATAGGGGAAAACGTCCGCTCATGGGGCGCGCGGCTGCCGCTTTTGCGGACGAGGTCATCATCACCACCGATAATGCTCGCGGCGAATCCCCTGCGGCCATTGCCGCGGAGGTTGCGGCTGGCGTTTTCGACCGCCCCTACCGAATCCTCCTGGATCGCCGGGACGCTATCTTCGAAGCGATTCGGGCGGCAGAGCCGGGCACGACAGTGCTCATCGCCGGGAAAGGGCACGAGACATATCAGATCATCGGCGACCAGACCTTCCCCTTTGATGACGCAGAACAGGCGCGTGAGGCCCTTGTCTTGCGTCGGCAGGGGTCGCCTGGCAAAGGGACGTGAGCCGTGGCGACCCCCATCCCTCCGAATCAGGCACGCTTCTCTGAGGCTGAGTTGCGGTCGCTGTTTTCGGTGGCCAGCCTTCCTGCTGGATTCGACGGCATTTCTGGGGTGACGAGCGATAGTCGCAATGTCGCCAAGGGGGCGCTGTTCGTGGCGCTTGTGGGGGAACGTTTCGACGGGCACGCCTTCTTGACGCAGGCAACTGCGGCGGGAGCGCGAGCGGTTCTCGTCGAGGAGAGACGGCTTTCCTCTCTCGAGCTCCCTCCGGAGGTCGTTGTGTTTTCGACCCCAGATACCCTTGTGGGCCTCGGGGACCTCGGGCGGCTGCATCGGCGCCGATTTCAGGGTCGAATTGCGGCCATTGGCGGCTCAGCGGGCAAGACCACGACCAAGAGCGTGAGCCGTGCGCTCCTCGACGCTGCGCGTCCCGGGCGCGTCCACGCTACGCCGGGGAACCTGAACAACAGGATCGGGGTCCCGATGACGCTGCTCACGCTCGGTGAGAGCCACGAACTCTCGGTGATTGAGCTCGGGACGAATCAAGAAGGCGAGGTCCAGGAGCTCGCGCGGATCGTCGAGCCTGATGTTGCGCTTCTGACCCTGATCGCTCTCGAACACACCAGCGGCCTTGGCGACATCGAAGGGGTGGCTCGTGAGGAGCTTGCTTTGTACGAGGCGGTGAGCGCTCGGGGAGGGGTCCTGATCGGGAATTCCGACGACGATCGGGTACGCGCGGCCCTGGAGCGATTCTCTGCCGCGCAGAAAATCGGCTTCGGAGAGCACGAGAGTGCGGAGGTCCGCGTCCTTGAGCGGCGCGTCGCTCCGGATCTGCGCATGGATCTTTTGCTCGACGTTCTTGGGCGAAAGGTGCGCTGCAGGACGCGGCTGCTCGGTCGGCCTGGGGCGCTGGCTGTCGCGGCGGGACTCGCGCTTCTGCATGTAGTGCATCCCGAGGGTATCGACGACGAAGCAATCCAAGCGGCGGTCTTCGAAGCTGGAGAGGCGGGGCGCTCGAGCCTCAGCACTCACGCGTCAGGCGCGCTGGTCTTAGACGATAGCTACAACGCGAACCCCGCGAGCATGGCAGCGGGCATCGAATCCGCACGAGAGCTCGCGCGCGCGTCCGACCGCAAGCTTACCTTGGTACTCGGGGAGATGCGCGAGCTCGGAGAGCAGAGTCCCCTGGAGCACGAGCGGCTCGGAGTCCTTGCGGCAGACGCAGAGCCGCTTCGACTCCTTTTTGTGGGGGGCGATATGCGCCTCGCCGCGGCGCGTGCCCGCGCGAGGGGACAACCGGCCGAGTTCTATGACAGCGCTGACGAGGCGCGCAGCGCCCTGCGAGGCAACTTGAGCTCTTCCGACCTCGTGCTTCTGAAAGGATCCCGGGGCATCGCGCTCGAACGAGTCCTCTCTGAGGATCCAGAGCGAAAAAGCAACCACCCATGATTTACCAACTTCTCTATCCGCTCAGCCAAAAATTCGGGTGGGGCGCACTGAACGTACTGAGGTACACACCGTTTCGCGCGATCATGGCCGTCATCACTGCCATGATTCTGAGCTTCATGCTTGCGCCGTGGTTCATCCGAACCTTGCAAGGCAAGCAGATCAAACAGGTGATTCGGGAGGACGGCCCCGAGAGCCATTTCAGCAAAGCAGGTACTCCAACGATGGGGGGAGCCCTCATCTTGCTCAGCTGTCTCTTGCCGACGCTCCTCTGGGCGGACATGACCAATCGGTTTGTGCTCGCCACAGCAGGTGTCACAGCCGGATACGGGATCATTGGGTACCTCGATGACCGCCTCAAGATCACCGGGAAGAGCTCTCGAGGGTTGCCGGGGCGCTATAAGATCCTCGGACAAGTGCTGATCGGCGGGCTCGTTCTGGGGTATCTCTTCTTCGGCCCCGAGCAGCCTCTGGATTGGGTAGAGATTCGCTATCGCTTGGCTGTGCCCTTCCTTGCTTTCGACAAACACCCGATCTCGCTCCCAGCGTGGGTCTATTTGCCTTTTGCGCTCTTCGTGCTCGTGGGCATGTCGAACGCTGTGAACCTCACTGACGGTCTTGATGGCCTGGCGATCGGCCCTGTGATGATCAACGCAGCGGCCTATGGCGTTTGGGCTTATGTCGCGGGTTCAGTGCTGTTCGGTCAGCCGCTCGCGTCCTACCTCGACATTGCGGGCCTCAAGGACATGGCCGAGCTGAGCGTGTTCGCGAGTGCCGTGATTGGCTCGGGCATTGGGTTCCTGTGGTACAATACGTACCCGGCTCAGGTTTTCATGGGCGATGTTGGCTCGCTCGCCCTCGGCGGCGGTCTCGGGATGATGGCCATCCTGACGAAGACGGAGCTCTTGAGCATCGTGCTCGGCGGCATTTTCGTGATCGAGACGCTCAGCGTCATCACGCAGGTCATCTCTTTCAAGCTGTTCGGTCGGAGAGTGTTCTTGATGGCTCCCATCCATCACCACTTCGAGAAGAAGGGCTGGCCCGAACCTCGGATCATCGTTCGTTTTTGGATCATTTCGATCTTGCTTGCTCTGATCGCTCTCTCCTCTCTCAAGGTCCGCTGATGACGTTTCAAGTTGCAGGAAAGAAGGCCATCGTCGTCGGCCTCGGCAAGAGCGGAACCTCTGCCGCCCGATTGCTCCTGGCTCAAGGGGCGAAGGTGCTTGGGACAGACGCGGGGCAGGGGGAAGGTCTCGCCGCCGGACTCGCGAAGCTCGGCGTCGAGCTTGTGCTCGGCGGTCACCAGGGGGTCGATTTTCGGAGCGCCGACCTCATCGTCGTCTCGCCCGGCGTCCCGCCGTTTCCCGCCCTCGATGAGGCGGCGCGGGCCGGGGCGCTCGTGATTGGAGAAGTGGAACTCGCGGCGCGCTTCCTGAACGCGCCGATCGTCGCGATCGGGGGCACGAACGGAAAAAGCACAACCACGACATTGCTCGGGAACTTGCTCGAGGCTGCAGGGATTCGCGCCTTTGTCGGCGGGAACCTGGGGGAGCCGGCCTGCAACGCGCCGGAGCAGTCTCCCGAGATTGCCGTCTTCGAGGTCTCGAGCTTCCAGATGGAGCGGCTCCACTCCTTCCGCCCCAAGGTTGCCGTCCTGCTCAACATCACCGAGGATCACCTCGATCGCTACCCGAGTTTCGAAGCGTACGCTAAAGCCAAGGGCAACTGCTTCGAGCGGCAGCGCGCAGGGGACGTGGCCATTGCTCCTTCGGATGATCCGATCTGCTTGGCAGAGGCGCGTCGCGGCAAGGGTGAGCTTCGCGCGATCGGCAAGGGGGGCGCCTACGAAGTTCTCTATGCGGGGGGGGTCGCGCTCGTGCGGGAGGACAGGACCCATGAAGCATTCTCCCTTGAGGAGGCTGACCTCCACGGAAAACACAACCACCTGAACGCCGCCGCTGCGATCGCCGCGGCGCGGGCGCTCGGCCTGTCCCGGGACGCCATCCAGGAGGGACTCAGGCGGTTCATGCCCCTCCGGCACCGCATGGCGCTCGCGGGGAGACATCGGGGGGTGACCTTCTACGACGACTCCAAGGCGACGAACGTCGGGGCAGCAGTGACGGCCCTCGCGGGGCTGACTGAGGAGAAGGCCGTGGCGATCTTGGGGGGGCGCGACAAACACGGGAGCTACGCGGAGCTGGTCGCGGTCCTCAAGGAAAAGGCGCGAGCAGTGGTTACCCTGGGAGAAGCGGCCGAGCGGCTCGAAGGAGCCATCGGGTCGGCGGTGCCTTTCGAGCGAGCGCGCAGCATGAAAGACGCGGTCCTCATGGCTTTCGAGATGGCTCGCCCCGGGGATGCCGTGCTCTTGAGCCCTGCCTGCTCCAGTCTCGACATGTTCAAAAACTATTCAGAACGCGGAGAACGGTTTACTGAAGCTGTGAGGGCGCTTTCCCGCCCTTCACCGAGCGAGAGACCGTGACAGCGTATTTCAAAGCTCTTTTCTCCAAAGGTCCGAGGACCGGCGCCATTGACCCGGTTCTGGGTGCGATCGTCGTAGCTCTCATCGCGTTTGGCGTCGTGATGGTCGAGAGCGCGGGCGTCATCGAGGCCACCTCCGACTTCGGCGACCCGCACCATTTCCTGAAGAGGCAAGGAGCCTTCTCCTTGGTTGCCCTGCTCGTCCTCTACGGCGTTTCGAAGTTCGACTATCACAAGGTGCGGCTCTTGACGTACCCGACTCTGTTTGTCGTCGTGATGCTGATGATGCTGAGCGTCCTTGGCTTCGGTCACTCGGGCGGCGGCGCTGCGCGCTGGCTCAAGGTCGGCCCGATCCATGTCCAGCCATCCGAGATGGCGAAAGTGGCGCTTGTGCTTTGGCTCGCTTACTCGCTCGAGAAGAAGGGCGAGAGGGTCAAGAGCTTCTCCATCGGTCTTGTTCCCCATTTTCTGGTGCTCGGCCTTCTAACCGTCATCTGTCTCAAGCAGCCGGACTTCGGGAGCGCAGCCGTCCTCCTGTTTCTCACTTTTGCCATGTTGTTCGTGGCGGGAGCGCGCGTCTCGTACCTGATGGGCGCCCTTGCTGCGGTGGCGCTGGTGGCCCTGTGGGCAGTCCGCTTCACCGCCTATCGGTGGGAGCGCGTCGTGGCCTGGTTGAACATGACCGACCACCGCCAAGATCTCGCCTACCAGCCATTTCAGGCGGCGGTGAGCTTCGGTTCGGGGCAATGGTTCGGGCAGGGCCTCGGTCGCGGCCTTCAGGTTCTTTATCTGCCGGAGTCGCACACAGACTTTATCTCGGCGATCATTGGCGAGGAGCTCGGCTTCTTTGGGATCCTCCTCTTGGCCCTCGTTTACCTGTGGCTCGTGGCACGGGGGATTCGGACCGCGCTCTGTGCTGAGGATGAGTACGGATCGCACGTCGCCTTTGGCCTCTCGATGTTCTTCGGAGTCCAGGCCCTCGTGAACCTTGCCGTGTCGATGTCGATCTTGCCGACCAAGGGTCTGACGCTCCCGTTCATCTCCTACGGTGGCTCCTCGCTGCTCGTGAACGCAGCGGCTATGGGGATCTTGCTCAACGTGTCTCGGCCGCGGGCACCTGTGTCCTCACCTCTCTACACATCCTTCCCGGCGGAGGCGACGGATGCCCTCTTCCAAGGCTCCGAGTTCGGCTCCAGTCCTCTGGAACGAGCCGGGGGACTGTCCTCGTGAGTTCCTTAGTACTCGCCGGAGGAGGAACTGGAGGCCACGTTTTTCCGCTCCTCTCGGTCGCTGAGGCTCTCCGCGAGCTGCGCCCGGATCTCGATCTCCTCTTCGTCGGGACGAGCCGTGGCATGGAGACGCGTATCGTCCCCGAGCGGGGTTACGAGCTCGAGCTCTTGCCGGTGCTGCCGATGCGGGGCGCCGGTATTGTCGGAGCTCTGCGGGGCGCCCTGCGCGCGGCGGAGCTCTTGCCTGCGTCCCGAGCGCTGCTCACGCGTCGAAAGGCCGTTGGCGTGCTTTCGATTGGAGGGTATGCGGCGGGGCCTGTCTCTCTCGCAGCGTCGATGATGGGGCTGCCGCTTGCGCTCATTGAACCGAACAGTGTTCCCGGGCTCGCGAACCTCCTGATCGCGCCACTCGTCGATCGAGTCTATTTGGGCTTCGAGGAAGCGGAGATCGATTTCTCCCCGGCGAAGATCCGGCAGCTCGGCGTGCCCATTCGCGCGGGCTTTGGCCCGACACCGCTCTCCCTTTCAAGCCCGCTCTGCGTCTTGGTCCTGGGAGGCTCCCAAGGTGCCCAGAGCCTCAACGAAACGGTTCCACGTGCTCTTGCTCGCGTGGCCGCTCCGCTTCGGATTGTGCACCAGACGGGCGCGGCTCGAGAGGCGGAAGTGCGTGCGCTCTACGATGGGCTCACCCGTGACAAGCCTTCGGTCGAGGTTCAGGTGGTCCCTTTCCTGCAGGATATGCAGGCGGCGCTCACCGAAGCGCACCTCGTCGTGAGCCGCTCGGGCGCTTCAGCGGTGAGCGAGATCCTCGCCGTAGGACGACCCAGCTTGCTCGTCCCTTATCCCCATGCGAGCGGGGACCACCAACGTCGCAACGCCCTCGAACTCGAGCGGAAGGGAGCGGCGCTCTGCCAGCCCCGGGGGGCCGAGCTCGGGGCTTGGCTCGAGGCCGAGGTGACCCGCCTTGCGGCCTCCCTCGACAGGCTCGAGTCCATGGCCGCTCGCGCGAGGGAGCACGGACGGCCCTTTGCGGCGCGCCACATTGCGGAAGACTTCCTGAACCTCCTAAAGAAGGCCCCCTGATGTTTCGCGGTCGGGTCAGGCACGTTCACTTCGTAGGAGTCGGCGGGATCGGTATGAGCGGTCTCGCGGAGATCCTCCGGAACCTCGATTTCCAGGTGTCCGGATCGGACCTGCGAGAAGGAGAGAACACCTTGGCGCTTCGGCGCGTCGACGTCCGGATCGATCTCGGCCATCGCGGTTCGAACGTCGACGGCGCGGACGTTGTGGTTTATTCGTCGGCGATCGACCGAGACAACCCTGAGCTTGTGCGCGCGAGAGAGCTCGGCACCCCAGTCATCAGCCGAGCGGAGATGCTCGCGGAGCTGATGCGGCTCAAGCATGGCGTTGCCATCGCTGGTTCCCACGGCAAGACGACCACGACCTCTCTGGTTGCCACCGTGCTTCGTTCGGCCGGACTCGATCCGACAGTGGTGGTCGGGGGACGAATGGCCTCTTTTGGAAGCAACGCCAAGCTCGGTCAGGGGGATCTGCTTGTCGCGGAAGCGGACGAGAGCGATGGTTCTTTCCTGAGATTGAGCCCGACGATCGCGGTCGTCACGAACATCGATCCGGAGCATCTGGACCATTACGGGACCCACGAGAAGCTCAAGGACGCATTCGTCGAGTTCATCGAAAAGGTCCCGTTTTATGGCCTCGGTGTGCTCTGCCTGGATCATCCCCACGTGCAGGAACTCTTGCCACGGGTGGGCCGAAGGCATGTTACCTACGGTCTGAGCCACCAGGCGGACTATTCAGCGCGGAACCTGCGTGGCGAAGGTACATCCACGTCCTTTGAGGCTTTCCGCCGCGGTGAACCTCTCGGCCGGTTCACGGTCCGGATGCCCGGTGAACACAACGTCCTGAACACGCTCGCGTGTATCGCCGTGGGAGATGAACTTGCGGTGCCGCTCGACGTCATGAAGTCCTCGCTCGAGACGTTCCACGGCGTTGCGCGCCGGTTCTCCGTTGTCGCGGAGCCTTCCGGCATCGCGCTCGTCGACGACTACGGACACCACCCCGCCGAGATCCGCGCTACGCTGAAGGCTGCGCGGAGCGCTTACCCGGGCCGGGTCCTGACCGCGTTCCAGCCCCATAGATACTCCAGGACTCAAGCATTGTTCGACGAGTTTGCCTGTGCGTTCAACGACGCAGACGTGGTCCTGGTGACGGATGTCTATCCGGCGGGTGAAGCCCCGATCCCTGGGGCAGAGGGACGCCCGCTCGCCGACGCGATCCGCAAACATGGCCACCACGCTGTCCGTTATGCCCCTGACCGTGCAGCGCTCGTCGAGCTCTTGGCGCTGGAAGCTCGCCCCGGGGACGTCGTGATTGCCCTCGGGGCAGGAAACATCAATAGTATCCTCCCAGACCTAGAGAAGAAGATCACCTCTCTCGGAGCGAACGTCCACCGTGAGCAATCAGCGTAAGGCGAAGAATCGATCTACGAGGCGAGTCGCCCCGAACGATGCGCCCGCGGGGTTTTCGGATGACCCGGGAGGAGCGGCGACTGAGCGGGGGTTCCGCAGTGCGGTCCGGACGACGCTTGGCGGTCTTGTCGCCGTTGCCATGGCCTCGGGGCTGGCCTTCGGGGTCCACGAATATGTGAAGAGGACCCCGCTCTTCGCTGCGACTGAGCTTACGGTCAGCGGCGTTCGACGGCTCTCGCAAGAGGAAGTCCTTGCCTTGGCCGAGTTGAAGCTCGGCCAGAACATCTTGGCGCTCGATACGACGCGGGCTGAGGAGGATCTCCTCAAGAACCCATGGATCCGGAGCGCCACCATCACCCGTCGCCTGCCGGGGAGCCTCCGCATCCAGATCGAGGAACGTCAGGCTCGCGCCAAGGGCTTCATCGAAGGGCAAATGTTTCTGATTTCCGAAGAAGGCGAGCCCTTCAAGGTGGCCGCACCCGGCGAGAGCCAAGACCTTCCCGTCATCTCCGGGATCGACGCCTCCCGCTGGGGGAGGGATCCGGGAGCAGAGATCCAGCGCCTCTTGAGTTCGATCGAGTTGCTCGACGAGTACGAGCACTCGCCGCTCGGGGCCGAGCTCCCGGCCGAAGAGCTCCACTGGGACGCAGCGGGCCAAGTCATCCTTACGGTCGGACGCGTCGGAACTACTCTGCATCTCGGGCTACCCCCGTTCCGAGCCAAGCTCGCTCGCGCCGAGCGCGTCATCTTCGACGCGCGCTCGGAGGGAACGGTGCCGGCGGTGATTTTTCTCGATAACGAAGCGCACCCGGAGCGGGTCGTAGTTCGGGTTCAATAGCTAGAAAAGAGCTGTTTCGCGCGGGTGCGCGGAGCCTCAGGGACAAGTTCGATAAACTTGGCCCGTGCGGAGGGAGCATGGCAGCGTCGGGACCGAAGTGAGGCCAGAAGGCGCCGCAAACAGCGCCTCGGGCCCTCCGGATACCGAGACCATGAGCACGAGCACCCTTCCCCCCGAGATTCTAGTTGGCCTTGACCTCGGCTCGACCAAGGTCACTGCTGTCGTTGGTGAGGTCGAGAGCGACGGGATCACGATTCTTGGCGCTGGGAACGTGCCGTGTCGCGGCTTGCGCAAGGGCGTGGTCACGAACATCGACTGGACGGTCCGCGCTATCCGCGAAGCCATCGAGTCCGCGCAAAACTGCGCTGGCGTCGAGATCGACACGGTCTACGCCTCGGTGAGCGGGAGCCACCTCCGGTCCATTGGCTCCCACGGCATGTGCGCCGTTTCGGGTCGTGAGGTCACGCGAGCGGACGTCGACCGAGTTCTCGAAGCTGCGCGGGCGGTGCCGACCGACGCCGACCGCATGATTCTCCACGTTCTGCCGCGCGAGTACCTCGTCGACAATCAGGACGGCATTCGCGACCCGATCGGCATGAGCGGCGTGCGGCTGCAGTCCCGGGTCAACCTGATCACCGCGGCCTCGTCCTGTTTGCAGAACGTGGTGCGCTGCATCGAGCGCTCCGGCCTAGATGTTCTCGACGTCGTCTTGAGCCCGCTCGCGAGCGCTGAGGCAGTCTTGAGCGATGACGAGAAGGAGATCGGTGTTGTCGTGATCGACATCGGCGGCGGGACGACGGACATCGTTCTTTACACAGACGGCTCGATCGCTCATGCGAGCGTGGTCCCCGTGGGTGGCAACAACATCACGAGTGACCTCGCCGCAGGGCTTCGGACCCCGACCGGCGAAGCTGAGCGCCTGAAGCGAAACTACGGGTGCGCGCTAGGTCGTATGATCGCGGATGAGGAAGAGGTGGAGGTGCCGGGTGTGGGGGGTCATGCTCCGCGTCGTGTTCCGCGGCGGCTCCTGAGCGACATCGTGGAGCCCCGCAGCGAGGAGATTTTTCACGAGGTGCGCAGGCGTCTCGAGGAGACAGGGTTCCTTGAGAGCATCCATGCGGGCGCCGTTCTCACGGGTGGCGCAAACCTGATGGAGGGCATGGTCGAATGCGCCGAGGAGGTGCTGGGGATGCCTGTTCGCATGGGGTTCCCCGTAGGACTGCGCGGGCTGGTTCAGCTCGTGCAGGGGCCGCAATACGCGGCGAGCGTCGGTCTCTTGCGCTACGGCGCGAAGCAGCTTCACGACGCGCGGGAGCGCGAACACTCCGGTTTGGACGAGGTCGAGTCCCCGGAGCCGGCCCCCGTGCTGATGGGTAAGGGCCTCATGGGATGGCTCAAAGGCGCGTTTTGAGACTTCGAAGATACGGCAGATAGAGCGAAGCGGCGAGTGAGGAAAATATGAGCTTTTCGATTGAGTTTGCGGACGACACCGAACAATACAGGGCGCGCATCAAGGTCGTGGGTGTCGGAGGTTCCGGCAATAACGCGATCAACACGATGATCCATTTCGGCCTCGAAGGGGTCGACTTCCTCAGCGTGAACACGGACGTCCAGGCGCTCAACTCGAACGCCGCGGCGGAGCGGATCCATATCGGAGCCGGCGTGACGCGAGGTCTCGGAGCGGGCGCGGAGCCCGAGCGCGGCCGGAAGGCTGCTCTCGAAGACGCGGCTCTCCTCAAAGAGCGGCTCCAGGGAGCGGACATGGTCTTTGTGACGGCCGGTATGGGAGGCGGTACGGGTACCGGCGCTGCTCCGGTCGTGGCTCAGATTGCCCGCGAGCTCGGTGCCCTCACTGTCGGTGTGGTGACCAAGCCGTTTCCCTTCGAAGGCCGTCAGCGCATGCGTCGCGCCGAAATGGGCCTTGAAGCGCTCTCTGAGCACGTCGATACGCTGATCACGATCCCGAACGAGAAGCTGGTCATGCTCGCGGATGAGGATCTCACTTTCGTCGATGCCTTCCGCAAGGCTGACGAGGTCCTCTATCAAGCAGTCCGGGGCATCAGCGATCTCATCACCCTCGACGGTCTCGTCAATGTCGACTTCGCCGATGTGACAACCGTTATGGCCGGCATGGGTCGAGCACTCATGGGAACGGGCTGCGCTCGAGGCGAAGGCCGGGCACGCATCGCCGCCGAGCAAGCTGTGACCTCTCCGCTGCTCGACAACATCTCGGTACAGGGCGCCACGGGTGTCCTCATCAACGTGGTCGGCGGAGCCGACATGAAGATGCGCGAGATCCAAGAGGCGGCCAGCTTGATTCAAGAGCAGGCTCATGAGGACGCCAATATCATCTTCGGCGCTTCGATCGATGAGAACATGGGTGAGGTGCTCAAGGTGACCGTGATCGCGACGGGTTTCGATCGCGCCGCGGAAGATTCGAGCCGCGCACTTGAGGCGCGCGCGTTTGCTCCGCGGTCCACGCCGCGGGAGTCGGTCTCGTCTGTTGTGCCTGCTCGCGTGGAGGCTCCCGTTCCCGCTCCGGCTCTGGTCCGTCGAGGGGCCGCGGCCGGGTCTCGCGGACTCGAATCAGGTCGACCGGACAGCGGAGTCTATTCGTCGCCGATCGACACCGATTGGGATATCCCTGCGTATCAGCGGCGCCAATCGACGCTGCCCTGAAAGAGACTCGCCCCTTTGGGCGAGCGCGGAAGCGAGAATCTTACGCGGACCAGAGGACGTCTGCGTAAGTCCTTCGCGCTCGTTAGTCGCTTGAAATCTCGCGCGTGGGCCTTTCCTCTCGCGCGTCGGCAGTACTTTGAGTGCGACCGAGGCAGTCAGGAATCGCATGAGGAGCTCATGCTTGCTGCCTGCAGAGCTCAGAGAGGCGGAACGAGAACTCGAGAGCGCTCGCCGGTCGCTTCAGGGGATCGGGGGAGAGCGTGGCCGCGATCAGCGCGTCCGTGGTCCGAGGGCACTCCGCGAGATCACTCGCCTTCGTGAAATCGGAGCGTCGCGCTCGCTCGCTTGCTTCACTGAGACGAGTCGCACTCGAAAACGGCCCACGGCCCGTCAGGAGCTCGTAGAAGATGCATCCGAGGGAGAAGATATCCGCGCGTTGATCGATGTCCTGTCCCGCGAGCCATTCGGGCGCTTGGTAGCCGACGGTGCCGCCGACGTGACACCGGGGTCCCCGGGTGCGGCTCTCGCTGGATTTCACGAAACTCGAGCCAAAATCGAGGACGAACGGGTGCGGTTCGCCTCGGTAGTTTCTGCCTAGGACCAAGTTTGTCGGCTTGAGATCGCCGTGTACGATACCGCGCTCATGTGCGTAGTGAACTGCGTCGAGGATGGGTGAGAGCAGGTCTCTACACTCCTCGATCGAGCGCGGCCCGGCTCCGGCGAGGGAGGCGAGACTGGGGCCATCGATGAACGAGAAGGCGAGGAAGGCAATTCCGTCGTCGAAGCCCGCGTCGAGGACACGAACGATGTGGGGGTGGTCGAGGCTCGCCACGATCTCAGCCTCACGTAAGAAGTTGAGCCCGGCGGCAGGCTCATGGGAGAGATAGTCCGGTAAGATGACCTTGAGCGCGACGTCGCGCTGAAGGATGTCGTCTTTGGCCCGAAGGACCATACCCATCGCCCCCCTGCCGAGCACCGAGACGATGGAATAGCGACCGATGCGCCCGCCTGGTTCGGGCGGGGGCGGAGCGGTCTCGAGAAGGAGGAGTTCGGAACCAGGAATCGTGCTCGGAGTCAGCGAGAGTGGACTTGTCGGACCCTTTTTGATCTTGGGGGCGGGAGCGCTGAGCGGGCCCCCCGAGGAGGGACTTGCGAGCGGACGCAGAGTTCCGCCATGCCTTTCGTCGATGCGAGGTTTCATGCAGCCGACTCCACACGGGAGAGATGGAGTGAAAGCCCCTTCCCATCGTCATCCCAAGCGACTCGATCGAAGAGAGAATGGATCAGGCGCAGTCCCATGCCATGCGCTTCGTATTCGAAGAGGGGAGTGCCCGAGGGAGGAGGCGCGGTGACGTGCTGCCTTGAAGGGGGACAGGGGTAATTCCGCCAGCGAATGTGGACCTGGAATGTGTCGAGAGTCTGCTCGACGGCGAGTTCGATGGGCTCGAGGTCGTCCGGAGCACCGGACTTTTGTTTGAGGAAGTCTTGATAGGTGTCCTCTGCCCGGAGTTCCGAGGAGATCCCGAGTGTCCCGTGGACGATGGCGTTGGTGACTGCTTCGGTGAGCCCGTGATCGAGCCTCTCACGATCAACCCATTCTGGGCACCTCGTTTGAGCAAAGCGCACCGCGGCGCCCACGCTCTCTTTTGCAGGCGGGAACTCTGTCTTCTGGATCCAGGGCGAATCGAGACTGAGCACGAGGACGGTCTTGTCGTCGTCCATGGACGGGGAGGGCGCGCCCGATGTGGCTGTGACTCGGGCCCGGAGTTCCCGCGGATCTTCCCACCGATCGCCCTCCTTGGGCCACAGCGTGAGGCGATCGATCGCGGCTCGACTGTCATCGGCGGCGCCAAACGGCTCAGTGAGTCCATCGCTCAATAGGACGACTCGATCTCCCGGCAATACGCGAACGATCGTCTCGTCGTAGGAACTTTCCCCGAAAAGTCCCAGAGCGGTCCCGCTGCCCCAAACGCTCGCCACGACCTCGTTTCGACGCAAGATGCTGACCGGGGGCAATCCTGCGTTCACGATGGTGAGCTTGTTTTCAGCGGTTTCGACCGCCGCGAGGCAGCAGAACTTGCCAGTGGCTCGCCGACTCATATGTGCGTTCAGGCGGGCGAACGCCTCGCTGAGCGAGCGACCTCGAATGAGGTTGCGGAATTCAGCACGGATTTCAGCGGCGACGAGGGCCGATGCTGTGCCGTGTCCTGACACATCGAGCAAGAAGGAAATCACCCGACCATCGCTTTCGACCACGACGTCGAAGAGGTCTCCACCAATCTTTCCGGAGGGCACGACGGCGCCGGTGATCGTCCAGCCGCTCGCCCTTACGGGTACCAAAGGTAGCTGAGCTTCCTGAACGCGCGCGGCGTCATCGAGGTCAGCGAGCAATGCGTCATGCTCGGCGCCTTCTCGCACGGTCTCGCTGTGAGCGGAGATCATGGTCCTGATGCGCGCGACTAGGATTTTTCCGTTGACCGGCTTAGTTATGTAATCGTTAGCTCCGGCGTCGAGAGCCCGGTCGATATGGTCGGGTTCGGCGGAGGCAGTCAGCATGACCACCGGGAGGTTTCGCGTGCTGGGGTCTTTGCGGAGCGCACACAAGACTCCGAGGCCGTCGAGCCGCGGCATCATATAGTCGAGCAGAACGAGGGAAGGCTCGGAGGTCTGCACCGCAAGGAGCGCTTCTTCGCCGTCGCTCGCCGTGTGCACGACGAAGCCCGCCGTCTCGAGGATGGAACTATAGAGGCGTCGGTTCGCGCTCGTGTCGTCGACCACGAGGACCGTCTTCGGGCGAGAGGGGACAGCTGAGGTCACGGCTGCTCTGACTCCAAGAAGCGCCCCACCGCTTTCTGGCGCGTGTCATAGACCGCCATAACGCGGTCGAGACGTGTGATGGCTAGCACTCGTTTCACACCCTCTCCTACACAGGCGAGCACCAGGTCGCCGGCTTCTGCTCGACACTTTTTGAGTACGGTGACGATGGCACCGAGAGCCGTGGAGTCGAGCGACTGGGTGTCGCTGAGATCAAGGACGATATTGGTCTGAGAGTCAGCTACCGCTTTCTCCAAGACCTCCAGCATTTCGCGGGCTACCGATACGTCTACGCGCACGGGAAGGCTCACCACGAGAGTGCTGCCCTGCCGAACGCTTGAAAAAGCCCCACGCCGCCGATCCATACAGTCCCAAGATGAGGACGGCTCGGAGCGGCCGAGGCTTAAGAGGGACCTTAGCGGGCCTTCGAGAACCAGATTCCAGCGTTATCGCCCTCTGAAACCGCGTAGAGGATGCCGGGTGCGGGCCAGGGCAGGCCGCGATACTCCGTGACCCGGTCTTGGATCTTCAGATCAAGGCCCGAGTCGATGAGATAGGCGTGGAGCTCGTTGCCGGTGGGGGCGGAGCTGGGGCTCAGGTAGACGACGGCGCGTGGTTGCTCGAGGAAGCGGAGGGTATCGACAAAGCTTTTTTCCGCGACTGCCTTGGGGCCCTTCCCGCTCCGGAGCAAGAACGCCTTGCCTACGCCGGGGTCGCGGCCGATCTCTCCGACGAAGGCGATGTCACCTGACTCAGTGTCTGTTGCTATCGCCTGACGAGGTACGTTTGAAACGAGAAGGTCAATGCTTGTCTCATCGGGCTCTTCCTGGCTGAGTCGCGCGAGGGTTCCGAGCCCCGCTTCTCGATCAAAGTCCGCAAGGACGCCCCGTTGTTTTGCGGTACTTAGGCCAGGTAGAAGCGCGACGTCCTTGGCTACGAGCGCGATCTCAATGATCTCTCCATCCTCATCCTCGTGGAGCGCATAAAGGTCTCCAGCACCTTGCGAGAAGCGCTTGAACAAGTCGCTACCGACAAACGTAAACCCTTCGCCGAGTTCGACTCCCTCTGGGATTACGAATCCATCTTCGTTCTGTTCCGGAAGCTTCGGAATGTCGAGCGAGACCAAGGTTCCTTCGCCCGTGTCTGGGTCCTCGGACGTCAACACGAGGATCCGCGACGAAGCGCCCTCGAAGCCGAAGCGCACGACCGGACCCAAGTGCATGAGCGTTTGGCTGGGTCCCTGGATGGTGATCCGTTCGTCGTCCGCCGGGAACCCGAGCGCTTGCGCCGGGACCTCAAGCTTGAGGCGTCGCTCGTCGCACGGAGAGAAATAGGCGAGGACCTGAGGTGTGAGCATAAAAGGAGAGCAAACGTCGCCTTCGATCAGTCGCACTCCTTTCCGCTTCGACCAGCCAAAGAGTCCCGCATCGTCCAAGAAGAAGACAGCGTCTTCTTCTTTGCCTCCAGGACCGAACACAAAAGTCGAGACGTTATCTCCGAGCTTTTCCAGGAGTTCGAGATCTTCGTTGCGTCCGACGAGCTGACCGTCTTCGACGGTCCAGAGCTCGGAAGCGTTCACCACGACCTGCGAGACGCTCGGGCTCACTAAGATCTTCTCCCTTTCTACGGGATCGATGAGGTAAAGCTCCCCTTCGGAGGTGGTCGCGAGAACGCCTCGCGGACTCTTGCTCGGGAAGGCGATTCTCGGCATGTACGCGTCCTCGAGAGGCGACATGACCTCTTCGCAGTGGAAGTCGATGAACTTGATGGTTCCGAGTCCGCCGACCTCTCCCGTGGTCTGGACTGCGACGACCGCGTCGAGCTCGATATCGACCTTGCTTGAGATGCGCTCGAAAGAGATCGCCGGAGAAAACTCGCAAAGCTCCCCCTCTAAGAAGGGGATGATGGCGAGGCTTGGCGAGTTCTTCGTGTCATGCCGATAGGCGAGCACCCTCCCGCCCTCGGAGAGGCTCCCATCGATCGTCAGCCTGGAATAACTTCCGGACGCGATTTGGCGGCCAGGACGGTCAAGGAGTGCTGCGTTGGGATCCAGCACGCTGTCGGCGAGGTCCCGAAAGCCGGCGTCGAGGCAGCCCGCTTGGACCAGCGCCAGTGCTGTTGCCGCTGCCCAGACGAAAAGTCCCAATCTCTTGTTGTGGCGAGTTCGGGTCGAGCCTTGATGCATCGATCGAGCCTAGCATCAAAGGCCCGCGGCCGGGGTCTAATCTCGCCGCGCTCTTTCGCCCGCGGTGAGTTCGCGCGTCAAGGTGAGCGAGGCGGGACCCGGGTCAGCGGCGGGCGCTTCGCTCCGATCGTGAACTTGTGGTTTGCCTAAAAATCCTGCGCGCGCTGGCGGCAGCTGGATGGCTACCGTGAGTCCGCCCCCTTCGCGGTTTGACAAGGTGAGCTGGCCCCCGTGGGCTTCGACGATTTCCCGACTGAGCGCGAGGCCAATGCCCGTGCCGCCGGGTTTGGTGGAGAAGAAGGGAAGGGTCGCCTGCCGCAGGGTGGCTTCGCTCATGCCGGTGCCTCGGTCGCGCACTTCGACCCGCGTTCCGGCCGCGGACTCGGTGATGGATAGGACGATCTCGCCGACGGGTCCGCCCGCCTCCTTCGCGTTCGTGAGAGCGTTGATGAGAACTCGCTCGAACTGGACCGGATCGAAAAGGCCCGGCGTTTTAGGGAGTGAACCCTCCACGCAAAACGCAGCGTGGGAGCGCAACCCTTCGACAAACTCGTCCCAGCGAACGAAGCGCAAGGTGGGCAGAGGCAGGCGCGCGATCGACCTATAGCTATCCAAGAAGGAAAGGAGGTGACCGGTGCGCTCGCCAATCGTGTCGAAGATCTCAGTGAGCCTCGGATCTCCATCACTCTGCGCATTGATCTTTTGTGCGGTATTCATCAGCGAGACAATCGGCGCGATGGAGTTGTTGAGCTCGTGACTCAGGACTCGGATGAGCTTCTTCCAGTGCTCGAGTTCTTGTCGTCGCACCTCCCGCGTCACGGGTCGCATCGTGTACAAGAAATGGGGACGCTGCTCGATGGTGATGGGGCGGCTGCTCACAAGGAGCGTTTCTTCGTCGCGCCCTGATTCGGGGTTCGGTTTCAGGGTCACGATCGCGTCGAGGCCCGAGACGAGCGCCTCGCGGAGATCGCTGTGGAAGCGGTCGAAAATCTCTCGTGCCTGCTGACCGATGAGGCGTCCCTCGATCCCCATCAGATCCCGCGTCGCCATGTTGGCGTAGACGACGGTCCCTTCGTCATCGACCAGTAGCACAGCACCAGGATCGTGTTCGAGCGCCGCGGACAGCGGCTGGATCGAGCGAGCGAGCCTACCGAGCCTCTGCGTTGCGAGTGCTGAGGCTTCTCTTGCTTTGATCGTAAATCCGAAGAGGAGGGCGAGGCTGGCTAGGAGGATGACAAGTAAGATTGCGAGCGCAACAAACGCGCGCCGGACGAAGCTGAGTGACGCGGCGACTTCCGGTCCGGACTCTGTGTTGAGTTCAGCGAGCTCCCTCTGAATCAGACCGTAGGTGGTGACAAAAGCGATCACGATCCCGAGCAACGCACAGACCCCAAGTATGACCTCAGGCCGCAGAAGAAAGGGCGGGGATTTGCGTCGTTCGGTCACGAGCGGGCCGTCATTCTACGCTCGACGGAGATACCGAGACGAGCCATGCGGCGGTAGAGCGCCTGGCGACTCATCCCGAGCTCCGCTGCTGCACGGCTGATGACCCCGTGAGCCCGTGCCAGAGCATCTTCGATCTCGGAGAGCTCCGGCGCGCCCCCCTCCGAGTCGAGGCCAGGCTCTGCCAGACCGCTGGGACGTTTGGCACTTGCGCCAAAGGTCGCCGAACTATCGAGGTCGAGGTCGGAGGGTTCGATGGAGGGGCCCTGGGCGACAAGGTTGGCTCTTTGGATCTTGTTCTGCAGTTCGCGAACGTTGCCGGGCCAGTCGTAGAGCGACAGTGCGGTCTTCGCCTGGGGGGAGAGGGGACGAAACACCCCGTCCGGTGCGGGGAAGCGGGGCAAACACCACTCGGCGAGGGGCAGGATATCCTCGGCGCGACTGCGCAAGGGCGGGACATGGATCTCGATCACGGCCAGACGAAAGTAGAGATCCTCTCGGAACGTTCCTGCTCGGATTGCGGCCTTCAGGTCTGCGTTGGTCGCGCTCAGGATCCGCACATCGACTTTTTGTGTGCGGTTTGAGCCGAGCCGCTCGAACTCTCCCGTTTGCAGGACCCGGAGCAGTTTCATCTGCCCTTTCATGGAGAGGTTTCCGAGCTCGTCGAGGAAAAGGGTTCCCCCGTGTGCTGCCTCGAAGCGACCTTCGCGTCGTGACTTGGAACCTGTGTAGGCCCCCGGCTCTGCGCCGAAGAGCTCCGCTTCGAGGAGATCGTCGGGAAGCCCACCCGCGTTGACCGTCACGAAGGGGCCATCCTTGCGGCGGGAGTTGGCTTGGATGATTTCTGCGATCTTCTCTTTACCCGCGCCGTTGGGGCCGGTGATGAGGATGGCAGCGTCGGACTGGGCCACGCTGGTCGCGAGGGAGAGCACCTGGTGCATGGCGGGACTGCGATAAACGATCCCGCGCAGGTCAAAATTCTCTGCGAGTTTGCGACGTGCCCGATCGCCCTGAGCCACAAGTCGACGATTTTCGAGTCGCAGCTCGCGAACCTGAATGAGCTTTCTGATACTGCTGATCAACTTGTCGTCGTTCCACGGTTTCCCGAAGTAGTCCTCAGCGCCCTCTTTTACGAGCTGCACCGCAGTCTCGAGGTTGGTCCACGCAGTCATCAATAGGACGGGCAGATCGGGATCGCGCGCCTGGATTTCACGGAACAGACGGACCCCCTCAGCGCCCCCCGTAGTGTCCTCGCTGTAGTTCATGTCTTGGATCACGACGCCGATGTCTTGAGTCGCGATGGCTTCGAGGGCCTCCTCGGGGCTTGCGACGGAGATGCTGCCGATCCCGTTCACGTCGAGGAGCAGCGTCAGCGCGCGGCGAATTCCTGCGTTGTCGTCGACGATGAGCACTTTGGCTCCCGTCGTGTCGTCAGCTGTGCGCCATGCGTCGTTCACGTCCCTCTTCGCTCCGTGAGGCTAAGCGTAGCCAGGCCTCCCCTGAATGGCCACGCGCAAAATGGTGGCCCAGGTAGCAACATCCATCCCCCAGAAAGCGGCCGAGCCGTCGGGCCAGAGGTGAGCGAACGAACGATATGCGCGGTGCGCCAGTCCGCGGCGGGGGGGCCTGGTCTTTGCTGAGGGCATTTGGATGCCTGCGAGGCAGCGGGCGAGGCTGGGCCGGGCGGGCCGGCCGAGTGATCTTGGTCGATCGGGCCAGTTCCGCTATGGCTCCCTTTCCCTCAAGAAACGGCCCGCCGAAGAAGAAAATGAAGCCCACCGACGTCGTCCCCGAGTTTCCCTCTGATTTTGTTTGGGGAGCTGCCGCAGCATCGTATCAGATTGAGGGGGCCGTTGACGAAGACGGGAAGGGGCCGAGCGATTGGGACGTCTTCTGCGACAGACCGGGGGCCGTGTATTCGGGGCACTCAGGTCGCGTGGCCTGTGACCACTATCACCGTTATCCCGAAGACGTCGCGCTCATGAAGGAGCTCGGCATCGGCGCCTACCGGTTGTCTCTGTGTTGGCCCCGAATCCTGCCTGATGGTGTGGGAGCGGTGAACGAAAGGGGGCTCGATTTCTACGATCGACTGATCGACGAGCTCCTTGGCGCGAGCATCGTGCCCTGGGTGACACTGTTTCACTGGGATTATCCGCTCGCGCTCTTCCACAAGGGCGGTTGGCTCAATCGCGACAGCGCTTCGTGGTTCGCCGATTACGCGGCACTCGTGGCGGATCGCTTCTCCGATCGAGTGAAGCACTTCTTCACGTTGAACGAGCCCCAGGTTTTCATCGGATTTGGTCACCACGAAGGGCGCCACGCGCCGGGCCTCGAGTTACCTCTGTCGGAAGTATTGCTTGCTGGGCACCACGCATTGCTCGGGCACGGGCAGGCTGTCATGGCGCTCCGAGCCCACCAGAAGCAGGAGCTCCAGGTGGGCCTCGCTACCGTCGGTATCCCGAAGAGCCCGGTGTCCGACGATCCTTTTGCGATCGAGATCGCTCGCCGCGCGACCTTTGACGTTCGCCCGGATAGCTCTTGGAACAACTCGCTGTGGATGGATCCGATTTATCTGGGGAGTTATCCCGAGGTCGCGCTCCGCAAATACGGGCGAAACATGCCGAAGTTTGCGGCTTCCGATCTCGACATCATCCATCAGAAGCTCGACTTCTTCGCGGTCAATATCTACCACGACGAGGTCGCGGTCGCGGACGAAGCGTCCCCCGATGGGTATCGCTTCGCACCGTGGCCCGTGGGCTTCCCGCACACCGCGTTCCAGTGGCCGATGACCCCGTCGGCTCTCTATTGGGGGCCCCGCTTCTTCCATGAGCGCTACAAGCTGCCCGTCGTAATCACGGAAAATGGCCTCTCGACCCGGGATTGGGTGTCGCTCGATGGGAAGGTGCACGACCCCAGTCGGATCGACTTCATCCAGAGGTACCTCCGCGAGTTTCGACGCGCGATGACAGATGGTGTCGAAGCGCTCGGCTACTTCCACTGGTCGATCATGGACAACTTCGAGTGGTCCGCCGGCTATCGCGAGCGGTTTGGTCTCGTACACGTCGACTACGAAACCCTCAAGCGCACTCCGAAGGACTCCTTCTACTATTATCGAGATGTGATTCGCAGTCGGGGCAAGAACCTCTAGAGCGAGCTCAAGAGATTGGGCGAGCGCGGGGTGGCGGCGCGTCAGGCAGCACAACCGCGTAGTCCATGCCCGCGCGTCGCGCTGCTTCGAAGCCCATCTCGCCGTCTTCGATCACGAGGCAATCGGCTGGGGGAACGCCAAGGCGCTCGGCTGCGAGCAAGAACGACTCGGGGGAGGGTTTGCCGTGGGTCACGTCCTCGGGCGTGACGATCACCTCGAACCAATCGCGGACTTTCACCCGCTCGAGGGCAGCGAGGACCGCCTTCCTCTGAGAGCCGGATGCGACCGCGAGCTTTTGGCCTCGGGTCCAAAGCTTCCGAGCGAACTCGACGACGGGCACCACGGGCTCCGCCTCACAGACCAAGAGATCGTAAGACTCCCGCTGCGCTGAAGCGACGCGGACGGGATCGAAAGTCGCCCCGAATTCGATGTTGAGCTCGCTCACCGTGCGCTCAAGGGTCATCCCGGCTCGTTTGATGAACACCTCCCAGCTGAACTCAAAGGCTGCGCCGGCCTGCGACAGCGCGCCACACCAGGCGCGATGATGGAGCTTCATCGTATCGACCAGCGTGCCGTCGCAGTCGAAGATGTAACCTTTGTAGTCTTTGGTGGGAGCAGTGAAGCGAAGCGCCAGGGTCATTGGGTTGTCTCTTGCCCCCGTGCTTTCTCTAGCGCGAACGGGCCCCGGGTCGAAACTGACCCGGCTTTGTCCCGTTCAAACAGGCGCGGAGTGCGCATTCCGCAAGAGGACGGTCGCCGGAGCAGGGTAAAGTTTGACCCCGGACTGGGGCGAACGCGACCCACCAGAAACTGCCTCGTTCGTCTCGGATTGGGAGCCGAATGCTGGTCTCGACGCGTCCGAGGATCGCCGCATTTGTGAGGAAATGAGTGGGGGCGTGAGGCCTCTGTTTGAGATCCGTCCGCCGGCACGAAAATTCCGCGGTCTGTTGGGAGCACGGAGTCAAGACCGGTTGCCTGTCAGGACTTTGGCACCGGTCGTGCATTGTCCCCTTGCCGCGAATGAGGAGACGATGCCCAAGGAGGGGCGTCTCATTCGAACGGCATCACGGAGTGAAACATGAGCTCACGAAATCACCTTGCCACGACTCCCCCGAAAGCGCCCTGTTTCGACGAAGAAGAGCAGCCGACGGCGGTCCGGGCGCGCGAGCCCCTGGCCCATGAAGAATCAGGAGTTTGGCGCGTCCCAGCTTCGATTCGACCTCCGGCTCCGAAACCGCCCGTGGACGACGGGCGCCTTTATGCGACCTACGCTCCTCTTGTGCGCCGCATTGCCCACAAGACGCTCCGCTCGTTGCCGCGCACGATTCTGCTCGAAGACCTCGTATCGGCGGGCTGGGTTGGAATGACCGAGGCGCTCGGGCGTCGCCCCGAGGAGATGCCCGAAGATCAGTTCGAGGCTTACGCATCGTATCGTATCCGTGGCGCGATTCTGGATCACCTTCGTTCTTTGGATCCGTTGCCGCGTCGCTTGCGCGGGCTGTCGCGAGAGATTCATGCGGCGTCTCGCCTCCTTTCTCAGAGGTTCGGGCGTCCCCCGACCGAAGAAGAGCTGGCCAGTGAGCTCAAGATGAGTCTCGCCAATTTGCAGCGAGCGCTTGCGGAAATCCAAGAGGCGGGTCTCGATCGAGTTGACGCAGCTCGCGCTCTCGACGCGCCGTCCGGGGACCCCTCGCCGGAAGCGGCAGTAGAGCACGCCGAAGCTGTGCGTCGAGTGAAGGAGCTCATGGAAGGACTCCCTGAGCGCCTGCGCTTGGTCCTCGCCCTCCATTACGAGCACGAGTGCAACCTCAGGGAGATCGGCGCCGTCTTAGGTGTCACCGAGTCGCGCGCTTGCCAGCTGCACGCCGAGGCGGTGCACCGGATCCAGAAGGCACTGATGGTTCCCCCCGCTCAAAGGCGCCTCGGGCGAGGCCGCGCTTAATCAAGCTCGCGACTCCGCTTCGGGCTTCCACACTCGGCACTCGACGCGTTCAGACTACTTCCGTCCTTCCGTAGCGGAAGATTGTGTACAGGGTGGACGAGTTTCCTGAAATGTCGGCGCAGTAGCGATCTTTCGCCGGTGAAACCGCCCAAAGCAGGTCAAAATAGCCACTCACCTGGGGTTTGCCCGATGAATCAGAGCCGCTTTTTTCTTGTTACGTGCCTTTTCATTCCCGTTCTCTACGGGGCTTGTTCCGCCGACAAACCGAAGGAGGACTCCGGACAAACCGATGATTCGGACTTCGTGGTTGGTTCCGGGGGACGCACGGGAGGCGGGGGTGACGACTTGGTTCCCGATGATGGCGGCTTCGTCGATCCCGACACTCCCCCCGACGAGAACTGTGGCGACGGAGTTCTTCAGGATAATGAGGCATGCGACGACGGCAACCAGGAGCCCGGTGACGGTTGTGCAAAGAACTGTCTGTTCGTCGAGAAGGGGTTCATTTGTCGCGCTCCGGGCGAGCCCTGCGCGCCGTTTGCGCTTTGTGGCGACGGGCTTGTGTCCTTCCCCGCGGAGCAGTGCGACGACGGCAACTTGACGGACGGCGACGGCTGTTCCCAGTTCTGCAAGTTTGAGATCGGTAGCACCTGTGAAGGCTCTCCGAGCGTCTGCCGCCCGACGGTTTGCGGCGACGGCAAACAAGAAGGCGCTGAGACCTGTGAGGAGAGCGGCGGTCTGCCCTTCGACGGCTGCAGCACGAGCTGCCAAGCCGAGCCTCAGTGCACCGATAGCGGTTGTTCCTCTTCCTGTGGTGACGGCCTCGTGATCGGTGACGAGGAGTGCGACGACGGAAACGGCGTGAGCGGGGACGGGTGCTCGGCCGAATGCAAGAAGGAGCCCGGGTACGAGTGTGAGGTCGCTCCGCCCTGCGAAGGGGATGCGTGCACGCTTGTTCTCCCGATCGTCTACCGCGACTTCGACACGACCCATCCGGACTTCTTCCCGCCCTACAAGGAGGGGGACATGGACGGGCACGCGCCGGGCATCGTGGCGGCTCGACTCGACGAAAACGGAAAGCCCGTGTACGCGTCGTCTCCTCCGCTCTCTCACGTTCAGTCCGCCGCGAGCTTCTCGCAGTGGTACACCGAGAACGATCGCGCCCTCGTCCGCTCGATCACCCTCTACCCGAACGGCAAGGGCGGCTTCGTGAATCGCTATGGTGAAGATGGCGAGAAGTACCTTGCTTCGGTGAAGACCCCGAACGAGCAGACGGCCGGCATGAGCCTCGCCGAATGTGAGACGAGTTGCCGCCAGCGCGCGCGGGACGCTCAAGCTCCCTTCACAGGCCAGGGCCATCTGCGTTGCGACGACCTGTGCCGCCCTGTTGCGCAGGAGGCTCAGCAGCTTCGTGACGGTCAGCTCAACCAGCTCCGCAATCAACTGATGCAAGCTGAGAACGCAGCGACTCCGGACGAAGAACTGATCGCCGAGCTCGAGGCGGAGATCGAAGCGGTCCTCGAACAAATCGCGGAGATCGAGGACGAGGCTGAGACCTGCGCCAGTGATTGTGAGGAAGAGCTCGACGAGCGAACCGCGAGCTGCACCGCGCAATGCCTGCCTTGCAGCTTCAACGCGGCTCAGTATTGCATCGGCGGTGAGATGCTCGAGCTCGACGGGAACCCGCTCTTCTTCCCGATCGACGATGCCCCGAACCCGAATCTCGGCAAGGCGAAGATCCCTGCCCAAATCTACCAAGGGATCGGCTGGCCTTGGGAAGGCGGCACCGAGGCCGCGAGCCCGAGCCACAACTTCAACTTCACCTCCGAGATTGCCTACTGGTTCAAGTACGAAGAGGGCATGGCGGCGTCCTTCGAGTTCATCGGCGATGACGACGTCTGGGTCTTCGTGAACCGCCGCTTGCTCATCGACCTCGGGGGCATCCACGTGCCGCTCATCGGTCAGTTTGATCTCGCGGCAAACGGCAACGTGACTTACCGCACCTGGACTCCGCCTGATCCGGGCGAGGGTGAGACCATGAACACGCCGATCGCCAACGGCATGACCACGGTCGGAGACCTCGGCCTCGAGCCAGGAGGCGTCTACGAAATCAAGGTCTTCCACGCAGAGCGGAAGCCTGAAGGCTCGAGCTTCCAGCTCACCTTGTCCGGTTTCCACGCAGCTCGTAGCGTCTGCACTTCCTTGTGCGGTGACGGCATCATCGCAGCTGGCGAGCAGTGCGACGACGGCGCCGAAAACAACACAGGTGGCTTCAACAAGTGCAACGCCAATTGCACGCTGGGCGCCTTCTGTGGTGACGGCATCGTACAGGAAGACGACGGCGAGGAGTGCGATGACGCCGATCCCGATCGTCCGGCTGAATGTGCTGGTTGCCGCATCATCGAGATCAAGTGATCTAGTGTGCGGTCAGGGGGCCTTTCGTGAGAGAGGCCTAGAAGCGCGGGGAGCTCGTTTGACGAGCTCCCCGTTTTCGTTTTGGTGCGCCGCCCTGGGGCTGAGTCTCCGTCTTCAGGGGAGCGCGAGGGCGAGTCCACCTTCGCGCTCGTCGGAGATGGCGTGGCAGGTCCCGCGGAGCCACGCCGCGATGTTGGCGTCTCCCTGAGCGCTTCGTTCGCGGCGGATCACGTGACCGAGCTTGGCCAAAGCACGCTGCGTAGCGAGGGGCAGGGGACGGTTGCGCTCGATGTCGAGGCCGTCGGGAAAGAGGCCCTGATGGATGCGCGGTGCGCTCACCGCCGCGCGGAAGTCGTTTTCGCGGTCGATCAACCGAAGGACGAGCAGCGCGACGGTGCTCGGGATGGTGTCACCGCCCGGACTCCCGAGCACGATGGTGTTCTGGTCATCGATGATCAAGGTCGGGGCCATCGAGCTGACGGTGCGGACGGCCCCTTCGGGGCTATTTTTCCCCACGAGCGAAAAAGAGGCGACGCTATTGTTGAGCGCGATGCCTGTCTCTCGAGCGAAGACGCGCGCCCCGTAACTTCCTGAGAGCGTCACGGTCATGCTGACTGCCATGCCCTCGGCGTCCACCACCGAGAGGTGCGTCGTGTGGTCTGCTTCGCGGACGTCGTGGCCGGGGCGCGTGAGGGAGGTCGAGGCGGTCTTCTTGTCGGAAGCGATCGGATTGCCTGCGAGCCAAGTGCTTGGGTTGAGCCAGCGCGCGCGTAGCTCCTGAGTTGCGCTCGGAGTTTCTCGCTCGGGTGCCCGGACGAAGAGCAATCGTTCGAGCTGGGCTCGGCGCGAGGTCTCTGCGAAGTGGTGATAAAATTGTGTGTCGTCGGGCTCGGGCTCCCGCGCGGTCCACATTGAGAGGATCTGAGTGAGCGCGACACCGCCGCCGGAAGGGGGCGGCATGGTGACGACTCGGTAGCCCCGAAAGTCGAAGCTGAGCGGGTCGCGAAAGCGTGCCTCGTAACGAGCGAGGTCTCCGAGGGTCATGATGCCGTCAGGGCCGAGGCTTTTTATGAGATCACGGGCCGTCGGTCCCTCGTAGAAGCCCTTTTTCCCTCCGGTGCGGATGCGAGACAGGACGAGAGCGAGGTCGGGTCGCTTGATCCTCGTGCCTGCGGGTAGAGGCTTCTCTTTCTCGAAGAATACGCGGCGCGCGACAGGGTCTCGGAGCAAGTCGCTCCGACTCCAGACGATCGTCTGGGCTGCGCGCGGGCTCAGCACATAACCGTCCCGTGCGAGCGTTTCGACAGGCAAGATCAAACGGCCGAGAGGCAGGCGACCGAAATGGTGGTGGGCCAGAAGGAGCCCAGCAACGGTCCCCGGAACGCCAACGGCCGCGCCTGTCTTGGCCCCCGCTTCGAGCATGCGAAGAAAGTTCGCCTCAGTGAGACCAGAGGGCGCGTCCTCTCGGAAATCGATGGCGCGCACGGTCGGTCCCTGGCGCAGGAGCAAGAATCCTCCTCCGCCGAGGTTGCCCGCGCTCGGGTGGGTGACGGCGAGCGCTAGGGCGGTGGCAATGGCGGCGTCGATGGCGTTGCCGCCTTGTTCGAGGATCTTGGCTCCGATCCGGGTCGCTTGGCTCTCGACAGAAGTCACGGCGCCCCCTTTGCCTTGGACCGGGGCCGCGAGGTTAAAAGTGAGTTCTTTGAGAGGGAGAATTTCAGGCAGTGCCAGGTCGGTGAGCTCGGAAGGGGTGTGTGGGCTCGGGGGATCTTTTGGCTCGGGCTGCCCCGGTGACGGAGGCGCAGGCGCGAGAGCCTTGCTTTGAGGGGGCAGAAGAGAGGGAGGGGTCAGGGCGCTCCGCTCGGTTCCTTGGGGCGGCGCGCCCACGGCGCGCTCGCAGCCGAGCGAGAGGGGAACAGAGAGCGCGAGGAGCGCAGAAAGCGCCGAGACGAGCGGGGCCCTTCCCGGATTTGGTGGCCGCCCTTTCCTGCCGCTACTCTTGTCTCGATGCACGCGCCAAATCTCCCGAGCTTCCCGCCAAGTCTCGAAGGACCAACTCCGATGCCGCTTGGGATCGCGGTCCTCACCGTCAGCGATACTCGCTCCATCGAGACTGACAAGAGCGGCCAGCGCGTCGTGGATTTTTGTGACTCCTCAGGTCACAGGCTCATTCTGCGCCGGATCGTCAAGGATGACATCGAGTCGATCCGGTCTTTTGTTCTCGAGGCTGCCAATCACCCCGAGGTGTCTGTCATCATCGTGACTGGCGGGACCGGCATTACGCGCCGCGACGTGACCCCCGAGGCAATCGAGCCGCTTCTCGAGCGCCATATTCCCGGTTTTGGAGAGCTCTTTCGGTGGCTCAGCTACGCGGATATCGGAGCTGCCACGATTCAATCCCGCGCCTTTGCGGGCCTCGTCCGGAGAAAGCTCGTGTTTGCACTCCCGGGTTCGACCGCTGCCGTCGGACTAGCTATCGAATCCATCCTTAGGCCTCAGCTCGATCGGCGCACCCGTCCCTGTAACTTCGCTGAGCTACTCGATCGCGTCTGAAAGCGGCCTTCCGCCGCCGACGAGCCAGAGATTGGAGTCCAGGGCGGCGCGCTCTTTGAGGTCGCCTGCCGGGACCGCAACGACAGGGATCCCCAGCGCTAGAGCCTCGCGGACACCGCCCGGAGAGCCTTCGAGACGGGAGCTCGAGATGAGAAGGTCGGCGGCGCGCATCCAGGTCATGCAGGTCGTCCGGTCCACCTGACCCAAAAAGTGAACCTCCGTAAACCCTCGCTCGAGGCGATTTCTCTCGGGGCCATCCCCAAGGCAATACACGCGTGCTTCGGGGATCAGCATCGCCGCTTCCAGGGCCACTCTCGGGCGTTTCCCGTCGACGAGACGCCCGACGAAGAGCACGACAGGTCGATCGCCATCCAGGCCAAGCTGGAAGCGGGCCTGCTCGCGGCTCGGAAGATTGAGAGGGAGCGCAAGAGCGGCAGGCTCGACATGGGCCTTTCGAACGTACTCCGCGAGCTCTTTGGGAAGAGCGGCGGCGAGCTCGTCGCGGAGTTCGGCAGCGACGAATCGGAGCTCCGCATGAGCCAAGAAAATCTCGTGGAGGATGGCGTGGCGGAAGAGGCCAGGGAGGGCGAGCAGGAGGCGGACGTCGCTTCCGTGCGCGACGACCTGGAGACTTTGGAAACGCTCGAAGGGAGCTCGCTTTCGCTGCAGACGCGCGGCGAAGAGTCCGAAGGGCAAAATCCAGTGAGCAACGAGGTGCCCTCTCTTGCCCGTGAGCGCATGGCGCGCTCGGCGAAGGATCCCGGGTAGCTCACAAATGACCCATGGTCTGCGTTTCAGGCGCGGGAGCGCTCCCGGCCATCCGAAGAGTGCCCTGCCTCCGAGCCAGGTCACTTCGAGAGGCCCGCCGTGCGGTTCCTTCTCCCGTCCAGCCGCGAGCACTGTCACCGGCCCGTGCCGAAGGAGCGCAAGCGCTTCCGCCTCGACGAAATGTCCCGCTGCCTCGCCCGGGTAGGTTGGGAATGATGTTGTGAGGACGAAGTGAGTCACCGAGGTAACTCGCCGAGCTCCTTGAGTGCCTCTGTTCCGAGCGTGCGCTCCAGCTCACCGAGCTTCCACAGATACTCGAAGGGATAGATGCCAGTGGAATGGTGATCGCCCCAAGTCAGACTGAGCGCATAGTTCCCGACGGGCTCCAGTTCGCGCAGCACCTCGTCACCGCCCGCGATGAAATGGATCTGGCCGCCGTGGCCCTGGCACCCGGCACAGGGACAATAGCCTCTCACGATCGAGTGCGAGAGCTGATGGACGATGGGTCCGCCGGGGCTCGACCAGGTGATCTGGAGGACTCGCGCTCCGTGGGGGGCCCGGATCCCCTGGGGACGTCCCCCAGGGAAGGGGCGGATCGGCGTTTCTGAGGGGCCTCGGGGGCCTTGCAGGTGGGCCATGGAGGCCATTTGCCCGAAATATGGACAGGAAGCATCCTTTTCGTACGCGAAAGGGGTTTGCATTGGGGCCAAACCTCTGCCATATGTCGCCCCCGCCCAATGACGACGACAGAAGCCGTACCCTGTAAGCCCCTCGAAGTCGCTGTGAGTGATCGCGGCATCGAGCGCGCCATCAAGCACCTGAAGCGCAAGATGGCAGCGGAGGGCATCCTTCGCGAAATCAAGCGTCGCCGGAACTACATGAAGCCCTCCGTGCGTAAACGCAAGAAGATCGCAGAAGCAGCGCGTCGTCGCCGCAAGCGGGTGCGCCCCGATGAGCAGCCCACGCCGGCAGCCATGAAGCCGTAAATTCGAAGCGAGGCCTCGGACCAGTGTCTGGGGCCTTTCTCGTTGAAGAGTGGCCCGGCCGCGGAAGACTCGCGAAGTTGGCCCGAAGGGAGGGTCTCCGAGATAAGGGAGGCTCGTGATAAAACGAGAGTCGGCTTCGCGTCGCCGTCCGGCGTCCCCTGCGTCCCCTCCTGTTCGATTGAGGTATGTCCTCGCGATCCTGATCGCTGGCTGGGGTGGGGTGAGCCTGGCGCGGCAGGCGCGCTCCGCTTTCGAGCTTCACGATGCCGCCTCTAAGGCAGCGAACTATGCGCTCTGCATGGTGGGCCCGACCGGCCCGAAGCTGCTTCGGGAGGGAGCGGACGAATATGTGAAGTTGCTCGAGCGGCGCGTCGTCGCAGCGGGGCCTGGGGACCGCCCCTTCGCTCGTTGTGCGGCGCTCGGGGAGAAGGTGGGGCTTTCGCGCGCGCTCCATGAGCTCGAGGCCTCCGCCTTTCGCGAGTACTTCGATGGTAGCGCCGGAGGCCATAGTGCGAGCGAGCTGGCCTTCGATCGCTCGAAGCTTGATGAGCTTGCGGAGACGGCAGGTTTGTTTGCCCCGGCGTCCCTCGATGCCCTCGTCGTGCCCGAGCGCCATGCGGAGGAGGCTTCCCATCCGCGAGAGCCCGTGCGTCCCGCGATCGGACGAGGCCTGCCGCCGCACCGGAGTCTCTATCGGAGCGCTGTCTCTTATGGGGACTCTTGGGTTGTCGAGGTGGGCTCCGGGGCCAACGCCGAGCGGTTGATCTCCCATGACCGCGGCCTTCGCTTCGAGCGGGTCTCAGGTCGCGCGGAGCCGGGCCCGTCCGGACCCTGTGCCCCGAGTCCCGAAGGGGCCGGCTTCTCCATCATCCTGAGTGAGGCGGACGAGACCGTCCTCGTTTCGCGGAGCGCAGCGGGGTCGAGCCGGATGACGAAGCTCGCGGGGCGCCACGAGCGCGTCGAAGCAGCTGATTGTGATGGGTCGGGGTTCTTGGCGTTGCTCGAGGACAGGAAGGACAATTCGCGTCGACTGAAAGCTTGTGCGCTCGACGGCGTCTGTGCTGAGGTGCCGCTTCCTACTTTGGGCGCGCGAGCGCTTTCTCCCGAGCTCGATATCGCGTGGGTGGGCGGAGACATCGTGCTCGCGGTCGTGGAAGGACGACTGACGCGGGTGACGACAAGCCGTGACCGGGGACAGACCTGGACGCCTTGGGTGCTCGCCTTCGATGGTCGAGAGCTCTTGCCTGCCACGTCGAAAGCTGCTCCGCGTCGACTTCTGCACGTCGACGACGACGTCCTGCTCCATGGCCTGAGTGATCGCGGGCAGCCGTACCTAGTTTTGGCTTCTCACGATCACGGTGCGAGCTTTTCGGCGTCGCTTCAGAGTACTGAATCGGAGGAAGAGAAGCTCGTGCGACGCGAGTGATTCGAGGCGGGGAGGCTGCCTCGGCGTCGCTTGCGTTGATCTACCTTGGACTCGACTTCTTCGAGACGGCCTCGAGAGCTTTCTGCAGGCTCTCACTGGTGGAGAAAAGGAGCAGATCCTTTGCCTCGGCAATGGTCTCGAACCAGCGCAGGCGGGCAGGTCCGTCACTCGGAAGCGGCCTTGTCTCGAGAGCCAGAGCGCTCAAGCTCACCTCAAGAGAGCCAACGCCGAGGAAGGCGGCCCGCTGCGCGAGTGCGCTGAGGGCCGAGTACACCGAGGCGCCGCCCCGACCGAGCGCCCCGACAGCTTCGAGCGCGAGCGTCGGCACGTCGTCATCGTAACCGAGGCGCGCGAACCCTCGCTCGAGCTGAGCTTGCGCCTGCATGACGCGCCGAGCGTCCGCTCCCTCCGGCCTGAAATTGGGCGCGAAGATGAGCAGGAGCGCCACCAGCGTCGGCCAGGCGCCTTCAGCCTTCCCCCGGAAAAGCGCGCCCGCGCCCATTTGCTCCTGCTTCATGGCGCGAAGGACGAGGAAATTTCGTACGCCTTCGGGTAAGGTATCAACGGCCGCGCCCGCGATGAAGCGCAAAGGATGACTCGAGAGGACGAGCACACGAGGGCCCAGCGCCTCTGAGATCAAGAGCTCGAATTTCGGGCCGCCGGTCGCCGAGAGCGCTCGGCCGAGCGCAAGAAGAGTCGGAGAGGAAGCGGCGGCGGGGCGGGCGCTTGTCGCGTCGAGCGGGAGCGTGAGGTCGAGAGCTTCCTTGGTCTTTCTGAGGAGCTCTCCGAGGGCTCGAGGCAGCTCCTTGGGACGGAGGAATGGGTCGAGCTCAGGTGCGAGCGCGAGGGAGCCAGCGGCAGCACCATGTTTGCCCTCTGCTTCTCCCCGCAAGATGCGGAGGGCGGCGTAGGTCGCCTCTGCTTGCGAGCGCGCGCCCAGCAGATCAGTGGCGAGACCGACCGTCTCGAGGATGCCGAGCTCAAGGCGACCTGATTCTATCTGCCGTCGCGCTTCCTTGGCGGTGCGATCGACGAGCATACGTCGCGCCTGGGCCTCACCGAGCTCCGCAAGGAGTTCAGCGCGCGCTCCGAGGACGCGGCTGTCGAGGGGCCAGGCGCGGCCGGCGCGCTCGAGAGTGGCGGCGGCGCGCCCTGGATCGCGGGCGGCTGTCCGGTAGATCTCCGCGAGCTCAAGGACTGACCAAATCTTGTCGTCCGTGGATTCTGTGCGCGCGATGACCTTCGTCTGAAGCTCTGCGGCGCGCTCCGCGAGTTCGAGCTCGAGGAAGACAGCCACGAGCTCTCGCATCGCGATCAAGCTCTCGGGACGCAAGCTGAGAATGCTCTCGTAAGCGTCCATCGCTGCTTCGAATTTCTTGAGCTTGTCGCCGGAGAGACGGGCCACACGGTAAAGCGCGCTGACGCGGGCTTCTTCGCTTTGGCTCGCTTGCGCGAGACGTTTGTAGGAGAGGCAAGCCTCTGCGTACTTTGAAATGGCTTCGGCACTGCGAGCATGCGCTCCGAGCACTCGGGGATCACTCGGGTGGGTCTTGAGCGTTTCTCCGAAAAGACGCTCGGCTTCCTCCGCACGCCCCGCCTTCATCAAGAGCTCACCCGCCTCGAGCGCGAACTCCAGGCGTGCGTGGGGAGACATTGGCTGCTCGAGTCGGCGCAGGAGGAGCCCGATCAGTGCCTCATCTTGCCCTTGGTAAAGGTGATGCAGGCGAGTGAAGGCCTCCAGGGAGTCGGGCTCAAGTTCGAGGCAGCGTTCGAAGCGAATTCGTGCGTTCTCCGGGTCTTGTGCACGCTCAAAGGCGTCTCCGGCGCGGGTGAGCGCAAGCAGGCGATGTTCGTCCGAGTGGCTGGCGTGAGCGAAGGCGTCCGCTGCCTGGGCCCTTTCGCGCCACATTTCGCCCTCATTCTCGGAGTCCTCCTGGGCATCGATGGCTTCGATGCGAAGCAAACGAGGCGCGAACGCGGAAGGAGCGGCTTGGACGGCGATCTCGAGATCGGAGAGTGCTTCGTCGGTCTCCCCGCGCGCCAGGGAAAGGCGCGCCAGTTCGGTGCGGAGGAGCGCGACGTCCTCAGGGTTTTGGTGCCGCGTTGCGAGGACCCGCTCGAGCTCTCGCACGCGGAGCAGGTCTGCTCGATCCCAGGCGTCTGTCGTGAGCGCACGAAGCGCAAACAGCGGCAAATGGGCCTTATCTCCAAGCTGTTCGAGGGCGCGGCGAGCAGCGCGGAGGTCGCCGCTCCCGAGCGCAAAAGCCGCTTCGACGAGGAGGTAAGGCTCGCGGTCGGCGAGCGGAAGTGCTGAAATGAGCTCGGGGAAGAGGGAGCGGATCGTCTGGAGACTACCGGTTTCGAGAGCTCGGTGCTCGATGTCCATGTGCACTCCGAGCGTGGCGAGCCCCTCGTGAACCAGGATGTTGCGCCACATCGCGGCGCTGCCTCCGTCGCCTCGTGCCGCGTCATAGTGAATGAGGGCTTGGAGCGTGTCACGGCGCGCGTCCGGTGAGCCGTCGCTAGGTGCGTGGTCGAGGAGATGGATCGTCGAGGAGGCCGCCTCGCCCAGATGGAGCTCGAGGTGCCGTTGGAAGGCTCGGAGGAGCGGGCTCTCGGTGACCACGGGAGCCGTGAGCTCAGCGAGAACCTGCCTCGGGTCTCCCTCGAGCCAGGCGGTCCCCGCGCGGTGCACGACGTCCAAGGAAGTCCCGGAGCCTTGGTCCACGTCTCGCACTCCGATCCGAGTCGAAGCGCGGAGGAGCTGGAAGAGAGGCAGCGCCTGGGAGCGTGCTGAGACGCGCCCGAGCCACTGAGCTCGCTCGTCAGCGTCGCTCGCAAAAAGGGCTAGCAGAGTGGCGGCGGCGTCTCTGACGGAGGCTCCCTCCAGCTCGAGAAGCGCTTCGAGAGCTTCTCCTCGGGCAAGAGCAGGCAGGGCGATCCGTTCCAGAAGGAAGGAAAGGAAAAGAGAGGTTTCCTTGGCGAGTGAGGACGCGTCGGGGTTCTCGGCGAGCTCACGCAAGAGCGCGGCGGCCTCCACCACGTCGAGATCGAGAGCCGCTTCGAAGAACAGCGGCGTCCGCTCTTTGATGTCGAGTTGTCGTCCAAGTTCCACGCGCCGATGCGCGAGATCTCGAGATGGTCCCTTTTGGCTCGCGAGGCCCAAGAGTGCGGCGGAGCGCACACGGGGGCTTCCTGTCGTCCACGCTTGCTCGAAAGCCGCCTCAGCGCCGGCTGCGTCCCCGCTTGTGGCCCGGCGGAAGCCGAGCAAGAGGGCGAGCTCCGGATCCGACGTCAGCTCCAAAAGGACGCGGAGGGGTTCGGGATCTTCGTTCGCATTTTGTCTCTGTACCTCGAGGTCGAGGAGCGAAGGAAGGAGCTCGCCATGAGCCCCTCTCTCGAGGCGCTGCCACTCCTCCACGGCCCTTCTTCCCTCCGCGCTTGTGAGGCGTCCGAGGTAAGCGCCGAGCGCTGCACGGGCGGACTCCACGGGATCTGTTTCGGAAGACGGGGTCTTTGTGAGAGCCTGGACGAGAGCAGGCGAGCGGGCGTTCTGCCGATCTTCGGGCGCGGGGAGCCCCGCCATCCGACCGAGCAGGGTTCTCTCTTCAAAGCTGAAGGTGCCGTCGCGGTCAGATCCGAGCGCCAATTTTTGGCCCTCTCGGTCGTCTTCCTCGAGAGAAAGGTAGGCCAAGAGGCGCAGAGTGAAGGGAGTCGGATCGACGGGCGCCTTTTCCTTGAGGAGGGTACGCGCCTTGGCTCGCTCGGCAGGGTGGGCGCTCAAGAGCAGCAACCAGACATGGCGGAGCGCCGGAGGGGGCTCGGTTGCACGCCCGAGAAAGCGGCCGAGCCCTTCGATGAATCCCGAGACATTGCCAGAGCGACGAGCGCGGAGTGCGCGCAAGAGCTCGATACCTGCGGGGACGTCTCCTTCCGCTTCAGTTCGGTCTGCGATTTCGCGCGCAGTAGGCCAGCTCGACGCGAGGGCAGGGGGAACCTTGAGCCCTGCGCTGGGCTCTCCAAGCGCGAGGGCGAGGAACAGGCGTTCCGCGTCGATCCACGAATCGTCGAGGGTGCGACTTCCGTGCTCGAGGAGATTTCGGGCTCGGTCGAGATCTCCTCGCCCTTGGCAGAGCTCGAGTGCACGCATGAGCGCGTACGTTCTGGCCGAGAGCGTGTCGCTTTTTCGGAAGGATTGCTCGAGGGCATAAAGGGCGAGCTCGCTTGGGCCACTGTCGTCCGCCAGCGAAAGGCAGAGGAGTGTGAGAAGAGCGAGGCGCGGCTGCGTTTGGGCGGCGCGCTCGGCTAGAGTGGCTGCTTCTTTCCGTGCCCCAGAGCGTGCCGAGAGGAGCGCGGCTGCTGCGAGGGCGCGTGCCTTGGCCGCGGCTGACGATTGTCGTTCGCTCACGAAAGACAGGCGCTCAGCCCAGAGCGCCGGGGACTCAGCGAGGCTCGTTCCAAGCGGGGTTATTGCTGCGGCGTTTGGCTCTCCAAACAGGAGCTCATCGCTCGAGAGGACCGCCTCAGGGGGAAGCGAAGGGAGGGATGTCCTGGTCATGACCAACCCGCCCTTTTGCGGAGGATCTCGAGGTCTCCACCGAGCGCAAAGCGGACACCGGAAGCGAGAAGCTCGAGCCTTTCGGACTCGCTCTCGGGGAGCAGGTGTTGGACGTGTGCGAGCGCGCCCGCGTGACCCACGGCGACGATGCTGCCGCGGAGAGCCCTCGCTTTCGCTTTCTTGAGAAGCAGCGTGGGAGTGATGCCCTGGGTGGTCAACGTTTCGCCTAAGACCTCGACTTGCGTCCAATCGCCGCCGCTCGTGCGCTCCCGGAGCAAGGCGCGCCGCTCGGCCTTGTCTCGATCGTCTGAAGGCGCCAGGGCTGCACCGAGCCAGGCCTCGGCGTCTCGGTCGGGTAGGGAGAGAAGGCTCAAGGTGTGGGCACTGGCACTCACGAGTTCTGCCGCAAGTCGCGCCAGCCGACGCTCTGAGAGCGGCCAAGGGATGGCCGAGCCGACGACAAAGACCGGAGGATCCGTCTGAATGAGGAACCAGGCGCTCGGGTCGCGCCCGCCGACGATCACGCGCAACTCTGAGAGACCAAGAGCCCGGGCGAAGGGGCGAATCTCCTCGAAGACATGAGATTCTTGCTCGGAGTGGGCTGCGAGAAGATAGGAGAGATCGAGCGAGGCGAGATCTGGCTGGGTCAGGGGAGCCACGCTTCTGCCAACCAGGGACAGGAATCGGACTTCTTCCTCGGAGACGTCGCTCCCGTAGAGGCGCTCGAGATCATCCGCAGAGAGCGCGCCCCCCGGCCGCTCGGTCGACGCATCAGCAGGACTATCGTCTCGTCCGAGCAAGCGCCCGATGCCTCGAGCTCGAGGCAGCTCACCAGGCTCACCGCCTGCCTCGGCGAGCTCTACGTAGCGACCCGCGAGCTCCCCATCGAGAGGTCTCTCGAAGAGCTCACGCTTGGTCTTGTCGAGGCTCGGGGCGACCAGCGTCCGCTTCTCCTCTCTCGAGAAATTTAGGCGTCGCACGGAGTCGACGGCATCTCGATCCAATGGCGAGTCCCGGAGCACCCGCCGGCTCGCCTCCATCTCGCGACGTGGGTCGTTCAGATGGTCACGCGCGAGGGTCAGCATCAGTCGCGCGTAGTGCAGGCGCCTGGGAATGTCGTCGCACTCGTCGTTCAACTCGGAGAACACGGCGAAGGCGAGCTCATGCCGTCCCGCGAGCGCGCTCTTCCGAGCAAGTTCCTCCTTGTACCAGGGCGGGCGGAGCTCGACTCGGACGCTCTCGAGAAGTTCAAGGGCTCGGCCTGGCTGCGCGAGCTCTTCCCAAAGCGCTAAGCACTCACCGAGCAAGGTCGCCATCGATTCTGGAGGTAGAGAGGGGTCCATCACCAAGCTCGTCAGGCACTCGGCGGCTTCTCGGCGCCTTCCGTCCTTCAGATGAATCTGGGAGAGGCGACCGAGGACGGGGAGCCTGTAGGCGCTCTCGCCCTTGAGCGTCTCGAGTGTTTCGAGCTCGAGGGCTGCTCGTGCGGCCCGGCGCGCGACGCGTGCCCGTTCCCAGAGCAAACGAGCCCTCCGCTCAGCCGAGAGAGAGCCTCGTGAGCGGAGCTCAATGGCGCGGAGTTCCGCTTCCACGCCTTGACGAGCGCGAGCGAGGAGGAGGGCGTTGCGGAAGCTCGTGTCTCGATCCGGGTCGAGCTCGAGAGCCCGCTCGAAGGCCTGTTCCGTCTCGAGATTTTTCACGTCGAGAGAGAGCCGGAGCAAACCCACGCGCTCCCAGAGCTCGGCCGCTTCCATGGCGTCGTCGCGGAGCACTGCGAGCTTTTCGAGTGCGGAGAGTTCGATGTCCGTCTTTTCGAGGCGTTCCGCCGCGGCAAGGAGCGCGAGCAAGAACGTCTCATCTTGCCCGAGGTGCTTCTGGATCGAGAGAAGGACCGCCAGGGCCGCTTCGCCGAGTTCCTTGTCCGAGCGAAGAGCGGCTTCGGCGAGAAGTTCGTGAGCCCGGAGCAGATCGAGGGTCAGTCGCTCCTGGTTCTGCTCATCGCTCGCTCGGTCATCGCCGCTCGGCGCCACCGGGGCGAGCGTCTGATCCAAGATCGAGAGGCCGCCGAGGACGTCCCCTTGGGCCAGGGCACTTTCTGCGGAGAACCAGGGATCGGCAGGGCTATTGCCGATGAGCTCTCGGAGAGCTTCTCGTGTCTGCTCCGGCTTCTCACGTCCGTTTCGGATGTCCCAAACTGCCTCTAAGATCGCGGTAACGGGACCTGGCGACGGTTCGACGAATCCGTGTGTGAGCGGATTTTCGGAGAGCGCGCCATCGAAAGCATTGCCCCACGTGACGATCGCTTGGTCTTCGCCCT
Source organism: Pseudomonadota bacterium (assembly GCA_023428245.1). Classification (GTDB taxonomy): domain Bacteria; phylum Myxococcota_A; class Polyangia; order Polyangiales; family Polyangiaceae; genus NIC37A-2. Next base: position 128,791 of record JAEYYX010000084.1, read on the forward strand.
TGAGTCCAATCGGCTCCCCGTCGGCCTCGATCTCGCCCTCCGCGAGCTCGCGAAGGACCTCGAGTGCCCGCGCCTCCTCGGAGTTCCCGGAAGAGGCTGTGTCCGATCCTTCTCCTTTGAGCCAGCTCTGAGCGTCCTTACGTGCTCGAAGGACGGCAAAGGAGCCGTGGGAGGGATCGCCCAGTTCATGGGTGCCGAAATAGGGTGCAGCGTCGCCGAGCGCTCCTGGCGACGCCTCTTCTGCGAGGAGGAAGAGGCGGGATGCGCGATCATTTTTGGTTCCTGAAAGCTCAAGCCCGGCCCAGAGGTAGAGGGCAGCTCTGAGCTCCGGATCGGCGCTCCCTTCCGCCGCTCGGAGCAGGATAAAGGCGACGTCGGCAGGTTTTTCGTCCAGACCGCGCGCGAGCGCGATCGCGGACACTAAGTCGGAGGGATCATGAGTGAAGCGAGTGCGAAGTTCGAGGAAGCCTTCTTCGCGCGTTTCTGGATTCGAAAGGAGCTGGTCCTGACGGGCGAGGGCGACGACTGCCCGGAGGTCAGGAGCCAGGAAGTCCAGGGCTTTCGACTCTGCGAGTCCGGGTCTTTGGCCCTCACGAAAATAGGCCTGGAAGAGCAGGCTCGAGAACGATTCGCGCTCGAGTGCTCGTTCGACTTGCTCGGGCGCGAGCCGGGGGCCGAGCCCCGTCTCTCCTCGTGCGCGGGTTTCGGTCGCTTCGAGGAACCGGATGACCTGCTCAAACGCGGGCGTGAGAGGGTCGGTGGTCCGGAGCGCTGACAAGAGTTCAGGGATGTTTCCTTCGGCCTGTTCTCCTCGAGACAGGGCGAACCAGAGACGCAGGCCCAGGGCGATCTGAGAAGGGCCGAGGCGCGGTTCGATGGCGCTCTCGAAAGAAGCTCGTGCTTCGCGCGTTGCCGTTTGCAGGAGCGCGAGGTGAAAGACATCGCGATCGCGATCGGTCGCGTGGGATGCTGCCTGCTCAAGGGCTGCGAAAAACCTTCCGGAGTCCCCCACGCGCTTTTCGAGCGAGGCGCGCAGAAGTCGAACCGCCCTGTCCTCAGGTAAGCGCTCTTCGAGCTGCCCGAGGACCTCACGTGCCTCGGCCACAGACCCATCTTTCTCGAGCCAGAAAGCACGGCGCAAGAGAGGAACCGTAGCTTCATTGCCTTCACAAAGAGCTGACTCTTCGAGGGCCGCCCAGGCAGCGGTTGAATAGTCCCTTTCGCTGCCCGCGAGCTCTTCGATACGACGGAAAAGTCCACGATGAGGGAATTCATCGCGGGCTTGGAGTAGGGCAGCGCGCGCGGCCTCGAAGTCACCGAGCTTTTGGTGGATAGTCGCGGCGCGCTCCAGCAAGGCTCCTCGGAGCTCCGGTGAATGAGTCGCGCCTACTCGGCCGAGGATCGCTCGAGCCCAAGCTTCCCCGGAGAGGGCGAGCCCGGCTGTGATTTCAGCCAAGAGCCAGGCTGCTGCGCTCTCTGGACCGCTTTCGAGCATGGGCTCGAGGATCGAACGGATTTGTTCGGCTTCGGTCCGAGGCGTCTCGGTGCGCACGAGGAGCGCCGCTAGAAATTCGAAGGTGGCGCGCAGGGAGAGTTCGGGATCGTGCTGGCTTCGCGCGAGTTCACCGAGCAACTTCGGCAAGAGCGAGCTTGAGCCCTTGAGGTGCGCGATGGTGATGAGGCTCTCGAGGGGCTCGACCAGATCGGGCCGGAGCTCGTGGGCTTCGAGAGCGGAGCGAGCGGCAGCGCTCAGGTCTCCCGCCACGAGACAAATTCTCCCGAGCTCGTGGTGGAGGAATGAGAGGAGGGTCGCGTCGTTGGTCGCCTCGATCTCAGTCCGGAGCGCGCGCGCACCGTGGGCGGGGAACCGTGCCTTGTGGGCCGAGGCGCCGGGGGGGACGAGAAACGAGGGCGAGTCCGACATTCTGACAAGGCCAGCCTGGGCGCCGAAACCTCCTCTCCGACTTTACGCGGACAATGCGCGTGGGCGCCAGACGTTCAGTCCCAAATCAGCGCCATCGAGGCGCTCTGAGGACTGTTCTTAGCGAATGCGTCGAACGATCCAGAAGCCGCGGGGGGTCTCGATCGGCTGGGGGGAGATGCCGGCTACGGGGAGTGAGAACACCTCGTGTTCGACGCGCCGCTCGAGAACTCCGCGTTTGACCCAACCGATGTCTTCGTTGGAGCCCGGATCTGCTTGAGCGATGGCTCGTCGGAAGCCCTCTTGCGCCGCTTGGGTCGCTCGCTCTGCCAGAGCGAGCGCTTCCTCGCGCGACCTTTCACCCGGGCCCGCGCCCTGCGCTCCGCGATAGCGGAAGAGTGCGACTCCAATGCGCACTTTCTGGGGAGCAGTTGCGGGAAGGGGAGGCACCAGGCTCCCGTCCGGCATCCTGCCGAAATCGACGAAGCCCGGTTCGGGAGTGCTCGCCGCGGGAGGAGCCTCCGGCGCAGGTTCGGTCACCTCTTCGACCTTCGGGGGCTCGGTGGGCGCTGAATTCTCCTCGACCTTGACCGTATTATCCTGGGCGAGGACCACCTCGGTCTGCCTCTCGGACTCGTGCCTGAGGATCAATGTGAGTCCCACCAGCGAGATTCCGAGCAGGATGTATGGGGTTTGGGCTGACATGATGGGCTCGGGTCCGTACCATGACCCTTGGTTCCGGCAAAACAGAGCCCCACGGAAAATTGTCCTCGAGCACGGTGGCGGGAGGCTTCTCCCTAGTTCCTTCGAGCTCGCGCCTTACAGAATTTTATGATCGACGTCGCGTGTCCGTCCTGCAAAGCCACTTACCAGCTCGATGAGCGCCGCGTCCCTGCGCAAGGGATGCAGATGCGCTGTCCGAAGTGTGGCGCGTCGTTCCGTGTCGATCACCCGCAGAGCAAAGGAGCACCGAAGGAGCCCGTGCTCGGAGCAGCCCTCGGCCTCGCGCGTCCCCCTGTGCCCGCGCGTCCCTCTGTGGCCGAGCGTCCCGCTCCACCCGTCCGAGAGCGGCCCGCGCCGCCGAGCGCCGAGGAGGAGCGATCGACCGTACTCGGGGTTGCGCCGGAGGCTGGTGGACCCCGTCGGGGCACGAAGCTCGAACTTGCCGAAATCGACGATCCCCCTGAGACCGACGAAGAGCCGGGGCTCCTCGATTTTGGCTTCGGTGACGACGGTGCTGACCTCCCGGCTCCGGTGGGACGCTCAGCGCCGGCTGGGCCTGGTCTCGACCTCGGCCTGCCGGATCTCGTTGTCGACTTGCCCGAGCCCGCAGGGAACCTAGCGCGCGCGGCCGCCCGCGCGCCCGCGACCCGGCAGGTGCCCCGTGCGGCGCCGCGGATGGAAACTCTGGACCTTCCAGATTTGGCAGCGGACCTGCCCATGCCGAGCGCCGGTCTGCCTGACGTGCACGCAGGCTTGCCTGAAGTCGGCGCCTCGCTGCCCGAAGTTGGCGGCTCGCTTCCGGACTTGGCGGCGGGCGTACCCGACGTGGCGGCGTCGGCCCCCGACCTCGCAGGTGGACTGCCCGATCTCGGCGCGAGTCTCTCCCCGCCGAGAGCAGACAGTATTCGCCTGCCTTCCCTTTCTGATGGGCTGAGTGAGCCCTCGCCGAGTCCTCCCGAAGAGTCTTGGTCGCTGGAGAGCTGGGGCGCGGCAGCTCCGTCGTCTTCCGGTGACACGGGAGAGGCGAGCTTTCGGCCGACGGCAGATCCTTTCGGGACCGGTCCGACGACGCGTCCAGTGACGGATCCCGATGGGCTCGCTCCCGGCCGTGCGGCGCCACCCGCTTCCTTCGACGATGAGGAGTTCGATGCGTTTCCGACGGAGGTCGAGGGAGCCAAGCCGAAACCAAAGGATACGAGCAGTTTGGGTGGAGGTGCCGGGTACGGTGAGGTGCAGCTCGATGGAGGTGCCGGAGAGTTAGGCCTTGGAGATAGCATCGGGCCTCCTCAGCCGGAAGGATTGCCCGGCGCGCCCGCCGCCGCGACGGCTGTTGTCACACGCCCGACCGGAGAGACGACTCCGATCAAGAAGACGAAGCCCAAGGGACAGGGGGTCTCGCGCCCCGTTCGTATCATTGGTTCTGTCGGCCTCTTGCTCGCGCTTTCGGGCGGAGCGCTTGCGGTCTTGCCGGACGTTGGGCCTTTTGGTGCGTTCATTATTCTCGATACGATCAAGAAAGACACCTACGAAGCCGAGCTCGCGTCCGACCGGGCTCAAGTCTGGACCAAGCTCTCCCGCGACACTTCAGCGGACTTCGATGACGCGCTCCGCTTCCTCCTTTCGCGGCGGGACAGCGCGCCGCGCTATCGACCTCGCCTGGCCTTCACAGCTTACTTAGGCTCTTTGCGCCAGCTCAAGTTCGGAGCGGACGGCAGCGCCTCTGCGGAGGCGCGCGCGCTCCTCGATGTGCTCAAGGAGGCGAACCCGGCTGAGGTTCCCTACCTGACGCTCGCCCGTACGGCAGGGGCGGCTCTCGAGAAGAAAGGCCCAGAGGCGAGGGTCGCCGATCCTTCGCCGGGCAAGGACGAAGAACTCACGATCCTCTCAGCGGAGGTCTTACTCAGAGAAGGCGAGGCGGAGCAGGCGAAGGCCGCGTTCGGGGCGCTGGCTCAGAAGAACCGTAGCCCTCTTGCCGTCTTTGGTTTGGCCCGGGCGGCGACGCTCCTCGAGGACCGGGACGAAGCACTCAAGCTCACAACGGAAGTGTTGGGCGATAGCCCCGCTCACCTCGGAGCCAAGCTCCTCGCAATAAAGCTCGAGTTCAGCGCTCGCTCCGAAGATGAGGCGACCATGAACGAGCTTGTCGCCATCAGCCAAGATGCCAAGGTCTCTCAGAAAGAGCGGGCGCAAGCGCTGATCTTGCTCGGCGATCTGCACCTGAGCCGTGCCCGCCTCAAGCAAGCGGAAGCTGCCTATAACGACGCGCTCAAGCTCAATGCCGGGAGCCCTGAAGCGCAAAGAGGCCTCGCGGATGCTCTCTTCGAAGCAGGTCGCTTCTCCGAGGCGCTGGCTCGCTACGAAGCCGCTTCTCATGCAGCTCCTTCGGACGTATCGACCAAGCTCGGCGTGGTGCGCGCCAAGCTGCGCCTCGAACAATACGAGGACGCCGCGAAGTTGCTCGCGACGCTCAGCCAGAGTCATCCTGAAAACACACGCGTCCTCTATTGGGAAGGACGCGCCAAGGAGGCGATCGGAGATCGGGAAGCGGCCGCGAAGGCTTATGAGCGAGCCGTGAAGTCGGACCAGGAGGGCGCGGAGCTCGTCGAGGCGATGATCGCGCTGACGCGCCTGCTCGGCCAAGCTGGCAAGCAGGATGCGGCCGAACAATCCATCTTGCGCGCGCTCGAGAGGTTCCCGAAGGAGCCTCGCGTCTACCGAGCACTTGGCGAGCTAGCGGAATCTCGGGGGCGTTACGATGAGGCGATTTTGCGCTTCGAAGAGGCCCAGAAGCTCGATCCGAACAACGTGGGCATCCGCTTTCAGAAGGGCGTTGCGCTTCGCAAGGCGAGACGCTTCGAAGAAGCTGCTCGCGAGCTCGACGCCGTCGAGAGCATAGAAAAGGACTACCCGGGGCTCGCTCTCGAGCGGGGTAACCTGTTTGAGGCGGCGGGACGTTCGGCCGAGGCCCTCAAGGCCTACGAGAGTGCGCTCGCGCAGGCTCCGACCGATCCGGATCTGATGCTCAGGGTCGGATGTGGCAAGGCGATGGCCGGTTTCTCGAAGGACGCAATTGAGCTCCTGACCAAGGTCGCCGAAGAGCGCCCCACCTCGGCGGAGCTCAATTTCTGTTTGGGGCTCGCCTATTTCAAAGACGGCAAAGATCTGCCGATGGCCAAGCGGATCATCGAGCGCGCGATCGGGCTCGATGCGAGCCGCGCCCCCTACCACCTCTACGCGGGGTGGATCGCGCTCGAAATGCGCGACTTTTCGACGGCAGGGCGCTTTCTCGACAAGGCGATTGAGCTCGATCAGACCCTGGGCGACGCCTACTGGCAGCGGGGAGTGCTCCGGGTGCGTCAGGGCGCTGTCGACGATGCTGAGCGCGATTTGCGGCGGGCCCTCGAGCTTTCGCCTTCGCGCTTTGAAGCGCATGCATCTCTGGCCGAGGCCTATTTACAGATGGGGCGCGAGGACAAAGCGCTCGCGGCTTTCGCTCTCGCCGCTCAAGGAGGCCCTCTCGAGCCCTACGTGCAGTTCCGCTACGGCAAGCTGCTTGTCGACAACCATCGACCCGGCGAGGCTATCGCCCAGCTCGAGGCTGCTCTCAAGAACGCGCCTTCCGGGGCCGAGACTCCTTCTTGGGTCTGGGAAGCTCACAGAGAGCTCGGTATGGCCTTGGGTAGGAAGAAGGAGGCGATCGCTCACTACCAGGCCTTCCTTGAAAACGGCCCGAGCGACTCCCCTTACCGCGCGGAAGCTCTCAAGGAGATCAAGGCAATCCTCGCCATCCTTGGCCGCTAACCCGAAGGTCCCGAAAGCCCTCGCTTCGAGCGCTCGTCCGGCTGAAGGGAAGAGCATCTCGGACGGGGTTCGCTCGGGCTGCCTCCGGCTGCCTCCGGCTGAGGCATTTCCGAGTGAGGGACAAAAAGGAAAAGGAGGCGCGCTGTGCGCCTCCTCTTTCGGATATGGAGGGTGCAGACGCTCAGTCGGTCTGCAGTTCTCCCGTCTCGAAGTTGTAGCTGAAAGACGCCTTGCCTTCGCGCTGGTCCGGAGGATCGAGCTTGAGGCCGTCGAGGACCGTGAGCACGCACTTCTGGAGCGAGTCGGGGGCGGTCGTCTTTTCCTGGTCGACGGTTGCGTCCTTGATGGCGCCGGTTTTGGCCTCAACGAGGAAGTCGACAGCTACGACGCCTTTGGCCTTGCTGTTCTTCTCGAGGACCTCGTCGTAGCAGCTCTTGAGCTCGTCACGCTTGGTTTCGAGGAGTTTGGTTGTCTCTTCAGAGTATTCAGCCGGGGAGCGAGCGTAGAAGCTGCATCCGAGGGAGCCGAGCAGGGCGAAGAGCGGGATAAAAAGCGAAAGTTTCGTTGTCTGCATGATTCGCGTCTTCCTTTACTTCTTCGGCTTCGAGAGGGCGCCGCCTTCCGTGCTCTCCTCGATGACCTTTTCCTTACCCGAGTCGTCGATCGCCACCTTCTTCTTGGTGACGTCCTGGTCGATGATGTTGAACTCGACGCGGCGGTTCTTTTCCCGGCCTTCTTCCGTATCGTTTGAGGCGATCGGGCGCTCGATGCCGAAACCTTCGGAGATCAAGGCATCTTCGTCGATGCCGTGATCGATGAGGTACTGACGGACCGATTTCGCGCGGTCGGCGGAGAGGCGCTTGTTGAAGTCGGCGTCGCCGTCAGCGCTCGCGTGACCCTCGATGCGGATCTTCTTGATGTGAGGGTTCGCTTTGATCACGCTCACGATCTCATCAAGCAGCGAGAACGACTCCGGCTTGATCGTCGCTTTTGCCAGGTCGAACTGGATCTTTTCGCGGATCTCGATCTTGTTGTCTCGCACCTCGACGCGCGAAGGTTCCGCTTTCGGGGCGGGTGCCGTTCCAGCGACCGAAATCTGGCCGTTGAACGGGATCTGTCCGCCGCAGGCGGCGAGGGAAAGTGTGAAGGGTAAAGCCAAAAGGAGCGCTGTCGTCGCTCTCAGTCGCTTTTCCGAGTTCCGTCCTGACTTCATGACTGAGTGTTTCTCCTTCTCGAGTTCTGGAGCTGCGCGAACCCAACCCGGGTTCATCAGCCCGCCAGACTTTTTCACTTACGACGCGTCCTCGTCAACGGTTCCCTGCTCGAATCCATTCAATATTCCGTCGAATTTGGAGGAGGCCTAAGCAGAACGAAATGGTGGCAGTCTGTTTTTGACGACAAGAGAGCTATTTGGAACCACCACCAATTCAGTGGTAGTGGATTGCGAGAGGGTAATACTCTGAGCGGTTATGGAGGAGGAGAGACGCCGTCTTCCCTTTGTGGGCGCCAGGGGAAGTCTCTCGACGCGCGTCTCGAGCGGTCGCGCGTCTCGATGGAGGAAGGTCTTCGGCTTCCTCCGGGAGCCCCCGCGTCAATCGACGAAGGTCTTCAGGTCCTTCGAGCGGCTCGAATGGCGCAACTTGCGCAATGCCTTGGCCTCGATTTGGCGGATTCGCTCGCGAGTCACCTCAAAATCCTGTCCTACCTCTTCGAGGGTATGGTCGCTCTTCTCGCCGATCCCGAAGCGCATACGGAGCACCTTCTCTTCACGCGGTGTGAGCGTGGTCAGGACTTTCCGCGTCTGACCGGAGAGGTTCATGCTGATCACGGCTTCCGCGGGGTTGACGGCGTTTTTGTCTTCGATGAAGTCACCGAGCAAGCTGTCTTCTTCTTCCCCGATCGGCGTCTCCAGGCTGATCGGCTCCTTTGCGATCTTGAGTACCTTGCGCACCTTGTCGAGGGGCAGCTCCATCTTCTCTGCGACCTCTTCGGGGGCGGGCTCCCGACCGAGTTCCTGAACGAGCGCACGGGTTGTGCGGATCAGCTTGTTGATGGTCTCGATCATGTGCACCGGGATGCGAATGGTGCGGGCTTGGTCGGCGATGGCCCGGGTGATGGCCTGTCGGATCCACCAGGTCGCGTAGGTGCTGAACTTGTAGCCGCGGCGGTACTCAAACTTTTCGACCGCCTTCATGAGTCCGATGTTCCCTTCCTGGATCAGGTCGAGGAACTGGAGCCCGCGGTTCGTGTACTTCTTTGCGATCGAGACGACGAGCCTCAGGTTCGCCTCCACAAGCTCGGCCTTGGCTTTTTCGGTGCGCCTTTCGGCCTCGGCGATCTCGCGGTTCGTCTGGAACATCTCCTCGACGGACACGGAGAGGTCGCTTTCGGCGTCGGCGATGATCCGCGCACTCTCGGCGAATTCACGCTCGATGCGTTCGATCTGGGTGACATGGACGCGGATCTCCGCGGCGAAATCGCGCGCGCGTTCAGGGGAGCTCTGAAGCTCCTTCAGGCGGTCTGCGAGGCGGGTTCGAGCGCAGCCTGTCAGGCGCTCGAGATCGACCAGCTGGCGTTCAGCCCGGATCACATCCTCGATGCGTCCTTTGAGCCGTGAGATGATGCGCTCCGTCGTACGCCGGTTCAGCCTCATCTCTTTGAGCGTCGAGATGATCTTGGCGCGAGCGTCCGCCATCACCTCTTCGGCAGCGTCCAGATCACCGCCTGCTTTTCGCGAGGTGACAGCCTCGGCGAGCTGTCTATCGAGGCGTCTGACCTTCTCGAGCAGGCGTGCGACGCGCTTTTCGGCCTCTTCTTCGTTGAACTCGGCCTCTTCGTCCTCGGCGTCACGGACGATCTCTTTGACGCGGATCTTTCCGTCCTTGAGATCCTGGCCGAGGCTGAGCACTTCGGCGACGGTGATCGGACAATGGAGCGCGGCGTCCAAGATGGAGTCTTCGCCCTCTTCGATGCGTTTGGCGATCTCGACTTCACCCTCGCGCGTCAAGAGAGCCACAGTGCCCATCTTGCGCAGGTAGATGCGCACAGGGTCGTGGCTCTTTGTGAGATCGTCGGGAACCGCCTTCTTGTTCGCTGCCGCCTTGGTTTTGGTCGCGGCCGTCTTGCGAGGCGGGGCGCTCACCAAGTCCACGCCTTCGCGTTCCAGCTCCGTCATGAGCCGCGCCATGGCCGCGCGATCCTTGTACAGGCTGGCCATGGTGGTCTGGATGTCGTCGAAGGTCAGGTATCCCTGGGCTTTTCCGCGCTCAATGAGCTCTTCCTGGGCGCCGGGGGCGGTGAAGCTCTGCCCTTCCTGGGGCCATTCTTCGAAGCCGAGGTCGTCGTCGAACTCGGGAGCAGAGTCAGGTCCGAGCTCCGGGTTTTCGGCTACCGAGTCCTCTTCGTCGTCCTCCGCGACGGCGCTCGCCTCACGGCCCTCCTCCTCCTCATCGGGAGCAGACGTCCGCGTGCGGGGTGCTCGCGCGGCCTGGACCGCTCGAGTCTTGGATGCCTTCGGCTTCTCCGATTTGATCTTTGCCACTAGCTCCCTCTCGGTTTTTCCACGAAGTCCCCTCTAAGAGGAGCTCCCGTGTCGGGCCCGCGCCCTCTCTTCGAGACTCTTGAGAAGCGACAGCTCTTGCTCGAGGTTCCCCTCGAGGCGGGCGCGCTCGATATCGACTTTCGTAGATCTTGCCATCCGCGAGTGTTCAGCTTGGAGGAGCTTTCTCAAGTTACCTAGGAGTTCACGACGAGCCACCTCGGCAGTCTGGTGAACAGGCGCGGCCAGCCGCGCCCGAGCGAATGGTCGCAACGGTTCGGGCATCTTCGCAAGGGTCTCGTGAAAGTTCACTGAATCAGGGTTCTCTTTCGCCCGGGTCAAGACGGCGATGGCGAGGGCTAGGTCACCGTTCATGTGGGGAAAGAACTCTTGAACCTCCTGGTCACCGAGCAGATCGGGGAAGTCGAGGAGGGCACCGAGCGCGTGGGCCTGGATGCTCCCCGAGGAGAACGCGGATTCGACGGGCCCGGGACGCGCCTCCACAGGGAGGGACTGTCGAGCGCCCTTCGATGCTGACCCCGCTACGGCTAAAACGATCTTTTGTTTGAGGGCGCGGAAGGTGCGCGCGTCACTGATGCCCAGACTTTCGGCGAGTCTATCGGCGTGCTGCTCGGCAAGCGCGCGCACCGTCGGATCGGTCTCTTGCGCGATGAGATGGGTGACCTCTTGAATCTTGGCGGCGACGGCTTGTGAGTCTCCGTGGAGAAGGGCTCCGTCGAGCGACTCAGCGATCAAATAGTCGAGCATGCCCGGGGCGCGTGCGATGACTGCTTCGAGCTGCGCCGGACCGTCGCTGCGCACGAAGTCGTCGGGATCCTTGCCCGCCGGCAAGCGGGCCACACGAGCGCGCAGACCTGCTTCGAGGCACGGTTCGCGGGCGGCGCGGGTCGCCTTTTTTCCGGCGCTGTCTCCGTCGAAGAGCACCACCACTTCGGTCGTGAAGCGCCGGACGAGCCGCGCTTGATCGATGGTGAAAGCCGTACCGAGAGGGGCCACAGCGCTCCTGACGCCCCGCGCATGGAGACTGAGAACGTCGAAGTTGCCTTCGACGAGGATAGTCGGTTGCCCATTTCGAAGAGCGGCGCGCGCTTGGAACAAGCCGAACACTGTCTCCCGTTTCCGGTAAACCGGTGACTCGGGAGAGTTGATGTACTTGGCGGGAGGTTCCTCGGCGCTGTCGCTCGCTTGCGGCCGGAGGGCCCGACCGCTGAAGGCTACGATCCGCCCATGGAGATCGTGGACCGCGAACATCAGGCGATGGCGAAAGCGGTCGTAGTGGCCGCTGCCTTGACGGCGGGGCACGATGAGCCCGGCCGTCTCCGCCGCACGGGGGCTGATTCCAGAGCGAGCCAGGTGTTCGGTGAGCCCGTCCCAGCCCGGCGGCGCATAGCCGATTCGGAATGAGCGCAGAATTTCGGCCTCGGGTCCTTCGAGCGACAAGCCCCGGCGTTCGAGCTCCTCGCTAGCGTAGGCTCGGTCCGGGTGCTCCCTGAGCATTTGCTCGAAGAACTGAGCGGCGACGGCGCCCACATTGTAGAGCTCATCTTCCCGCTGCTTCTGAGCTCGCCTCTGTTTTTGCTCCTGGTCGGAGAGATCATCTTTGACCTCGATGCCGGCTCGCTCACCGAGCCGGCGGACGGCCTCGATGAAGGTGAGGCCCTCGATCTCCATGACGAACTTGATGACGTCTCCCGACGCCTGGCAGCCGAAGCAGTGGTAAAAACCGCGGTCCTCGTGGACGTGGAAGCTAGGGGTCTTCTCTCCGTGGAAAGGACAGAGTCCAATATAGCTCCGGCCTCGCCGCTCGAGCTTCACGCTCTCGGCGATGACCTCCCGGATGTTCGAGCGGTCACGGATTCGATCGATGAGTTCAGGGGCGATCATCGGGCGGTCGGTTTTTCTCGAAAAGGTGAGGCGAGGGAAGAGGGCGCACTTCGGGGAGGCGAGAGCTGCGGCCTCGGCAGGGAAGTGACCGGAGGATAGGCCGGACGGGGCGGAACGTCAGCCTCGCGGTCCAGCACCAGCGGAAGGGCGTCCGCTGTGCCTGCTGAAATTCTTTGAAAGTGACCTTGGCGATCTTCAAAAGCCCATGGTAGACGCGGCCCGCGACGAACGGAAAAGGTCGAGCCAGAGTGAGCTCCCGCGCCGAGGAAAATCCGGCCTGAGTCACCGCTCGATCCACGCGCTCTCCGAGCCGGATCCGTTTGTCGCGAGAAGAGCCTTTCTCCGAACGAACGAGACATACGATGGAATACGCGGCGAGCTTTGGGAAGATTACGCAAGTCATTGGTCCGGTGGTCGACGTCGAGTTTCCGCCGGGCAAGTTGCCGCGGATCTTGAACGCTCTCACCGTCACGAACCCGAACATCTCGAATGAACCGAACAACCTGACCCTCGAGGTTGCGTCGCACCTCGGTCAGTCGACCGTTCGGGCCATCGCGATGGACGCCACAGAGGGTCTCGTCCGAGGGGCGGAGGTCGTCGACACCGGCGCTCCGATTACCATGCCCGTCGGACCTGCCTGTCTCGGTCGCGTCCTCAACGTTATCGGCAATCCGGTGGACGACGCTGGCCCCGTGAATGCCGAGACGCGCTGGCCGATCCACCGCCCCGCTCCTCCCTTCGTCGAGCAGAGCACGAAGGTCGAGATTTTTGAGACGGGCATCAAGGTCATCGACCTTCTCGCTCCCTACCGAAAGGGCGGAAAGATCGGCCTCTTCGGCGGCGCGGGCGTGGGCAAGACAGTTCTGATCCAGGAGCTCATCAACAACGTGGCGAAGGCCCACGGTGGTGTGTCCTGCTTCGCGGGCGTCGGCGAGCGTACTCGTGAGGGTAACGACCTCATGCTCGAGATGGCCGAGTCGAAGCTCGAGAGCGGCGAGCCCGTTCTCTCGAAGACGGCGCTCGTGTTCGGTCAGATGAACGAGCCGCCAGGAGCTCGCGCTCGCGTTGCGCTCAGCGCGCTCACCTGCGCCGAATACTTCCGCGACGAGTCAGGCCAAGACGTGCTCCTGTTCGTCGACAACATCTTCCGCTTCACGCAGGCTGGTTCCGAGGTGTCCGCACTTCTCGGCCGTATGCCTTCAGCGGTGGGCTATCAGCCGACTCTGGCTACCGAGATGGGGGCGCTCCAGGAGCGCATCACCTCGACCACCAAGGGCTCCATCACCTCGGTCCAGGCGATTTACGTTCCTGCCGACGACTTGACCGACCCCGCGCCGGCGACGACCTTCGCGCATCTTGACGCGACCACGGTGCTCAGCCGCGCGATCTCCGAGCTTGGCATCTATCCGGCCGTGGATCCGCTCGACTCGACCTCCACGATGCTCTCGCCCGACATCGTCGGCGAAGAGCACTACAGCGTGGCTCGCCAGGTCCAGCAGACGCTGCAGAAGTACAAGGACCTTCAGGATATCATTGCGATCCTCGGCATGGACGAGCTCTCTGAGACCGACAAGCTCATCGTGGCGCGCGCTCGAAAGATCCAGCGCTTCCTCTCGCAGCCCTTCTACGTCGCGAGTCAGTTCACTGGTCTCGCCGGTCAGTACGTCCCGCTGAAGGAGACGATCGCAGGCTTCAAGGAAATCCTCTCCGGCGCCCTCGATCACCTCCCTGAGCAGGCCTTCTACTTGGTCGGCAACATCGAAATGGCCAAGGCGCGCGCGGCTGAGCTCGCCAAGGTCTCCTGATTTTCGAGGAGCACCCATCCCTTGAACAACGAGCTCTCGGTTCTCATCACCACCCCTCATGGCGTCCAGCTCAAGCTGATCGCCACGGAGCTCACCGTACCGAGCGTGGAGGGCGATTTTGGCGTTCTCCCCGGACATTTGCCGGTCTTGGCGGGGCTCCGCACGGGCATCGTGCGGGCGACGGTTGGCGGCGAGGTGCAACAGTTCGCGGTGGGACCTGGCTTTGTGCAGGTCAGTCACGACAGCGCCTCGATCCTCACTGATCGCTTCCTCCGCAAGGACGAGGTAGACGCAGTGGTCGCGCGGAAGGAGCTCAAAGAAGCGGAAGAGGTGCTCGCCGACATGAGCACCTCGACGCCTCCCGAAGAGCTCTACCCCGCGCTCAGCGCGGCCCGCTGGGCCGCTGTCTGCCTCGAGCTCTACGGCGACCCCCCGCCCGCGACGGTGACGATGATGCTCGAGACTCGCATGCTTGGGCACGAAGACTACGCTGCCGCGCTCGCCCAGGCGGAGAGCGAAAGCGAGCCGACCAAGGATGGGGCGAGCGGCGCTTGAGCGCGGGTTGACTCGTGCTCCCGCCTCCTCGCACGCTCCTCACGCAATTTGGCCTTCGGCCAAAACACTCGTTTGGCCAAAACTTTCTGAGCGACCCTGGGCTCCTGTCCAAGGTCGCTGCGGCCGTCATCGGTGACGTGAAGCCCGGGCCCGGTACGCGCATCCTTGAGCTCGGCGCTGGGCTCGGTGCGCTCACGGCATGTTTGCTCGACGCGGGGTTCCTCGTCACGGCGATCGAGCGAGACCGCGATCTGATTGGGCCCCTCGGAGAGCTCTTTCAAGAGGCGATCGAGCAAGGCCGGCTGGTGCTCGTCGAAGACGACGCCAAGACCGCGGATTGGCTAGGTCTGCTCGGCGACGCCGAGACGAAGATCATCGCGGGCAACCTTCCCTACCAGCTGACTGGCCCGCTGCTCGAGAGGACGATTCGCTTTCCGACGCCGATCGCTCATGCAGCATTTCTCGTGCAGCGTGAGGTGGCCGATCGCCTCGCAGCGGCCGCAGGGACCGAACACTACGGAGCGCTCAGCGTATTTACGCAGGCGCGCTTTCGCATCGAACGAGCCGTCTCCCTTGGGGGAGGTGCGTTTTTTCCGCCGCCGCGGGTCAGCTCGATGCTGGTACGGCTGGTGCCGAGACCAGACCCGATCGAGGAGACGCGCGTCTTTCAGAACCTAGTGAAGGCAGCGTTTCGCGCGCGCCGCAAGACACTCCGCAATGCCTGGAAAGGCCTGTTCCCCGTGGAGGTAATCGAAGAAGCTGCACCGAAAGAGGGCATCAGCCTCGACGCTCGGGGAGAGACGCTGACGACCGAGCAGTTCGCGAACCTGGCTCGCCGCCTTGAGGCCCTTGAGAGGGCACCGTGAAGGGGCGCCTCCTCGCTCTCACATTCAGCACATGGGTGGCCGTCGCGGTAACCGGAGCCGCTGCCTGTGAGAGAGCGGAGCAGGACAAGCCGAAAGTTCAAGCGGCTCTAGGAGTTTTTTATGGGGGGCAGGTTCGAGAGCTCTTAGAGCTCGAGGTGGGCCCGCTGCGCCCGACCAGTCTGGGCTTTCGTCTTACATTCTCCGAGCCTTCCGCCCATGAGCGGCGAGTGCACGCGGAGATCGTGCGGCCGGGGCCGGGGGGCCGCCGCGTCAGCTTGAGCGACGATTTTTCTGTACCGGGGGGCGAGACCGTATTCGACCGACCGATCCCGGTTCCGCCCGATGCGGATCTCGGAACCTGGAATGTCCGGGTCGAGTGCGACGGTACTTTGGTCCTGGATCGGGCGATTCGGCTCCGGCGTTGACCTTCTCGCGCTCGGGCAGGCGACTTGGGCGGCGGGGCGGCCCGTTGTAGGCTCAAGCGTGGGCTCTCAATCACCTCGAACCTCTTCGGCCTGGGGTGCGCCCCTGAAGAGCGCTCGCGGTGAGCGGCGCAGTGGCGTGGCTCCGCTCACGTTCGATGAGCTCGAGCGGCGCCCCGCACTCCCACTTCGACTCGGACTGAGTCGAGGTGGGCTCGGCGTTGAACTGAATCACCCGCTCCAGGTGGGCCCGGTGAGCGTCGAACAGTTTGAGTGGTCCCTACCAGGGCTCGACTATCCTCTCGACCTCTCGGGAGGCGTGAAGCAGTTCTTGGACCGACGAGGTCTGTTCGAGCGCGCCGTCGTAAGGCTGCGTCCGAGCGAGCTCGGGCGAGCTTTGTCTGAGCGAGCTCCGACTTTGCTCGGCGAGCCGGCGACTTGTCGCATCCGCGCCTTTGCGGACGAGGCGATCGTGGCGGTGACCCTTTGGTCCGACTCTGTCGCTCTCGTCTTCGAGTTGGTCTTGGTCTCGGCCGTGGATCTGCGCTGGGTGATCCATGGAGCTCGGGGGTTTGGTCTCGATCGCCCGCCCCTCGAGCTCGCAAGCTTTTTTCTTCGTGAGGTGACTGAGCCTCTGGCCGCGGCCGCAAGTCCCCATTTCGACGGCCGTTCTCTCTCGTGTGCCCGGTTGCTCGACTCGCTGTCTCTCGAGTTCATGCCGGGTCTCGGCTGCCGGGTTCCAGAAGTTGAAGGGGTACAGCTCACGGCGCTCGAGAGCGACAGGGGCGATCTCGTGCTTTCCCTCGAGCGGCACGGCGAACCCTCGAATGTGAGTGGGCTCGCTGTGCGTTTGGCCGGTTTGGCTGATGCGCTCTTGCCGGGAGATCGCGCGCTTCTTGCGGGTGAGCGAGAGCGTGCACGCGCGCTGTATCTCGAAGCTCTCGAGGACTCACCCACCACGCCGGAGATCCTCTTCGAGTTAGCTCAGCTCGACGCCATGGTGGGGGATCGCACCGAATCGGCGCGGCTGCTGCTCGAGCGAGCTCGCGAGCGCCTCGCACTCCGTGGCGAAACGGATGACCTCGCGCGAGGAGATGATGCTCTCTATAGCGCACTCGAAGCTCAGCTCTTCGAGCGCGCCGGCGTGCGCGAGCGAGCTCAGGAGCTCTGGCGACGAGCTGCAGAGGGGGAGGGAGATCCTGTCCTCTCAGCTTTGTATCTCGAAAGAGCGGCCGAGCTCACCCATGACTCCGAAGAGCAGCTCGAGCTGCTCCATCATGCTCTCGAGCGCGCGCCCCAGCTCAAGTCTCCGCGCTGGAAGCGAATCGGCGCCATCTTACAAAAGGACGATCCGCCGCCTCGAGCGCTTGAGTTCGCTCGCGCCGACGTCGAACAACTGCACGCAGGCGCTCAAGGAAGCGAAGCCAAGGCGACGGTGCTCGAGCGAGCGGCGGAGCTCTTTGGAGCGCGAGGACACGGCCAAATTGCGATCGCCTGGCTCCGGCAAGCGCTCGTCCTCGATCCTGAGAGGACAAGTACGAAAGTCGCGCTCGGGCAGAGACTTCTCGACGCCGGACAAGAAGCTCGTGCGGTGGATCTGTTGCGCTCCGTGCTTCGAAAGCTCGAGCCGAGCCGCTCCGCCGAAGGCCAGATCGCTTTCTCCAATTTCTCTGAGCTCGATCGGGTCCGAGTCCTCCTCGCACGCGGGCTCAGTCTCGGCTTTGAAGAGCACGCAGAGGTGGTTCGTCTCACAGCGATGGTGGACTCACGTAGTGAGTATTCTCTCGCCGCGCGCGAGCTTGAGTGGAAGAGCGCGCTTCGGCTCGAGCGCTCGGTTCAGAGACGGGTGCTCTCGCGATTGGTGGAGGCGCTCGAGCTCGGATACCTCCCCGGTAGTCCCGAAGAGAAAGAGCGCACGCTCGAGCTTGCGAGGGGGATGCTCGATCATGAAAATGGCGATCCTCTCTCCGAGTTCAGAGAGCGCTTGCAGCGTTATGTCCACGAGCTTGAGGCCCGCGCCTCACGGTAACTAGCCGTTTCTGTGTGCCGATCATTGAATCCTGTGCTGACTGATTTTTGACTCAGACTGCACGTAGCGAATTTTTTCTGAACAGGTGCGGGCCTGGGGGTAGGCGGCGCTCCGGACTTTGGAGTATTGTCGCGGGCCATGCCTGACGCAGGGAATCCGACGGCCGGATCGAATCCAGACGCGCTGCGGCTAGCTTCCGAGGCTCGTGATACGGCTGTATGGCGCGAGTGGCTCGGCTCGATGGCTCGAGATCCTGAGGCTGCTCTCGCTTTTGCGATCGCCTATCGGGACATGAACGACACGGCTCGCGATCATTGGCTCGGTTCGCTCGCCGCCGATGCGTCTTCCCTCGACCTTCCGAAGATTGCGCTGTTTGGCCCGCTGCTCGGGGTCGAGGAGAACGCGGAACGGCGCGCTCGCATCCTCGCCCAGATTGACGATCCGGAAGAAGAGAGTGTCCCTTCCGCAGTCCATCAGGCTTTCGCTGGAACTGCGCCTGATGAAACGCGCATCGTGGTGCTTGTGCTTCCGCTCTACCTCGACTTCGTCCAGCTCCTTTGCTGCGGGATTCGGGGCGGGCGATTCACCCACGTGCGCCATGATCCGATCGCTCTGTCGAGTCGCGCTCCTCGTGAGCGTGAGCTGATCGATGGGGCCAAGGTCGAGCGGCTTCCTTTGAAGAGCGCTCTCGATGAGGTCGCCTCGGCTATCCTCTCCCAAAAGCGCGACGGGGATGAGCTTTCCCCTGCGCTCCATTCGCTCGTCTCGCTCCTAGGTGATGTCGGGCCGTAAGCTCTCCTTACATTCTCGTCGCTCGGTCCTCGAGCTCGGCCTGTTTATGCTGGTCGGCTGTGGACCGAAGCAAGCCGAGTCGCCGGAGATCGCGTTCCGAACGAGTTCCTCTTCGCTGCGCTACTCTTTTGGAACTCCCGATGGGGGGATCTTGGGCAGCGGGGCGCATCGAGGCCGGGTCACGATTTTGCTCTTCGGTACTACCTACGACATCACGACGCAGGCCGAGGCCCGTCGTCTCGATCAGTTCATGCGGGAGCATCGGCCGCGCCTCAATGCGCTCTTGGTCATGCTCGAGCCTCCTCAGAACATCGAGGTCGTCCGCGCCTATCAGGAAATCTTGAACCTCGGCTATCCGATCGCCATGGCCGATCACGACACGCTCGCGCGTCGCGGCGCATTTGCAGGCGTCCAGGTCGTGCCGGGCTGGGTCTTTTTGGATCGACATGGGGTGCCTCGGGCGTCCGCCGAAGGCCCGCTCGATTTCGATCGGCTGCGCAAACTCACTTCTCTCGCTGAACAATCCCAGTGAAACGGCGCGTCTGGTTCGACGGGGTGGGCGAAGCGGCCGCCATGCTGCGCCAGACCTCCTACATTCTCCAAGATCTCCGCCGACCCCTCGCGGGCGGGCGAGAGGTCCGCGTCGTCCTGCTCCATGGCCTTTACGCTGCGGCTGGCGTCTTCCGCCCGCTCCGGGAGCGCATTGAGCGGGAGCTCGGTCTCGGGACAGCGTCGTTCTCCTACGCTGTGGGGCCCGGTATCCTTGCGCTCAGCGGGAGGACAACGCGCTTCGTCGAGGAGCTGACGCCTCGTCGCTCTGTGTTCCTTGTCGGCCATAGCGTCGGCGGGCTTGTCGCTTGTCACGCGGCCTATTTCGGAGGGCTTCGCGGTCGTGTCGCTGGGACGATCAGCTTGGCCTCGCCTTTTCTCGGCTCTCGCCGCTCATGGCTCGCCCCGGGACCGATCGGACGCGACATCAGCGTCGGCACGCCGCTCTTGTCCGAGCTGAAGCGAGGTCCGGTCGGCGCAGAGGGGATCCGTCACGTCTCGGTGATCGCGAGAGAGGACGCTCTGATCGAAGGCGAGGCGTTTCCCGACTTCGGGGAGCGGCTCGCCCTCGAGGGCATCGGACACAACCAGATCCTATTCGACCAGCGGGCTCAGGACCTCGTCATCGAGCGGCTCCGCCTCTGGGTGGAGGACTCCGAGAGTCCCAACTCACCCTGTCTGGAAACCGCGACACCATAACTCTCCATGAGTCGGGGGCGCCGCCCCGCCTCTCGTCCGGGACTTCGAGAGGTGAGACTTTCGAAACCCGTGAGAACCCAGTTCAGCGCTGCGTGCGCCCTTTTATTTGTTGTTTCTGCGTGTTCGGAGTCGAGCACGGACCCGGGTGATGGCGCTGGGGGCTCAGGTCTCGCCGCCGGAGGAAGCAGCGGAGGGCTCGCTTCGGGCGGCGTGGCTTCGGGGGGAGCGAAGTCCTCGGGGGGCGCTTCGAGTGGCGGCGCTCCGGCGGGAGGCTCGGCTTCCGGCGGAGCCCCTGCGGGTGGCGCGACAGCTTCGGGCGGAGCGGAGAGCGGGGGAGCACCTTCTGTGGGCGGAGCGAGCGGCGGCGCGCCGAGCGGGGGCTCGGGGCCAGACTTGAGCATCGTGGAGGCGCTCTCGGGTCTGCGGCTCGATGATCCTTGCGCGGGCGATCCTCAGGTGACAGTCGGCGCAACCTGCAATCACGTGATGCTTACAGGTGGAGCATTCCGTCAGGCGAAGAAGGTCACCATCGGCGGCACTGACGGCGAAATTTACGATGTGACGATCCGTGTGCGAGGTGTTGTTGAGCCGACAAACGTGGTCGGAGGGATGCGGAGCGGCTCGGAGATGGTCCCTTACATGGGCCAGAATTGGCGCAAGGTGTCTTGGACGGTGGGCGGAGCCGTGCCTTCTGAAGATACCGACTACACTCAGTGGAGCATTATCGTCGGCTCTCCCGAGCAGCGCTACTACATGAACGACTACCAGCGAGTCGGGCACTTCGTCTTCTCCCTCGACTACGAGGTGACGATCCCCGTCGCCGCGGGCAGTGAGGTGACGCTCGACGCCCATGATGACAATGAGCGCCTGATCCTAAACTACGAGCGGTACGCTCCCGAGGGCGTTTCAGGGTCCGAGAACTTCGGTCAGTTCGTCGAGCTCGACGTCGTCGCCATCCAGCTGCACGAAGAACCCTGATACGGCACAGAGGGGACCCGGAGAGCCAGAATTCCGAGGTCCCCCAGCCGCATCACTCGGGCCGGATCAGCAGGTACGCTCTTCCGGCTTCCGTCGGAATGTCGAAGACGACGGAGGCCCCGGGACTCGGATCCTTGAGCTCAGCTTCGGGAGAGATCCTCGGGGCCTTGATGCTCGGGACTTCGAAGAAGGGATTCGGGTTGTCTCCGCTGGCAGCGGTGAGTTCTGCTCCTTCTTTGGTGACGAGGACATTCGGCACGCGGAGCCGCAGGTTCCCACCGAGTCGCGAGCGCACCGCGAGCTCGACCACCTGGCCTTCGCGCCAGGTGAAGTCGAACTCGAAACCACCGTAGGCTCGGAGTCCCTTCACGCCACCACGCTCCGCCCAGGCTTCCGGCAAAGCCGGCAGCACGTGGACGGCGCCGCTGTGCGTTTGGAGCAGCATCTCCGCGATACCCGCAGTGCAACCGAAGTTCCCATCGATCTGAAAGGGCGGATGTGAATCGAAGAAGTTCGGGAAGGTTCCACCCGTGGGCTCGGTCACGGGATCCACGAGCGTGAGCTGATCGCGGATGAGCTTGAGGGCGTGGTCCCCGTCGAGCAGCCTGGCCCAGAAGTTCACTTTCCAGCCCATGGACCAGCCCGTCGACACATCCCCACGATGGGTGAGGGTGGTGCGCGCGGCGTCGAATAACTCGGGTGACTCGTAGGCGGAGATCTGGTTGCCCGGATAGAGACCGTAGAGATGCGAAACGTGGCGGTGCTGATCGCTCGGATTGTCCCAGTCCTCGAGCCACTCTTGGAGCTGGCCGAAGCGACCAATCTGCATGGGTGGGAGTCGCTCGAGAATCCCTCGGAGTTCGGCGCGTCTCTCTGCATCGATGCCGAGGATCTCGGAGGCGCGGATAGTGCGCGAGAGGAGGTCGAACAAGATCTGATTGTCCATCGTCGCGCCGTACACAACAGACGTGCCGTGCCCGGCGGGTTCGTTCTCCGGAGAGATCGAAGGGCTCACCACGAGCCACTGGTTCTTCGGCTCCGGGACCAAGAAATCCTGGAAGAACTCCGAGGCAGACCGGAGGATCGGGTAGACCCGCGCGAGGAACTCTTGGTCACCGGTGTACAAGTAGTGCTCGAAGAGATGTTGGGAGAGCCATGCCCCGCCCATCGGCCACATGCCCCAGTAGGCTCCGTCGACGACCCCGCTGATCCGCCAGATATCGGTGTTGTGGTGAGCGACCCAACCTCTTGCGCCGTACATCGTCTGGGCAGTCTGGACCCCGCTTTCGGAAAGCTCCTCGATCATCTTGAACAGAGGCTCGTGGAGCTCGGACAAACTCGTCTTCTCTGCCGGCCAATAGTTCATCTCTGCGTTGATGTTGATGGTGTACTTGCTGTCCCAGGCCGGGCTCGTCGAACCGTTCCAGAGACCTTGGAGATTCGCGGGCTGTCCGCCAGGCTGTGAGCTCGAGATGAGCAAGTAGCGCCCGAACTGGTAGTACATCGCGACGAGGTGCCGATCGTCCCCTCGGGAGAAGCCGGCGATCCGTTCGTCTGTCGGGAGTTCGAGAGCAGGGGCACCTAGATCGAGGTTCGCTCGCTCAAAGTAGCTCTGATAGGCCTCCACATGAGCCTCGAGGAGCTCCTCGTAGCTCTTCGTTGCTGCTGCCGCCAAGTACCCCGCACTCTTCGCCTTCTCATCGGCGGTCAGTGTCTTGTAGTCGACGAAGTTCGTGGCCATCGAGACAAGCAGGACGGCCTCGTCGGCTCCCGTCACGTTCAGGCGATCGGAGGTCGCGGCGAGCGTGCCACCTTGGGGGATGGCTCGGACGCGCGCGTCGAACTCGACGCGCCCCTGAACCCCCTCGTGGTTGCTCGAGAGGCCGCTCAGGTCGAGGGTCGTCCCATCGAGGACCGTCACGCCGGTTTTCAGGGGCCCGTCGAGACTCGCGGAGAATGTCACGCTCTGGGGCTCATCTGCGGTGATCCGGACGACGATGACCTGGTCCGGCTGGGAAGCGAAGACCTCGCGAGTGAAGCTGACTCCATTCACCTCATACTTCACAGTCAGAACAGCGCGCTCAAGATCGAGCTCTCGGTAATAGCTGGAGTAGCTCCCGTGTCCCGGAAAGTTGAGCTCGAGCTCTCCGATCGTTTGGTATTTTGAGCCGTGGAGCTGAGTTGCTGTGATGTTTTGGTTGATGGCGGACTCGGCCTGGGTCCATTGGCCATCCCAGAGAAGCTGACGGATGCTCGCGAGGGCATTTTTGGCGTTCGGGTTGTCGTTCCGAGAGGGACCGCCGGACCAGAAAGTGTTCTCGTTGAGCTGTAGGGTCTCGGTGCCGGGACCGCCGAACACCATTGCGCCCAGGCGACCGTTGCCGATGGGAAGTGCCTCGTTCCACACCCCAGCAGGGGCGTCGTACCACATGACGAGGGGGTCCGGTTCGATGTCCAGGTGGTAGTCGCCGCCGATGCCGGAGTCTGCTGCTCCGCTTGCGCCCGTCCCGCCACCGCCGCTCGTCGGTCCTCCTCCCAGAGCCGCGCCACCTGTGCTCGCTTCCGCGCCGCTCCCCGTCCGACCGCCACCGGTCGCGCCTCCGCTACTTCCGCCGGCCCCGCCGTTGCCGATTCCATTCGCGCCGCCGTTCGGGGCGCACAGAGGGCCTGAGCACACGGCTCCGCCTGTTCCGGTCGGGGGTGGAGCCTCCCCGCCTCCGCAGTCGATGAGTAGGAGCCCGAATGCTCCGAGGGAGAGATTCGTGAGAATAGTTCTCAGTCTGAAGTTCGTTTTCATTTCGGTCCTCAGGCGAGATGGAACAGATCGCCACGGATGAGCGCGCCCTGCGCAGAAACACTCCGCGCCGGCACCGAAAGTGTGGTCAGCAGGATCCGCGCGAAGAAGGGGTGAAATCCCGCCCCCGCCCGCGCCCCGCTCTTGCTCTAGCAATCGCGCACACCGAAAGGCGCGATCAAACGCGCAGCTTTTCTGCGCCACCACTGTCACGAGACGCGCGAGCGCGATAGGCGCGGCAAGACGCGCAGGTTTTGCCGAGAGCGAAGCCTTCGGCCTTACGCCTCAGGAGCGCCCCGCTCTCCTCGTTCTGCGAAGCGCGACGAAGCCAATGAGGGCGGCACAAAGAAGGGCCTGCTGTCCGCTCCTCTGCGTGCTTTTTGTGACGGAACACCCGCCGCTCGATCCGCTCGGGACACTGGGTCGATCTGCTCCGCCTCCCGTACCGGAGGGCGCATCGCCGCCCGTGGTGACGCCGGTGCTTCCGCCGCTTTCGTCCCCTCCAGAGGAGGAGCCGCCGCTCCCTGTCGGAGCGCCACCTGAGCCGCTCGGCTCCTCGCCGGGCAGAGAGAGCTCTTGGGGCGGCAGCCCTTGATCGAGCTGCTCAAGGTAAGCGATGAGCTGACCGAGTTCGGCCTCTGAAAGGGATGCGGTGTCGCCGTGTTTCCCTTCGGGATTGCGCGTAATGAGCACGTCGCGCAAGGTCGTTGCGGACCCGTCGTGGAGGTAGGGGGCGGTTTGCCAGATCCCGAGTAGAGTCGGTGTGTCGAGCCCGCTCAACTCTCCGCCGAGCCTGCCGCCCGAGAGCTCTGTGAGAGTTCCGACGTCGTGCAGCTTGCCTTCGGGGCTGTCGGTGAAGTCCTCTCCCTTGTGACAGCTGTCGCAACCGAGTGCGAGGAAAAGAGCTCTGCCCTTTTCAGCGTCCTCTGTCAGCGTGCCGTCGGCGTTCCGGAACGGGCTCCTCGGGATTCTGTCGAGGGAGGCCACATAGGTGGCCAGAGCGTCGAGGTCGGGGTCAAGTCCGGCCTTCGGGGGACCGAGCGGATCGGCCACCGCTTCGAAGTCCTCCCGCGCAATGAACCCGAGGCCCGCTTGGTGAGCCCGGATCGGCCCGTCGAAGTCCTGAATCTCGTCGAAATTGGCCGACCAATGGACGCGCCCGTGCCCGGTGCCGCGGCGGCCCAGAAGGGAAATCGAGTTGCGGATGCCTTCTCCTCGGTCCGTGAAATCCCAGACCATGGCGTCTTCGAAGCCGTCGAAATGGCACGAAGAACAGCTCAAGTACCCCTCACTCGCCATGCGCTTGTCTTCGGCATTGGCGAAGACTTGTTTGCCACGGAGGAGCTCCTCGGACAGTTTGTCTTTTTCGACTAACGAGATCGAGGTGAGAAGGGGCGCGGACTGATCGACCCCGTTCATCAGGTCGACCACGTCGAAGACGAAGACCTTGCGCGCTAGATCTGCAAAGACGAAGAGGTGCCCTTCGTCATCGAGAACCGTTGCGACGGGGCCGAACATACCTTCGGCGCGCAGCGCTGTAATGAACGAACCCGTGAAGGCGTCGCGCAACTCGACCAAGTTCGAGCCGAACACAGTGATAAACGCCCAGTCCCCCTTTTCGCTGAACGTGACATGGGTTGGCAGATTGCGGTCGTCGAGATCGATCCGCTCCCCGATGAGCTCCATGTCTCCTTCGAGATCGAGGATCGAAACCAGCGGACGCACGGCGGTGTCCTGGGTGAGCTCAAGGCCGTCCCGCGTGAGCCCGCGGGGCATGTTGTCCTTCTTTGAAGGGATCCAGGCCTGCGTCCCGTCGGGCGTGACAGCGACGGAGAAGAGGTAGTTCGGAAGTCCGCGCCCCTGAACGTCGCTGTCTTCCGTCGTCGTATCGATCATGAGATCGAAGCGATGTTCCGAAGTGAGAGTCTCGGCGTCGATGCGAAAGACCTCTCCGTGATCTCCCGAGGAGATGAAGCGCGTCGCGTAGAGAGAACTGCCATCCCCGGACACAGCGAGGCCTCGGAGCCAAGGAGCCACCTGCTTCTGGACCGTGACCTCATGGCTGTCGGGATCGATGCGCGCGATGGCGCCGAGGGCTGTCAGAGTGACGAAAGCGTCGCCTCCCGGGGCGAAGGCGAGTCCCGAAGGCAGGCTCGCGTAGGGCAGCCGGAAGAAATCGACCATCTTCTGGGCGTCGACATCGACGATAGCGATTGCGTAGTTGTCCTGGTCGAGGACCCAGAGCAGGCCGTCCGGGGCGAGGGCGAGACCGATAGGATGGCTGAAGACGGCGATCTCGGCGGTCTTCTCGAGCGTCTTCTTATCGATCAGGGTGACGGTGCCGTTATCCGCGTTGGCGGTGAGGATGAGGTCGCGCTCCGGGTCTAAGATGATACTCGTTGCGCTCTGGGGCGGTTCTTCGGTGAGCGGACGATGGACAGCGTGCACCAGGGCTTGGCTGGCGTACCCTTGCTCGTCTTGGGCCAAGACGAGCAAGGAATAGTGCCCAGGCTCCGTGAAAGTATGGGTCACAGTGGTCGCGCCTTCGACGAACTCAGTCTGCGTCCCGTCGCCGAAGGTCCAGCGGATCTGGGGCGTGCCGACCGCGTCCTTTACCTCGATGGTAAAGGTTGTCTCTGCGCCGAGCTCGGTCGGCTCGGGGGGTGAGAGCGAGAGCTCGAGGGCGAGAGCGGGACTCGAGAGGAGAAGACTCGCGAGCAGAGAGCGGGCGCCGCAGGCGAAAGGTCGAAGAAGACGCGAGCGGCTCATGTGCGGGTGGTGAACGTGGCCTTGAACTCTTCGGCAATGCCGTTCCCGACGAGATCTTTCACGCCGCCTGCGGGCAGGATGATCTCATAGGTCGTACCGGGCTCGAGCGGCTCGTTGGGCTCGAAATTCAAGACGCTCATCGTGACTCCGAAGGTTCCGGCGATGGGCTGGCCGCCGACCGGCCGTACGATGAAGCTGCGCGAGTCAATCGTGGCGAGCTCGATGTTGTCGGTGAAAGAAATGCCGATGCGTGAGGTGAGGGCTTGCCCTGTTGCGCCGGCCTTTGGGATGACCCAATCGACGGCGGGGGGCGTGGTGTCGGGGTTCTTGTCGTGGACCGCGATCACCGTGCCCGCGTACTTATTCGTCGCGGGCGAGAGCTGATCGTCGGACATGATGAGCAAGTTGCCGACGGCGATCGTGAACTGATCATCATTCTCCGACAGATCGCGCCGTCCGTAGATGTCTCGGACGAACGTGAAATTGCCCATGTTGCTGACGTTGATCTTGGTCGCGCCGGGCTCGGGACGAATTCGCCCAGCGAACATAAAGTCATCCTGGAAGCTCATGTACTCGAAGTAGCCTCCGGGCCTCGTACCGGGAACGAGCTGAATGTTGGCGGGGTTCGAGAGCACGTCGTAGACCCGGATCGGGTTCAAGAGATAGGCGTGGTGTCGATAGAAGGCCCCGATGTAGCTATCGGCTCCGGCTTCGCCGGGCGGAACCGTATCGAGCAAGACAGGGCTCGTGGGGTTCGAGATGTCGACGGTGGCGATACCCTTGTTGTTCTTCGGCGTCGTGACGACGAGAACGTTACCGATTGCGTAGAGTGGTCCTGCGTTGACGCCGCCGACGTTCGCCAGGCGACCGACGAGCTTGGCGTCTGTGGGATTCGAGGCGTCGATGACGTGCACGCCGGTGTCCGTGCCGCCGACGAAGAGGTGATTGCCCTGCCAGGAAAGGCCCCAGACTGCCGAGGTGAAGTCACCGAAGTTGATGCCCTGGATTTTGACGGTTTTGGCGAGCTTGGGCTCGGTGGCGCTCGTGATGTCCCAGATATCGACGCCGTAGCCTTGGATCGTGGCGGCGTAGAGGCGATTGCCCTGCTTTGCGAAGGTGATCTGATGACCTTCGGCTTCGCGCGCAGGGTTATCGTCGGGGCTCGCCTTGTAAGAGACCTGCTTCGGCTTCGTAGGGTCGGAGATGTCGTACATCCAGAAGCGCGAGTTGCCGCTGATGACGAGGTAGCCGTTGACGACGGCTGGCTGATTGTGATGGTCGAGCACGAGGGTCGGCGAGATCAAGCCGGTGCGCCAGTCGCCTTTGTTCGACGGCAGGTTGCCCGAATAGGGTTCGTTCGGAATGACGCCTTCGGGCTCCGCAGGCGGCAGGTCTTCCATGGCGCCACCGCTGCCCATGGGCGCTTCGCCTCCTGAGCCATCGCTCGCCCCGCCGGTCGCTCCCCCCGCCGAGGAGGCGCTCCCGGAAGAGGTCGGAGCGCCCCCAGCGCCGGCGTTTCCGCCTCCGCTCGCAGGTCCCCCACCGAGCGCGGCGGCGCCGCCCGAGCTGCCCGGCACGAGCCCGCCTGCTCCCGGGCCTCCTGCTCCGACCCCGCCGGTTCCAGGGGCTCCGCCGGACTCGCCGGAGAGCACAGTTCCCCCGGTTCCGTCACCATCCAGAGGACCGCCGTCGCTCGAACAGGCGGGGGCGAGAGCGAGCGCGAGGCCCAGAGAGAAGAGGCGGGGCGTCGAGTGGGAGAGCTTCACGGTTTTTTCCATTCCTAGGGCCAGAGCCTGTCCGGGAGAGCAAACTCTCGGGGTGGTCCATGGTGAGTCGATGAGCAGCCGAGCGAGATGCGCGAGCGCCGATGTCTCCTAGCTTATTCGTACTGAACGACCGAAGGCAGCGGAGCCAAATGGGGCCTGTCCGGTGGAGATTTGAAGCTCCGAGAGAAAATCTCGGGCGCGTGCCGCCGGTCGACTCCCGGTATCGCGGCTTAGCGCGGGTCTCGGGCCAGGGTCCGAATTCGCCGATCTAGCCAAAAAAGGCTACCGGGAATCAAGGAGGCTCCGAACAGAAGGAGCGCGTCGCGCGCAGACCATCTCCGCTCGCTCTTCGCTTGGAGGAGAGCGAGGAGAAAACTCACGAACAGGAAACCGTGAACGCTGCCCGTCACCCGCACCGCCATCGGCATCCCGGCGAGATACTTGAGTGGCATCGCGACGAACACGAGCACCAAGTAGGAGACGCCCTCGAGAAACACCACCGAACGGAGCACGCGCACCTCACTCATCCGCCCATCCTCCCCCAAGTTGGGCGAAACACCATGCAGAGCAGCGTGAGCAGGAGAGCGCCGACGATCAAAGCGCTTTGCCCGGGGGTGACTCGCTCGGTCCTGCATGTGCGCACAAGGACCAGTTGGCCGAACGTCGAGCTCAAAAAACCTCCGAGGATCCAGGCTTCGCTGAGGGAAGTCCCTTGGTACAGAGTGAGCAGGTACCCGGCCCCCCAGGTCGAGAGGAGTGCTGGCGAGGCGAAGGAGTGGACCGCTCTCTTGCGGAGCGACAGAGGGGCGGACGACAGGGCGATACCCACACCCGCACCGTAAGCCAGCACGGACACGAACTTGAGCAGACGGAGCAGCGCCCACGCATTCAGCAGTTCCATCGCTGAAACAGTAGGGGATTGGGGTGCCTTTTTTGAGGAGGCAGAAAGGACATTGAGCGATTGTTTTCTGCCAAGGTCCGAGATTGATGTCCTTTTGAGTTCATAAAAATGAACACGAATCCGGATGGCAGAAATCCGCATGTTAGGCAAAATACTGCCATGCACCGAATGGTCCTCCTCGCCTTCGACGGAGTTGTCGCGACGGACCTCGCGATCCCGGCGGATACCTTCGCCCAGGTGGAGCTCGCGGATGGGCGCCCCGGCTATCGCCTGAAGATCTGCGGAGTGAGGCGTCTTGTAGAGACCAGCGTTGGACGATTGGAAGTTCAAGAGGGACTCTCTGCCCTGCGTCACGCCGATACCGTGGTCGTCCCCGGCATCGATCGCGCAAACCGCGTCGTCGATCCCCGCATCTTGCGGGCGATCCGCCAGGCGGCAAGGCGAGGAGCGCGCATCGCTTCGGTTTGCTCAGGAGCTCTTGTGCTCGCGCGGACCGGTCTGCTCGAAGGGAAGCGCGCCACGACTCATTGGGCTGCGGCGGAGGTGCTCGCCGAGCTCCACCCAGCGATTGAGGTCGATCCTATGGTGCTCTACGTCGACGGCGGCGACATCCTGACTTCCGCGGGCGGAATGGCGAGCCTCGACCTCTGCCTTCACATGATCCGTCGTGATTACGGCTCGGCCGTCGCCGCGGCTTCGGCGCGCAGAGCCGTCATGCCTCTCGAACGCAGCGGAGGACAAGCTCAGTTCATCCTGCAGAAGCCGCCGAGTTCGGGAGAGGGGGGCTCCCTCAGCAGGCTCCTCGAGTGGATGCAGAAGAACCTCGACGCTGATCTCAGGGTGGAGGCCTTGGCCCGCCGCGCAGCGATGAGCAATCGCTCCTTCGCTCGCCATTTCAAAGAACAGGTTGGAACCACGCCCGCCCGCTGGGTGACGACCGCGCGGGTGCGTCAGGCCCAGGTTCTACTCGAGACCACGGAGCTGCCCGTCGAGCGGGTCGGAGACGCCGTCGGGTTTGGCTCTGCGGCGGCTTTTCGCGCTCGGTTTCAGGAGCTCACGGGCGTGTCTCCCCTCGCGCACAGGCGAACTTTTCGAGGCGTGGCGGCTTAGTGCAGGTCCCGAATCATACTTCTGCCCGCGCGAACTGGAGCCGCTTGTGCCAGAGCCAGTAGTTGAGAAGGACGATGCCGGCGGCGAACACGACGAAAAGAATTCTCGGATCGAATCCGGAGACCATGATGGCGGAGTAGATAGCGCCGACAAGGTCGATGACGAGGCCAGCGTAGGCCCACTCCTTGAGGCGCCGAAGCTGCGGCAGGACGACTACGAGACAGCCGAGCAACTTCGCCACGCCCAGGAAGGGCAGCAGGTACTCGGGATAACCGAGTTGCTGGAAGACCTCGACCCAGTCGGGAGTCTTCATGACGTTCATGATCGCTCCCGGGACGAAGAAGAAGAGAACGAGACCGGTCGTGATCCAGTAGAAGACGGTGAGCTTTCTCATTGCTATATGTCCGAGGAGCTCCTTGCCGCTCGGAGCCGCATCCTACGCTCCTGGTTGCCCGGGAGAAACCGGGAAGGTGCTCGGACGATGCGCCCCGAGAAGACAGCCCAGTCGCAACGCGCTGCGGCCGAGCCTATGGCCTCGGGCGAGTCCCTCGGCGCCTGCCGAGCGCTCGGGCGGTACCTTTAGGAGCGGAAACGCCAGAGGGTTCTTTCGATGTCTACGGCGAGGTTCTGAACCCAGGAATTGTAGTTCGCGTGGATCCAGGTGCGCCCTGTGGAGTCGCTTGAATACTTCAGGTTCGAGCTGTCGGCGTAGGCGATTTGGATCGAGGTAGCACTATAGTAGATCCGAACCGTGGCCGAGTGGCCGCGAACGAACAGCATTGCCTCCATGAGTCCGGGCTGGAGTACACGGGTTTGCCAGCCGCGCCCAGCGGCGCCCTGCTGGATCGCCGCCTCGACAGTCTCGACCGGAAGTGTCGCGAAGGACATCGGCTGTGGCGAGTGGATCGGAGCGGTCCGGGAGCAGGAGAGGGTCAGGAGCGAGAGGAGGACCAAGAGAGTTCCCCACCCTCGGAGCGTGCGCATCGCGGTGTACATGACCGAGGACCGTATCACGAATCCGGGAGTCGCCGAGCCCGATCCTCGGCGATTCGGCTTGGCCTAACGCCGATTTGATGCAGCTCGCTTTCGTCGGCGCAAAGAAGCATCGACGGGCCCTCATCATTGGCTGTGGGGATGGCGTGACTGTGCAGAAACATTGTCGTCGTGGCGACGCGGGCTGACGAATGAGGGAGGCGTTCGGCTCCCTCGCTCGCTTTTTTTCGCGGGGCGGCTAGTTTCCCGGGAGCGAGAACTCGATGGTGTCGGATTTGATTTGGGCAGCGGCCGACGCGACGGACGCCCTCGAGCGGGAGTTTGCGACGCTCGGGATAGAGCCGCGTGAGGTGGACGAGGGGCTTTTCGCTCTGCCGGAGCCGGAAGCGGGCGGAAGACGCATGCGGCCTCGGTTCGTTTTCTCGCGACAAGTCCTACCAGGGGCCACCGAGGTGCACGCTGAGTCGATTCGCGCCTTTGCCCGGGCCATTGTGGACGCAATCGTCGGAGTTTTTCCCGACGGGGCTCCTTGGTCCCTGCACGTCGTTCCTTTCGAGCCGGTGGCGCGGGGCACGAGCCTCGGAGCACGCGCTTCCCATCGTCTGGTGCGCGCCGAGCGACCGTCCGAAGCGGAGAACCGGAAGGGCAGGGTTCCATGGGCGCGCTGTTCCTTCATCGAGGAGGCTGTCGTCGAGCTCCTCAGCGAGCGGCGGCGTCACCTTCTGCGTGCGCGGAGGACCGACAGCCGTCATTTCAAGAGCGATGAGTCGCTCGTGCAGCTCCTCTTGGTCGAACCGGAGCGGGGCTTTCTTTCGATCGCGAAGGCTCCTTGGCCCCACGAACATCGGCACCAGCTCTCTTTTTTCCCCGGTGGAAAAGCTCCCGTCGCCGTCGACAAGAGGCCACCGAGCCGCGCCTTTGCCAAGCTCATCGAAGCGGAGGAGCGCATGGGCCGTCACATCGCCGTGGGGGAAACCGTTGTCGACCTCGGGGCGGCGCCGGGGAGCTGGACCTTTGTGGCTATTGAGCGAGGAGCCCGTGTCGTCTCCGTCGATCGCTCGGAGCTGCGGGCCGATCTCGTCGCGCATCCTCACGTGCGCTTCGTGCGAGGGGACGCGTATCGCTTCGAACCGGAGGACCCCGTCGATTGGCTCATCTGTGACGTGATCGCCCGGGCTGAACGCTCGGCGGAGCTCCTCTTGAAATGGCTCCGGCGCGGGAATTGTCGCCACTTCGTCGTCACTCTGAAGGTGGACGACGAAGCGCCGGGCACTCTCCTTCATAGCCTTGCGACAGACCTGTCGGAGCTGAGCGATGATTTTTGGCTTCAGAAACTGACGGCCAACAAGAAGGAAGTTTGCGCTTTCGGAAGCGCTCGTTCAGTGCGCGAGGAAGCTCGGCTTAGAACTCGAAGAGAATGAGGCCGAGCGCGGGATGAAACCCCTCCGTTGTCCCGGGCTCGGGAGGCTTCGAGTTGTCGATGATCTTGTAGTTGTCAGGGATGGCCTGCCAGCTTTCGTAGGCTTGACCCTCGATGATGAAGCGGGGAGCGCCGCTCCGCTTCCCGCCGGCGACTTGGTAGCTCCGAAGCGGAGGCTCCGATCCGAGTCCAGGGCCGCTCGCGACGAGCTCGAGCTCACCGTCGCCATCGATGTCCGTGGCGATCCAGCGCACGCCGAGGATCCGGTTGTAGGTTCCGTCCCGGCCGAGCTCGAGGAGCGCTTGGTTCACGCGGGCGATGATCTCGGGAGCCCCGGGCAGCTCCTTGCGAAGGCCAAAATGAAGGGTGCGCCGCAGCAATGGCGTCGTGCCCGCTACGAGCAGGAGCTCAGCCTTCTTCGCCTGGGCTGTGAAGAGGTGGTGGACGAGGAGCTCGTCGAGCAGGACGTAGTCGAGCTCTCCGCGCAAGAGCTTGCGCAGGTTCGCTTCATCGTCCGGGCCTCGCTGGAAGTCGACGCCCGGGACACCTTCGACTGCGGGTCCGTAGCCGTAGTTCTCGACGATGCCTACCTTCTTGCCCTTCAGATCTTCGAGCCGCTCGGGGGAGACGTTGGCGCCGAGGCGGCCCACGAGCATGAGCCGGTTTTCAAGGTAGGGCTCGGAGTAGAGGAGGAATTTCTCGCGCTCGGGTGTCTTCCAGAGCGCCTCTGAGCCATCGAAGCGCCCTTGTTGAATGCCTTCGATCGCGTCCCCGAAGTCGACCATGGAGGTCTGATGGGCGACGTTTGCGCGCGCGAGCGCCTCATGGACTAGGTCGAGGGCCAAGTGGGGTTTGCCCGGCTCATCGGTGTAAGGAGCCCAGACGCTGGAGGCGAGGGCGAGGGTCACGCTTTCGGGAGTCTGCCGGAGGGGCGCGCTTTCAGGGCCCGTGGTGGGGGCAGTCGCGGATGCAGCCTCGGGACCAGAGTTCTTGCAGGCGGAGGCAGCCGCGAGGAGCGTGGCGAGAGCGAGAGCACGGCGGAGGCCGCCCAATGCGAGAAACATACATCGGTGGTATCATGCTTCGCCGGACGCGTCGTGGCCGACAGTGGGCGGGAACCACCCCAATCGCGAGGTTTCCTTCGTGTATGTCGCGTGTGTGCGGTGGCCTTCCGAATTCTGAGGCAGTGGAGCGCCGGGAATTTTTCGTCCGAGGAGGGCTCAGCGCGCTCCGGGTGAGCGCAAATTCGTGGTACCGGGCGAGAGCATGCCCCACGAGACGGAGCTCCTTGCGATTCTGGCCGGAGGTCTCGGCCTGGCTTTCTTGTTTGGCCTGGTTGCGGCCCGTCTGAAGCTTCCGCCTATTCTCGGGTACCTCATCGCCGGCATGGCCATCGGCCCCTTCACTCCGGGCTATGTCGCCGACATTGGGCTCGCGGGTCAGCTCTCGGAGATCGGCGTGATCTTGCTCATGTTCGGAGTCGGTCTCCATTTCTCGGTGGACGACCTGCTCTCGGTCCGACGCATCGCGGTGCCCGGCGCGATCGGTCAGATCGCTGTCGCGACCATCATCGGTGCCGCCTTGGCCCACCTCTGGGGGTGGAGCTGGGGCGCGGGGATTGTCTTCGGTCTCTCTCTCTCCGTCGCGAGCACCGTGGTTCTGCTTCGAGCTCTCGAGGCGCGCAATGTCCTCGATTCAACGGACGGTCGTATCGCAGTTGGCTGGCTGATCGTCGAAGACCTTGTGACGGTCCTCGCGCTCGTGCTCCTTCCGGCGATGGCGCCGATGCTGCGCGGAGAAGCGTCGTTCGAGCTCGCATCCCTAGGCAAGGTCTTCGGCGTGACGGCGCTCAAGGTGGGCGCCTTCATCGGCCTGATGCTCCTCGCCGGTCGGCGCATCGTGCCCTGGATCCTCGGCAAGGTCGTGGGCACCGGTTCCCGGGAGCTCTTTACGCTCGCGGTGCTGGCAGTTGCGCTCGGGATCGCGGTGGGCGTTGCAGGCGCCTTCGGGGTTTCTTTCGCACTGGGCGCATTCTTCGCGGGGATCGTCGTTTCCGAGTCGGATTTTAGTCACGAAGCATCGACCAACGCGCTTCCGCTCCAAGACGCGTTCGCCGT
This sequence comes from Pseudomonadota bacterium, assembly GCA_023428245.1. GTDB lineage: Bacteria > Myxococcota_A > Polyangia > Polyangiales > Polyangiaceae > NIC37A-2. The sequence goes on from JAEYYX010000084.1 coordinate 163,244, forward strand.
CTTGTTCTTCGTCTCGGTGGGCATGTTATTTGATCCTCGCGTCCTTTTTGAGCACCCGGGGCGCCTTGTGTCGGCCCTGGCGGTCGTGCTGTTTGCGAAATCGATCGCCGCCATGATCATTGTCTTGGCCTACCGCTACAGCGTCCACACGTCGTTGACGATCGCGGCGAGCTTGGCGCAAATTGGGGAGTTCTCTTTCATCCTGGTAGCGCTCGGTGTCAGCTACGGGCTCGTCCCGAAAGAAGCTCAGAGCTTGGTTGTCGCGGTGGCGATCCTCTCGATCGCGTTTCATCCTGTCGTCTTCCGCGTCGTCGATCCGCTCAATAACTGGATTCGCGCTCGTCGAGGCCTGGTAGAGGTCATCGAACGACCTGCGGGCGAGATCGCGGATTTGCCGACCGGGTTTTCGGACGAACAGCTCGTCAATCACGTGGTCGTCGTCGGATCGGGGCGCGTCGGTGGGCCCGTTTGCGAAGAACTCAAGAAACACGGCGTCCCTTACGTCATCGTCGAACAGAGCCGGGAACGGACTGAACAGCTGCGTGCCACCGGGCTCCCCGTGATCTACGGCGACGCCAGCCGACCCGAGGTCCTCGCCCACGCCCACCTCGATCGCGCCAAGCTCGTGCTTGTGGCTGCCCCGGACGCGTTCCAAGCGCGTGCGACGCTCGCCCTCGCCAAGTCTCTCAATCCTCAGATCGTTGCGGTGGTCCGCACCCACAGCGACGAGGAGCGCGCCTGGCTCGAAGAGAACGGCGCCGACTACGCGATGGTCAGCGAGCGAGAGCTGGCCGTCAGTATGATCCGCTTTGCACTCCGGGCCATGAACGCCAGTCACGACATGGCCGCGGTCGCTGAGCGCGTCCTCCACCCGTCGCTCTCCCCTGAGGAGCTTCGCCACTCACGAGCGTCTCGGGTTCCGTGATGTCCTGACGGGCTGGAGACAGCCGAAGCGAGGCCCTTCGTGCCCTCGAGTGCGGCCGCTTTGGGGCTGTCAGTCGCGGAACAGTGTCACGTCGACCGACTCGCCCATGGCCTTGTAGCCCGCCTCGCTCGGATGGAGATTGTCGTTCTTGTAGGAGGCTTGCATATTGTTCGGGTTCCCCGGGTCGCGGATCGCGAGATCGAAATCAACGCCATCGTTATAAGCGCTGCTCGCGCGGATCCACTCGTTGACCTGGGTGCGGACGCCGTTTGCGGCGTTCATCGGCGTGAGAGGTGAGACGAAGACCTTGATTCCCTGAGCGGTGGCCCGCGTGATGATGTCTTGGTAAGCACTGGTCAGCGACTGTGCCTGAGCGCCGCCCTCGATGTCATTGACTCCCTCAAGCACGATCAAATACTTGATCTTTTCTCGGCTGAGGATGTCCCGCTCGAAGCGCTTGACTCCCGCGTCCTGGAACTCGCTATCTGAGGCGAGCATGTTCGCGCCCATGCCGAAGTTCAGGACCGAGCGCTTGGAGGCGATTGTGGGGTCCTTCTTGATCTCGGCTGTAAAGAAATCGGTCCAGCGCGCGAACTTGTTCAGGATGCCATAACCGTCGGTGATGGAGTCACCGAGGACAGCGATGGCTGAGGCATCAGCCGGGGCTAGCACTTCAAGCGCGTCGATGAGGTACCAACGGTCGCGCGTCTGAGCTCCGTTCAGCGCTTCTTGAGCTACGGCGTCGCCGCTGGCGAAGTAAGAAGTCAGACGGGAGCCGGGATGGTTCGTGATGTTGGCGGGAATACTCGTCCCGAACTGGACCGTGATCGCTGTGAGCTTGATCTCTTCTAGGGCGAAATCGACGCCATCCGAGAAGACGGACATGCCCGCCGGGATCGTCACATTCGGAGCACCGTTGAAGGTCAAAGGAGTGCTTGTGCTGGCGTCGATTTGACCGACGTTCGCCTGAGGATCGGTCTGATTTTTGGCCCGCGCGATGTGAACCTTTTGGATATCAACGGCAGTTTGACCCTTCTCGTTGCTGAGCCGGAGCCGAACCTGACCTCCCGAGACCGTTGGCCAGACGAACTGGCGCAGAGTGTTGTTCGGGAGGCTCGGGGGGACGTGGTCCGCTTTGTTCGTCTCGAGCGACTGCATCGTGGTGGCCCAAGTCGGGAGCCACTCCGGCTCGGACGGCCCACCGCCCGCACCGTCTCCGCCGCTTGCGCTGCCTCCGTCACTTGGAGCTCCTCCTCCAGAGGCTCCGCCTGCGGTTGCTCCGCCTGCGGCTGCTCCGCCCGCTCCAACTCCGCCACTCGGGAGCCCTCCGCTTCCCTCTGCACCGCCGCTCGTCGTGGGGTTGCCCCCTGTTGCAAGCGCCCCACCCGACCCTGGAGCTCCTCCGGATTCGGCCGCTGCACCTCCCGTCGGTAGTGCACCACCGCTGCCGTCACCTGGAGTGCTTTCGCCGCAACCAATGGGCGAGAATGCGAGCAGACTCAGAGTGAGCGCGGTTTTTAGGAAGGCGAGAGGTTTCACGAAAAGAAGGCTAGCCAAGCTCTCTTCTAAATCTAGAGAAGGAATCGCTCCATTCTTCTCACACTCATCATGTGAGCGTTCCCATGGCCCCCTCGGGGAAGCGGGACGGGTCAGAAGCTTTGCTCCGGGGGCAGCACCGGGCAGGAGGGGCGAGGGCGGGGGGGACCTATGCAGCGCTTTGGGTCATCGCCTGGCCTGTCCGGGGGGGCGAGGGCGCCCCTAAGCCAAGCAATTCTGGCAGGAACGCGCGAAAAAAGCAGCCTGTTGAGATGTCTAAAGTGCAACTAAATTGCGTTTAGGGCCTTGCTAATGCAACTTAATTGCAATAGGACAACCCGCAGCAAGCCCGCTGGTTGCTTTGGCTTTAAGTCTCTTGTCATCTCTCGTCCGATTTCGCGCCATGAAACTCCACCCTTCTCCTTTTCACTTTGCGCTGGGTCTGTCCACACTCGGTGCGCTCTCCGTCCTCGGATGCGCCCCTGGCCCGGGGGACTTGGCGGTGCGGGTGAAGCCAGAGATCACGATCAAAAGTGGAGTTTTCGCGGGACGTGGGCGCGAGAACATGCGGGACGGGTGGAGTGCGACCTTCGACAAGTACGTGGTTGCGCTCGGGCCTGTCTTTGTGTCCAAATTGACCGATGCCTCGCAGACTGACGAAAGCCATGAGACCTTTGTCGTCGATCTGAAGCGAGTTCCGGAGAACGGCGTAGAGCTCTGGGAGCTTTCCGGGCTCGAAGAGGGACGCTGGAATTTCGGCTTCGAGCTCTCGAACGGTGGTCATCACGCCGAGCGCCACAGCTCCGTCACAAAAGAAGACTTCCAAAGGATAGTCGACGAAGACCTGACCTACCTGATCGAGGGTTCGATCTCGAAGGAAGGAGGTCTCTCCTGTCCGCCCCAGGCTCTCGTGGCGGCTTCGAATCGCGCCCCCGCCGGCCAGTCGCCGGACGGTAGCGACTGTTTCGAGGCGGAGACCGTTGCGTTTTCGTTCGCTGTCCGAGCGCCGACTGTGTTCGACGCTTGTGAGCTCGATGGGCTCCCGGGTGTTGCGATCGGTTCAGGCAGCGTCCGGACAACATCAATCACCCTGCACGGGGATCATATGTTCTTCAATGGCTTTCCGGTTGGCGATGAGGGAAGCGTGCGCCGTTTGGCCCAGTGGATCGCCGATTGTGACTTGAACCTTGATGGTGTGGTCACGGAAGCGGAGCTCGAGCGGATACCGCTCGGCGCCCTTGCTGCGATCGATCCCGACGTCTATCAGCTGGGTGGCTCCCCGATCGAGCTGGAGACTGCCTTTGACTTTCTCCAAGCCGAGCTGAAGACCCAAGGTCACATGGAGAGCGAAGGGGAATGCCGCGTTGACGGCGTGGCTCACGACCATGATCACGGGGACGAAGAGGATCACGGGGACGAAGAGGATCACGGCGCCGCGGGCGCTCGCGGGAAGTAAGCGAAAGAGAAGCGCCACCTTGTCCCCTGAGGGATGGCGGCGCTCACTCGACCTGAAGCTGTCAGACTTCGATCTTAGGCCGACAGAGTCTCTGCGAGAGCCTGAACGAATCCGTCGAGGTCCTCGCGCGTATGCATTTCCGTGACAGCGACGAGGAGATGATCCTCGAGGGCCGGCTCGTAGCGGCCGAGCTCCACCCCGGCGAGGTATCCCTTTGCTTCGAGGGCGCGCACTCGCTCCTTGGCTCGGGGCACCTTCACGCAGAACTCATTGAAGAAGGTCGCATCCGGGAACGCGAGCTCGACTCCGGGCAGCTGGGTCAGGGCGTCCTTCAAGTAGTGAGCCTTGGCGAGGCACTGACGCGCGACAGCCTGGAATCCGGATTTGCCGAGGAGAGAGCAACGGATGGTGAAGGCGAGCGCGACGAGCCCTTGGTTCGTACAGATGTTGCTCGTGGCGCGCTCGCGGCGGATGTGCTGCTCGCGGGTCGAGAGCGTAAGCACGTATCCCCGCTTTCCGTCCTGATCGACGGTCTCCCCGCAGACGCGGCCGGGGAGCTGCTGGAGGAAGGTTCGGTCGTCTTTGCAGGCAAAGAGGCCCACGCCCGGGCCGCCGTATTGCGCGGGGACAGCGAGAGGCTGGCCTTCGCCCGCGACGATGTCGGCGCCGAGCGCTCCCGGCGACTCAGCCAGCGCTAACGCGTAGGGTTCCGGAACAGTTGCGACCAAGAGGGCACCCGCTTCATGGACGCGGGCGGCGAGGGCGCGGAGGTCGGAGAGCGGACCCAGGTACGAGGGATAGCCGGCGACCACGCAGGCGACGTCGCCTGCGAGCAGTGCGCTGATGCGCTCGAGATCGTGTGTGCCCGAGGGCGAGCGGGGAACGGTCACTACGTCGCTCGGTGTGGTCGACAGGTACGACGCGATCGTTCGCTGATATTCGGGGTGAACACACTCGCTCACGATGATGCGATTGCGCTTCGTGACCCGGCGCGCCATGAGGGCCCCTTCAGCGGCCGCGCTCGCTCCGTCGTAGAGACTCGCGTTTGCCAGAGGCAATCCATAGAGCTCACTCACGAGCGTTTGGAACTGCCAGATGGCGAGCAGCGTCCCTTGAGCGACCTCGGGCTGGTAGGGAGTGTAGGCCGTGTAAAACTCGCTGCGGAGCAGGAGCTGATCGACGGCGGGGGGAATGTGGTGGTGATAGATGCCGCAGCCGAGGAACGAGGTCATCTGCGCTCCTCGATTCTTCTCGGCTAGCGCGTCCATGTGCCGCATGAGAGCGGGCTCAGAGAGCGCTGGCGGCAAGTCGAGGTCCTGCTTCTGACGAGCCTCGGGCGGAATGGTCTCGAAGAGGGCGTCGACGTTCGGGAGCCCGATGACGCGGAGCATTTCGCTCACTTCTTCGGGTGTGTGGGGCAGGTATCGCATGATGAAGGGGGGGACAGGCGCCTCAGTGGGCGGATTCGGCGACGTGAGCGCGGTAGGCGGCGGCGTCGAGCAGCTCAGCTCCTTCGTCGCCCGGTTCGATGGCGATCATCCAGCCCTTGTCCCAAGGATCTTCGTTGACGAGCTCGGGCTGGTCATCGAGGGATCCGTTCTTGCGCACGACCTTACCGCTGATCGGTGCATAGAGATCGCTGAGCGTCTTGACGCTCTCGATGGTGCCGAAGATTTTACCCTTCGTGACCTGATCGCCTTCTTTGACGTCGATACTCACGAGCGTCACGTCGCCGAGCTGGTCGACGGCGAACGCAGTAATCCCAATCACCACCGCCTGGCCATCAGGCTTGGCCCACTCGTGGTCCTTCGTGTAACGCCGATCCTCGGGGACAACTACCTCAGTCATGGGGCCCGCCTAGCGCGCCCCGAGGGCGTTGGCCATAGCCTTGCGCGGGGGCTCGGCTTTCTGGCTCGACCATGAACGAGGGCGCCCCTTGGGCCCCGCTCAGGAGCCCGTCTTCCGCTTGTAAAAAGGCGTCTTGACGACCCGAGCGCCCACGCGCTTCCCTCGGCAGTCGACCTCGAACTCCGTACCGACTTCGGCGAAGTCGAGCGGAACATAGCCGAGGCCAATGGCCTTGCCGAGCGTCGGGGAGGGAGAGCCGCTCGTGCAATGCCCGATCGAAGCACCGAGGCTATCGAGGATCGGATAACCGGAGCGAGCCACACCACGTCCAGTCATCTCGAAGCCGACGAGAGTTCGGCTGAGGCCCGTCTCGAGGGCGGTGAGGAGTGCGGCCTTCCCAAGGAAGTCGGGCTTCTGCATCTTCACTGTCCAGCCGAGTCCCGCTTCGAGAGGGGTCGTCGTCTCGTCGATCTCGTTACCGTAAAGGGACAGGCGGGCCTCGAGCCTGAGTGTATCACGTGCTCCGAGTCCGGCGGGTTCGAGGCCGAGCGGTGTGCCAGCTTCCATGAGCGCGTTCCAGACAGGCACGGCGCTCTTGTTGTCACAGAAGATCTCGACGCCATCTTCGCCTGTGTAGCCTGTGCGCGCGAGGGTGATCCGCTCACCGCGCAGGCTGCGGCGAGTGAAGCGGAAGGGCTTGAGGGAGGTTACGAGGTCTTGCAGCGTTCGGTCCGCCTTGGTCAGGATCTCGAAGGCTTTCGGCCCTTGGAGAGCGAGGAGGGAAGTGTGTTCGCTCTCGTCTGTGACGGTGACTCCCGAGAAACGAGCGACGACGTCTGTGACGTGCGCGGCCATCTTCTGGAGGTTCGAGGCGTTGCACACGATGAGGATATCGTCGTCGGCGATCTTGTAGAGAATCAGGTCGTCTAGGATCGTGCCGGCACTGTTACAAGCGCAGGTGTAGATGGCGCGTCCGAGCTCCGCACCCTTCAGATCGTTTGTGATCATGTAGTCGCAGGCTTCGATGGCCCGGGGCCCGCGGACCCTGAGTTCACCCATGTGCGAGACGTCGAACAGGCCGGCCGCCGTGCGCACTGCATTGTGCTCATTGACGATCCCTTTGTACTGGATGGGCATCTCATAGCCCGCGAAGGGCACCATGCGGGCGCCGAGGGCGATGTGGACATCTCGGAGGGGCGTAGCGTTCAGGCGGTCGGTCACGGCGCCGAGCCTCCACAAATTCACCCGGGGGGACAAGGCTTCGGCCGGAGGGGCTATTCCATCGAGTTCTGGTCGATCAAACGTCCGTCCGGTGTCATGCCGACCTGACGCCAGCGCTCCTCTTCGGTCAGGCCGGGCTCGGCGCGCGCCGGTGTGATGTCTCGCATGCGGAGCTGAGCTCCGCCGCGGAATGAGCCGATCTCGACACGGAAGATTCGCCCCTCCTGTCCACGCACCTCGGCCTTTGGGAACACAATCTTGTCCCCCGCCATCTCGACGTGACTCGAGCGCAGGCGGGGTTTCAAATAGGCGGCCAAGTCTTCTGGCGCATAGTCACCACGCACGCTGGCGCTCTCCTTGAAGATGGCCTCAATGGTCGAGCCAACAGGAAGCCAAAGCTCGAAGACCTTCTCATCGCCCTGCATGAGCTGGCCGGGCGGAAGTCGGTCTGGCTCCGCCGGGGCTTCGGCGGGCGCGGGAGGGGGCGGCGGCGATTCCTTCTTACAACCGACGAGCAGGACCAGGAGCCAAGGGCCAAGGACGAGTCTCGCGGTCACTCCAGGATGGCAGCCCACGACTCGATGTTAGAAGCGATCTTGGGTGGCGCCAAGTTCAGCGACTCGAAGCTCGTCTGGAAGTTGAGGTCGGAGCGGCTGGTGGTAGTGCTCGTCGTCTGGAACGTGAGCTGCATCTGAGGAATGCTCGCGCCGCCTCCCACGCGCGCTCTCGAGCCAGCTGCGAGGGAGCCTGAGCCTTCGGAGACGTCATAACAAGAAGGTGCGAACTCGACGGCGACGCCGAATACGACTGATGACGGATCGAGCCCGAGCTGAGCCGCTGTTCTCTTGTCGTAGGTGCTCCCTGCGACTTTCAGGGCGTCTTGTCCGCCTTTAGCAAGGTCCTCCGTCTCCTTCGGGATGAGATAGTCCATCCCGTAGATGGCGCCTTCGCCGCTTCCACAGGCGACTGCCGCTGCATTGGAGGGGGGGGGCGGAGTGTAGGTCGAGAAGTAAAGGACACCTCCGAAGAGTTCGAGCGGGCCCAGCACGTGCTCGCCGTTCGGAGTACCGCCGCTACCAGTGATGCCGAGGGGCTTGTACCAATTCACTCTGGCATTGAACCCGGTGCCCTCATCGTTGACCGCCTCGGTGAGGGACCAGACGTATTGGAGCTCGAGGGGAGAGGAGAGATTCTGTTCACCTGTCGCGATCGCTATGGTTACCTGATCGCGCGCGTCGATCGATAACGTCGGCCTCGTGGAAATAGGCGAACTAATCTCGTGAGGACGTGAGTTCTTTTCCGGATGCGCTCCAAAGGCGTCGAAGAAGAGCCTGAGCTTCCAGCTCTGGGGGTTCGAGTCGGAGAGGTCGAGCTTGTACAGGGTACCGTCCCGATCTCCAATGAAAACTCGGTCCGCAATGGTCCCAGTGCCAGCGGGGTAAGCGGCGGGGACGCCCGTCAGCGGGGCGTCGATCGGGGCATCACCGTCCTTGTGGACGAGGCTCGCTGAGATGGTTCCTGCGGCTGCGGCGGTGCGCCGGAATGAGCGAATGACTTCCCCGGTGTCGAGGCGCACGACAGTGAGCGAACGGGCTGGTTCGTCAGCTGCGTAACAGCGCGTCCGCTCTCTTGGGGAGTAGGCCGAGGGGATGTGCCCCCAGTCCGCGCTGGTACTCTGCCGGACGCAACTGCCGGTCAGGTGCGCAGCATCGCCGCCGGGCAGGATTGCCACAGCGACCTCTTTGAGCACCCCTCCGACGTTCATGTTCACTGTGGTGATGATCGGAGTGCCCCCTTTACCAAAGAGGGGAGAAGGAGAAGCCGCGTTGTCTTTCGTGATCTGCCAGAGGAAGCGCGGGCCGGTCGTCGAATGGGGAGTGACGTCGGTGATGTCGAGAGCGAAATAGCCGCTTCCCGCTTCTCCGAAGCTCTGGACGAGGATCGTGCGCCAGGTGTTGCTGCTCGCGGTCGCGTCAGCGATGCCGCGCTCGAGCCTATAAGGATAAGCGCCCGCTTCTCCTCCGGTCGCGGCTACTGCGACGACGTCTTGAACGACAGCGACACCGTCCAGGAGCTTCAAACGCGATCCAGGGTACTCGCTGGCCAAGCTCGGCAGGACTGCCGGCGGAATGAACGAGAACTTCTCATTCGCAGCATCGGGACTCGTCGGTGCGTCGTCCGTGTGATTCGGCGACACCATAAAGCCGTGGAGCTGGCCGTCGTTCGTCGAGACGTAGGCCATCATCGGGCGCTTGTTGTTCTGTTCGGCGAAGAGGTCGTAGGTCTCATCCTGGACGATTGCTGAGGGGCGATTCACGATCGTCGGCGTCGAGTGCAGGACGTCCCCGAGCACGCTGCAATCTTTGCTGCCAGGGGACGCACAGCGATGGCGCGTGCCTGTATGGTCCATCTCATAGCCGAGAGTCCATTTGACGATGCGGTCCCGGCACTCGACGGTTTGGCTTGCGCCGAGGCCGTCGCAGGCCGGGATCGTAGTGGGCGTGGTGGCGCCACCCGAGATGGCTGAGAAGGGGATCCGATCGGCTATGCTTGGGCCTTTGGCGTACTCTTGGAGCCCTGTCAGGCTCCCGAGTCCGTCGTTGGCGGAGCCGATATGGGGGCGAATCGTCCGATCGGAGCGGCCGTCGGTTTCGACGAAGGTAATGAACGTTCGGTTAGCGAGGGAAGAGGAGTCTTTGGAGATGTTGTGATTGAAGTCGTCGCCGTCCGCCTCGGACTTCGGCTGTTCGACTGGGACGCCTGCGGGGCAGGTCCAGCGCAGCCGCTCAATGTTGCCGTGCCAGAGGCCCTGACCCGAGCTGTAAGAGGTCAGAAGCCGCAGCGCTTTCACACTCGCATTCTCTGCGGCGCCGACCCCGGGGGAACGAACCGGGCGGGTCGCGCTGGCCGTACGGCGCACGATGGCTCCGAGTACGTCGCTCAACGCGCCTCGGAGGGTCGCCTGGTCGTTGCCGAAGAAGGCCAAGTTGCTCGAGCCGTCTTTGCGCCCGTAGTAGGCCATCTCGTGGAGGCGGCAGCAGATCTCGAGCTCCTTATCTCCTGCGGTATTGGCGCAGAGACCGCTCGGACTTGTGATGTCCGTGTCGGTGAGCTCCGTGCAGTCGTGACCAGTCTTCGTCGTCGGCGTCGCGAAGCCGACGACATGGGTGTAGACGCGCTGGCCCGTATGCGGATCGCCGTGCGCGTCGGTCAAGTTTCCTTCCTTGAGCCCCTTGATGATCTCGGCGGGGTCCTTGAATGGGCACTGGCCGTCGAGAGGGCTCGGCGGTGTCCCACCAGGGTTCACTGTCGCAGTGCAGGAAGGACGCAGGTCGAGGTTCGGCTCGCCGTCCGTGAGCAGAATGATATGTTGTTCACGACAACCGCCTTGGACGTAGCGATCGTACCTAGGGCTGTACTTGAGCGACGAATTCGTAGGGTCGTCGGAGTCATCGTCCCAGAGAAAAGCGACGGCGTCGGACAGCGCGCCGGCGATAGGAGAAGCGCCAAAGGGGCGAGTGCTGAGGAGGACGTCTTTGATCCGGCTATGGACGGTAGCCTGAGAGCCCGCTTCCGGATCTCCAAAGGTGATCATCTTGCCTTCCCAAGCGGGGGCCGCGCCGTTGCGCACGCCGACCTCCATGTTCTGGGGCGCTTCGCAATAGACGGGCCGGCCCGTCGCGGATCCGCCGAAGAAATAGCTAAATCCGCCGCTTACCCCGCTCGACCAGGCGGGCTGGAAGCCTACTCCGCTCAAGTAGCCGGTGCCGGAATCGGGGAGCGGATCGAGGGTCATCAGCCCGAAACGCACGATGGACGTGAACGAGTCGATCAGCCCGTCGCCCGCCATGACGAAGCTCGTGGAGCAGTCCGCGTCGGTCATTCGATTACGGAAGGAGGGACGAACGAACTCGAACGGATTTCCGGCGGGAGCTATGCCAGGGCGGACCTGGCAGTTGCCACTCATCGGGAGGTGGTAAGCGGTTCGATAGTTCGTGTCCGAAGGCGCTATCCCCCCAGGAAGCTGAAACTCGTTCGCAAACGAGGGAGTTCTGCGTGAGATGGTCTCGCAGCGGTACTGACTGATCCCGCCTCCGAGCACCTCGATGAGCTCAATCCAGCGGCTTTTCTCGCTCGCATTGTCGAGGTTCGGGTTGCAGCTGGGTTCGAGCTTCTTGCCGTCCGCGTCGACGGCGAGGCCCGTTCGGTACTCCATCGAGCCCGAGCTATCGACGATGAGCAGGACGTTGGGCTCTCGAATCGTGGGTTCGGGGTCCTGTGCCCATGCGATGGACGGCGAAAGAGCTCCGAGCGGAGCGAGTAGCCAGACGATGGAGGAAAGACGAGCCTTCATGATCAAAGGACGAGAGCGAAAAATCATAGTGCGCCTCCTGTTAGATTGGGCGCGACGGGACCGATCAGCGCATGGGCGCGCACGCCGGCTTGCACCGCGGAAGCGTTCTCGCCGGCCGAACAAATCGTACTGCCGGCGGCGGGCCGTGGGCGCAAGAGACCGAACGAAGTGAGTACGACGCGACGATAGCCGGATACGCCCACCTGGCTTCCGGCCACATTCACACTCTGCCCATCTGTCATCTCGACCCAAAAGCGCCCCTCGATGAGCGATTCACCGGCTACCACTCCCTCAATCGGCCCAAAGGATCCCGCCGGGGTGTGATCGAGGACCGGCTTGCCTGTGCCGGGATTCGCCGCCGATGGGAGTGCGTTCCTCGTGAATTGGTCGATCACCGTATCCTCGAACACTCGGCAGTAGGGGCGGACCGCGGGCGGGCCGGCTGCGGGCGCAGTCGCCATCGCACATTGATCGCGAACCGGCGTGGCGCCACGTGCGATCTCGTCATGGATCCATGCCTCGTTCGGGACCGAGAGCTGAGCTGTGGCGGCGATGATCCCAAACTCCGCTAGGTATTGTCCTTGGGAAGCTGCCCGGGCGAAGCCACTCGCCTGATCGACGAGGGCCGCCGAGCGCATGCTAAAGACGCCGAGTCCGGTCACGAGCATGATCGCCATGACGACGACGAAGAGGGCAGCGCCTCGCTCATTCGTGCGCGCCGGACCGTCGAAATCCTTGTTAGGGGTCATTGCCAGAGCGCTCCTTGGGCGTTGCGGGTGGCGACCGTTGCCGACAGTGTACGCACTCGCGCAAACCTCCCGGTGCCGAGCGCGACGCGGTAGAGACCCGGTCCGGGCGTGATGTTCTGAGTTCGATCGGCTGCCCGCGTGCGCACCGAGAGGCGCGGACGGACTGCGCGGATGAAATGGGGGCCTTGGTTTGGCTGGGGGATGGGCTGGACCTTCGCGTAGTTGTCGATCAGATCATCGCCTTCCGGGTAGCGAGTGAGCGCCAACGTCGCGGGGTTGGTGACGGCAGTGAGTCCGAGGCGAAAGTCAACCGCGTACTCTGCGACGATTTGCTGGCTCCCCTCGAACGCTGCTCCGGTTTGCGGATTGATCTCCTCCCGGACCAGGTCCAAGCGAGCCTCGTCTTCGTTGGCGGCGAGGTCCAAGTCGATGAACGCGTTCGAGGCACGAAGGGCATCGTCGAGTCGGTAGTCGATGATGTTGACGACATTGACGGAAACGCCGGCGCCGTGCCCGCGGATCCCGCACATCTTGTTCGCGCTCTCGTAGACGATGTTCAAGGCTGAATTGTTGAGGGTGACGACAGGGGCAAGGGTGGTTGCGTTGATCGTGGCTTCTTGAATGATGCCGTATTGTTGTTCGCCCTCGGCGTTGACGATGCGCAGGGCGCGTCCCACGGGGAACGCGGCCTGGATCAAGCTCTCCGCGTTGGAGGCTCCCGGAACGTAGCCGAGCCGGATCATGGCGCTCGAACGGGGCTCGAGGTGAATCGAGACTGTGGCAGCCCCAGGCGGGGTCACGCTTCGCGCCGGGAATTGGTCTGCGGTTTGGTAGTTTCCGTAGAGGCGCAGATGGTCGGGGGTGAGCGAGTTGTCTGCAAGGAACTGAGCCCCGGCAGCCTGAAGCGTGCTCCCGCCCGCTCCGCGCGTGATGTACAAGAGACCCATGTCCGCGAGGGTGGGGAAACCGCTCCAGCCACCGCCGGTGAGCGTGGGCGTGCGCGGGCAGCGGCTCGGGTCCATTCTCAGGTTCGGCGAGGCCAGAAAGCCGGCTCGGGTGAGGTCGGCTTTGAGCCGTTCGAAACCGATGACCGCGCCCATCGTGGCGTCTGAGAGGCGCGACTCGCTTTGGAAGAAGCGAGAGACGTCGCGGGTCAACATGAACACGAAGATGGACAAGAAGAGGCCCGCCGACAGCGCCACCATCAACTCAATGAGGGTGAAACCGCGCCCTTGGTGGCGCGAAGAGCGTTGGGTGGAGAGCTTGTCGGTCATTGCGAGGTCTGACGGATCGCGGAGGTCGAGTAGACGAAGTGGAAGTTGTCGACCTCGGTCTCGTCCGCCGCTGTAGTGCCGGGGGCAAACGGAGCGAAGGTGTCGGGTTTGGCTGCTAAGGAGCAGTAGTTCTGCTGGGTCCAGTCGTGTCCGAACCTAGGCCAGAAGACACGCACATCAGCCCGAATCAGACCGCTCCCCTGAGCTCGGATTAGGCGTGTGAGTCGAATGTGTGTGCAGAAGACCGTCTGTTCGGCGTCCGTGGTGAAGTTTCCGAGCGCGTCGAAGGACGCTCCCATGGTTCCTACCGTCGCCGGTAGGAACCAAGGAGCCGTGCCCAAGTCTCCGAGGGCGACCTGCTTGACCCAGTTCGTCTGTGCCAGGCCGATCACGTCGTTTTGGATTGTCCATTGGGTCGCATCGACGGCGAGCTCTTCATGCCAGGTCTTGGCAATGGCATTCGCGATGGCGAGGTTCTTCGCGTGGCGATTCGACGCGCTGGTGGCAGCTTGCATGGCCGAGATGCCCGTGATGCCGATCGCGAATACCCCCATGGCCATGACGAGCTCGATGACCGTGTATCCACCTTGGCGCTCGAGGCGCGCGCGGGCGCGCCGAGCTGGAACACCCTCGGCCCGCCTCATGGCTCCTCCCTTACGGCCCTCGCGGCACCATTCGGTGGGATGGCCGCGTAACGAACAACTCCTTCGGGATCGACGATGTTGATTCGGGCGGTTCCGCGCATGTCCGAAAACGGGACGGTCGCGATGGCGGCGGGGCTTCCTCCACCTCGGATGAAGGTGCGGCCACCGGGAGTGAAACAGACGTCGGTCGTCGCGAGTGATGTGGCGACGCCGGCTGCGTCACGGAAGAGCATATCTGTTGTGAAGTTCCCTCCATCGATGATGGTCAGCGTGGAGAGCAGTTGGCTCGTTGTTGCGCTCGGTGCCCAGCGGGTCAGGTCGATGGTGCAGCTATTGACGGGCATCGTCGCACACCCGACTCCCTGCGCTGCTGCCAGTCCCTGGATCGCTTCGAGCATCGTGAGCGTGCCCGTCGTCTGGTCGTAGCGGACGAGCGTCGCGGCGCCGCGTCCGAGCGCGTTCAGGCGCGCGCTCCGATACAGCATCGCGACTTGGTCCGCGAAACCGCGGGCGCGGTTCGCTGTTGCGCGCTTGGAGATGCCGGGGAGGGCGATGGCGGCGAGTAGAGTGATCACGAGCACGACAACGAGCACCTCCATGACCGTGAATCCGCGCGCCCGGCGTGCGCGGGGATAAGGCACTTGGGAGCGCGCTCCGTCTTTGGGCGGAGTCCGCTCTCCTTGCGCCGTCTGGTCGTGCCCTTTGATCATGAAAGACCTCGTCTCTAGGGTGCAAGCTCCGTGCCCCTCGAGCTTTGGTCCGGACCCACTCCTACGGAAAGGATACATGAAGGGTTCCAAAAGTTTACAGTTTTCGGGGGGCGGCGCGCGGCCGCTCGACACACCCGCCTACACGCAACCCTTGCAACGTCTATGAAAATCTTGCGGTCGGCCCCCTGTTCGCTATGGGGGCGTCGGTGCCTCGCGCTCGGCTGCTTCAATACCTGGTTCATTACCTGGTCCTCTTCGAAGGGCTCGCCTGTTCCAAGGGCCCGCTCGACGGCGAGAAGGAGCCAGCCTTGGCTCAGGCGCCGGAGGCTGCGTGTGCAGCGGACGCCGCGCAGAGGCTCCCGGAGCTCCCGTCACCGCTCCACGGATTCTGTCTGCCCCAGGCAGCAGACGTTCGACGTTTTGGGCTCGGGCGCGGTGCGGGTCTTCATGCTGTCTGTCAGGAGATGCTGGGGGACTCCTGCGAGTCGTCCAGGACGAGCGGTCTCCGTGCTGTCTCGGTTGCTGAGCTTCGCGATCCGATGAACCCTTACCGCGAGCTTCGCGCGACGATCTTCGAGTTCGATGATGTGCGCGGCGCGTTTGGTTTCGTCCAAGACCGCAGTTTGGGGCCCGACGGAGACGCTCCGAGCGAGGCGAGTATCATCGAGGTGTCCGGCGCGCGCGCCTATGTCCATCATAACACTTTGCGCATTTGGCGAGGACGCCGCGCTCTGGAGGTCCGCTACATCGCAGAGGATCGGTCGAAGGGTGAGGTTCAAGCTCAGGCAAGGGAGCTCTTGCCCGAGGTCGCTCGGACGGCCGCGCCGAGCTTGGATGCTGCCCTGCAGGTGCCCTACGAAATCCGCTTTTTCGAAGAAGATCCCGAGGTGGCGCGGCTCGCACCAGCACATCTCATTCCGTCCGCTTTGGGCTTATCTCAGACGGGGGGGGGCGCATCAGCTGACCTTCTCGACCGCCACGGACCATATCGGGCGCTCCTGTTTCCCCGCGTCGACGAGCCTTCGGCGAAAGACCTCATGCGGACGATCCAATGGGGTTTGAGCGCGCCTCCGGTTGGAAAAAATACAGGCATTTTGCGCGCCCGGCGTTTGCGCCCTGAAGCAGAGCCCGAGTCCTGGTATTTTTACCGTGTTGGACGTTTGGTAGTGGGGGTGGGGCCGCTCCCCGAGGGGTTCCGCAAGGAACCCAGGGAGCCTGAGAAGGCGACCATGGAAGCTCGGCTTGCCCGACTGGTCCGCCGCGCGCATGCCTATCCGCCGCCGGCCCAGGCGCTTCGGCGCTGACCTCGTGGCGCACGGGGCCGCAGGGACTTGGGGGGGACTCGTCCTTGGTCCGGGTCAGTCGGTGCGCTCGATGACGTGGAAGCCGAAGGGTGACTCGACGACGTCCGCCACCTCACCGACCTCGAGGGCGAACGCCGCATCGGCGAAGGGCTTTACCATGTCCGTACGTTTGAAGATTCCGAGAGAACCGCCGTCTTGTGCTGAACCTCGATCGTCGGAAAACTCCTCGGCGAGCTTGCCGAGGTCCTCGCCATTCAGCACTCGCTCGAGGAGCTCTTCCGCGAACTCGCGCGCTTCGCTCTTGTTTCGCTCGATGAATGGGGACGCGCTCGATGCTCCTTTGAAGGAGATCAAGATATGGCGAGCGCCAATCTCTGCGGGGCCTTTTTGGACCGTCGTGGGCGTAGCCTCGGGTTCGGGGGGAAGTGGGAGCTCTGGAGGCGTGCCGGGGCCCCCATAGGTCGAGACGACACAACTCGCGCAGCCGAGCGCGGCGATGAGGAACAGGCTCAGGGCGCGGGTGGAGGGACTCATCCTTCGCTCACCTCGGCCCAGCCCGAAGCTACAGCCTCGTCACTACGATTCGTGGTAGCGGTCAGGGAGAACGTGCCAGGATCAACCAAGGCAATCTTCGTCGTGAGCGAGTCTCCCGGCCAAACGGGCCTTTTGAACTGAATGCCGAGCACCCGAAGTTTCTGCGTCGGGCGCAACGACTTCAGGGCGGCGCGTCCGATGTAGCCGTAGGTCGCGAGGCCGTGCAGGATCGGTCCCTCCGGGAAGCCCACAGAAGCTGCAAACTCGGGATCCGCATGGAGCGGGTTCAGATCGCCGGAGAGGCGGTAAAGAAGCGCCTGCTCGGGGCCGATCGTTTCGGTGAGCTCGCCCCCGGGTGCGTCTCCGTCGGGAGCCTTGGGTGCGGGCCACTTCGGGGGCCTGGGTCCACCGAAGCCACCGGTGTCGCGGACGACGAGGGTCCACTCGGTTTCGAACAGCACCTGGTCGGAGCCATCGAGCCAGGTTTCCGTCGTGAAGGCGACTTGGGAGAGGCGCTTCAGATCGTAGATCCCCGAAAGTCGCGCGATCGTCTTGAGGCGGCCAGCGTTTGGAATGTCACCGTGGAGTCGGATCACCTGTGAAAAATGGACGACCTGTCGCATGTCCGCTTTGGCCTTTTCGACCAGGGGAACCAGGGCCGGATAGGCGGGGACGACAGCGAAGGTCGGCAATACCTTGGGCCCGCGTCCCTCATAAAGGTAATCCAGTTCGTCCTTGCGAGCGCCGATCCCGAGGGCGTAGAGGACCGGCACTTTCCAGTCATACTCAAAGAAGAAGGGCTCGGTCTGGTGACCGACGGCGGAGAGGTCCAGCGACATGGGCGCGGGATCTAGGACAGAATGCCGGTTCGGGACAGCCCAGGATTTTTCGGGATGGACGTTCTGGAGGGCGCAACTAGTCTCGGCGGACCCTCGGGGTCACCGGCGGGTCCGTTCGGACCCACGGAGCAGGGGGTTGAGCCCGAAGAGTCAAGGATGCGCCGAAAGCCCGTTGTCGCCGAATCGCCGCCCAAGGAGCCCGAGGGGGCCGAGAAGCCTGGGAGCGAGGGGGCATCGCCCCCAGCGGCCGGCGTCTATCACGTCAAGCTCCCGGCCTTTGAGGGACCGCTCGACCTGCTGTTGCACCTGGTCCAGGAGCACGAGCTCGACGTCTTCGACATCCCGATCGCTTTTTTGAGCAAGAAGTACGTTGAGTACATCATGCTCATGGAGGAACTGAACATCGACGTCGCGAGCGAGTACCTCGTGATGGCGGCGACGCTCGCGCACATCAAGAGCAAGATGCTCTTGCCGACGCCTCCCTCCGGCCAGGACGACGATCCTGCCGAAGAACTCGACCCCCGCGCGGAGCTCGTCCGCAGGCTGCTCGAATATCAGAAGTACCGTCAGGCGGCCGAGCAGCTCGGCTCGTCGCCGGTTCTCGGTCGGGATGTCTTCGCGCGCGGCACTACGGCGCCCGAGGCCGATGGTCCTGCGCCTCTGATGAAGTACAGCGTTTTCAAGCTGTTCGACGCTTTCCAAAAGCTCCTCACGCGCGTTCAGCAGACCGCCGAACACACCATCGATGTTGACCGGATCTCGATCTCCGAGCGGATCCTCCAGCTCACCGATCGGCTCAAGGGCAAGGGCATCATCCCGTTTGACGCCCTCTTCGAAGAGGCTGTCACGCGCTCCGACCTGGTGGTGACGTTTCTCGCGTTGCTCGAGATGACGCGCTTGCGCATGCTCATGGTGCATCAGGTGGGGCCCCTCGCTCCGATCGAGGTTGAGCTCACGCTGACGGACGATCAAGAGACTGTCCTTAGGAACGCTACCTCCGATCCTCTCGCCGAGCTCTCACGAGGTGATGTGGAGAACGCGATCCGCGAACAGGACGCGGAACGCGAGCAAGAGCTGGAACGCGAGCAAGAGCTGGAACGCGAGCAAGACGCGGACGCGGAACGAACGACACACGTCGAGTAATTGAGATTCACGATCATGGCGAGAAAACAGCGAGTCACCTCTGCGCAGGGGAAAAAAGGGCCCGGCCGTCGACCGTCCCGCGCTTCAGGCGCGGCGGCCGCCCCAGGTGTCGAAAAAGCGCCCGAGGCTGCTGCCGAAGAGTCTGAAGAGGAAGAAGCGCCCGAGGCTGCTGCCGAAGAGTCGGGGGAGGGCGAAGCGGTCTCCGTGGAGACTTCCGTGGAGAGCGACTCGGCATCGGAGGCAGATATCGCGGCCGGGGGCGAGACATCGGCCGAGCATGAGACCGAGGCGACCGAAGTCTCGGCTCCTGTGGAGTCGAGCGATTCTGAAGCCGTCCCGGCGCCGGGTTTGGTGGAGTCCGAGGAGGACCTCGAGGCTGTGGGGGCGGGCGAATCAGATGCGAGCGACGACGCAGACGCGCCGCCCCAGAGCGGGAGCACCTCGGTTCCGCCACCCGGCAGCGGAGCCCACTTCGACCTGCCTAGCGAAGAGCTCGGGGAAGACGAAGCGTACGAGACCGAGTTCAGTGGCGGCTCGTCGATAGTAGGTTTCGATGGCGAGGGACTCGATGAAGACGAGGCGCCCGCCGAGGACACCGAGCAGTTTCTTAAAGGGCTTGTCGAGGCGATCTTGTTTGTCGCTGATAAGCCGATGAGCGCCCGCGAGGTTGCTCGCACGGCCCAAATCGATCGCGCACGCGCTGACGAGTTAATTCAGCAGCTCGTTCAGGAGACGAGGGGGCGCGGCGTCCGTTTGGTTGCGGTCAGTGAGGGCTATGCCTTCCGGACCAATGCCGCCTATGCCGGCTACGTTCGGGGTTTTTTGGCTCAGAAACCGGTGCGCTTGAGCCGGGCGCAACTGGAGACCTTGGCCATCGTTGCCTATCGTCAGCCAGTGACGCGTCCTGAAGTCGACGATGTACGCGGCGTGGATTCTGGAGCCGTTATCAAGACGCTCCTTGAGCGAGATCTGGTGCGCGTGCTCGGGAAAAAGGACGAGCCTGGGCGGCCGATGCTCTACGGAACGACTCCTGAGTTCCTAGACTTGTTCAGCCTCAAGTCTCTCCGCGACTTGCCGACCCTCCGCGAGTTTACGGAGCTGACCGAAGAGTCGCGGGAGAAGTTTGAGGCGGAGCTCGGTGAAGCCGCGCCTCTGGGGCCGATCTTGCTCGACGAGGAAGTGCGTGAGTCGGTGGTCGTGGAGACTGGGCCAGGAGCCGAGGACGTCGCGCCGGAGTCGGGGGAGGCCGAGGGGGATTCGTCGACCGAGGAAGGGGCGGAAGCTTCGGAGGCCGAGACGGCGGAAGAGGACAGCGAGGGCGCTGCGCAGCTTGCTGCCGAGAACGCGTCGGATCATGAGGACCCGGTCGTCGACGACGAAGACGACGAAGACGACGAAGACGA
>JAEYYX010000090.1 GCA_023428245.1 Pseudomonadota bacterium
CGCGCGTCCCAGTGCGTCTTGCACTATCAGCCCCTCGTCGACCTCCGCACGGGGCGCGCCGCAGGCGTCGAAGCGCTCATCCGCTGGCAAGATCCGACGCGCGGCTTAGTTGGACCGGGTCAGTTCATTGCGCGAGCTGAGGCCTGCGGGCTCATCGCGCCCATCAGTGACTGGGTGCTCGGGGAAGCCTGCCGTCAGGCGCGCGCCTGGCAGCTCATGCTCGGGTTCCCCGTCAAGGTCTCGATCAATATCGCGCCCGCGCTCCTCCACGGACACGGGCTCGCCGACAACATCCTGAACGAACTCAAGCGGCACGAGCTCGATCCCTCGTGCCTGACCCTCGAAATCGTTGAGTCGAGCATTCTCGAACTGAACCAAGAGGTCACCGACACCCTCAATCGCCTCCACGAAAAAGGCGTCGGCATCTCGATCGACGACTTCGGAACCGGTTACTCGTCTCTCGCCTATCTCTCTCGCCTGCCCATCACAGCTCTCAAGCTCGATCGCAGTCTTGTCGAGCGAGTCCCGTCGGATCCGACGGACTCCGCGATCTGTAAAAGCATGGTCGAGATGGCCGAGAGACTCGGCATCGTCAGTGTCGTCGAAGGCGTCGAGACGCAAGCGCAGGTCGACTATCTCCGGGGCATCGGCTGCAAGCTCGCCCAGGGGTACTACTTCAGCAAACCCCTCGCAGCGATCGATGCCGGAGCCTATTTGAGCCTAGTGGCGAAGGTGAACGAGCCGACCGAGGACGGGCAGAGCGCGGGTGAGTGCAGTTGAGCGCACTCGGGCAGCGGGTGAGTGCAGTTGAGCGCACTCGGGCAGCGGGTGAGTTCAGTCGGCGGGGGTGAGAACAGGTGAAGGCTCGGCTGGGCTCACTTGGGTGTGGCGGACCGGGGCCCCTTTCCAGGAAAGACCTTTTCGGCCCAAGCTGCCGCTGCGTCGGCTAGAGTTTTGAGAGCGGCCTCTGACGGAATTTCGGCGCCTAGGGTGAGCATGAGCTCTGGCTCTCCCGGCAGTGTTCCGTTCTGAACAGCCCTCGCGCGCACGGAGCGGAGCGCAAAGAGCGCCGCTTCGGCGACGCGGCGGCGTCCTGGGATGTCGTGGGGCAGAAGGAGAGGCTCGCCCTTGAGGTCCGTGCCTGCTTCGATGTCGTAGCGAGCTTCGGCCATGTCACGCGTGAGAGGAAGGAAGGAGCGAATCAGGTTCGGGTTCTCGGACGCGGCGAGAGCGTCGAGGGCCTGGCCGCGGACGTAACCGTGACCGTCGCTCAAGGCTGTGATGGCTCGCGACTCGAGCTCGCTTTGCTCCATGAGGCTCGGGATCTCCGTGAGCAGCTGAAGAGCTCGGCCGCGCACGCCTGGATCTCCATGGGACAAAAGGGGCTTCACCCGTTGGGCCAGCTCGATCAGCTCCGCGTCGCGGGCCTCGCTGAGGGACTCTTTGCTCTCGGCGAGCGCGAAGAGTGCCAGCGAGACGAGGGCCGGCTCACTTCGCTCGAGACTTCGCGACAAGGCGGCGCGGGCTGTCTCAATGCGATGGGAGGGCCGAAGTAGGTTCAGCGTTTCGAGGGCTCGATAGCGGCGCACGAACTCAAGGTCGGAGTTGATGATGCCGGCGAGAGCCTCGACGAGCTCTGTCGGCGGCGTCTCGGTCATGAGCGGAATCCGAGCGGCGGAGAAGGCCAGCTCCGCGTTCTTTGGATCGGGCGAGCTCATGTGGTGTACGAGCACCCGCCGCAAATCGCGGTCAGGCGCGGCTACCGTTTCTGAGTGCGAGGAGTAAGCCGAGCCGATCGCAGCGAGCGCCGCTCGCACGACCAGGGGATTTTCGCTTTTGGCGGCCATGTGCGTGAAGAGCTTCGCGTTGTCGGGGTTCCGCACGTCGGCGTCACGGAAGGCCGTATTTTTCGCGTTGATCTGGGCTCGGAGTTGGTCGACGCGCACCGACTCTTCGGCGGTCGGCACGAAATCGAGCCCGCTGTCCGGGATTTCTGGAGGCGCGAGAGTCAGCCAAACCGAAGCCACGACGGCAGCTGCGCCGAGACCGAGTGCGAGGGGCCAACGCTTCTTCTCTCGGGGTTCGGAGGATGGCTCCGTCATGAGATCTCTTCGAGCTTCAAGGTGTGCCTTGCTGCGACTGCGTGCTCGCGGAAGTTGAACCCGGGGGCGCCGGGGTGGGGTAAGGCGAGGCGGGTCCCGGACCAGGGGAGCTCCCGCGCGAGATTCTTCTCCTCAAGGGCTTGTGCGTAAGTCAGGTCGAAGATCACAAGGGCCTTCGGCTCGAGCTCCCTGAGCTTCCCTTCGACGAAGCTCTTCGCTTCTTCGAGATCGGCGTCGGTGAGTTCTGGGGCCAGGCGAGAGCCGCCGGTGGGATTCTTTAGGTTCGAGAAAGCTACACTGCGCCAAAAGTCTTCGCACTCGTTTCTCGGAACCGGTCCGCCGAGGACGAGCCGCGCGACGTCGGTGAAGGTTTGGTGTTTCATCGAACCGTCGATGTATTGGGGGGTGAGGTCCGCGTCGAAGGTTCGACCGACGCGCGGGATCGCGCTCCGTTCGAGGGGCTGACGGGGTGCGACCAAGAGCAGACGATGCCGTCCGAGGGAACCTCGTCCGAAGTCAGGCCCCACCCAAGCCAGACGTACGTCGATACCAACTTCAGCCACGGCGAAAGTCTATCCTGGTTCTCTGAATTTCCGAGGCGGCGCGGAAAGTCCTATCGAAAGGCGGAAAGAAGGGGTGAAGGGGCTCGGAGGGACGCGGAGAACCATCAGCCGGAACTTCTCTTGTGTCGTGAGTATTCTATGAATCGCGCGGGGCGTGCGGCTGCGCGATCTCGGAAGGGGCGGGCGCGGCAACGGCGAGCGGAGGGACGCGAAACCCCAGCGCGGAGAGGGGCAGCCGGGGGAGGCGAGGGATGCGCGCCAGGGAGCTCCCGTGCGCAGGACGCCCGGGGACGCGTCGACGGCGACGGGAAGGGGTCCGCGGGGGGAGGCGCTCCGGGAGCGATCCACAATGGCTGCGCGCGTGCAGAGCCGGGGGCCCAAGTGCGGGCTGCGCGCATCGGGAGGGGCGCATTGAGGATGCTCAAGGTAAGGGGGCAGAGCGAGTCCGCGAGCAGCGACGAGCTCGTCAGACTTGTTCTTTGGGTTTCGGGTGGAGCCGAGGGGGATCGAACCCCTGACCTCCGCATTGCGAACGCGGCGCTCTCCCAGCTGAGCTACGACCCCGAGAGGCGCCGGAGGGTAATGGGTCGGTCGTGCCTGTCAACCGGAAGGGACGCGATCGGGGCCCCGCTTTTCAGCGAAGGTAATGCTTCGAAAGGCTCGTCCCGGAAAGTTGCAGGGGAAAAAGGCGAGCGCGGGTTGACCGTGAGGCTCGGGTGATTATGTTGCCGCAAGGATTGGCCGACCGGAATAAGTAGCAGAAATTGCTGCTCTTTCTTCCCCCATCGCCGGTCCCTGAAGGTCATCTAAGGGGAGGCCGATCACGCCTCACTCGCGCAAAAAATCGTCCCGTAGTCTGGCGGGTCCAGAGGTCCAGACAAGAAAAGAGCAGCATCATGGCAAAGATCATCGGAATCGATCTCGGCACCACCAACAGCGTCGTCGCTGTGATGGAAGGCAAGGAAGCGAAAGTCATCGTCAACGAGGAAGGCTCACGAACGACGCCGTCCGTCGTGGCGATCGACGACAAGGGAGAGGTTCTCGTAGGAACCGTCGCAAAACGCCAGGCGGTGACGAACCCCGAGAACACCATCTACTCGGCGAAGCGGTTCATCGGGCATCGCTACGATGAGGTGAAGAATGAGACTTCGCGCGTCCCTTACCACCTCGTGGAGGGGCCGAACGGCGACGCCTGGATCGAGGTGCGCGGCAAGAAGATGGCTCCGCCTGAGATCAGCGCCAAGGTGCTCTTGAAGCTGAAGAAGGCAGCGGAGGATTACCTCGGCGAGACTGTCACCGAAGCCGTCATTACGGTTCCCGCATACTTCAACGATGCTCAGCGCCAGGCGACCAAGGACGCGGGTAAGATCGCTGGCCTCGACGTCAAGCGCATCATCAACGAGCCGACCGCTGCGGCCCTTGCTTACGGCCTCGACAAGAAGGAAAACGAGATCATCGCGGTCTACGACTTCGGTGGCGGGACCTTCGATATCTCGATCCTCGAGGTCGGCGACAACGTCGTCCAGGTGATCGCGACGAACGGCGACACTCACCTGGGTGGGGATGACGTCGACGATGCGATTATGCAGTGGCTGATCGAGGAGTTCAAACGCGACACGGCCATCGACGTGTCCAAGGACAAGATGGTCATCCAGCGTCTCAAGGACGCAGCCGAGCAGGCGAAGATTGAGCTGTCTTCGCGCCAGGATGCCTCGATCAATCTGCCGTTTCTCACGGCGGACGCGACGGGCCCGAAGCACCTCACCAAGACCCTCTCGCGCTCGAAGCTCGAGCAGATGATCCGCCCGCTCATCGAGCGGACCATCGAGCCGGTGAAGAAAGCCCTGGGCGACGCGAAGAAGTCCGCCAAGGACATCGATGAGGTCGTTCTGGTCGGTGGTTCGACGCGCATCCCGCTCGTCCAGGAGACCGTGAAGTCCTTCTTCGGCAAGGAGCCCCACAAAGGTGTGAACCCGGATGAGGTCGTTGCAGTTGGTGCGGCGGTTCAGGGTGGCGTGCTCAGCGGTGACGTCCGCGACGTGGTTCTCCTCGACGTCACTCCGCTCTCGCTCGGTGTCGAGACGCTCGGCGGCGTGATGACGGTCATGATCCCGCGCAACACGACGATCCCGACCCAGAAGAAGGAGGTCTACTCGACCGCCGCGGACAACCAGACCTCCGTTGAGGTTCATGTCCTCCAGGGTGAGCGCGCTGAGGCTCGCTACAACCGCACGCTCGGGAAGTTCCAGCTCGAGGGGCTCCCGACGGCTCCGCGCGGCGTGCCTAAGGTCGAGGTCACCTTCGACATCGACGCCAACGGCATTCTGAATGTCACCGCCAAGGACATGGCGACCGGCAAGGATCAGAAGATCACCATCACCGCCTCCAGCGGCATCAGTGAGTCGGACATCGACCGCATGGTCAAAGAAGCTCAGGCGCATGAGGCCGAGGACAAGAAGCGGCGCGAGGAGGTCGAGCGGCGTAACAAGCTCGACAACCTCTGTTACAGCATCGAGAAGCAGCTTGCTGAGAACAAGAGCAAGCTCGACGCCGCCGACGTCAGCGTTCTCGAGGAGCTTGTCAAGGAAGGTCGCGAGGCAATCGAACGGCAGGACAATGAGAAGATTGAGAGTGTCTCGACTCGCCTTGAGCAGAAGGCTCACGAGCTCGCCTCCAAGCTCTATGCTGCCGGTGCTCCGGCGGACGCAGGCGGGGCCGGTGCAGCGCCAGCAGACGGGGCCGGCGCCAAGAGCGACGTGATCGACGCCGAGTTCGAAGAGTCCAACTAAGACTGTTCGAGAAAGAAGCCTCGCACGAGGCAGCCGAGCGGCTCTGCTTGTGGGGCCGCTCGTTTCTTTTGTATGGTGAGCTCCACTATGAAGAGAGGCTTTCCGCGCGTCGTCTACCTGGGTCTCGCGCTCTCGGGGCTCTGGGGCTGCGCGCCTTCGGCGGCGAAGTCTCCGAGCGGCGGCACGGACACTGGCGGTCAGGCGACGCCCGCGAGCGTAGAGAAGGTTCCGCTTCCTCCCCTCGAGCCGGCTGCGGCTCCTGCTGGCGTTTTCTTCCGCGCGCGGCTCGGTACCCCCGAGCTCACCGTCGATCGGGCGCTCGCGGCAGCGGGTCTCCCCCTCCGCACCAAGGATCTGCTGGACGACGCGGACGACGGTTTCCTCCTGCTCCCCCTCGCGGAGCTCGATCTTGGCGGATCGATTGAGTCGATCGTGATGCTGAACCCGGTGCCGGAGCGGTATCCTTGGGCCGTCGCTTCCGCCAGCGTGAAGTCCCTCGAGAGCTCCCTCGGCGCGCTCAAGCGAGAACGCGTCGACGCAATGGAGGGGCCCGGCGGCGTCTACTATTTTGCTGACGCGACGAGCCAATGTGCTCTTGGGCGGTCAATCGGACCCGAGGCGGGACGTGTGGTGTGCGCGGAGAGCTCGGAGGCGCTCTCGGCGCTTCTTCCTTATGCGCTTCGGGGGTTGCCCGGTGAAGCGCTCGACGGTCCGACGGGCTGGTTCGAGCTCGATGTGGCGCCGCTTCGCGAAGCTTATGGACAGCGAGCCAAAGGGCTTCGACTGCTCGCGTCCGTTGGAGCCCGTCAGCTCCACATCGACCATCCGCGCTTCGACCGGGCGCTCACGGAAGCGGCCATTGCTCTCGCGGATGAGCTCGGCGAGCTGATCGGGGACGGCGACAAGGTGCGCGGCGAGTTCCATCAGACTGAGCGCGGCGACATGCAGATGCGCCTGGGGCTTCGCTTCCGCTCGACGACCTCATGGGTCTCGGGGCTCGTCGCCGACTGGGCGGGGAGCATGGGTCCCGCGCCGACCGCCTTGACCGACCTTCCGGACACGGTGACGGCGGCGGGCGCCGGTTTTGCTCTGCCTTCCTCGCGCACAGTCAAGATGAAGGACATCCTCACAGATCTCGGGGCGGGGTATCTCCAGGCGAAGAAGGCGAACGCGAGCGAGGTCAAGGACGCCGAAAGGGTGATTCGTGAGCTCTTTCTGAGAGAAGGAGCGATCGTGCAGGCGACGGGTCCACTCGAAGGTACCGATCCCGATCCTTGGACTGCCTACGGAACCTCTCGCTCGAAACAGGACGTCACGGCGTTTCTCGATTCCGTCGGGCGACTGGCTGATTCGAGTATCTGGGAAAAGAGCTCGGCAGAGCTCGACGACCTCTTTGAGCTAAAGCGGACCTCGGAGCGGCCTCCCGGCGCCGCCCAGGCGGTCGTCTATCGCTACAAGATCGGAAAGTCTCTCAGCAAGTTGCTCCAGGCGCGCCCTGACGTCTTCGACCTTTCGAAAGACCAAGAGCGCTTCGCACCGGAAGGTCGCTTCGCTGTCCATACGGTCGGTAACATGACTTACCTCGTTCAGGCTCGGACGCTTGCTTCGGTCGGCGCGGGTTTGGCCGCGCTCCAGAGCCCGAAAGGGCGCCTCGGCGCGAAAGCTGACCTCGCTCTGCATCTGAAAACGCCGGCAGTCTTGCGCGGCTTCTCGCGGATCGAAGGGATCGTGGCGCCGTTCCTTCCGTGGATGCCGGAAAAGATGCGCCCGAAGCTCGTGGAGCTTTTGCGGGCCACGCCGAACGGTGGTGACGTTCCGATGACCTATACCGTGGTCGCGGCGCGGCGCGGCGAAGGCTCGGAGCTCCAGGTGAATTACGACATTCCCGCCGCGTTCACAGGCGACATCGCCGCACTCATTGCCCTCGCCATTGCGGACATGAACTGAGCGGCGGGAAGGGCCGCGCTTTTCGGGGACGCTTTCCTCGAGGCGTGGCCCGGGTGACTCAGTGGGCAGACGCAGGCGACCGAAGCCAGCCGGCCGAGAACTTGGCCGCCCGGGCCCGGCTCCGGTAGGCGGAGACGGTGAGCTTCCTCCGAGGACGAGTCTTTTTCCTGCGGGCGTGGGCGCTCACCCTTTGCCTTTTCGCGCTTCCTGCGCCGAGTTTCGCCTGGCAGGAGACGACTGTGCTCGCTCATCGCATGCGCGTGCGCGTCGAGGCAGGTCTTGAGGGGACTGTCAGCCACGAGCTCCTGGTGAAAATCCGGGGGGGCCCGGTGAAGTCCCTCCCGCTCGTCGGAGTCGATCCGGACGCGGAGATTCTGCCGGACGCGACAGTGCGCATGGCGCAAAACACCTGGAACCAGTGGCCGCTTTCGGCCACGGCTCGTCCCGACGGGTCCCTCGACCTGAATATCGGCGCGCCGAAGGGCCTGCGCGGCGGAACTTATCTCTTCACGCTCAGCTATCGGACGAGCTTCGACGATCCTTCTCGGGTCTCGGTGAAGGGCGAGAAGGCTATTTTGCGCTGGGTCGGGCCGAGGCTCGACACCGGCATCGACACTGTTCGGCTCACCTTCGACCTGCCGAAAGGCGAAGAAGCACCCGTCCTCTCGGACCAACACGAGGAACTCGGCGCTGTGGCCATCCTCGAGCAGGTTCGGCGGGGTGACCGCGACGAAGTCGATCTCGTCCGCGCTCACGTAGCGAAGGGCGAACCGACGGTCTGGGAGATTGAAGTCGGTCGAGAGGCTCTCGGCCTCGCCAAAGAGGGCGAGCTCCCGCGCGCTCTCGCTCCGAAGGCTGCTCCCGTCGTTCAGCGGGCCCGTCAGCCCATCGAGCTCTGGGTGGGGCTCGGTCTCGGGCTCTTGCTCGCAGCCTTGTCCTTCGGGAAGGCTGAGGACCTGAAAAAGCGCGCTTCTGCGCTCGGTGCTATCGCGCGCCCTCTGGTTCCAGTGCCGATCTGGCTGCGAGCGATCGGCGCTTGGGCTTGTTTTGGTGCCGCCGCCTATGCGGCGGGAACTGAGGAGCCGGCGCTCGGGGCGCTACTCCTTCTAGGAGCCGTTCTCTCGGGAGCCTACCTGGCGCCGGTTCGCGCGACCACGCCCCGGGGACCCGGCTACTGGCGCCTCGTCCCGAACGAAGCCCTCGAGCACCTCAAGCCGCGGGAGCGGGGTTGGTTCGACGTGAGCTCTTGGCGAGGCTGCCTCGTCTTCTGTGTGGTCGTAGGAGGGCTCGCTCTTGTGGCCTACCGCGTGCTGCCGATGTCTCCTTACCGAGCTCTGCTCCTGCTCACGGGAGCTCTCCCCTTCGTTCCATTATTTCTGACGGGACGCTTGAGCGACTTTCCTGTGTCTCCGCTCACCGAAGGGCGCGCCTGGCTGCGCTACCTGAAGAAAGCTCTCGCCCCGAAGGGGCTCAAGCTGAGCCTCTGGGGCCGTTATCCCCCGGACACCATAGACTTCATCGAAGCTCCTCTCGATGAAGCCCGACTTCGGATCGAGCTCAAGGAGCGAGTCCAGGGCCTCAAGGCCTTCGAAGTGGCGTTTGAAGAGGGCGCTGGCCGTTTTGTTCAGCCGTGTCTCTTGCTCCGCGTCTTGGATGACTCGGAGGCGAGGGCTCGTCTCGTTTCCTTGAACGGATTCATTAGGGGGCGCGACGTGAGTGAGCGAGTTGTGATTGTGCGTCCGCCCTTACCCACGCCGAAGGAGCTCTTGGCTTTGATTGTCGAGGTTATTGACCTTCTGACGAAGAAGGCGCCGAGCGACGAAGTCTCACAGCTTGCGCTGATCGACGCTCAGAAGAGCTCGAGTGACGAGGTATTGATGGTTTCGCCCATCAAGCAGCGCAAATCCTCGGGCAGAGCCGAGCGCACCCGAAAGACCGGCACCTCCGCGGACGCGAGAT
Organism: Pseudomonadota bacterium; assembly: GCA_023428245.1. Taxonomy (GTDB): domain Bacteria; phylum Myxococcota_A; class Polyangia; order Polyangiales; family Polyangiaceae; genus NIC37A-2. The sequence goes on from JAEYYX010000090.1 coordinate 9,361, forward strand.
AATAGGCGTGCAGCGCGTGCCTCGGGGAGTTCTCGAGGTCCGTCGAGCCGTAGAGGTCGTCTCCGACCAGGGGGAAACCGAGCGCGGCTAAGTGTGCCCGGATTTGGTGCCGATAGGCGCGCCCGGCGCGCACCTCGAGGAGAGCCCGATCGCCGCTTTCTGCGAGGAGTGTCGCCTGAGTCTTATAGCGGGACCCGTCCTTGAGCCGGACGCGGCGAGCCTTATCAGGATCAGCTTCGAGATCGCTCTCGATTTCGAGCACCGATCCCAGCTCGACATCATCCCGCTCCCTGAGGCTCACGATCGCGAGGTATTTCTTCTCAAGAGCGCCGCTTTGGAGCGAACCAGTCAGGAGCGAAAACCCTTCTCTCGTCCGCGCGGCGACGAGCAAGCCCGACGTCCAGGTATCGAGCCGATGGACTAGCCCCGGCTCCATGGGCCCATGACCGACCTCTGCCATCTCGGGGTACAAGGCGAGAAGTCCCGCCGCGAGATTGCCCCCCGGCTGCCCCCGGAGCGCTCCACTCGGAAGTCCCGCCGGCTTTTCGCAGACAACCGCCAGCTCCGACTCGAAAAGGATCTTGGGAACCACCTCCGGATCGGGCTCAGCGCGGCTCGGACCCGTCCAATCGACCTCGATGCGGTCGCCTTCCTCGACCAGGTCCGACTTCTTCAGGCGTCTGAGAAGTCTTTCCCCGCGCGTGAGCTCCACAGAACCCGCCGCGATCAAGTCCATCGCCTCCTTGCGCCCTAGGTCGAGACTATCGCGGAGGAAGCGATCGAGTCGCGCTCCGTGGGACGATTTCTGTACAGTGAGCTTTTGCACATCAAAACATGACTCGCGCGGAGATCCAGGCGCGGAGGCCGTGGGATGTGTCAGCGCGATAGCGGTTTCCAGGATCGTTAATGGTCCCGCGATAGTTCGGGTTTGGCTTGCCGGTGGCTTGCCAGATCGGCTCGTCGCCGTCGAATCCGGACACGGATTTGCATGGTCCGGATGTTGTGACATCCCTAGAGTTTGAAGGACTGCAGGCTTCGTCGGCGGTCATGAGATGCGTCTGGACGATGCGCCATTCGGCTCCCAGATCGAAGTTTACGTAGTTCCCCGCTTGCCAGGTGAAGCGGGTGCTCAGGGTAAAGTCGCCGTGCTGCTGGACGGTGGTGAGACCCGTGAAATGGACGCGGGCGGAGTCCGGGTCGGCGACAGAAGGATTCAGGGGATCGTCGACCTGGTTCGCTGTGTAGCCCGCGAACTGAGGCTCTCTGAGGGAGGCGGCGGAGGAGGAGCCGAGCGCATCGAACAGCTCCGAGTAGTCGCGACCTTTCGAGACGTAGGTCGTTGTTGCGCGGAAATCGAGGGCGAGCCTCTGAGAGCGTTCGGGTGCTTCCCAAGGGATTACGCCTAGTCCGAGCACGAGGGTGCCGCGCGCCGGTGGTTGATGATTCAATGAGGAGTCGAGTTCGACGAGGCGAAAATCGCTGCCAGGGCCCGCGAACTCGAAGGCCGCGCGCAGGCCAGTGTAGGGCTCGATGTAGCCCATGCGGCGGGAAACGTAGGCATGGGCCTGGAGGCGGGTGGTCCCGCGACTGACACCTGGTGTGCGTCCCTGGGAAAAGGGGCCTTCCGGCTCTCCTTCGAGCGCGTTGTACTCGGGGCCGAGGGGATCGGGTCTTCCGTTCCGATTTCGGTCGTTTGGATGAGCGCAGTGCAGCTGACCGGAGGATGCTCCAGGGTTACAGGGGTGCATCGGCTCGGAGATGTTGAACGAGCCCATGATCCCGATCGTCAAGTTCGGCTCGTGCGGCCTCCGCCACTGGTTCATGAGCCCGAGGTCGAGGGCGATTGTGAGAGCTTCGATTCCGCTGCGGGTGGGTGAAGTGAACGGAACCTGAAAGAGTTGTTCACCCGGGAGACCCTCTGTCGCATCCGGGGAGAGGTTACCGTCGGACGTGATCTTCTGATCGTAGGCGAGGATGACCGGGAGACCGACACTGAGTGCGAAATCGGGCAAGAGGCCCACGCTGACCTCAGGCACCAGGCGCTCCATCGTGGCCCGGTAGCTGCCGAGGCGCTGGGATTCCCGCCGGATCGGCGTGAAACGCTCAGTGTGTTCGAAGGTCAGGCTCAGGTTCAGATCGAACGCGTCCGGCCCATCGAAGGAATCGGCGACTTGAATCAGGTTGATCGCGCTGTCCGCGAGCACGCGCGGCTCACTCGGCCGGAGCGGCTCGACGGCAGCGGCTTGGCGCGAGATCGCAAACACGAGCGCGGAGCTCGTGAGGAGGCGCTGACCGAAAGAGCGCGGAAGCACGATAGACCTGAGGAACGCTACTTTCGGACGCGCAAAACTGTCAACTTGGGCGGGAGGCCGCCCAAGCTCAAGTTCTGTCCTCAGGATCGGGATCGTCGCCCTGCGACTCTCCACCCGAGGCGTCTTCCGAAGATGTTCTGGGGGGCACGGGCCGAAGCGACGGAGCGCGCGTGAGCGGCGTGGCGGAGCTTCGCCTGGGAGGGCGCGGAACCGAGGGACGCTCCGGGCCGGGCCCGCGCACTGACGGGGGCGGCACAGCTTCCTCCTCATTCTTCGGGGGCGGACTCCCTGGGATCGGGCGAGCGTTGCGAACAAGGCTCGGATTCTGCGGTGGTAAAGACGACGGGCTCGAGCCCTTCACCGGAGGGACGCCGCGGACCGAGGGCGGAGGCGGAGTCAGAGCATTGCCCGAATCGCTCATCACGACCCCGCTCCGAGAAGGCGGACTCTCGTCGCTCTTGGGCTGAGACGCACGGGTCTCAAGCAGTGTCGGGCGATCGTCGAAGTCATCCGGATCGTCGTCAAAGAGCGAATCAGTCAGGTCTTCGGCGAGGAGTTCCTCGCGTACTTGGCCGAGCTCGCGGCTCGTATCGGCGAGGCGATCGGCGACCACTCCGAGGAACTGCCAGAGCAGCTTCACGGCAAGGGCGTGCTCGGTGCGCAGGAGTTCGAAGAAGTCTCGGCGCCGAATCACCATCAGCTCGCTTTGTCCAACGCTCTTCACGGTTGCGGAGCGCGGCTGGTTCCGGACCAGCGCCATTTCGCCCACGTGATCGCCGGGAGCGAGCGTCGCAATCGCCGTATCGCCCCGGAAGACCTTCACGGAACCCTCGAGCACGATGTAGAGCTCCTCCCCCGGAGCTCCTTGTTCCATGACAACTTGGTCATGCTCATAGGAGAGGACGTCCGTCACCTGCAGCACGCGAAGCAGCTCGCGGTCCGAGAGGGGTCGGAAGAGCCGCATCCGAGCTAGAAGCTCGCGCTTGAGCTGGAGCTTGCGCGCGCGCTCGTCGTCGCGAGCTTCGCCGGCACCGAGCGCGACCAGCACCGTCGTGATGTTGTCGCTGCCGCCGGCTTCATTGGCGGCGTCAGTGAGCAAGCGGGCGGCGAGCTCGATGTCGTCGAGGGACATCTTCTCTGCCAAGCGATCGAGGTCGTCCTCGAAATATTGGTAGAGGCCGTCCGAACAGAGCAGTAGGCGATCTCCGGGCAGCCAATCGATGGCGATGCTTTCCGGTTCGGCGTGTTCATAAACGCCGATCGCGCGCGTGACAGCGTTTTTCTGGGCGAGTTGTTCGACCTTCTCGCGCGGCATCTTGCGCCGCTTGACGAGCTCGTTCAGGACGTTGTGGTCCTCGGTGACCTGTTCGAGCACTCCGTCGCGGAGCAAATAGAGACGGCTGTCGCCGACCCAGGTCACAAACAGCTGTTTGCCACAAATGAGCGCAGCGACGAGCGTCGTTCCCATGCCGCGGCGAGACTCGTCGGCAGCGGCTTCCGCATACACGCGCGCGGACGCGCGGTTCGCGGCGAACTCGAGCATGTTCAAGACGTCACGAGTGGTGACGCGATCGGCTCCGCTCTTGCCCAGGGCGAAATCGGAAAGCATCTCCGCTTCACGTTTGACCTCCTCGTGGAAGCTCCGAACCGCGAGCGCACTCGCAACCTCCCCGGCAGCGTGCCCACCCATGCCATCGCAGACGACGTAGAGGCCGAGCTTCTTGTCTACCAGGTAGTTGTCTTCGTTGTGCTCGCGCTTCCTCCCCACGTCAGTGAGCGCCGAGAACGTGACGTCAGTCGACATTGGCGGAACGATACACGACTTCCGGAGGTCCTGGAAACGGGGGCCGAAGAGTGGCCCGCCGCTTTTTGTCTCAGGAAGGGCGCCCGCACGCTCCTTTTCGCTGGCTTCGCTGGCGAGAGGCTCGATCGCGCCGGCTCTTATGTGAGCGCGAAGACTCGTCCGGAACAGGTCCGGACGGTCCCCAGGGGCGCTTTCGCCGCACCCAGCGAAATCTTCCGTGGGGAAGGGAGAGCTCGGCCCTTCAGCACTGATGTCCCATTGAGGGGGAAGAGAGTCGGCGCTCAGACCCTGGGGCTTCTCTCACCCCGCGCAAGCCCAGAAGCGTCATGCGCTCTAGCTCAGGCGCTCATCAAGCTCACATATCCATCTCGCGCAACGACCACATGATCGATGAGGGGCGTCCCGCAGACCGCCGCGGCGCGAGCGAGAGCGTCTGTCATCTCCTGATCCTGGCGACTCGGCGTCGGATCGCCGCTCGGGTGATTGTGAACGAGAAGAAAGCCGGCAGCAGACTCTCGGAGCACTGGTCCCAGAATGTCTCGCGGCAAGATGCTCGTTGAGCCGATCCCGCCGCGGCTCACTTGGAACGAAGAGGTCAGTCGCCCGCTTCCGTCGAGACAAAGCGCCCAAACTTCTTCATGGCCGAGGGACGTGAGCTTCGGACGCGCCCAGTCGAAGACCTTTGCAGGAGTCAAAACTGTCTGTCGTTCCGTTTCAAGAGCTTCATTCCAACGGAGCGCGAGCTCAGTGCAGATGTGGAGACGGAGCGCGGCAGATTCCGGCACTCCCGTGAGGCGCGCGAGTGCGCGGGGACGAAAGGGGCGCAAGGTCGCGAGGCGTCCCGCATGCTCACAAAGACTTACGGCCGTCTCGAGGGGACAAGGGGTGTCCTGTTCGATCAAGAGCGCCACAAGCTCGGTCCAGCCGAGGGCTTCGGGACCACCCCTCGCGAGACGGCGCTTGAGGAGCTCGAGGGGCGGCGGGGGGCTCTTGAGTCGGCGGAGCGAGGCACCATGCTGGGTCATTTCAACGAACTCGGAGCACGCTGTGTGCCAATGGCGCCGCCGAAGGAAGGTCAGAGGTTCGTGAGGAGACGCGACGTGCCGGCCAGGGGACGCGCCATGGCGGCTCGCTCCAACGAGCCTTTCTCGTTCTTCTCAGACGAGCGTGTCGGAGCTCTCGTCGTACTCGACGGTATAGGAAAAAAGGGCGCTCTTGAGGTCGGTGAAAGCTCGCTCGAGGAGGGCCTCGTCCCGGGAATCCACCGTGATACGGGTCTTGTAGACGGGGTGCTTGAAGCGCGGATAGGAGCCGATCATCACCTCGGGGTGAGCCAAGACGACGCGGTCGAGTTCGTCCTTGATGGTGAGTTCGTCGGCGTTGACGTAGAGCGATTGGGTGAAAAAGGGGCTCGGGCCGCGCAGGTGGGCGGCGATTGCTTCGAGCTTCTTGAGGTAGAACTCAGGAACGCCCGGCAGGAGCCATACGGGCCCGACGACGATCACGGGCCAGAGGAGGCCAGGGGTCATGAGGAGCGTCGCCCCATCGGGTAGAAGAGCGAGCCTCTGGTGGGAGTCGGAGAAGCTCGCTCCGTAGTGCGTCGAGAAGAGCTCGAGCATGCCTGGATGGGGGGCGAGGGGGCGTCCGAGAGCTTCGGCGACGCCGAGCATGGTGACGTCGTCGTGGGTCGGACCCACGCCGCCGCTCGTGAAGACCACATCGGCTCGTTCAACGGCCCGCTCGACGGCACGGCGGATTTCTATGGTTCGGTCTGGGACGATTTCGATGCCGTCGAGGGAGATCCCGAGCCGGCGCAGCGTACGAGCAAGTTCGAACGAATTTCGATCCTTGACCTTTCCGGTCAAGAGCTCATCGCCGATGGTCACCGCGCGCGCGGAGCGGACGACCTGGGTCATGAATCGAGCTCGGCCAAAATGGGTTGGCCTGCCTCATCGAGGCCCAAGAGTTCCTCGATGCGCGCTTCGGCTTCGTCGAGCTCGGCCTGGGACGCGCGGGAGAGCTTGATGCCTTCTTCGAAGCGAGCTAGCGACTCCTCGAGTGTGAGCTCACCGGACTCGAGTTCGCCGACGATAGCGCTCAGTCGCGCCAGTGCGCCCTCAAAGGACAGTCTTGGCTCAGGGGCTTTGGGGCTGTTTTTCTTGGCAGACATGACGGCGTCGTGGGCGGCGTGGGTCGCCCCCGCGAAATCAACCAGAGCGAGGATAGACGAGCGGGCCGTCTTGTCAGCCCTAGAACACGTCTCAATGGTGCCACGGCTGCGCTCTCGTCCCCCCTCAAGGGCGAGCGGGCGAGAGCTTTCGCCGCGTTTTCCCGAGATTTACTCGACGGTTCCCAGTGCTTTGTGCGCTTGTCATTTTGAGGTGCGCTCGATGCGCTCTAGTCCCCAAACTGGCTCGAGAGTGCCTCCGCCGCCCTCTTGCGCAGTCGGGCGTCTGGGTCGAGATCGGCAGCGAGGGCGAGTGTCTCCCGGCTCGCCTGGGTTCGACCGGCTTGAATGAGCAGGGCAATGAGCGCATTTCGCACCTCCCTGGACCACTCGGCCCGATAACGCTCCGCCGCGGCGCCCGCGATCCAAATGCGCTCTTTCGGGCTGGAGGGCGCCTGGAGGCGCTTCATGAGCGCCTGGGTGACCGCGAGTCGCGGCAAAGTGCCTTCGTCCTGAAGCAGCGGCAGGAGAGCCTCGACGTGGCCCGCGAGTTGTTTCTTTGTGTGGGGAGGTCTTGGTGCCTCAGATTTCTTCTGAGCCGAAGGCCGCGTGTTTTCTCCGAGAGCGAGGCGGGCGGAGGTTCGTGCCGGCGAAGGCTCGAGTCCACGAGCGCGGGCTTCGAGAGCCCGGCGCGCGAGAGGATCCGAGGAGCGGAGAAGCGCCATCGCGGCTGTCTCGAGGGCGAGGCGGTCGATACCCGGGGGGTCGTTCTTTGTCGGATGATCGAGGAGGGACAGAAGCGCCACAGTGAGCGAGTTGTCGATCTGTGATGTTTGGTGAGCTCTGAGGGCGCGGGCGAGCTCGACGCGGACCAGAGCGTCCGCTGTGCGCTCTTGGTCTCGGGCCAACTCGAGTAAGGCGCGGCGGGAGAGTTCGCTCGGCTGGGACGAGACCCGTCGGACGTCGAGGGCGCTTTGGGGAATCGCTCGATCGTCCGACAGAAAGCGGCGAAGCGCGCGCTCCGCCCAGACGTTCTCGGAGCCTCCTTTTTCGCCCGGGGCGGCCATCGCGGCTCCCGCGCCGCTCAGCATGAGGCCAGCACAAAGGGCGAAGCCGCACCAAGGCTGGAATCGGGGGCGCCGGGCCCATCCTCCCCCTTGCGGGCACGGTGCTTGCTCAAGGGACCGCCCGGCGGGGCGCTGAACCAAATGGGACGGGCGCGAGAGACGCTGCATTTTGGAGTTGTGTCCTAGAGCTCCCATCCCCTTTGTTGTAAGGCTCCCCGCCTATGGATGCCATCCGAGTCCGAGGACAGCGTCAACTCCACGGGACGATCCCGGTCGGCGGCGCGAAAAACGCGGCGCTGCCGATCTTGTGCGCGACCCTTCTGTCCGACGGCACGAGCCATCTGAAAAACGTCCCCGGTCTCCGCGACATCAATACGACGGCGGAGCTCCTCGGCGTACTCGGTCGGAAGACCTCCGTTCAGATCCCCGAGGTGACCGTCGGTCCCTCGACGGGCGCCTTCGTTGAAGCTCCTTATGAGCTGGTTCGGCAGATGCGCGCGAGTGTGCTCGTACTTGGTCCGCTCGTGGCTCGTCATGGAAAAGCCAAGGTCTCGCTCCCCGGCGGCTGCGCTATCGGTGCTCGTCCCGTTGACCAACACCTCAAGGGCCTCGAGGCGCTCGGCGCGACCATTCGCGTCGAACACGGCTACATCGAAGCCGAAGCGCCCCGTCTGCGCGGAGCTGAGATTGTCTTCGATCTTCCGACGGTCACTGGCACCGAGAACATCATGATGGCGGCGGCGCTCGCCAAGGGCCGCTCGACCCTCGTCAACTGTGCCCGCGAGCCGGAGATCGAAGAACTCGGCCGCGTGCTCAACAAGATGGGCGCGAAGGTAGACGGGGCCGGAACCAGCGTGATTCACATCACCGGCGCCGATGAGCTCTCTCCCTTCGAACACGCGGTCATCGCCGACCGCATCGAGGCGGGTACTTTCATGGCGGCCGTCGGGCTGGCCGGAGGCAGCATCCTGCTCGAGCACGCGCCGATCGACGATCTCGAACCCGTGATCGTGAAGCTCCGAAAAGCCGGCCTTACAATCGAGCGTGAAGGCGACGGGGCTCGCATCGAGCGTCTGGGACAGCTCTTGCCCGTGGACGTCACTACCGCGCCGCACCCAGGCTTCCCCACCGACATGCAAGCGCAGTTCATGGCACTCATGACGCTGGCGGGGGGGCGCTCCGTGCTCACCGAGACGATCTTCGAAAACCGCTTCATGCACGTGCCCGAGCTCAGCCGCATGGGCGCGCGCATCGAAACACGTCACAACACGGCTCTCGTCGAAGGCGTGAAGAATCTCTCGGGAGCTTCAGTCATGGCTACGGACTTGCGTGCGAGCGCGAGCCTCGTGATCGCGGGGCTTGTCGCTGAGGGCGAGACCATCGTGCGCCGCGTCTATCACCTCGACCGCGGTTACGAGTCGATTGAGAAGAAACTGGGCCGGGCTGGTGCCGACATCGAGCGCATCGCCCTCGAAGGACCGTGAAGATGAGACCGCTGACGATTGGGATCCCAAAGGGACGTATTCTCAAAGGGCTCGTGCCGCTCTTCGAGCGAGCCGGCATCGGGATGCGTGAAGTTTTCGCCGACGACCGTCGCCTGATCCGAGAGAGCGATGATGGCTCGGTCCGTTTTCTCATGCTCAAGCCCGACGACGTGCCGACCTACGTCGAATACGGTGTCGCCGACCTCGGCGTGAGCGGACGCGACGTGCTGCTCGAGCGTGGCTACGAACTGTACCAGCCTGTCGATCTTGGGATTGGTCGTTGCCAGATGGTCGTCGCGGGGCCGCCCGGGGTTCGGATCGGAACCCGGCCGCGCGTCGGTACGAAATTCCCCCGGATCGCGACGGAACACTTTGCGCGCCGCGGCATTCAGGCAGAGGTGATCTACATCTCGGGCTCTGTGGAGCTGGCGCCGCTTGTTGGCCTCTCGGACGTGATCGTCGACTTGGTCGAATCGGGAGCGACGCTTCGCGAAAACGGGCTTGAGGTGATCGAGCCGGTCCGGGACATCTCGAGTGTCCTCGTGGCGAACCGAAGTCTCTACAAACTCCGCCACGCCGAGATCGCTCCCTTCATCGAACGGCTCCGGGAGTTCTGCGCGAGCTCGAGTCCTTAGGCGGCTCCGCGCGGGGTGCGCGGGGTGCGCGGGTGCGCGAGAACTCGGGGGCGCGCGCGGCATGGCACGAGTGCATGCGGGGAGCCCCGATAGTTCAGCGTTGCTCGCTGGCGGCCGCCGTCAGACTGACTGGCGGCGACAGCGGTCGTGAGACCCGCCTTGCGGTTTTTCTCGCAGTTTTTGGCCTGGCACGCGGTTTGTACTTCTCCGTTCCGTCGACACGTTGTTCGACAGAGATAGGAGAAGTCATGGACCATTCGAAGATGAAGTATGTGTATGTGATCAGTGGCAAGGGCGAGCGGAAGTTCTGGAGCAAGATCGGCGTCGCGTTCGTGAACCGAGATGGCTCTCTGAATTGCAAGCTCGAGTCGCTTCCGGTCGACGGTGAGCTTCACATCCGAGACGCTGCGGTTCGTGAGGATCGAGACGCCTCGGCCTCTCGCCGAACCCCCAGTCTCGCGAGTGTGGGCTGAGGAGGGCGAGCTCATGGCGATCGAGAATTCAGATCGGGATTGTTCCGTTCGACTCGAACCTGAGCGCCATGGAGACCTCGGGGGGGCGGTGGGGCGGCGCCCCGGGGGGGGGGGGCTGGGGGGGGCGGGGGG
>JAEYYX010000032.1 GCA_023428245.1 Pseudomonadota bacterium
CGGCCCGCGCGCCCGCGGCCAGCGGTCCCTGCAATCCTTGCAGGAGTTTCTCCGCGTCCTCCACATCGAGCGTGATGATCTTGGCCTCTGCGGCGCGAACGCGCAGTTCGGTCAACTTGCGTGACAAGGCCACAATGTCAGGTTGTTCGCTCTCCGCGGCCTTTCCGCTCGGCTTCGGCGTAAAGCGCCCGATTGCGTACATTCCTCCGCCGAGGGTCAGCGCAAAGACGAGCGCTGTCAGCAGGTTTCGCCCTCGTACCTTCATTGCAGCTTCTCGAGGTACCGACTCACACTCGACCCATATCGTCCGCTGCGATCGCGGAGCCCGGCCTGGACTCGCTCCCGGAAAGCGCGTCCGAGGTTCTTCTCTTCCTGCGGTACGACGCCGTGCTCCCGTGTCGATTCGACGCCTTCCCCTTCTTCATCGCCGCCCGGTCGACCTTCTCGCTGTTGCCCGTCTTGTCCCTCGCCGCCCTCACTCGGCTGCTCGCCGCGCGCACGCTCGAGCTCCGTCTGAGCGCGATCGGCCTGAGCCCGCGCCTCTTCGGCGTCACCTTGATCGAGCGCATCCGCGGCTTTCCTCATCAGCTGCGCCGCGCGCTCGAGGGCGCGCACCGATTCTTCTGGAAGGCGCGCAGAGCCGGTCGCTCCCTTTTTCGCCAAGGTGCGCGCGCGCTCGGCGAAACGCCGCTCCCGCTCGGCGTTCCCACGGAGCGAATCGTCTCCCTTGAGGGACTCGCGGCGCCGCGCCTGGGTCGCCCGCGCGGCGTCGAGAGCCGCCTTTACACCGGACACCGCATGCTCGAGGGCCTCGGGACTCACCGTCGAGCCGCGCTCTTCGCCGAGCTCGCGAGCCCGCTCGAGCGCCCCGAGCGCCGCCTCGCCGCGCTCGAGCGCCCGCTTCATATCGAGCCCCTCAAGAGCATCCGCCATCGCTTCCGCCTGTCCCCGACCGAGCGCCGCCTCCGCGCGCGCGCTGCCCGGAGCGCTCGCTCCCTCGGGCAACTCAGCCACGGCATCACGCACCTTCTCGGCGAGTTCCTCTTCGCGCCCGGGCGCGTCCGCCTGGGCCGCGAGCCGCGCATCCCGGAGAATGCGCTCAAGCTCACTCAACTCTCCCGCATGTTCTTTCCGGAGTCGCTCGGTCTCCTTCTCCAGAGAGCGAAATTCCTCGGGAGCCTGGGACAAGGAACCTCGCCCAGAGCTCTTGGGCGCGCCACTCTCGACGTTCGCCGGTCCGCTCGCCGGGGCCTCACCGCGTGCCCCGAAACTCGGACTCCCGCGACGCAGGCGCGCCGCGAGGTGTTCGGCGATGCGCGCGACCCGATCCCAGGCCCGATCTTTGACGCTCCGCCTGAGTCGGCCGAGGTCGCCCTCGGCGACAGAGCCGAGATCGGCTCCCAGCACACCGAGTTCCGAGAGGTTCTTGGCCCCGGCAGACACGAGTTCGCTCAGCTCTGCGATCGCCTCCGTCCCTCGGCTTTTCTCTGTATCGGAGGACTTCTGCGCGAGAGCCTTAACCTCATCGAGAGCTAATGCTAGATCACTCGCCACTCGCTCCGCGTCCTTCGAGCTCAGCTCGGCAAGGAGCACGTCCACCGCCAAGACTGCGCTCTCGGGCTCGAGCCGCTCCGGCCCTTTGGCCTCTAGTGCGCTCACCTGCGCCCGCAAAAATCCGAGAGAGCCCGTCGCGCCTTCCGGAAGCGCAGCAAGGCCTTTCTCGAGCTCACCGAGGGCCGCGTCCAGATCGCCCTCAGCCGCACTCTGCGCCTCCCGACGCGCGCCGCCACTCTCGAAGCCCGCTGCACGCGCATTTGCGTAATAGTGAACGACGCTGCTCCGAAATTTCTTGAACAACCGATACCGCTCGACGAGGCTCGCGCCGAGCGCCTCGGGCACGATCGTAATCGACTCGCTTCGGCTAGCGCTGCCGCGCCTTGAGAGGGCCGCGTCGCGCGCCTCCACGCGCACCTCGACCGGCAGGTACGCGCCGAGCAGCATCGGATGATCCGCCTTGAGCTCTGTGACGCCAGACTCCCCGAGCGTGCCTCGCGCAGGCCGCGCAAGCGACGTGCGTTCTTCTCGCCTTCCGCTCTCGAGAACGAGGTCGACCTCCGTGATGCCGCGGTCGTCCGTCACCTCGTATTCGAGGGGGAGACCTGTGACATCTCGCAGAGCAATCGTACGCGGCGCGCCCTTCAAGATGATCGTAGGTTCCCTGTCGGGCAGAGCGAAGATCGTCTTTTCAAAAGGATCGATGATCAACGAGGTGCCAAAGCGAGCCGCAATGCGCAGTACGATCGTCTCTTCGACCGTGATCTCAGCGACTAAGGTCCCTTCAGCGTCGGCGCGGAAGGGGATCTCTTGTTCCCCGTCGGTGAGCACGAGATCACGACCCAGGGCGATCGCCTCCGCTTCGACGGTGACGCGACTTCCGACCGGGAGAATCGCCGTATCACCCCAGAGGCTCTGGGTCACGGTGCGTCCGGCCATGTCACTTGGAGGTCGCACGATGACGCGCGCCTTCTCGACATAGGGGAGCATGTACGGAGCAACCCGATCCTGAACCAAGAGCAGGTTCGTCCCCTCGACGAGCTCGAGGATGCGCCCCGCGGCGAGCGACAGTGTGCCGAAGCAGAGCAAAAGCCCGAGCGCCAAGAAGATCCGCCCTCGCTTTTGAAGCGCGCGACGGATCGCCTCGGTGTCGAGGCTCGCCACCAACTTCTCCCAGTGCAAGCGGACTAGTTCCGCGGAGCCCACTGCTTGGCCGCTGAGGGAGGCTTCGAGGAGCGCATCCGCGCGCGCAAGCTCGTCGGCTCGCTCTCGATCGACGAGCCCTACCGTGCGCCTGAGGATGCGCTCAGGACGCGCGAGGCGTCGGCGCGACGCGATCATGAGTGTAAAAAGAGCCACAAGGAGCAGCCCGAGCATTCCCCGCGCGATCAGACGGTCCCTGGGCAAGCCACTTCGGGCCAGGAGCGCCGCGGCACCACACACGAGAAGTCCCGTACCGAGCGCGAACAGGAACTCAGGAGCCCGCAGAGCTTTCTTGTAACTCTGCGCGAGGGGGGCGAGGCGCGTGAGCCGACTCCGAGGATCCTTAGCCACCAGAAATGGTGCTATAGCCGATTGTTGCGGGGGCCGCTGCCCCACCTACGAAATGATGCCGGATTCGCCGTCCGATTTGGCCCGCTCCCTCGTCGCGCTCCCTGAACTGGGCCTGCGTGTCGCATGGCTTGTCGACTGGATCGAGAGGAGCTCTGCCTCGCTCATCGCGCACAGCCTCGACGCGACTCTCGGCCGCTCCATCGCGGGAGACACACGTGCAAAAGAATCCGCCCTGCCCATCGCGCTCCTGCTGGCGCGAAACTACGAGGCTCCTTGGCTCGAGGAGCTCCGGAAAGAGGCCGACGCTCACAGCTACCTGTCCTTGAGCCGTGTGCTCGAGCGCGCTCCCCTGGCGGCCGAGAGCGAGTTCGAGTTGCGCGTCCCGAAATACGGGGCCCGAGACGTCACACTCGGCGAGCGGCGCTCGATGGCTCGGCGACCGAGCCGCCTGCAAATCGAGAAACTGATCCTCGACCCGGATCCGGGTGTAATCCGTCAGCTCCTTCTCTGTAGCTCCCTGCGCGAAGAGGACGTACTCCTCATAGCCGCCCGGCGCCCGACGCTCCCTCCGCTCCTCGAGACGATCGTCGCCTCGGACCGCTGGATGGCCCGCACCCGGATCAGAAATGCCCTGATCCTGAATCCGTACGCGCCGCTCGGCCTTGTCTTCCCTCTGATCGTGACGCTGACGCGCGAAGACCTCAACCTCATCGCGAGCTCGATGTCCATCAACCCACTCCTGCGTCGGGCCGCGACCGAGCTCGTCCAGCGCCTGCCTCCGCTCTCGGCTCCGCCGTCTCCTATCGCGCACTGAAAGGCGCCGTTCCTCGGAGCGCTCGCAGACACAGAGGCGCCCTCCTCTCCGAAAGCGGCTTGCAAGGCGAGAGCGTCGCGCGGTCTTCTCCGCTGGCGCCCTCGCGACGGAGCGCCCCCTCTCAGAGGAGCGCCCAGCCCGACTCAGAGACAAGCGCTCGCGAGCAGCTCGACGACGTCCGCCTGCTTCACTTCCTCGCGACCTTCCGCCTTCAAGCCGTCGGTAACCATCGTCATACAGAACGGGCAGGCTGTCGCGATCGTATCGCTGCCCGTCGAAAGAAGATCTTTGGTCCGGCGCACGTTGACGCGATCGGAGTTCTGTTCCTCCATGAACATCTGAGCGCCGCCAGCGCCGCAACAGAGGCCCTTGTTGCGCGCCATCGGCGCTTCCACGACCTCCGCTCCGATCTTCTCGAGAAGCGTACGAGGCGAGTCGTAAACTCCGTTATAGCGACCGAGATAACAAGAGTCGTGGTAGACGACCTTGCTCTTCACCTCCCGTTCCGCCTTGAGCCGACCTTGCATGAGAAGCTCGAGGAGATAGTCGGTGTGATTGACGACCTCGAAGCGCGCCCCGAAATCCGGATACTCGTTCTTGAGAGAGTTGAAGCAATGGGGACAGGTGGTCAGGATGGTCTGGATGCCACCTTCAGCGCGGTAGCGATTGAGCGTCTCCGCGTTCGACTCAGCCAGCATGGAGAAGAGGTACTCGTTGCCGGCGCGGCGCGCCGGATCTCCGGTACAGGTCTCCTCTTCGGCCAGAATTGCGAAATCGACGCCAGCCTTTTTTAGCAGGCTCGCCGTCGCTCGAGCGATCTTCTTCGCGCGATCATCGTAACTCGCGGCGCAACCGACCCAGTAGAGCACCTTCGCCGTCGGGTGGTCGGAGACGCGGGGCACGTCGAGACCCTCGGTCCAAGCTGCGCGGTCGAGGCGCGAGAGGTTCCAAGGATTTCCGTTCGTCTCCATGCCCTCGAAGGGCTTGTTGAGCTGACTCGGGAAGTCACCGCGAATCGTGACGAGGTTCCGCCTCATCTGCACGATCTTGTCGACGTAAGTGATGTTGACCGGGCACTGCTCCTCACAGGCTCGGCACGTCGTGCACGCCCAGAGTACGTCGGGATCGACGACGTCGGGAACTAGATCCGGGACGGCCACGATCGGCGTCTCCGGCGGGAGTCCATCGCGAAGCGGCCTCGCCCCCGCTGCTGCGTCGTCTTGCAGCCCGTAGAGATGATCCCGGAGCGCTAGGGTCAAATGTTTCGGCGAGAGCTTCTTACCCGTCAGAGTCGCCGGGCAGTTATCGGAGCAGCGGCCACACTCCGTGCAGGTGTAGAAGTCGAGGATATCTTTCCAGGTGAAGTGCTGGATACGGCTGTAGCCGACGCGGGCTTGACCGATGTCGTCGTTCTCCGAAGCCTTCTCCACGAGCCCCATCAGCTCCTCGGTGTTCGGAGCGAGGGGGCGGAGCCTGCCGGTCGGCGTGCGGTCGCCGAGGAAGACGTTCGGGATCGCCGTGATGATGTGGAAGTGCTTCGAGTAGGGGAGGATGTTCAAAAAAACCAGGACGAGCGTTGCGTGAGTCCAGAACCCAACCTGAGCGACACCGATCAGTGTCCCGAGAGATGCATCCGCGAAGAGAGCGGCGAAAAAGCTCCCGCCGGGCTCGACCCAGGACCAGGCGAGCGGCTCACCGCGAGCGCCGGCGGCTAGGGGCTGAATCAAGTCGCGCGCCGTCGCGCACGCGTCCTTGCTTGGCGATGCAGCGCAGAACTCAGGGTACCTCGCGTTCAGGACGATGCTCGCGCCGTCATAGGCGAGGTCGGAGATCATCATCGTGATGATGATGCCGAGAATGGCCAGGCCTTCGCCCGAGAGCGTCATGCGCTTCTGAGGCTTGATCGCTCGATAGTAAACAAATACGAACGTGCCGCCGAGCACGAGCAGCGCGAAGATGTCTTTCAAAAAGGCATAAGCGATGCCGAGCGGCGACTCGGGCCCGAGCACCCACAAGTTGAACCCGGGATCGAAACCTCGTCCCCAGAGCACCAGCGTCCTGAGCAAGAGAACCCCAAAACCTAGGAAGATGAGCTGGTGGGCGACGCCCGCGGTCCAGTAGTACCGCATCTTCTTCTGGAAGATGGCGTACTTGAAGACCATCCCGAGCCGCTCAGGAATCTCGCTGAGCCGGTCTTCGAAGGTCTGTGAGCCTACGTCGAGCAAAGCAAATCGACGGCGAGCGGACCAAATGAACAGTCCGACCAGGCCGAGCCAAATCGCCCCCATCGCAAAGGGATTCATACTGACCGCAGCCTAGCAAGGCTTGTGCACCACGGAAACGTTATGGCCAAAGAAGCACGCGCGCGCCGGAGAGCGCGGCGGTCCTTTCAGAGGCTCTATCCCGCTCGGGAACGCGCGCCATCCGAAGCCAAGTGAGAAGCTTCAAACAGGCAGGGCCCTCAGCCCGTACCTCCTCGAGCTCGGCGCCCCTCAAAGCCAACCCGACAAGCGCAACATGCCGAGAAAGAGGAGCGAGACCAAGATCGCCATCCACACACTCGACCGCATCAGGTCTCGCCGTAGGACTCGAGCCTCGCTCTTGCTCGCCCGCGCCACACCCGCGCTCGGCGGCTGTCCAGCGCGCACATCGAGGAAAAGATGTCCCGGCGGACGATCCCCTTCGCCACTCGGCATGCCCAGGTTTGGCAAGCGAATCATGAGTGACGAAGGAGGGGCATCCAGCCGCGGGAGGCTGACCTCAAAGGGCTCTCGCGCGAGCTCGCCTTGCAGCGAAAAGGCGCCGCTCCGAGCGCAAGCGTCACAGCCGCCGCCCCCGCAACACCGGCACGAAACGCGCCTTGGCCACGCGACGACGAGCGTCGCCCCCTCGGCGATCCAAGAGGCAGGGACAGTGATCTCCATCGAGAGGTCGGGACCTCGTGGCACGTCGAGGTCCTCGGTCACCTTCCCGAGAGCCTGCTGCTCTCTCTTGGACTCGTCCTCCATGGGCCCGAGAGGCCTACCAGAGGCGAGGGAGCCTGCCTACCTTCGCTCTCCGCGGATAGGCGCGCCCGCGCTCCTCGCGGAAGAAGGGCTCGCCCGCGCTTCTCGCGGAAGAAGGGCTCGCCCCGTCCCCTTCGGCTCGACGACAACTTTCGGGACTTCGAGTTCAAGCGTCACCTCAGTCCCTGGCCGTGAGAACGAAGCACGATACGCTCGAGTCCCCTCGGGGGACCGCACCCCGAGCTCTACGTTCACGCGGGGCGCCCCGAGCCCCACCGCACGCACCAGGATCAGGTAGCGCCCAGGCGCGAGCTCCTCACCGTCGAGCACGACACTCTCGCGCTGATGACCCTGACAAGTGCTCCCCTGCCCTGGGCAATCTTGGGTTCTGCTCAGACCGAGCGCACTTGTGCCGCCGAGCGGCGCTACAGCGCCACTCGGATCAAACACGAACAAATCGATCTCACTCGGCCCCTGCCAAGCGATCACAACGTGGAGCTCACCTTGAGGCTCGTTGCAGCCCTCGTTGATGAAGCCATTGTCGTTGTCATCGTAAGCGTTCTCGCAGACCTCGCTCACATCAAAGCTCGGCGATACGACCGAGAGCTCCGGCGTACCCGGAGCCAGCAGGAGCGCGCTGTCCGGCGCGCTCGGCCTGCCGGGAGCCGCGCATGAAATGAAGAGCGCCCCGAGGAGAAAGATCCCCGGAGCGCCGGCCGACGCTTCTCGTCGTCTCATGTTCTCGCGAACTCCTCGGAGAAAGGGGGCCCGAGCAGGCCCCCTTCAGCTCATTCCGTGAGCGACTCGGCCGGCTTCGCCGTGATGCCGGTCACGATCTTCGGATTGACAAGCTCGAAGACCGCGTCCTCCGCCAGCTTCTGGACAGGGCCAGATGCGTCGCGGAGCGCCATGAGCACGCCCTGCTCCTTGAGGAAGCGCAGCGTCTTCACCGCACCCTCCGCCTTGGCCACGTCGGAGCCGCGCGCCATGCGGTAAAGCTCGTTGCGGAGGATGACGCGGGTGAACGAGTGAGGACCGTTGTCAATCGTGAGCTTGTCGAACTCACGCTCGAGCAGAGCCGGTGCCCACTCCTGGGGCGTCGCGTTGATCGTGACGTGACCCATGGCGATCGCGTTGTCGACGTAGCGGAATAAGATTCCGCTCTCGAGGTCCGCCGTCGACCAGAAGCCGAAGCTGCGAGACCAGAGGTCCTGCAGTTCCTCGACAGCGACCTTGCCCTTGTCCGCGTAGAGCGCCACGGCCCGTGCTGCCGAGTCCGGCGAGCCACCGAGGATCAACGCGAGGACCGCAGGGCCCATCATATTCTCGTCCTTGGCGAGCTCGAACAGCTTGGCCTCCGTATCAGCGTCGATGCCGCTCTTAGCGATGGCGCGGGCCACGTTCGGGCGGGTATCGATGGCCGAGTCAGGCGTGAGCAGGGAGAGCAACGCGGGCGCGGTGCCAGGTACCGGCCTCTGCACGAGCGTCTCGAGCAGGCATTTGCGACGGAACGCGTCCTGGGGCTCACTCTTCGAGTACTCAGCGATCTTCTCAGCAACCTTCTCGATGCCCTTCTGATCGGCGGTCCAAGCGAGGGCCGCACAGGCGCTCATACGAGCGTTTTCATTCTCATACGGGTCGGTCGCAAAGGTCAGGAGCGGCTCGAAGCCCTTCGCATCACCCCACTCGGAGAGACCGTCCGACGCACCCTTGCCGAGAGCGTTGAGCGACATACCGAGGATCGCGAGTCCGCCCTGGTACATACCCTCGTTGTCGATGTGCAGGTTCTTCGGGCGCTTCTTCAGCGAATCGAGCAGCACGTTCCACGAGCGCTGATCTTTCAGCATGCCAATGTAGCGGAGCGCGCTCTGGGCGATGACGAACTCCTCGGGCATCGGAGGCTGCTGGCCTTCCTTCGGCAACGGGACGTCGGGGTTCGCCCACTTGCGGAGCGCGTCGATGTCCTTGGTCGAACCCATGGCCGCGAGCGCGCGCAGCGCGTTGGCGTGCGGCGATGGCATCTCGTGCATCCAGAAGATGATCGCGTCCTCGGCCTGCTTGCGGAACTTTTCATGCTCCTCGGGGTGGAGCCGAACGACGTCCGCGATCATACGCGCGGCCTCGATGCGCTCCTTGTCGTCCCGCTTGAGCTCCATCTCCCAGTCGTACTCGTCGGAGTAGACCTTTGCCGGATCCATGCGGAGCCGCTTGGCGAGCTCGGGGATCGAGCGAGCATCGCCGATCTGAGCCAGGGCGCGCGCGACGCGGTAGCGCCAGTGCACGTCCTCTTCCGTCTGCATGTATTCGTAGAGAACATCAGCGGCGCGAGGATCATTCAGACCGTCGATCAGGCCCATGATCTCCTTACGACGAAACCACTTGGTCTCGACGTTGCTCTCGTTAGCGAACGCATAGAGAGCGAGCACCAGCCCGCGCCCGCCGCTACCATTCTTGAGCGCGTCGAGATACTTCGCGCGTGACTCTTTGTCGGCGTCCTTGAGCCGCGAGATCAGAGGATCGCGCGCCTTCTGATCACCGATCAGGCCGAGACCCGGCGCAGCCTGGCGAGCGACCTCTTGGTCGGAGTCTCCGAGCAGCTTGATCAGCGTGTCGGTCCACTTCGGATCCGCGTTCCGGCTCAGCACAGTAGCAACCAGCTGACGAACGGCGGGACTCTCGTCTCCAGCCAAGGATGCGATTCGCTCGAGGGGAACCAGCGCAATGATCTTCGCAGGATCGAAGGCGAGACCACCGCCGAGGCGCTGCACGCTGGCCAGGTGGCCGAGCCGATACAGCGTCAAGATCTCTTCGAAGACCGACGATTCACCGAGGGTCACGAGAGCCCAGGCGATCTGCGGTTTCGAGCCCGGACCGGCTGTCTTGAGTGCCTCGATCAGCGCAGGCTTGGCCGTGTCGGCCGCGGGTGAGCCGTAGTAGGCGAGCGCAGTCGCCGCCATACCCTGGAGCTTCGGCTCCGGCGACTTCAAGAGGCCGGCCGCGAGCGCCACTCCCTCAGGATCGCGCGCCCAAGCGAGCTGCTTGATCGCCTCCTGCTTGATCTCGCTCATCCCGCCTTCGTCGCCAGGGGTCGCAGCCCACTTGCGCCACTCGGCAATCTGCTCTTCCTTCGGCCGCACGAAGATGTTCTTCATGGTCCCGGCAGCCTCGGCCACCGACAGTTCGGTCGCGTCCGAGCCCTGGCTCAACATGAACGCAGCGCCGCCGCCGAGGGCCGCCACGATCGCGATGATCGCGATGACCTTACCCTTGTTCCCGGATTTAAAGTTCTCGTCGTCGAAGTCCTGCATCACGCCTCCACTTTGCGGGGCCGGACATTACAACAAAAACGAAATTCCAAAACCTCGCCTTTCGACCCAATTCCGTCTTCGTTCTACTCTTGAAGCCGAGGTGCACGAACACGGGCGCCCCTGCGCGATTCTCCCCTCCCATCGATGCCAACACCCGTCCCCGCGCCGCAAACTAGAAGGATCGTCGCGCGCCTCCTCGTGCCGCTCGGATGGGGCCTTCTCGCATCCCTTCTCGCCGCGCTCGCCAGCCATTTTGCGCCCGAGAGTTACGCGTCGTCCCTGGTCGGGTTCATTTTCGTCGGCCTAGCAGCGCTCGCCGTCCGATCGACCTCAGCCGTGCCCCGCGAGTTCGGCCTCGAGTTCGGCGGCTTGTTCGATCTCGCGCCGCTCTCTCTGCCCCGCATGGCAAAAGAGACGGGGCAGGCACTGGCGATCGCCCTCTTTACGGCACTGGTCGTGTTTCCGCCGTTCACAATCGGCTATCTGTTCTGGTTCTCTCCGGCCCACCCCTTCTCCCTCGAACGGGCACTCTCCTTCGGCACCGTCGGCCCGCTGTCCGCTCTCGATCTCGCCCTCGCCCATTTGCTCGTGGTTGCGCTCCCTGAAGAAGTCTTCTTCCGCGGCTACCTCCAGAGCTCTCTCGAGCGCGCACTCCTTGAGAGACAGACCTCAGCGAAGGTCCTCTCGCTCATCGCTTCGAATCTCCTCACGAGTATTCTCTTCGCTGTCGGCCACTTCATGACCGACCCCCGCCCTAGCCGCCTCGCCGTCTTCTTTCCGTCGCTCCTTTTCGGTCTACTTCGTCAGCGCACAGGAGGCGTCGGAGCCAGTATCATCTTCCACGCCCTCTCGAACCTCTACTCGGCGGGTCTCGCAGCCGGCTTCGCAGCCGCAAGTTAGACCTTGAAAAGGACCCTCCGTGAGCCACGCATCGCTCTCGCTTTTCTGGTCCGGGCGCTTC
The DNA here is from genome assembly GCA_023428245.1 of Pseudomonadota bacterium. GTDB lineage: Bacteria > Myxococcota_A > Polyangia > Polyangiales > Polyangiaceae > NIC37A-2. The sequence continues at coordinate 11,197 of JAEYYX010000032.1, forward strand.
CGCTAGAGAGCATGCATGGTCAGTGCATGGCTCATGGATGAGGTCATTCGACGAGCGCTCGAGGAAGATCTCGCTGCCGGCGATCTGACGAGCGAAGCCCTGATCCCCGGGGATGAGTGGGCGATTGCCGAGGTGTTCGCCAAGAGTGAGCTCGTGGTTTCGGGATCGGAGGTCTTCGCTCGAACCTTCTATCTCGTGAGTCCGAGCTCCCGCGTCGAGCAGCTGGTCCCGGATGGTCAGGCTGTCGCTCCGGGGACGCTCCTGCTCCGCGCGGATGGACCGAGCCGCGAACTGCTCATGGCCGAACGGACGGCGCTGAACTTCCTGCAGCGCCTCTCCGGCACCGCCACGCTCACGAGAAAATACGTCGAGGCCGCCGGCGGACGCGCGCGCATCACCGACACGCGCAAGACGACGCCCGGCCTGCGCGCCTTCGAGCGCGCCGCGGTTCGTCACGGGGGCGGCCACAATCATCGCGACTCTCTCGGCTCCGCCGTGCTCATCAAGGAAAACCACATCGCCGCAGTCGGCGGGATCCGGATCGCTGTCGAGCGCGCCCGCGCCCATGCTCCCCACACGAGCCGCGTCGAGATCGAGGTCAGAGGTCTCGAAGAGCTCGAGGAAGCTCTCGCCGCCGGCGCTGACATCATCATGCTCGACAACTTCGACGACGCCTCGGTCGAGCGCGCTGCAAAGCGGGCTCAAGGTAAGGCCCTGCTCGAGGTGTCCGGAGGTCTGACTCTCGAACGCATTCCGCGCTTGGCTGCGCTCGGCGTGGACGTGATGAGTGTAGGAGCGCTGACACACTCGGCGCCCGCCGCGGACATCAGCCTGCTCTTGCGACGTCTCGATGGCGGCCCCCCACCGCGAGCTCCAGGTTAGATGCAAAGCGAGTTCTTGAGCCGAGAGCGCTTCGAGGCCCATCGCCTGGCGCGAGGTGTGACCTGGGGTCGCCCTCTCCGCATCCACGACCTCGTCACGTCGACCAACGACCTCGCTCTCGAAGCTGCTCAGGGGGACATGAAAACCGGCGGCGTTTTCGTCGCTCGCGAGCAATCCCAAGGGCGCGGACGTCGCGGTAGTTCTTGGCAATCGCCCCCCGGCGAAAACCTGACGTTCACGGTGCTCGTTCGCTATCCCGGCCTGCCGCGCGTCGCTCAGCCCTATTCACTCGTCGTGGGGCTCGCGGTCCGCGCTGCTGTAGCCGTCCGTGTTCCTCAGCTTGCTGATCGATTTCGCGTGAAGTGGCCGAACGACGTCTACTTCGACGACAAGAAAATCGCGGGAGTCCTGATCGAGTCCCGCGCCCGGGCCACAGAGGTCGCCCTCGCCGTAGGGATTGGCCTGAATGTGCTCACGAGGGACTTCGGACTTTTCGCAGACGAGCGCACATCTCTCGCGCTGATCCACGCCTCCGAAAATGCACCTGCTCCCGCCAGCGAGGAGCCGGGCGCGCTCGGGAAAGAAGAGCTCTTGGTGGACATCCTCGCCGAGCTCGAGGCCCGCACCCGCATCTTCGTCGGCTCAGGTCTCGAGCCTCTGCGCATGGAGCTCCTCCAGCATGACTTGCTCAAGGGGCGCGCGCTCCGCGCGGACGGCATCCCCGGGGAAGGGCGCGGTATCGACGCCGAAGGGCGTCTCCTCTTTGCTCCCGATGGTGCCGCCTCGGTGCAGGCGCTTGAGGCGGCCAGAATCGAGCTCAAGAGACCGCTACCAATACAGCCATAATCTCAATTTCCCGGCTCAGAGGAAGAGCGCCCCTGCGAAGCGAAAAATCTCCGCTTCTCTCGGCTACATTCTTTCGAGATGAGAACAAATAGAAGCGCTCGAGAGCTCAGCTCCCGAGCGAGGGGAGAGGGAGCGGAGTATGAGCCGAATGAGGGTTGAGCAACACGTGGACTCCGGCCTGCGGAGGCGCCGGAGCGGCGTAGCTCGACCGCTCACTCCCTCTCTCTTTCTCCTCGCGGCGATCTCGTGCGGAGGAAGGACCTCCGTCAGCGACCTCGAGTTCCTTGGCGGACAGGGTGACGATGGAGCAGGAGCAAGCAGCTCCGGCACGGACGCTCGCACCGGTTCGAACAGCGGTGGAGGCACAGGTCCCGTCGGCGTCGGGGGAGGTACTCCCCTAGGTGGTGCGGGCGGCCGCATTTCGGAAAGCACAGGCGGCAACGTCGCGGGCGGTGCGGGCGGTCACCTCATCGGCGGCACAGGCGGTGTCCTCAGCGGCGGGTCAGCTGGCGCGTCGACTGGAGGCGGCAGCGCTACGGGTGGTGCGTCTACCGGAGGTCATGGAGGAAACAGCGAGCCGAACTGTCCATTCGGGACTTGGCTGAACGGAGCGCATTGCGAGCCGTGGACGCAGTGTCAGCCGGGCGAATACGTCGAGTACTTCGGGTCAAGGAAGCTCAACAGGGAGTGTGCTCCGTGTCCTCCCGGAAGCTACTCCACGATCGAGGACGCGGGCTCGTGCCATTACAATGGCTGTGAGTTCTCCGAGATCGTCGTCACCCCTGGTTCGTCGACTGAGCCCGCCGAGTGCGCACCGCGCCCTGGCTTCTTCCCGCTCGACCCGGGCGAATCGTCCCTGATCGGTTTCGCCTCCTCAGGAACACGCGTCTATGCGGCCCTCGCTAGCCCGACAGAAGCCACTTTTCACGGCTTCGAAGGCGAAGTCGCTCTCACGCCGCTCCGCTACTCCATTGAAGGGCAGCAAGCTCCGGGTGCGTTTGCCATGGCTCCTGACGGCAAGTTTTACCTCACCGGACCCGACCCGGTCATTGCGAGTCGGATCTGGCTCGACACCATCGCGAGCGACGCCTTGAGTGCAACCCGGATGGTCATCAGCAACGCATCCTCATACGGCCAAGTTGGCCTGCTCTCGACCCCGTCGCACTGGATCCATTGGACCACCGAGTACGAGGACTCGACCGCCCACGTCGTGCTTCGAGCCGGATCGCACTCACACGTCATGGCTGGCGAAGCGCGCATCCCCGCGTCGAATTTCTCCCAGCTCTCCGCGTCCAGCGCGGAACGGATCTTTCTGCTCCTCTCGGATACGACCCAAGAGCTGCATCGTCTGCTGGGCTTGACGCCGCCCACCGAAAAGGTCGCCTTTCCAGGTTCCTTCTTCCCCATCTTCAGCACCGCCGTCCCCACTGGCGAGGCCTACGCAATCGGGGCCCGCTGGGCCGATGAACACACCGTCGAAGCTTACAAGGTTGAGCCAGACGGTTCCGTCACCGAACACTTCCAATACCGGTTCGAACAAGCGGTCCCGAGTCCAGCGGCGGCCGCGGTCGACCCGGGACGGGCGCTCTACGTTCTCTGCCACATGTGGCCGGACTCCGGGTTCTCCAGCGAGTTCGCACGCGAGAGCCTCTATCTCTTGCGTTTCGACCTCGTAACCGGCGAATCGACGCCCCTGAATCTCGAAGGAGGTGCAGACGAATGGGCGATCGACCTGGAAGTCACGAGTGACGGCTCCGTCTATGCAGCAGGCGTCACCGGAACCTCCTACTTCGTGAGGAAGGTTTACTAACGGGTGCTGCTCCTGCCGAAAGCCACGGGCCGCAGACGACCGAATCGACCCATCCGGGGCACGGCACTCCAGTTCGCGACGAAGCAACTTGCGAGCCGTCCCGCGATCCCCCGAAGGAGCGCTCAGAGCCTTAGGGCTTCTTCCCCGGGAGACGAAGCTCCGCGCGGTGGATCGTCGGCCCCTCGCGTCCGTCGGCTGTCGCGTAATAGAGCGCGCTGCCGACCAAGATCGGTGACGCGCCTTCGTGCAGCAAATCCGTGACTCTGAACATCTCCTCGAGCGCGATCGCCGGATCGCCCACTCGCTCGAGAGAAGGCACACGCAGCGCATAGACTCTCTGCTCGTTCGGATCTTTGGTGAGCACGGCGAGAGAACAGGAGCGCTCGTCACAATCCGTCGCAAGCCCTATCGCGTGACCGGGTGCCGCGAGATCGCGAGGCGCGATCAAGCGCATGCCCTGGCGATCAAACTTGGCGAGCAGAGCACGCCCCCTCGCGGACTCTCCTTCGGTGCCCGTCGGAGTCTCGAGCCAAGCGAGGCCAGCTCCCCGCAAGAAGCGCGGCGAGAAGGCGTGGTACCCGGAGCGACGCACGAGCATCGGTTGCGCGCGCGCCGCGCCTGTGCGCCCGTCGATGGCCCCGACGAAAATGCCGCCAGCGTGAGAAAGGCGCCCTTCTTCGATTCGCGCAGAATAGGCGAACAGGACCTCGTCGCCGACCACCTCGACCTCGAGATCGCTCGGCTCGAGTGCACCTTCGGTCAAACGTTGCTCCGACGAGACAGCGCGGAGCTCTCGGTCGAGCAGCGTCCCGTACACCTCCGGCGTCCCATTTCGATCGTCGATCCAAAGCACGACAAAACCGTCGGGCGTGCGCGCAACGCTCACGTCGCTCACCTCAGCACCGATCTTGGTGAGCATCTGTTGGCGCACCTTCTTACCGGCTTGATCGACGAGCGTGAGAAAGACGTGGGGCTTGCCTTGATCGAACGCGGCCCAGCCTACGAGCGCGCGCCCATCCTGAAAGCTCGACAAGCTGACCCCACCCGGCGAGCGAGCACGGAGCGAAAGCTCAACTTCAGAGTGAACCATAGGGCCCGCGAGAGCGTCGTCGAGTCCCGCAACGCGCGTTGGGGTGAGGTGAGCCTGTTCGGGGGTCATTTTCCCGTCTCTGGCCGCCTTCTTGAGGGGAAGGATCGGCAGGCCCGGATCGAAATACGTCAGCGACAGGACAAGCTCGTCACCGCGAGCGGTCTCGTCCCCGGAGATCTTCGCGACGTCGAAGCTCGTGAGCGAAGGCAGGCTCTTGACGGGTTCCTCTGCGATGAGCCGGGGTAACGCCTCGTCCCCGAGCTTCACGGCCGCACTCGGACGCCCTGTCCCCCGCGGTTCGACCCAAAACGCCGTGTAAAATTCCTTCGCGGGCCTCGCCGCGAGAGATCGACAGAGGTCTTCCGCGCACGAAAGATCCCAAGCGAGCGTCGCCGGATCCGAAACGCCAGGCACTGTCACAGGAAACGCTTCTGCTCCTTTTGCCCCGAGCTCAAGCACTGCAAGCTCGCTTTTCGGTCCCCTAGGCACGCTGGATCGGACGCGAGCCAGGGCCGTCAGCTGATCTCCGCGCAGCGTAAACTCCGGAAGCACAGGATCCGGCTCCGCGCTCTCGAGGTACCCGAGCGGCTCGAGCGCGCCCCGCTCGTCAAACTTGCCGAAATAGGTGCGCGAGCCCGAAAGAGGATTCAAGTTATCCTCATCCCAAACCACCCGCACACTCCCCGCGCTCCCAGCAGAGAGGAGCTCCCTGATGCGCTGATTGCCACGGCGCGGTGTGAGAGGTTCAGGGGCACCGGCCGGCCCGAGATCGCGCGACAGAGGCAGACCGAACAGGCGCGCGACATTAGTCCGGGTGTCCCGCTCAGTGAACACGAGATGACCGCCCAAGTCATGGAGCACGAAGTCGAGCCCGTCGACCCTGCCACTCATACGCGCGAGGGTGATGCGCTCAGCACCCTTCTCGGTCACCCGCACGATCACAAGCTCCACGTCGTCTCCCTGGTCTTCGACGAACGCGATACAACCGCCACCCTGGCAAGGGCGAACCTGCCAAACCAAGGCGCTGTCGCTCAGCGTTCGGGCATCCAAGGATCGATCGGCGAAGATACCACGAGCGCTCAGCCGAGTGCCGAGTTCACGACGGTCGCTCCAGAAGACGACGGAGAGATCGTCTCCGCCGCTCGCCGCCGCCCACCCGATCTGTTTACCGACCGCGAAAATTCGATCGGCGCGCACGAGCGCGGCCTCTTCGGAGACGACGAACACCTCAAGCGCGCTGTCCGAGCCGCTGCCTCGGCCGACCAGGATGAGCGAGTCTTTCCCGAGCCGCCCTCCTGGTGCCAAAAAAAGCGGTTTCGGCGGGCTCTCCGCGAGCTGAACCGCGCGGCCGAGCGCCCCGCCGTGGGAGAGAGGCGCCGCAAACAGCCCACCGCTGCGCTCCCCCGGAACCAACCAGTAGGCCAGACGATCGCGCCCATCCCCAGTCAGGCGCGGCCCGAAGGCGCCCTCACCGAACGATCCTACGACGTGACCGCGCTCGGCCTTGTTCCCACGCGACTCAATCGCAGGCGCTTGGGTCCGTGACCTTTGCCCACCCCCGCCTCCGCACGAAATGAGGCCGAGACCTAAACCGAACAGCCCACTTCGAAGAAAAAAAGAGCGACGCAGCAAGAGAACTCCAGGCCCGGAAAAGTAGCCTCTTCCGAGGCTAGGCCAAGCTTTCCCCCTGTCAAACGAGCTATCCCTACTAGAGACGCGCGCGCGAGTTCGTTATGCTGCCAGATCGACGGGAGCCGGGGAAGCCCCCCGCGCTGCGAAGACTTCACATGTCGACTCAAGTTCAGAAGCAACTCACCGCGGCAGCTCTGGTCTTTTGCCCGACCGTCGTTTCCGTCGCTCTCGATCCTAGTCGAATGACTCAGGCGCTCGTCGTCGGTGCGGTCTCGAGTGCCATTGCGTTTTTCGTCAGTGGTCAGGCAGACACCAGACCTCTGACGCAACTGCGCACCGCCATCCGACGCGCCGCACAAGGACGCGAGTACGAGCGCCCCGGCGCGGACGCCCCTCCCCAGCTGCTCGAGCTCTACGATGAGCTCGACGAGCTCGTCAGCGCCCGCACAGAGAAGTCCGAGGCGAGCGCAGAAGATTCCGAGTCTCTCCGCAAGAAGGTGCGCTCCCTGAGAGCCACGCTCGATCGTGAACTCGAGAGCTCCCGCGACATCACGAGCATCATCCAGCGGGCCGAAGAGGGATTGAATCAGGTCTCGCTCACCCTGAACAAACTCCAAGAGACAGCAGGCAGCTCCCACGCCGATATCTCGCACATGTCGATGCTCCATGAGCAGGTCTCCGCCAGCATCGGCGAGCTCTCCTTGAGCGTCCGCGAGACTCTCTCCTCGATCGAGGAGATGACCTTCTCGATCCGGGAAGTCGCGACCAACATCGACGCTCTCTCGCTCACCGCCGAGGAGACGAGCTCAAGCATGAATCAGATGGACGTGTCGATCGACCAGGTTCAGTCGAACGCGAACGAGACGGCCCGCTTGAGCGAGAATGTAGCTCAGGACGCCGAACTCGGCGCGGAGGCAATTCTGAAGACGATGGGCGAAATCTACCGCATCAAAGAGAGCAGCCAAGAGGCCCTCGGCGTCATCAATAACCTCGGCTCCCGCATCGAGGCCATCGGTGAAATCCTGAACGTGATCGATGACGTCGCGGAACAGACGAACCTCCTCGCGCTCAACGCGGCCATTATCGCCGCCCAGGCCGGCGAGCACGGCAAGGGGTTCGCCGTGGTCGCCGAAGAGATCAAAGATCTGGCCGATCGCTCCGGTGCGAGCACCAAGGAAATCGCCGACCTGATCAAGACGATTCAGCACGAGAGCCGAAACGCAATCGCCGCCGTGGAACAAGGCGCGGAGAACGTCGATCGCGGCGTCGAAGTGTCGAACGAAGCGGAGCGAGCGCTCAAGAAGATTCTCGAAAGCTCCAAGAAGAGCACGAACATGGTGCGAGCGATCGCTCGCGCGACCGTCGAACAGGCCAAAGGCTCAAAGCAGGTCACCGACGCCATCAGCCGCATCGCCGAGACCGTGCAACAGATCGCCGCCGCCACCGCACAGCAAGCTCGCGGCAGCGAGCTCATCATGAAGGGCGGCGAGCGGATGCGCAGCATTGCGCAAGAGGTCGAGCTCTCGACTCAGGAGCAAGCTCGCGGCAGCCAGCGCATCGCCTCGAGCATCGCCACGATCCACGACCTGACAGGCGAACTCGTTCAGCACCAACGCGTCTACTCCGAGAGCAGCGGCACCGCGCTCACCAAGGTCGATGGTTTCGTCGGACGCATCAAAGAGCAAACCGCGACTCTCAAAGATCTCCCTTGAGGAGAGCTGAGGGCACTCGCTTCCCCTGCTCACGGGTCCCTAACGGGACGTGCAGGGGCCCCCGAGCGTCGCGCGTACGACCCCGTCGCCAGGCGGCGTCCCGGGCGGTACCGAGACCTGACCCTCGAAGCGTCCTTCCGCGTCTGTCGCGACGGAGCCGAGCGATGCGCTTGCACCGTCCTTCCGCACCCAAGCGAGATCGACTCGCGCGGACGCGCAAAAGCCTCCTTCTCGCCGCACGATACCGCTCACCTCGAGGGGGCGCCCGCGGCGCGTCTGCGCGCGATCGAGGGACAAAACGATCGTGACGTTCTCGGCCTGGACCGGAGCGGCCGGTGTGACGTCGGAGCTCGACCCGGAAGCGCTCGGCCAGCCGTCCCGCACAGCCGCTGTGCTCCGAGTCACAGAGCGGCCAAGGTCAAGTCCTCCGGCTTGCCCGGGAGGCCAGAAGAACGGGTCCCGCGGTGGGATATGGAGCGGCAGACTCGGATCGAGCGCCGGCATATCCAGATCGAACGCGGCGCCCCCGAGATCGATGCGCACGAAGCCGTCTCCGTCGAACACTTCGACCCAGGCATGCGCTTCGTTTTGAACGAGGCGCGACGAGAGTCCGAGCGCACTCGCCGTCACAACAAACGCATAAGCGCGATGGCGACAGACGCCCCTCCGGTTCAAGCTCAGCTCGCGATAGAGCTCCCGCGGAGTCGTCGCCTTCGCTGCTTCGCTCGAAGGCTCAAAGGACCGGAAGTAGCCGACAAGACGGCTCAAAGCTTCGCTCGGCGCGAGCGTTCGATCGACTCGACTCGCCAAGAGAACCGGGGCCGCAGCAGCGCGCACCTCGTCATTCACCTCGGGCGCTCCGAGCCGATTCCAGTTACCGAGAGGCCCAATGCTCCCGAAGGCGCGCCTCTGCGCAGAAACCTGCATCACCACGTGAACTCGGCCGCCTTGGTCCGATTTGACGAACCAGTTCTCGGCGCTGTCCTCGACCACCTCGAGCGCCCGCTCGGGATCGCTCTGCATCTTCAGGATCCGCGCACCTGGCGCCACGCTCACGATTCGCACAGGCTCGGAGGGCACAAGGTCCACTGTCAGACTGGCGAAGAACACGTCTTCGTCGGGCGCCGCTTGTCCCCCCACCGGTACAGCCGCGAGAGCGGGGGTACGCACGCGCAAGCTCAAGTCGGGCGCCACCTGGTCAAAGGCAAAGAGCCGCTTGTAGGGCACGGTGGCGGGACGAAAGGGGTCGTCGTAGCTCACACGGGCAGGCGGCGCCGTGAACGGATCGAGCTGGTAGACGGGCTCTCGGCGCGTCTCGCCAGTGCCCCCATAAACAGGTCCCTGGCCTCCCGGGACCTCCGGAGCAGCCACGGCTCCGCTCTGGGTCATGATCGCCGCGGGCAATCCGCCACGCTGTGAAGTCGCTCCGAGCACCAGATCCTCAGCCGGGTCCGCTTCGAAAAGCTCATGGAGGATGGGCCCGGCGAGTACCCATGGCGCCCAGGCGGCGAGCCCAAGCGCGAGCGCACCCGCGAAGAAAGCCCTCGGGCTCTTCTGGTAGCTAGAGCTCATCCGGAAGGCTCCCTATAGTACGGAAAATGACCTCAGGGTACACCGATCCCCTCGCCCAAGACCTCACGACCCTCACAGATGCTGAGAGGAAGGAGCTCGAGGCGCACGGCTTCGACGCTTCGTTCCTCGTCGAGAGAGCCCGCCTCGCGCGCGAAGGGACCTTCGAGAATCGCGTCCGCGGGAAGGTTGCGCCGCCCTCACCGAAGAACCTGCTCCCGCTTCCGGAGCGTGGCACGCCGGAGGCGCGACGGCTCGAGGACTTGGGTGAGACGGCTCTTCGCGAGGGACGCTGCGCACTCGCGGTGCTCGCTGGTGGCATGGCGACGCGAATGGGCGGAGTCGTGAAAGCTCTCGTCGAGGCGCTCCCCGGCTCGACCTTCCTCGACCTCCGGCTCGCTGAACAGGCCGCTCTCACACGTCGCTACGGCAAACGTCCCCCGCTCTGGCTCATGACGAGTCAACCAACGCACGGCCCCATCGTCGGCGCCCTCGGCCACCGCCTCGGCGATGGCGTCGAAGTGTTTCGCCAGGGCCTGAACGTGCGGCTCACGGAAGACGGCCGGCTTTTCCGCGATAACTCTGGAGCCCCGAGCTTGTACGCCCCGGGGCACGGTGACTTTTCTGACGCCCTCGCTCGAAGTGGTCTCCTCGGTCCGTTCCTCGAGAGCGGAGGACAATATGTGCTCGTCTCGAACCTCGACAACTTGGGTGGTGGGCTCGATCCACTCGTCATTGGCTTCCATCTGGACAGCGGCGCCGACATCACTTGCGAAGTCGTCCAGAAGCGGGACGCCGATCGCGGCGGTGTCCCTGTCGACTACGAGGGGCGCACGGTGATTCTCGAAGAGTTCCGTCTCCCGGAAGATTTCGACGCAAACCAGATCCGCGTATTCAACGTCAACACGTTGGCCTTCAGCGCGAAGGCGCTCGATGACGTCAAAATCCCCTGGACCTACTTCGAGGTGAAGAAGGAGACCGAGGGCAAGCGCGTCCTGCAGTTCGAACGTCTCATCCACGAGCTCACATTCCACCTGGAAACGCGCTATGCGGTCGTGCCGCGGGAGGGCATCGACTCTCGCTTCTTACCCGTTAAAGATCAGAAAGAGCTCGCCGCGCGGGCCCCCGAAATCGAACAGCTCGCGCGCGCGCGGGGAATGCTCTCCGAGAAGGTATAAGGACGCTCCGACATGAAAAGACTCACAGCCCTGGCTCTCTTGTTTGGCTGCTTGGTCAAGACTGGGCCGGCCCACGCGCAAAATCCCCTCGAGCGTCCCGTTCCGCTGCCCACGCTCGGGCGCTCTCTCGCGACGAACTCGGACACGACGGCCATGGTCCACAACCCAGCCAACATCGCGTTCTTGCCGGGCCCCGAGCTCCGCTGGTCAGGCTACTTCTTGAATGACAGCGCCCTCAGCAGTAGCCAAGGCCACGCTATCGCCTTCGCCCTTCCCCTCGGGTTCATTCCCGTCGCAACCGGCGTCAGGCTCGATCTCGTTTCGCCCGACTCGGGCCCCTCGGCGCGCATCGCCGGAGCCGGGCTCTCCTACCAATGGTTCACGTGGGACATCGCCTTCGGCAACGACGCGGCAGCGATCGGTGTCTCCTTCCAGCGCTCCTACTCGAACCAGGCAGCAGTCCACGGCTTCGGAACTTGGTCCGCGGGCCTCACCCTCAGGCCCCTCGATTATTTTGGTCTCGCCGGAGCCATCCGTCAGGTTGACGCACCGACGAGCGACTCCGGCGTCCGCCTCGGCACGACTTATGACGTCGGCGTGACTATTCGTCCGACGGGCAACGATCTCGTCGAGCTGAGCGCCGAAGCCGCCTACGTCGATGAGCACGGTGGTTATTGGCTGCCGCGGGCTGTGCTCGACATCGGCATCCCCGATCTTGGTCATCTCCGCGGCGACGTGACCTGGGTCGACCCGGGAGGGCAGCTCGGTCCCGCGTCTTGGACGATGTCGACGTCCCTCGTGGTGAGCGGGAACTCGCGCCACGCCTCCGGAGAACTCTCGCTCGGAACTCGCTACGGAAGCGCGCTCGGCGACGTGGCGAGCGATCGCTTCTACGAGAACCTCCACGCAGAAGCGGCCTTCCGCGGCTTCCGCGAGAGCAGAGCTGCCGAGGGACAGGGGTACGCTGTCCGAATTCGTCTAGAAAATACCCCGAGTGTCCGCCAGCATACACGGCTCCTGCGTGACCTGTGGTCGCTAGCAGAAGAGCGCCGCCTGCGCGCGGTCCTGCTCGAAGTGCGCGCGAACCCGGCCCGCTCCCTAGCTCACCTCGAGGAGCTGATCGACGCGATCTACTACCTCCGTCAGCAGGGCGTGCAGGTCCTCTGCCACCTCGAGGACGCAAGCGGCTCCGGTATGTTTTTGTGTGGTGCAGCCGATCGCACCTTAATCAACCCCGGCGGAGGCATCCGTTACACAGGCCTCAAGAGCCAGAGCTACTACCTGGAGGGCCTTTTCTCGAAGCTCGGGATCTCGGCCGATTTCGTGCGCATCGGCGCGCACAAGTCCGCGCCCGAGAGCCTCGCGCTCTCTCGCGCAAGCGAAACCGCTCTCGCCGACCGAACCCGCTTGATCCAAGAGGTCGAGCTCGAGCTCTCCTCGGCCTTTGCCCGCGCGCGCAGCACGACGATCGACGACGTGCGCAAGGCCGCGCGAACTGGACCGTTCACAGCCCTCGAAGCCAAGCGCTCAGGGCTCGTCGACGGCTTCGCCTTCGACGACATGTTGCCGGAAAAGATCGCCGACCTAGTAGGCGAGCGGATCCCTGTCGATGAAGGGCGCAAGGCCACCGAGCGCAGTGACCGCATGGGTCCTGAGAAACGCATCGCCATCGTCTATGTGGAAGGCGACATGGTCGACGGGCGCAGCCAATCTTTCCCATTCATCGGGATAAGGACTGCTGGCTCCTATACGATCGCTGACACCCTCAAGCAGGTACGCCAAGACCGCTCCATCGGGGCTGTCGTCCTGCGCATTGAGACGGGTGGAGGCTCGGCGATGGCCTCCGACGTCATGTGGCGTGAGATTCAGCTCACCGCCGCGAAGAAGCCTGTTGTCGTCTCGATGGGCGGAGCAGCAGCGAGCGGCGGATATTACATCGCATCAGCGGGCAACTACATTTACGCCAATCCCCTCACGGTCACCGGCAGCATCGGCATCTTCTTCGGAAAGGTCGAAGTGAGCGGGCTGCTCAGAAAAATCGGCGTGAACGTCGAGACTCTGAAGACGACCCAGATGGCTGACAGCGAAGCCATCTTCCGTCCCTACACCGATGAGGAGCGCGAGACCCTGAAGCGCAAGATCGAGCAGGTCTACGGCATGTTCCTCAGGCGCGTCTCCGATGGGCGAAAGCTCTCCCCTTCGCAGGTCGATCAGGTCGGCCGCGGCCAGATCTGGACAGGGCGCGAGGCCCTCGGCCACGGCCTGGTCGACGACTTGGGAGGCCTCCGCCAGGCCCTCGCCAAGGCGCGCGTGCTCGGCGACGTCCCCGACAGCGCTCCGATCGTCGAGCTCCCGGTGCCCGAAGGCACCCTGCTCGGCAAACTGCTCGGCATCGAAGGGCTCAAGAAGGACCTCGCCGGCGCGGACCTCGAGCTCCCCGAACAGCTCAAGCGAGTGCTCGTCGACGTCGCCCCGCTCACGCTGTACGACGCGGACACCCCGCTCGCGCGCATCGAGATCACGCCCGAGCTCATCCCCTGAGAACCGAAAGCCCCACCGTGTCAGAGTCCGTGTCGCGTGAAGCACTCACTCGCGCGCGCCGCATCGTCGTCAAGATCGGCTCGCGCGCCCTGGCCCAAGATCGCACCATGCCCCGCAAGCTCGCAGCTCAGCTTGCGGCGCTCGTCCATGCGGGCAAGTCGCCGATGCTCGTCTCGAGCGGCGCGACGGCGCTCGGCATGAGTCGGCTCGGCATGACGCAAAAGCCCACCGAGATTCCGCTCCTCCAAGCGGCCGCCTCCGCGGGACAGTCGATCTTGATGCGTCTCTATGACGAGGCGTTCGATCAGGAGGGCGCTACCTGCGCGCAGGTGCTTCTGACCCACGGCGATCTGGCAGATCGGCAAAGACTGAACAACGCGCGCGCCGCTCTCGGCGCTCTCCTCGACGCAAAGGTGGTACCAATCGTCAATGAAAACGACGTCGTCGCGACCGAAGAGATCCGCTTCAGTGACAACGATCAGCTTTCGGCGATGGTGGCACCGCTCGTCGGCGCGGAGGCATTGATCCTTCTGACCGACGTGGACGGCGTCTTGGACGACGACGGAAACCGCATTGGGGTGCTCGACGATCTGAGTCGATTCCACGACCGCGGTTCGTTCACTCCTGGCATCGGGCGCGGAGGAATGTCGAGCAAAGTCGGCGCAGCACTCAAGGGACGCCGCTCAGGCGCTGCCGTCGTCATCGCCCGCGCCACGGAGCCGAACATCATCACGCGAGTGCTCGCGGGAGAAGACCTCGGGACGTACTTCCCTCCGAAGGACCAGAGCCTACGCGCCAGGCAACACTGGATCGCCTACACGCTGCGTCCCGTGGGGGAGGTCCTCATCGACGATGGGGCAAGAGCTGCGCTCCAAGCACAACACTCGAGCCTCCTGCCGGTCGGTGTGCTCGGGGTCCGCGGCGAGTTCCATATCGGCGACGCCATCCGCATCCTGTCGATGGACGGCCGCGAAATCGCGCGCGGTCTGACTCGAATGAGCTCTCTCGACGTCGCGCGCGCAGCGCGCAAAAAGGGTCCCGAACTCGCCCAGGCGATCGGTGTCGAAAGCGCCGTGGTGGTGCACCGCGACGATCTGGTGCTCGAAGATTGATGGCCGAGGCGGCAGCCTCGTCGCAAAGACGCGGGGATTTCCCCGCGATGGGCGCGCGGAGTCTCGGTGGCGCGTCCCACACCTCTCTTTTTCCGAGATGCGCTGTAAACTGAGAGCACGGACCGACAATGGCAGCTTTTTACTCTCTGACTCGGTTCCTCGTCTGGTCTGCGATCATCATCGGCCTGATCATCGGGGGGCTCCGCCTGACCATGATCCGCTGGGTGCGGCTCCCGACGTTGGCGGCCGATCCGGTGTTTTCGCTTTCAGTACTTCCGACCCTCGAGGGGGGCGACCTGATCCTGACCTTCCGCCTCGGCACGCCCGACTTCGGTGACCTTGTGCTCTGTCCCGAGCCCGGCGCGCCGGAGCGCTACATCATCGGGAGGATCTTCGGCGAAGGTGGAGATCGCGTCAAAATCACAAACTCCGTGCCGACCGTGAACGGTGACTCCTTTGTTCTGGAGCGCAGCTGCGAACCTTCAGTCATCAGTTACCGGCACCCGGAGACCGGGGTCGAGATCAAGCAGCAGTGTCATATGGAAGCTGTCGCGGGTGGTCTGCACCCTGTCGGCGTCGGAGACGGACAGAAGATCGTCCCAGAGAATCGCGAATACAATGTGCCCGACGGGCGTTGGTTCCTCCTCAGCGACAATCGCCTCTACCCCTATGACTCGCGCGACTACGGCTATGTCGACGCCGCGAGCTGTAAAGAGCGCGTTTTCGGCCGCTTGGTGAGCCAGCGCGGCTGGAAGGACGTCAATAAGCGCCTTTCCTATATCCCGTAGCCCCTTGTCGGCGCGGACTTTCCGTAGGATTCTTCTCGATCGAGGCGGTGAGACGTGTGCTCGCCGGAGCGACCATGGAACAAGCCAAGTACTACCCTTGTGACGCCTGTCAGACTCCTATCGAACCCGGCTTCAAGTTCTGTGGCCGCTGCGGTGCGCCGACGCCGCCCGCCGTGCTCGATATGGAGGTCAAGTACTTCAGCGATCTCCAGGATCCAACGAAGGCGAGCCTCGTCATCATCCGGGGTGAGACGCTCGAAGGTGTCACCTACCACCTCCGCTCTACGGATCACCTCATCGGTCGCGGCGCGCCCATCGATCTGACAGATCCGTTCGTCTCGCCGGAGCACGCGAACCTCTTTTACCGCGGCACCGACCTCTACCTGCGTGACGAAGGCTCCCTCAACGGGATCTACCTCCGCGTGCGCGAGCCCGTGCGCATCGTCCCCGGCGATACCTTCCAGGCAGGGAACCAGGTGTTCCGCCTCGAGCCCATGCCCCAGATCGCCGATCACACGGACGCCCAGGGCACCTACTTC
Organism: Pseudomonadota bacterium; assembly: GCA_023428245.1. Taxonomy (GTDB): domain Bacteria; phylum Myxococcota_A; class Polyangia; order Polyangiales; family Polyangiaceae; genus NIC37A-2. Next base: position 26,896 of record JAEYYX010000032.1, read on the forward strand.
TACGCCTCTCCCACATACCACTCCCCCTTCCGCGTCGTACAGGTCCTCGAAAAGGGCGGCGTGGGACTGGCTCATTGTCCCCGCGATCAGCGCGTCACGATTGGTCGCGCTGGCTGCGATATCAACGTCGTGAATGACGTGCACCTCTCGGTCGAGCATTGTGCCGTAGAGCAGAACGCGGAAGGCTTCTGGCTCACCGATCTGAAGAGCCGAAACGGGACCTATGTGCGCGTCAAGCGCGACCACAAGGTCTCCCACGGAGACTGCTTCGCGGTCGGCCGCAGCGTGCTCCGCGTCGAGCTGAACGGCTGAGCGAAAGAAAGCGCGGGCGACCAGCCCGCGCGCCTTCGTCAGGCTCGCGGCCGCGGCAGCCCGCGCGTTTTGATCGATGAT
>JAEYYX010000080.1 GCA_023428245.1 Pseudomonadota bacterium
AACCCCGCCGGCTTTCGAAGCTCTGTGAGCTCGATGAGCAACGGATAGAGCGGACTCTTCTTGAAGCGGCTGGCTTTACCCGATTGATGCCTGGGGAAGGTCGCGGCCAAGCGAGCGACACCGTCGGCGATGCGACGGGGGAGTGCGATGCGCTCGACGACAGGCTCCATGAACTCGAGAGCGGCGCGCATACGGTCCGTCTCGTGGGCGCAGGCCTCGAGCAGCGGCTCGAAGAGGAGCGCAGCCCAGAGCAGCACGTCATCGAGAGGAGCTCCTGTCTCTTTCGTGCGCTCGTCCACCTCACTCAAGAGGTGGAACACGAACGCCCCGTGTTTCGCGTCGACGACAAATGCCGCGAGCTCCGGCAAGAGCACATCGAGCAGACCCATCTCGAGAGCCAACCAGAAGGAGCGGTGGGAAGCGCCCCCACGCATGAGGCGCAAGATCTCTTCCGAGAGGCGAGGACGCGCGGCCATGGCGAGCGCTCCTCGGCAATGCACGGCGGCGTCGTAGAGCTCTGGATCGAGTCCGAAGTCGAGACGCGCCGCGAACTTAACAGCCCTCAAGATGCGTACGGGATCTTCCTGCAAGCGCACCATCGGATCACCGATCGTGCGGACAGTGCGCGACTCGATGTCGCTCATCCCCTTCGTCCAATCGAGAACGCTCTCCCGCTCGATGTCGTAAAAGAGCGCGTTGATCGTGAAATCGCGGCGAAGCGCGTCTTCGTGGGCCTCTCCGAACACGTTATCGGAGCGGATGAGCAGGCTCTCCTCTTCGTCGCTCTCGGTCGGTTGGGGCGTGCGGCGGAAGGTCGCGGTCTCGATGATCTGGCCGCCGCCAAAGAACACATGCACGAGACGGAAGCGGCGTCCGATGATGCGCGAGTTGCGGAAGACGGAGCGGACCTCTTCCGGGAGCGCACTGGTCGCCACGTCGAAGTCCTTCGGAGATTTTCCGACGAGCAAATCGCGAACGCAGCCCCCGACCAAGTACGCTTCGTGTCCGGCCCGGGTCAGCTTCGTCACCACACGCCGGGCAGCTTCATCGACGCGCGCCGGATCGAGACGCACTGCGTGCACGAGTGGAGCGGGACCGCTCGACTTCTCCCAGAGCCACGGACCGCTCGGTTTGACTCCGTTTTCGGCCGCAGTCGGGAGAGCTGGCTCGCGCCGCGCACGCGCTACGCGCCTTTCTTCTCGCGCCGGAGCACGGCGGGCTTCACCGTTTGGCTCACTGGGGCGCTCCGACTCCACTCCCGCCTTGCGCGCTTCCCGCCGAGCGCGCAGGCGGGCGCGACGGGCCTCCGCTTGGGCGGGAGTCTCCGATTCCGGAGGGCGTGCCTCGGCATCTGTTTCGGATTCAGGGGTGTGCATCAGGGGACGCGGCTCCGGACGGACGCCGGGTCGCGACGCTACACGAACATGCTCAAACTGCCACCGCCACCCGCGAAAACCCACACGAAAACCTGCACAAGAGACCCAGCCCCAGGGCTCCCCGCCTCGCTCGGCCCCGGACTTTCGTATAAGTACCCGAGAGTTCCCCATGAGTTCCCCTCCGCCGGCCTCCGAGAACGGACCGAAGGTCATCGTCGTGCTCGGCTGCCGTTTCACTGAGAGCGGACCGGGGCCCGCGCTGACCCGGCGTCTGCGGCGGGCCGCCGAGCTGGCGACCGAACTCGGGGACCCGCTCATCGTCCTCATGAGCGGGGGCGCGGGTCCCCTCGGGCAAACGGAGGCCGACGTCATGGCACGCTTCTGGGCCGAGGGGGGCCATCCTGGAGTCGTCTGGACCGAACCCCACTCGAACAACACTCGAGAGAACGCCCAGCGCTCCAAAGAGCTCCTCGGGCGCGCCTCGATCGACGCCATCTACCTCGTGACCTGCGACTCGCACATGCCGCGCGCCCTCCGCGAGTTCAAGCGGGTCGGACTCCAAGCTCAAGGGCACGCAGCCCCGAGTCCCTATGGACCTGTGCGACGCTTGCGCGCTCAAATGCGCGAGTGGATCGCGGCGCGCCTCACGGCGTTTCTTGGCGTCGCCTTTGTCCTGACGCTCGGGCCCGGCTGCGACTCGCGATCGGGAAGTGACGCAGCGGAGCGTCGCGAGCGTCTCTCGGAGCGCACCGTCACAGTCCCGCTCGCCGAGGCGAGCGTCGCGCGTTTGCGTCAAGCGGCTCGCGAGCCGCTCCCTTCCGATCAAGAAATGTTCGCGCGCGCTCTGCTCGAATCGGGCCCCGTGCGCAAGGACGCTGCCCTCGGCCTCGGCCAGCTCTGCGCCGAACCTCAAAGCGCATCCTCGACACTCCAGAGTATCGAGTCCCTGCTCGAGATGGCCGCGTCCTTGTGGGCCCTCTCGGACCCTCCTCCCGCTGCCGACGAGCTCCAGGCGCTGGCGCTCGGGCTCGGTCAATGTGGAACCGAACGAGCTGAGCGAGCCCTTTTGGCTTGGCTCGACGCTCCCCGCGACCCCTCCCTCGCTCCCGCTGGCCGCGCCGCTGCCTCGGGTCTCGCGGCTCTGGCGAGTCGGCGCGGCGGACTCTCCGAAAGAACCCTCGCGCGACTCCTCGACAAAGCAGAGACCGAAAGGAGCGCAGTGTTCCTGGCCCCGATCGGACGCATCACCCGCCTGCCCCGCGCCGTCGCCGAACGCACCATCGACGTCGCCGGAAAGGTCCTGACGGCGCGCGGAAGCGACTCAAGGCGCGACGCCATCTTCGCCCTCGGCAGCGCGGGCTCCCGCGCGCGGGGCGCGCTCAGCGCAACCGTCCTCACAAAGAACTATCACATCAGCGAGCGCACCGCCGCGCTCGAGACGCTGGCCCGCCTCGGTAAAGACGGCCAGGAGAAGCTCGATGAGCTCACCTTAGCGCTCCTCGAACAAGGCATCCCCAGAAAGCCGACCGACCCGGCCTGGATCGTGCTTCTGTCGGCCCTTTATTCGCTCGACAAGGCGAAAGTCTCCTCCGATGCCCTCGATCTCGTCCGAAAAGGGCCTTTGCCTGCCGTCACGACCGACACGACGCAAAAAGGCCGCCTCCTCGCCGCTCAAAGACGCCGACTGATCCTTCTCCGCTGCCGCGCGGCCGAGATCCAAGCGGGAGTCGACTGGAATCACAAACTGCTCCGCAGCTGCGATCCGGATGACGGCAGCGCCGGCAAGCTCGCCCTGCTCCGCGCCCTCGATCGCACGGTAATCTCCGGAGGCGGGCGCGCCGAGCTCGCTCGCCTTCTCGACGATCAAGACCCCGTCGTCGGCACCGCGGCTCTCGCTCTGTTCGGGACCCATCGCGAACTCGCTGGCGATGCCGAGCTCTTCTTGGCGCGGGCTCGCGCGGGGGCGCCCGAGCAAAAGGTCGTCGCGCTGCGCGCGATCGCCGCGCACCCTGAACGCTTCATGAGCGAGGCAGAAGACAAGGGAGCCGTCCCCTTCGTGCGAGAGCTCCTTGTCGGCACGGCTGAAGAGCCTCTCACCGAGCTCGCCGCCCTCGATGCTGCCGGCGCACTCGGTCAAGCAGAGCTTCATTCTCTCGTTGAGCGCTATTGCCAAGTCCAAGGTCCAAACGCCTTCGCGTTCGGGCGAGCCGCCCGTCGTGCGCTCGCTCTGCTCGGAAAAACTCTGCCCCAATGTGAGCCGCGCTGGCTCCCGGAGAGCATCCCCGCAGCCGATCCCGTCGCGGTCTCGATGATGAGCGATTTGGGTCCGCTCTCGCTCACCTTCGACCTGAAACGCGCCCCTCACACCGCGCGCAAGGTGCTCGACCTCTTGTCGAAGAGCCCCGGCGGCCCTATCCGGGCCACCCGCCCAGGGTACCTCCTTGAATGGGCACCGAGCGCCCCTCCAGCTAGCGCTGCCCCTCTCATTCCGAACGAGATCGAGCTGCTGCCACCTCAGGCTTCCGAGTTCGGGATCGGCCCCGCCTACGCTCAAGGCGCGCCCGTCCTCTTCTTCGCTCTCTCTGACGCACCCGAGCTCGCCGGACAGAAAGTCATCCTGGGTCAAGCGACGGGTCCCTTCGAGCTGCTCGTAGCAGGCGACCTCATCGATCCCGTCCAAGTCGAAAAACCAGCAGCCTTCCCCGTCCCGAAGGGCGCTCCAGAGGCGCCAGAGCCCGCGAAAACTCCAAGCGACATCTGACGCGAGCGACAACTGAACTTCGCGAGGAAAACACCGCGCAATCCAGAAACCCGAGGAGCATTCTGTGCTCTTTTGGCCCCGGTCCATCACAGGAGCCTGAGCCCAGCCGAGCCTTCCCCTGAACTCGCCAACTACCGCTTCGCTATCACGGCCTCCTTCTATCCACGGACCGCGGCGAACGGGACTCAACTGCGCAGAGGGAAGCTCCTCCCCCGACCTTCCGTACCAGCTCGGATGGGCCGTTCCAGCCTCCCGATGCGCCGCCCGGTGACGGGCCGGGCCGGCTAGCGTAAAGACGGGGCGTGCTCCTCGCTCTCGACATCGGCAACACGAACATCGTCGCGGGTGTCTTCGACGCCGAGAACCTCAAGGCGACCTTCCGTTATGAGACAGTGCGCCGGCGCGGCTCCGACGAACAAGCCTTACTCCTCAAGCAGCTCCTTGAGCTCCACGGCATTGCTCCGCTCGAACTGACCGGCTCGATCTTGTGCAGCGTCGTGCCTCAGGTCACGCGCGCGGTCGCGGAAGGCACTCGTGTCGTCACCGACACGACACCGCTCATCGTCGGTGAGCCCAACGTGAAGCTGAACATCCGCATTCAAAGCGACAGTCCGCGGGAAGTCGGCTCCGACCGCATCGTCAACGCTATCGCCGCGCGCGCGCGCGGCCCCGGGCCCATCATCGTCGTCGACTTCGGGACCGCGACCACTTTCGACTGCGTTTCGGAGACAGGCGACTACATCGGCGGCGCGATCGTGCCCGGCATTCAGATCAGCCTCGACGCCCTCGTCACGAGCGCCGCGCGCTTATCGAAGGTTGACCTCGTCGCTCCAAGGCGCGCCATCGGAAAGAACAGCACACACGCGCTCCAGTCGGGCATCGTATTTGGCTATGCGTCCCTCGTGGACGGACTCGTCGAGCGAATCAGCCAGGAAATGACGCGAAAGCCCCGTGTTCTTGCGACGGGCGGACTCGCGGGCTTGATCGCCGAACACACGACGAGCATCGAGGAGGTCGTCCCTTCTCTGACGCTCGATGGCCTTCGTATCCTCTACGAAACCCAGCGATGAGGTCCCCGGGGGGAGCTCCCTCTCTCCTCTTCAGCGCTCGCTGCCCTGCGGGGCTGTTGGAACCGGCCTGGCATCCTCGACGCGCTGGACCTTGGACCAATACCCAAAGCGCCCCCTCACAGGTACACTTCCCCGACGCGCCGAGCGAGCCGACGTTCAACTCGACGCGTCCCCGAGCGAGGCCCCTAGAGCGTGAACCTGGACGAGATCGACATCCAAATCAGCGAACTCGAGACGCGGATTGATCGGCTCCGTGCGCTCTATGAACAGTATTTCATGGGCTTCGAGCGAACCGAGCCCACTGTACCGCGCAAAGACGTCGAGCGGCGCATCCAGGACCTCCGTAAGGTCCGCTTCAACAACACCGCCAAGCGCTTCAAGTTCCAAACTCTGATCCAGCGTTACAACACGATGCAGCAATACTGGGGCCGCATCTGTCGCGAGATCGAAAACGGAACCTACAAGCGTCACAAGCTCAAGGCTGAACGCACCATCGGCAGCCTCGATCCGTCCTTCTTCGACGATACCAAGCGAACCAAGCTTCCCGAAGCGACTGAGGAGCCGCCCGTCGAAAATAGGCCGCTCAAAGCCGAGATGGGAAATCTGGCTACGGCCGCTGCCGAGCTTCTCGACGCTGGCGCCGATCTCGACGCCGAGCTCGAACGAGCGCTCGACGAGGCGACGAAAAAGCCTCCTGTTGGTGGTCTCCTTTCACGACTCGGGAAGCGCGAGGGGGAGGGCGAGACTCGAGACCTCCCTCTTCCTCCGGCAATCCGCCCAAAAGCCGCGCCGCCCGCGGTGCCTCCGTTGCCTCCGAGACCCCAGGCTAGTGCGGAGCTTCGCTCACCCGGCGCAAGCCCCGCTTCTCTCGACGCCGTGCCCCGCGCACCTGTGGCCCCACGTCGATCCGTCGATCCCGTCGCTCCCGCCCCGCACGCTTCCCCGGCCCCCGTGGCAAGAGCCCCGCGCGATCCGGTAGCTCCTGCAGCGCCCGCTCGCCCCGACAGCGACCCCAAGCCGCAAACGCGCATCCCCTCCTGGCGTCCGATCGCGCTCACGGATCCTCCAAAGCGACCGCGCACGCCGACGCCTCCCGGCGCGCCTTCTCCTGTCGTCGCCAGCGTGACAGTCCCGATCACTCGCGGCTCGTCACGACCAGCCCCGCCCCCGGGGGGTGTGAGTTCACCCTCTCACAAACCGCTTACTCACGCGATGCCGCCTCCTCCTCGAACGAGCACCGCCGCAGGAGCGAGCCTGGGCCCCCCTCCTCGCCCGGCCCCGCGTCCCGCGTCCTTAAGACCGCCTCGCCGCGAGGTGAGCTCAACGCTCTCGGAAGATCAGATTCGCAGTATTCATGAAGGCTATCAGCGCGCTCGGGCCCAGACGAATGCTTCCCCCGTGAGCTTTGAGAAGCTCGCCAAGAGTCTCCGCGAAACCGAGGCACAGCTCCTCGCCAAATCGAACGGGCGCAAGGTCGACTTCGAGGTCGTCATCGAGAGTGGCCGCGCCATGCTCAAACCCAAGCTGAAGTAACCTCGGGCCCCGCCCCTTCTGAGAAGGAAAGCGCGCCGCCAGGGCGAATTCGCCGCCGCGTGCCCAGCACACACCCTCCCCCATCTCACGACGCTCGTAAGTGGAAAGAAAGGGGCTTTAGGTGGGCGACAGGAAAGCCTGAGTGACCTTCCGGTGCTTCGGCTCTTCGCTCAAGCAATTCGCGCCGCGGGGGTCGCCGCGGGGGTCGCGAGCGGATCTTCGTCGCAGAAGAGAATCGCGCAAGAACAGCGCCCGTTCTGGCGCATCCGCCGCGCGAGCTCGGCGAGCTCCTCGTCCGCGTCGACTACAACCCCGGCGAGGGGCTTCTTGGTCTTGGCGTCGTAGCGGCAATTATCGAGAGCAACCCAAAGCCCTCGGTAGAGATCGGAGCAGCAAAGCTCCTTCCAACTCATATGTCGATCCATCGAAACGAATCCTGGGCTTCTACTTCGAACGAAATTTGCCAGACCTATGAAACACGAACGACAGTTCGCCGGATTTCTCTAAGCCCGGGTTATTCCCGAAGCCAGAGCCATTTATGCAGTCGAACCCCGGGGAGTCAAGAAGACGGCAGCGAATCCTTGGATTCCCAATTTTCAGAATTTCGCTGTGAATTCTGAACCTTAAAGAAATTCCGTCTCCAGCTGAGCGCCGGAGGAGGGGGTCATTTGCAAGAAGCGGCGGCTTCATCGAGCCGTTTGACCGAAACGCCGACCCCTTTCGCCCCGCTCACGATCGAACGGATCTTCGCACAGTTCGTGCCGGCGTCCTTCACCTGACTACTCGCAGCGCGACTCGCAACAGCTGTGCAAGCGCTCTTCCCTTTCGCATCACAGGCCCCATACGCCGCTGTTGCTTGGGACCATTTGCCAGCTTCCGCGAGTGTACGGCAGCTATCACAACTGGGGCCGGTTTCGACCGGCTTTGTTTCAACGGGGTTTGTTTCGGGCGGCTTCGTCTCGACTGGCTTTGTTTCAACAGGCTTCGTCGGGGGAGTCGTCGGCTTCACCGTAGTCGATCCTGACCCTGTTCCGGCCGCCGTTCCAGTTCCCGTCGCCTTCGTCCCTCCTGCCGCAGGTGGGCTAGTGGGTGATTGTGAGGCGGCAGATCCGCCGCTCGAGGTCTCGGCGCCACCTGACCCGGAAGCTTGGGAGCTCCCGCCGGTCGCCTCCGACTCGGAGGTCCCGGCCGTATTCGTCAGCCCTCCGCCTGCTCCTGCAGGGGCCGCGCCGCCCCCGCCCCAGGCAAAAAACGCGCCCGCGCCACCGGCGACCAAGAGTACCGATAGGCCTACCACCAGCCCGATGCCCCCTTTTCGTTCCCCCGGGATCGCAAAATCCTGGGTCGCGCTGATCGCGTGTTCGGTCCCCGTCGCGCCTCGTTCGCTGAAAGAGGCAGGTTGGACCTGGGAGCGCGGCACAGCTCCCACCAGTTCCGTGCGTGCCACACTGAGCGCAGCGTTATCCCCCCCGATACTGGCCTTGAGCTCTTGGACGAACTCACCGGCTGTCTCGTAACGATCCTCCGGACGTTTCGCCAAGGCGCGCATCACGACCGCCACCATCGAAGCAGGAATGCCTTTTCCGTTCGGAGTCTGCTCGATCGGGAACGGCTGCGCCGTCATGTGCTCCGTCGCCCACTGCCAGGCCGTCTGAGCCTCGAAGGGCAACCGACCTGTAAGCATTTCATAGGTCATAATGCCGAGCGAGTAGATGTCGCTGCGACGATCGAGTTCCTGCCCGGTAAACTGCTCCGGACTCATGTAGGGAGGTGTTCCTAGCACCATGCCCTGCTGAGTGAGCTTGCGCTCCTTGCCCTCGTCACTCGACGCGCGTCGTGCGGCGATGCCGAAATCGAGCACTTTGACGAAATCTGGCTTACCAAGTCGAGTCCCGAGCACGACGTTTTCAGGCTTGAGATCGCGATGCACAATGCCCTTGCCATGAGCCTCGTCGAGAGCTCCGGCGACCTGCTCGAGGATGCGTACGACACGCTCCGGTGCGAGCACTCCCGCCTCGGCGATGATGATATCGAGAGCACGGCCCTCGACGAACTCCATCGCGATATACAAGGTCCCGTCGTCGGTCTGTCCAAAATCGTAGACCTTGATCGTGTTCGGGTGCTCGAGCTCCGCCACCGTGCCGCACTCCCTATGGAAGCGCGCAAGGATACTTGGGTCGTGGGAGAGGTGAGCGTGCAGGGTCTTGATCGCCACCTTGCGCACCGTCGAGCCCATCTGCTGCTCCGCGGCGTACACAACGCCCATGCCGCCCTCTCCGAGCACGCGGGTCACGCGGAAGCGACCGCCGATCAACTTGCCGATCCAACCCTCATTCGGGCCGTTGGTCGGGAGCTGCACGCCGCAGCCTGCACAAAAACGGGCGCCCTGAATGTTTTCGTGGCCGCAACTCTCGCACTTCATGGGTCAAAGGGGAGTCTCACCCGATGAGGGCCCTCTGGCAAACACGCGGCCCCGGGCTCGTCTCTCCTCCTGCAGGCCGCTTCCGCGCACACGGAAGGCCGAAACCCCGCTTCACGCGAGGTTCTTGGCACAGACATTCAAGGCGCTTCCGCGTCAGAAGTTGGCTCCGCGTCCTCGCTCACGCTCGCCCCGGGCCAGGGGAACCTTTCCCTCGATCCAGTCTCGCCATCCACCAAGAAGAGCTCGGTCCGATCGCCGAGATCCGGGAAGAGGACCGTCGTCTTGGTTGTCAGCCCTTGCTCAAACGCCCGCGACTCTTTGTCCGTCGGGGCGAGCAGCGGGAAATCGAAGCGCACCCTCTCGACGAGACGCTCTCCTTCCATCGCCTCGAGCGCAAAACGACCAAACCGACGCGCGGCAGCCGTCTCCTCGTTCAGCTCCACGGGGACGGCGAGGACGAGACTCGCCCGGCCAGACTCGAACTTCAGGTTCATCCGGACGAAGGCTCGCGTCCGCGTGGGGGCAGGATCGGGAACCTGAGCGGCGCGCTCCACCGTTTTGTCTGGTGGCTGGGATTTCTGCTCCGGCTGCTGCGGCTCTTCCGGGGCCGCTCCGAACCGCGCCTCGAGCCTCGGCAGATCGCGGATCTCCGGCGCATGAACACAGGCGGTCGCCGAGAGCGCCACTGTTAAAACTCTCAGCACCCAAGTTCTCATAACAAAACAGTCCTTCCGAGCATTCGCGCGCTCGACGCGAGGGTATCCGTCGCTCGCCCCGCGTAACGCAAGGGATCGTCCTCATAGGCGAGCCGAAGCAACTCGGGCAAGCCGCGCCTCTGGGCGAGTCCCAGAAATGGCGTTGTCTCACTCGTTCCCGCATCTGGCCGCGCGACCTCTACGTCCGCCTTCCTCCAAGCGGTCCGTGTCCGAAGTCCTCGTCCCCGCATGTCCACAGCAGCGGAGAGCTCCGCCGCCGTCGCAAAATAGGCCCCGAGCGTTTCCACACCGGGCTCGAGCCGAGCCAGCCTTCGATCGATGTCGCGAGCAACAAGAAGGACCATCTCAGACACGCGTACCTCAAGATCCCGCGCCACCTCTCGGAGGGCAATGAGCGCTCGCGTCTGAGCCCTGAGGGGAGAAAGGCTCGCGCCGATCGGACGCGGCCGATTTTCCTCGAAGTGAGCGATTTGGCGATCAGCTTGGACCTGAGCTCGCTCGAGCAGAGCGGCAATCGAAACAGAACGCTCAAGGGCACCCTGCGCCGCCGAAAACAGACGCGCGGGGAGCACGGAACCCGCCGCGCTTCCAAAGAGCTCACGATGCACTGCAAAAAAAGCTTCGAGCGCCCTGAGACCCGGCCCCTCAGGCGGGGCCTCACCTCTGACGAGCGCCTCTCTCGCCTTCGAGTCGACGCGCACCCGGCTCATCGCTTCCTCAAAGGCGACGAGCGGCGCCAAAGTTGGGAGCTCGAGTCCCGCTTCGAGCACCCAAAGCGACAGCCCCGTGAGGCTCAGGTAGCTCGCGATGTGCAGCGCCGCGAGGAGCTCGCTCTCCGCCGCAAGCTCCGCCGTACTTCGGGTGAGCTCCGTGAGCTCCGTGAGCGTTTGTTTGAGCCCGTCATCGGGCAAGATGGCGAGGTCCATCTCGCGCATCCAGGTCGAGCGCGAGAGGACTCGCGCGGAGAGCGCCTTCTTTTTCTCCTCGAGGCGCACCGCTTCGGAAGCGCGCAGGAGAAGCTCCCAAATGGCTCGAGACAAGCGCTTCAGCTCGGTGAGGCCGCGGGCCGGCCGGAGCCCTTCACTCGGATCGCGCCCCGGCGCGCCCAGCGAAAGCTCGAGAGCAAGACGCTCGAGGGGGCTCTCCCGTGCTACGAGAAGAGCCTCGACCTGGTCCGAGGACAGCGCGATCTCAGAAGCGCCCAAGATGATCAAAGGCTCTCGCGTAGCGCGCCGGTCCAACTTCCGGAGGCCCTGTCCAAAGGCCTCCGCGCCCATGCCGAGAAAGCTCGCCTCAAGAGCACAGACGAATCGACTGTCCGGGAGCAGGCTCGGAAGCGGCAGCCCTCTCCGCTTCTTCTCCTTGTCGACGCTTCGTTCGAGCTCGCCCAAGAGGGCCTCGAACTCAGGGTCATCCGGCACCAGCCCGATCGCCACCTCCGCGCGCCTGACCTCCGCACTCAAAGCTTCGAGCCGGGACTCCAGGAAGATCCTCGACCACAACTCCCTCACGGCCCGAGGCACGTCCTCGCGCCGGACCCGGAGCAACTCGAACCCGAGAGGACCGGGAGGCCGCGGCTTCAGGCAGTAGCTCGACCAGATCCGAAAATGTTCACCGGCAATCTCGTCCGGCACAGGCGGCACCAGATCCGGAACGTCTCTCAGTCGCTCATAGGATCGCGCCGCTTTGAGCGCCCGCTGTGCCCCGAGCAGGCCCCGCACCGCCGCCACCGCGTGATCTCGAGGCACCGACACCTCGAGCGCCGACCGAAACAGCTTCTTGTCGAGACCCCAGACCGACGGGGCTCGCTCGCACTCAATCGCGCGCTCGACGACCCGCCGCGTCGCTCGGCCGAACTTTTTTTCGAGCCGCTCCGGCTCGATGGAGCCGAGAGGCGTCCAGACGGCGCTGGTTTCGCGAGAGTACATCTCGAAAAGGCGACGTCGCTCGGCTCGAGATGCCCCGGAAGGGGAGCGAGGGAGCGCGCGTACTTGAGGAGTTTAGGAGACGGCCATCGAGCGCGACGCGAGTCCGGCGAGAACCGGGTCGAGTTCGAGCTGGAGCCTGAGCATCTCACGCAGGGTCGTCAGCCTCGATTCGGCCATCGTCCCTTCCAAGTGTTTCGTGGCGCGCTCCACCTGAAGGTCCAAGAACTCATCTCGCGTCATCTGTCCCGCGAGGAACTGCGCCCGATCGGACGAGCCGCTCTCGGCGACACCGGAACCATCGAGCTCTGACGCGGAGCCCGGAGGAGGAACAACGAGTTTCAGCTCTGCCATTGGAATGAAAAACCTTAGCACCGACCCAAAGGGGAGGGAAATCCCGGGGGTCTGGCCCCGGAGAGGACGAAAAAACCGACTAGTACAGGGCTCGGCCGCACCGTCTTCCCCGTTGCGTCAAAAAAAACGTGCGAGGGATTTTCTCGAGCCCTCTTTCTCGATGACCGCCCCCGGGGTCCGGCACAGTTCGCTCATCCCCCTTCCGGGTTCGAACGACCACCGGACGCACCGAGCTGGCTTTCCGATGGGGCCGACCTGCGGCGTCCCGAGAAGCCGCACCTTCACGCTCCCACACCGTCACACTCCCACACCGTCACACCCCCACACCGTCACAGCCGCCCCGAGCGCCGTCCAAAGCGCCATCGATGCGGCTCCGAGCGACGATAGCACGTCTCAATCGTGCACGGACTTTCCCCCGGCCGCCCCGGGACGGGCGAAGATGCGCCTCAAAACATCCCTTTGATCCCGACGCCCGCCGTGGCGGAAGAGGCATAAGGAAAGACAGTCCACGCTACCCCAGACCGCCCCTTCCGCGCCAAGTCCTCCCGAACCCAAAGCCGCTCACGCGAAACGAACCCGCGCACGATCGATGCGACGCCGAGCACCTGGGCCACACCCGCCGCAGCGTAGGTCGCAACGATCGCCGCCTGACTCACGATCTGGCTCTGACATCTCTCGATCGACTCCTCCGTAGTCTCGATCGAACAACTGAAATCCTGCTGCCCGATGGCGAGCCAGGGGCCGAGCATGGGAACGAACGCGAGTGAACCGGCGCCGCTCTGATCGGCGCTGCCCGCGATGATCCCCGCGGCGTACGAGAATCCGAACACCAACGTTCCGCTCACGATGGCGCCGAGGTCGGGCCGACTTCTCTCGACGTACCCCGCTGGCGGCTGAAGGTTCCCGTAGGCGGGTAGCGCCGGCGGACGAAAGCCGAGCGAGCTCGGATCGATCGAGGGGCGCCCTCTCTGAGACTGAGGAGCTCTCTGAGGCACTGGGCGAGGTGCGGGCGGCGCAGCCGGGCGAGGCGCAGGCTGCTGAGTGACGGGTCGAGCTGGGGCGGGCCGGGGCGCTGGCGCGGCCGCTTTCGGGGGCGCGGACTTTGGTCGCGCGGGTTCGGGAGCTGGCGCGGGAAGCTGCGCCGCTGGTCGAGGCGCGGGTGGCGCGGGTGGTCTGGGAGAGCGAGCCGGAGCGCGCGGGGCGCCACTCGGATCATCGGGGAACGCTGCGGTCGGCTGCGCCCACGCCGGCCCTACGGAGAAGACGTAGACCAGCGCACTGCTGCCGAGCAGGTTTCGAAACATGCGAGGTACGGTAGCTGCTCAGCCCTCACCTCACAAATTTCGATGCGCAGCCGAAGAGCGCGGCCGCACGGCCCTTTCGTGAGAGGAGGAAGCTCAGATGCCGAACCACTCACTCGGAGAGAGGGTGTCGCGACCTCGACGAATCTCGATGTAGATTTCCGCGCGCCCGTCGACGATCCCGGCGATTCCGAGGCGCGCACCAGCGACGACTTCTTCCCCGACCCGCGCGTCGATGCTGCTCAGTCCGGCGGTCACAGTGAAGTAATTCTCTCCGTGATCAATAATTACGGTGTTTCCGTATTCCGGATAGTGATCTGCAAAGGCGACGCGCCCTTGATAGACACTGCGAGCCGGCGTTCCGATCGCGGTGCGCAAGACCAACCCAGGCCCCTCCGCATAGGAACGTCGCACGACCTCTACCTCAGCCCGGCCAGGCACGGGGAACGGCAGCTCTCCTTTCAGGGAAGAGAAAGTCTCACCACCGAACCCGTGAGGCGTGAGCGCTCCGTAAATCGCTGTATGCGACTTCGAAACGGTTCCGCCAGAAAACGCCAGATCGAACGCACGCTCGCGCTCCGTTTGGGCTTGAAGCGCCTTGCGCGTTTCCTCGGTCACGGCGAGCGCTTTGCGCGCCTCTCGTACCTCGCGAAGTCTCCCCTCAGCTCGCTTTCTCTCGCCTTCGAGCGCTTCCGCTTTCTTCAGATCCGCGAGCAGCGCTCGTTTGGTCCGTTCAACGAGCGACGCGTAAGCGAACAGGTCCGTCATCGGAAGACCTCGGGTGAGACGATAATAAGCGCGCCCTCGAAGCGTGACGCGGAGCTGGAGCTGCTCAAAGTCTTCGCTCGTGCTTTCGAGGTATTTTTCAATCGAATGCTCACGCTTCACGAGCTCGTCGTAGGTCCGCACGGCTTCGCTCAGGTCCGAACGCTCCCGGGGGCCCGCGCCCACCGCTCCCGCAGAGGCCAGGACGATGGTCAAAGCAAGCGCCGCGCCCTTTGAAGCGCTCCGAAGAGGCTTCGCGACGACGCGCCCGCGTTTCACGCGAATTCCCCCATGAGCCGGCGCATGCTGAAGAGCGCGCTCACGGCCCCGAGGAGCGCCCCGAGGAGGACAAGTCCGAGCACTGTAAACCAGGGCAAAAAGTGAAGGTTGACCCCAAACAGCTCCCCAAAGGCGCTATGGAGCGCGTCGCGGAGAAGAAGGAACAGGGCCCCGAGCAGACTCACCGCAGCGAGTGCACCAATGCCCCCTTGGAGGGCGCCTTCGACGATGAACGGACCACGCACATAGTCATCGGTCGCTCCCACCATCTTGAGAACGACGACCTCAGTGCTGCGCCGACTGAGCGCCATTCTCATTGTCGATCCGACCACGCTGACTACGGCGCCGAGTACCACCAGCGTCAAGATGAGCGCGGCCATCACACCACCCGAGAGGAGCTTCTCGAGTCGGTCGACCCAAGCTCGATAGGTCTCGACCCCCTCGACATCCGGGAGCTGTTCGAGGAGCGTCTTCAGCTCATTGGCGCGATCCGGCGCATCCGGGTGGGCTAGTTTGACCTCGAGTGACGCGGGGAACGCATCCTCTGGCAGCCGCGCCAAGGCGTCGTCGTTCGTACTCCTGAGCACCTCGCGCCGGGCCTCTTCCGAAGAGACAAAGGTCACGTCGAGCACACCAGGAGCCTGCCGGAGAGCTTGCTCTACGGCGGCCCGCGCCTCCTCGTTCGTGCCCGCCTTCAGGTAGACCGAGGCATGACCAGTCTGAGCGTAGCGGCGCTTCACGGTGTCGACGTTGACCAAGACGAGCAAAGTCGCCGCCAAGCAGACAAAGGCCACGGCCACGCTGAACACACTGAGCAAGTTCAGCTTCAAATCGGCGAACGCCGCACGAAGAGCACGTTCTAACATCGGACTACTCGCCTCGCGGATATCCCGAATCCCGTTTCAACCGAAGGAGCGCTGCGTCGTCGTTGAGTCCCGTCCTCACATCCGTCGTGCGGCCTTCGTCGAGTACGACGACCCGACGCGGACGAATGTCGAGGAGCGAGCGATCATGAGTCGCGAAGAGCACGGTGACCCCTGTCTCGTGGATGTCTTCGAAGAGCCCAAGGATATCCACGGCCAGCTGAGGATCGAGGTTTCCCGTCGGCTCATCTGCCAGGAGGAGCGCTGGCTCCGCTACGATAGCGCGGGCAATAGCAACTCGCTGCTGCTCTCCACCGCTCAGCACACCTGCCTTGTCGTCCCCGCGCCCACTCAATCCGACCCGCTCGAGCGCCTCGCCCACACGGCGGCGGACGATCTTGGTCGGGACACCGAGGACCTCGAGGGCAACAGCGACGTTTCGAAATACGGTCCAGTTCGGGACCAATTTGAAATCTTGAAACACCACTCCGATGTTCCGCCGGAGGTAGGGGATCGAGGCCGGAAGCAGCCGACACACGTCTCGCCCCATAAAAAGGATCCGTCCCTGGTCCGCCTTCTCCGCGGCGTAGATCATGCGAAGGAGCGTGCTCTTGCCCGCCCCCGACGGGCCCGTGATGAAGACGAACTCACCCCGTGAGATGCCGAGGCTCAGTCCTTTGAGGACCGGTTGATCGGCATGATAGGCTTTATGGACGTCGTCGAAGAGCAGGATGTGCCGGTGAGCGGCGCTCGGGTCGAAACGCTGGTCCCCCCGCAAGAGCGTCCGAAACGGGCGCGAACCACCGCTCTCGACCAGGTCCTCCTCACTGGGGCTCCGGCCTCGCACGAAGGCGACCCCGCTCGCCTCGAGCGGTCCTAATTGCGCCGATCCGGCTGCCATATCTCCCCGGCTAGCAGGTCGCGACCGAAATGACCAAGTATTCAGCGCTTGCCCGGGTCTCTCTTGGTCTGCTCTAATACCGCTTATGTCGAGCGGGCCGGCGGGCATGACCGAAATCGTGCAGGAGGCGAAGATTGCGCGAGAGAAACTAGCCGGAGCCCTCGGCCTGCTGCAATCGGCGGAGGCCGGAGGTCTGATTGACTCCGTGGCGCCCCCTGTAGCGATGGCCATGGGGGCCCTCCACAGCATCGAGGTCGCGCTCGGCCGCACCGCGAGCGAGAGCGTGCCTCTTGCTCTCGGGCACGTGCAAAAGGCGCTCGCCGCGCTGCAGTTCGTTCCGAGCTCGAACCCTGTCGTCGACGACGCCACGGCGCACGTTGCCGAAGCGCTCGGCCTCCTGCATCGCCTCTCCCGCTCGATCAGCGCCTCGACTCCTCCCAAGGCCGCCGCCCAGTCCACGGCTCAGGTCCCGGTCAAGACCGGCACGACCGAACGCCCGGCCCACACCCAAACCGTCATCTCCTCGCGCCCCGCCGAGCCGGAAGCGCGCAAGAGTGAGCCGAGCTCAAGTCCGATCGGCAAGATCAATCCCCAAGCAAAGGCGACGGCCGCCGGCCTCGACCAGACCGCCCTCTCTCGCGAGGTTCCCCCGGCGGCCCTCGACCAAACGGCGCTCTCCCGAGAGGTCCCCGCTTTCGTAGACGCCGAGCGCCGAGACCGCGAAAAGAAGAACGCCGCGTTTGCTGAGACCACCGTCGCCCCGTCCATCGTTCAGGCGCCACCCGAGCCTCAGAAAAGACCAGCTACCCCCTCGAAGCCGGCTGAAAGGCCGCCGGGGAGCGTCCTCGTCGAAGCAAACCTCGGCGCGCACAGCGACACGAACTTCTTCAAAGGTCTGAGTGGAAATGACGTCGTCGACGACGGCGGCATTTTCATAGCGACTTATGAGATCCCGAAGCCCGGGACGCCCCTCTGGATCCGCGTCACTCTGCCCGGCGGCTATGAGTTCGAGGCGGCAGGTGCGGTACGCTGGACCCGCGAGGCGAGTGCCGGGGACGCCGCCCCCGGCTTCGGCGCCATTTTCGTCGACTTGAGCCAGGAAGCTCGCCAGCTCGTCTACCGCTACGTGCGGAATCGCGAGCCTTTG
This sequence comes from Pseudomonadota bacterium, assembly GCA_023428245.1. Taxonomy (GTDB): domain Bacteria; phylum Myxococcota_A; class Polyangia; order Polyangiales; family Polyangiaceae; genus NIC37A-2. The sequence goes on from JAEYYX010000080.1 coordinate 17,414, forward strand.
TTCTACGACGATCTCTGAGGCTCCGGGTGCCTCTCTCGGGACAACCCGTCTCCCGAAGAGAAGTTTCCCTCGCCACGACCAGAGCGCTAAGACTCCAGGCGAACATGCTACGTGTCTCGAACCTCTTCGCCCTCGTCCTCCTCCTGGGCCTTTCGGGTTGTCCCGCTCCCGAGACCCCCTACAGCAAGGCCAACGAAGCGACGCGCGAGATGAACATGGCGGCGCGTTGGGGTCGTATGGATATCGCCCTGGAGCGCGCTGATCCCGACACTCTTCAGGATTTCATGAGGCGCCACGCGAAGTGGCACAGCGAGATTCGCATCGTCGACACCGAACTCGCGGGCCTCGTCCTCACCGAACCGACAAAGGCCGAAGCAGAGGTCGAAGTCTCCTGGACTCTGGAGGACGACACCACACTAAGGGTCACGCGCATTCACCAGAAGTGGCACAACAAGAATGGAAAGTGGCTGGTGTACGAAGAGAAGCGCCGATCCGGCTCCGACGGCCTGTTCGGCGAGAAGGTCGAACGGAAGGAGAAGCCCAAAGACTCACATTTTCCTACTCGCGTCATCCACGAATGAACGGGAGCTGACGCCCGGCTCCCCCGACTCCGCGGCCCCGGCGCGCTGTCGGTAGTGAAGACCCGCTCCGGATGGTACCTTTGGAGACGGTGGGGGAAGCCGCGGAGACACCGGAGAATCAGATTCGCGGGCAGTCCTTCCGCAGCATTTTGCATGCGTCGGGCGAAGTCCTTGGGAGTGCTGCGCGCGAGCGCGTGCTCGCTTCCCTCCAGAAGCAGCTCAAAGATGCCTTTGTCTACGGCGCCATCGTCTCCGGCGGCTGGTATCCGATCAGCTGGTACACGGGCCTACTCCGCTCGGTGCGAGCGCAGGCTCCGGGTCAGCCCGACATCCTGCGCCGGGTCGCTTATCTCTCGACTCACGAAGACATCACCGCAGTCTATAAGTTCATTCTCCGCCTGACGACGCCCTCGTTCGTCCTGTCACATCTTGGACGCGTGATGGATACGTTCATTCGCCACAGCGAATATGACGTCATCGAGCGGGGCTCGGGGCTCGTGCGCATGAACGTCTCGATCCCCGGCGCTACGCCCGAGATGTGGGAGGACGTCGCAGGCTCCGCCTCAGCCGTGCTGATGATCTCCGGTGGCGTAGACGCCAAGGTCACGGTCCGCCCCCAAAATTCCCCCGCGTCGGCCCTCATGGCCGTCGAGTGGGAAGAGGGCGAATAGCCGTTACTTGATCTCGTCGACCGGGAGAATGATCCCGCACTCCGTAAAATCGAGGGTCGTCTCGAGACGAAAGTTCGAGCCCACAGGGTTTCTTTCGGCCTGAAATAGGTCGAATGTGTACACCTGACCACGGGTCAGGCCGAGCGAGTCGATCTCGACCGATCCCTCGAGAGCGTTGTGAACGCCGCCAAGGTCCACGACCAGCTTTCCGTCGACGAAAACAAACACATCATCGTCCCCGCGGAACGTGAACATCTCGCCTCCCTTGTACTCGAAGGCCGTGTGCAGTTCCGTCGTGAACCCAAAGTTCCGACGAACCCGATCGAGATCTCTCTGCTTCTCGTCACTGCCCACCGCATCGAGCGGGAAGAATCGACTCGAGTCCAAGATGAACTTTCCGTCCTCCGGCTCGAGCCAGAGGTCAACGACGTACGGAACATTCACCCCTTCGACGTTCGAGTACCACTCGTCGAGTTTCGACGCGACGCGCGGGTAAGCCTCGGTCGGAACCGGCTTGCGATTGTCACCTAAGGTCTCGGCGACGAGCCCGAGCTGCGCGCCTTTCCCGCCTCCGAAGTCCGCATGATCGAAGGTGACGAAATCGCGCATCAAGACGCGCAGTACGTTCGCGCAAGGCGGCGGCTCCTCCAAAGCGAGGTCCGCAAGCGGTCCCACAAGGCGGAATCCGCCTCGCAAATCCGCCGCGTCCAATCCATCAGCCGCCCCTTCCGATGCGGTGAACCCAGGCGGCAGCGTCTCGACGATGCTGACAGCGGGCCCCGATCCGCCGGAGCCCGTATCACCCCCGGACGGAACGAAGATCAAACCATCGTCCTCTGACGTGAAACCGCCCGCTGCCGAGCCTCCGCTCTCCGCAGATCCCCCGCTGCCCGGACTCCCGCCGCTCACAGCAGCGTCGTCCCCCGCGTCCGCGGCTGGTCCTTCTTTACCAGAACCGCAGGCAAAGCTCAGGGGCAGTACGAGCCCTAGGAACACGGCGAACCGCCGAAGGCGCAGCTTCTCACTCATCATCGTCAGAGTTCAGAACAGTATCACTTCACCGTCCCCTCCGCCCGCGTGATCTGTCCGCCGGGCCCAATTCCCGAAAATTGTGCGGTACAGAGTCCCCACGCTCCTGACGTAGGCATGGCGCCTACACTCCCAGAACAATCTCTGTCGAGACGCTCTTCACCGGTGCGCGCTCACAATCGAACAGTCGCAGAGCCAGACCTGACGGCGCGCAATTCTTGCCTCAATGGAGCAACTCTCCTCTGCCTATCATATGGATAATGAAAGGGATCTCGAACACCTCGCCTCGACGGGTTCCAAGTGTTTTGTGCGCATCTCACTTTTTGGGATGCGCTCTAGCCCGTGGACACTCGAGAGAGCGTGCAGCATGCTACCCCGCGTTGGGGAGAAGCTCAGACCGGTTCTCCCCCAGAAGGAGAAAAGTATGGCGATCAAAGAGCTGATCAACAAAGAGCTCAGTGACTTCAAGTCTTGGGCACAAGATGCGACTTTTCAGGCGCGCCTCGTCCAATCAGAGGCGACCTCGGAGCTCAGGAAGCGCTGGATGGAAGCAGAGCAGACGATAGCGAAGCTCGAGGCGAAGCTCGACGAGCTCGGCAGCGACGCAGACGAGACCGTCGATCTTCTCCGCGCAAAGCTCAAGGACACCTGGTCCAAACTGAAGTCGTGACGTCCCGCGGCGCCCCGGGGCCTGCCTGAGAGCACCCCCCGGGCGCTCGGCCGCACCCCAAAGCCCTCGAGCCTCAGCTCACCTTCACGCGCGACGCTCCCGCGCGGCTGGCTTCAGCCAAAAAAGCCGCCGCTCGCTCGAGCGCCAGCTTTCCTTCCGGTGAGTCGAGGTTGAACTGGTATTCGTGGGGCAAAGAAGGCTCGTAGTTCGCTGGAAAAAAGAGCGAGTCGACCGCTACTGAGTTCTCGCTCAGCCTCTCCGCAAAGGAGACAGACTGAGCGAGTAGAGAATCTCCGTTCCCGCAGGTGATGAACGCGGGCGGAAACTCGGAAGTGACGTAGTCGACGACCGAGAACGTCGAAAATGAGCGGTTCGTTCGATAGTCTCGGAGACCGCTGTATGACCAGAGCATCGTTGTGACGAGATCTCCATATGGGGGTCTCTTCAAGTCATATCGACCACAGAAGAGCAGCGCCCCGAGGAGCTGCTGCCTTTCGAGAGGCGCCGCTAAGCCGAGGAGGGCGGCGTATTTCGGGGAGCTGATGACGTTCGCGAGCTGGGCCGCAAGCTGGGCTCCAGCCGAGTCCCCAGCGAGGAAAAAGCGCGTAACGTCGATCTGGAACCGCTCGGCGTTCTCCTTGAGATAGCGGAGCGCAGTGGCAAGCTCCCGAAGGGGCGTCGGGTACTTCCTCCTGGGCGAAAGCGAGTAATTGACTGTAACTACGACGTAGCCCCGAACCGCGAGGATACGCGCGTAGTTCTCGATTTGGCCCTTGTCGCCCGCGAGCCATCCACCACCGTGAATCCAGACGACGACCGGGAGCAAGCGCTCTTCCTTGACCGGAGAATAGACATCCATGAGCGCCGCGGGACGGCCGCGATCGTAGGACTCGTCGTGAAGCCCGTGGACGCCAGCCGGCGCGTGCCGCGCAAGCGCCGCATTCACTCGCCACCCGTCCGCATCGAAGGACCGACGGACGCGCAGGGCCCTCGGCCACGGACTCCACGTCCATGCGCCCCAGCCGAGCGAAAAAATCATCAAGAGCGCGAGTCCCACCTCTCCCATGGCACCTTTCGGCATATCACAATAACGAGGGGACCTGGGCTCAGCAATTCGGAGAAAAAGTGATGCCTCTCGGCGGACGGCCGCCTCATGAGCTACCCATGAGATGCTCTTCGAGCATCTGACTATTGACCGAAGTGACGCCTCAAGAGATACTGGGAAAGTATGCACTGGGGGAGTGACATGCGAGCTCGGAGGTGCGCCCTCGAGTTCGCTTCGGTTCTATTTTTGGGGGCTCTTTCCATCGCCTGCGAACCGCCGCCGGTCGTAGCAGGAGGTCGTCAGTCCTGCGGCACGGAGGACGGATGGGTGCGCTGCTGGGGCGCCGGGGAATACGGCGTCCTCGGCTACGGCAACACGAACAACATCGGCGATAACGAACATCCTCGGATCGCGGGCGACGTTTGGGTCGGCGGCGAGGTCGAGTCGCTTGCGCTCGGATACTACCATTCCTGCGCGCTCCTGACCTCGGGGAACGTGCGCTGCTGGGGTCGGAACGACTACGGTCAGCTCGGGCGCGGTCACACCCTTCACATTGGAGACAATGAGAAACCGAACGTCGGTGCTCACGTCTCCCTCGGCGGTACTGCCACTCAGCTCACCGCCGGCGTTTATCACACCTGCGCGCTCCTCTCGACGGGCCAGGTGCGCTGCTGGGGCCTCGGGCAATTTGGCTCCCTGGGTTACGCAAACACAAACAACATCGGTGACAACGAGCACCCCTCGAGCGTCTCAACGGTCAACATTGGAGGCACCGTCGTGGAAATCAAGGCGGGCTGGTTCCACACGTGCGCGAGACTCTCCACGGGGGCCGTCCGATGCTGGGGGCCGAACGGATCGGGACAGCTCGGCTATGGGCACACACAGACCATCGGCGACAATGAACACCCGGCGACGGCTGGGAATGTCCCCGTCGGCGCGAACGTGCTCAGTCTTGCCGCGGGCGAGCTCCACACCTGCGCACTCACGGATCTCGGCGTGAAGTGTTGGGGAAGTGGGGACTCGGGGCGCCTCGGCTACGCGAACACCTTGACCGTGCTTTCGCCCGCCAGCGTCGGTTTCGTCAACGTCGGGGCTGACGTGCGCGTCCTGAGCGCAGGTGGCTCCCACACCTGCGTCCTCACCACCGACCTCGACGTGCGCTGCTGGGGTCACGCGCTCTGGGGCCAGCTCGGCTACGGAAACCCCCACAACATCGGTGACAACGAGCACCCCGCGACCGCAGGCAACGTCAGCGTTGGAGGCCCCGCGATTTCCATCTCTGCGGGCTACAATCACACCTGCGCCGTCGTCAATGGAAGCCCCCACCAAGTCCGCTGCTGGGGCCACGGAGGCGGCGGACGCCTCGGCTATGCGAACACCAACAACATCGGTGACAACGAGCACCCGTCGAGCGTTCCCTTTGTCCAAGTGCGCTGACAGGTAAGGCAGCTTGCCCGACGCAAGCAAGTTAGAACGAACCTCCAGCGCCCTCACTTGTACTCGTACACCTCGACCCAGTCGTAGACCGCGTGAGCGCCGAGGGTCGTGCCGTCGACTGGCCCCGCCCAGGCCGCGCTATTCGAAGCCCAGATCGTGAGCAGGATGTTCTGCGGAAGGTTCATGAGCTCGATGCGCGAGGTCCACTCGTGTGCGAGAGCGCCGTCAACCAAGAAGCGGGCTGACTCAGGCGTCCACTCGATCGTGTACTCGTGAAAGTCTGCGCTCGCGTCGAAGCCGAGGGGATATTTCTTGGGATCCTGGGTCGGGCTGACGGGGGTCTTCGTCGCCGGGAGGGTCCCGGTGTAGACCATCGCGTTGAACTGGACCTCCTCGGGGTTCTTGCCGAGGCTCTCGATGTCGAGCTCGTTCCAGTTGTCGGCGGGCCAGGGCGTGTAAATCGTGACGAGCGAGGAGACGACTGCGCTCCCCCGAGCCAGCTTGGCACGTGTCACCACACGTCCGTAGGTGATAGCGTCAACCGAGCGCACCTCGGCCCCGAGGAACTGCTTCTCATGTGTCCCGTCCGTGGTCCCGGCCGGGGCCTCGAGCAAAGTGATCGTGAGCTGTCCGTTCTCCACGGCCGCGGACTCGCTCGAGAAGAGCGCGATGTTCGTGTCCCATGAGTGCGTCATGAGCTGCCAGCGACTCGAGTCGAAGCTCTCGAAATCGTCGCGGAACAGGAGCTCGAAGCGGCCCTCGAAGCTCGGCGCGCCGCCGCTCTCGCCCGAGCCGCCGCCCCCGGGCGCGTCGCCACCGACCCCAGGCGCTCCGCCGCCCGGATCTGTGCCGCCGCTCGGATTCGCCGTTTCGCCGCCGCTCGAGCTCATGCTTCCGCCTGCAGGCGCTCCGCCAGAGCTCGCACCACCGCTCGAGCTGCCCCCGCTCGGCGCCTGCCCGATCGGACCCTCAGGTCCGGCTCCACAGGCAAAAAAGGCCAGTAGAAAGGACAAAGTCAGCGCTCCGCGTCGCAGGGAACCGAAAAGACGGGTCTTGGTCATCATCAGGGCCCCAAAAACCTGCCACTTGGCCTCCCAGCCCACCTCGCATTTCCTGGAATTTCTCCCGGCGACCCGGAGCGCCCCCACCGGCGTTCGCTGCCGTTCGTACTAAACTGGAACCCGTGAACCCGGTCTTCCAGCCTTTTCCGATGCTCGAAAAGCACCGGGCTCAAGCCTGGCTCCACCGCCCAGCGTTCCGTCGCCCTCGCCACTTCCACGCAGAGCCCGAGCTCAATGTCGTGCTCCGCGGCCGCGCCCAAATGGGCGTCGGGCGATTGAGCTTCGAGATGGGCGCGGGGGAAGTCCTCTTCCTTCGCCCAGGTCAGGATCACGTGCTCGAAGAGGCGTCTTCCGACCTCGAGCTCGTTGTCTTAGGCCTCGAGCCGGAGCTCGCGGAGCGCTGCTTCGGTGACCGCTCCTCGACCTCGAGTCAGCCCTTCTCGCTCACCGACCTGAATCTCGAGGCGCTGCGAGACGAACTTCTGAGCCTCGATCGTGAGAACTCGCCGGAAACCCATGAACAGTTGGTGGCTAAGTTCTTCACGACCTGCGCGCCCCGACTCGGCACGGGCCGCCCTATCGTCCGTCGAGCCTTCGCCGCTATGCGCCAGGACCCGACCCTCTTGGTCGACCAGCTCGCCGAGTCCGTCCGCGTCGACGCCCGCGACCTCGGTCGTTACTTTCATCGCGACCTCGGTCTCAGGCTCGTCGAGTTCCGCGCGAGGCTACGCTTGATGCGCTTCATCGAACGCGTCGACCGCGGCGACAACCTGACCCAAGCCGCGCTCTCCTTTTTCGGTAGCTACTCGCAGTGCCACCGGACCTTCGGACGCTACCTCGGGGTTTCGCCCAGCGAGTACTTCGCCGGCACCCGCGCCGCCCTCGACTCACGTCTGGCGCAAGAAGGCTCTCTTCCAGCCGACGCCGTCTGAAGCCCACCGAGAGCTCACCGCTGCTGAGGCGGCGAGCTCGTCCTCTCGCTCACAAGGAACCACCGAATTGCCCACCAGCAGCCTCGGCCGCAGTCGTCAGTAGGGCGGGCATTCCCCAATTGTGACCGGCAAGCCCTGCAGGAGCTTCGAGCAATCGTCCGGCACCACGTTCTGCGTCTCGCAGCGCTTCGGATTCTCGGGGTCGCGGGAGTCGACGACGAGTCGCTTTCCACCAGGCGCCCCGTTCACGATGAGAAGGCCATCGCCATTCGCGCACGCAAACCTGTGGCCCGTCAACGCGAGATTGTCGTCGACCTCCTGAACGTCCATGAGGGGCAGAGCGCCACCGGACGATACATCCGCCGAGTGAACGTTTGCGACAGCGCCGCCGCTCATGCCCCAGAAGGGATTGCCATTCGGATAGTTGGGGTTGATGCCGATCGTTTCTCCGGACGTCACGGTTGTGTACCGGTACGAGTCTCCGCCTGCCCACGTGCTGGCGTTCTGGCGCAAGACCAGCGCGAGCAGCGCGCTTACATTGTTGAAGCCCTTCGCGCGAGGAACGACCTCGTAGAAGCCGAGAGAGGCTCTGCCAGGGGCCGGTTCGTTGATCTGGCCAAACACGACGAAATAGTCCGCGTTCGGGAAGAGCGCCAAGGTGCTCTCCGGATCCAGTATCTGAATCCGGACATTTCCGACGATCTCACCTGCCGCTACCCTGAACGAAGGGGGCAACCACGCATACTCGCGCTCCGTCGAGTAACCCACAGCGAAGTTCTTATAGACGCCCGTGTTGTTCGAGTGCCAAAACTCCCCGTGGTTCCCCCGGAATAGCGGGGTCATGTTCTCTGCAGTACCCAAAGAACCCCAGCGCGTGTCCGCCGTGCCGAGGAGCATCGTCGGCTTCGAGAGGAAGTCCAAACCTCGTCGAGTCTCCTCCGTTGCCTCTCTAATTCTATCCTCTGAGAAGTACACCGCGAGGGCAGCTGCGACCTGTTGCAATGGCCCCAGGCCGATGAGGTCGATCGGAAGCGGTAGTGACAAGAGCGCGAGCTCACTCCCGGTGAGGGCCGTGTTCAGTACCTGATCCACCGTGGAATAGGGCTCATGCCGCCCGCCCGCGGAGTTGAGGTAACCGGCCGTGCGGAAGTAGAACTCCTGGGCCGGTTCGGGCACGCCCGAGCCCGCACCCGTGTACTTCGGCACCTCGAAGACGCTGTAGTCCCCTTCGCTGTAGCGCGCCTGCATCCGAGCCCAGGAGCCGTAGCCCGGTCGACCGAGGTCGGGCTGCAACATGTGATCGATGAGAACAGGGGGGAGTCGGTACGAGGCAAGTCCCGACTCGAGCGCGAAGGAAAGGATTTGGGAGTCGCCTTTCCAAAGACAGCCCTTCCCGCCACAACCCGGCGCGGTTGGGTAGACGTAATCACCGCTCAAGATGCCCAGCTGGCCCGAGAGGTAGTCTGACCCATAGAGGCTGAACCGATTGCGGTACGACCAGTTGCGCCGCATCGGAGCGGAGCGCTTCCCGTGGAGCGACTGGAACGTGTACTTGGTCGCGATGAAGTCGACGGCGTTTTGAGCCGCGATCTTCATCTTCGGATTGACCGCATAGCTCGCGAGGAGCTGGAGCGGTCGGATGGAGAGGGCTTGGTACGCTTGGGCGTTCGTCTCCCACATATCGTTCTTGACGACGCGTGCGATCACCTCGAATAGCTTCTTCTCGAGCTCCGTCGCGCCCGAGGGCTGGAGTTCCACTTCCCGAGGAGAAGGCGTCGCGTCCAGCTGCGAGATCAGATAGTGCCATGTGTTGATCATGAGCACATGGTTCTCGGTCTCAGGAACGTCCACCAAGCCCTCAAAGCTGTGTAGGAAGTTCGAAGGCTTCGAGTGATCAGGACAGGAATCCTTGGGAACTCTGTCGCAGTAGACTAAGGACGCCGGCCAACTGCAGGTGAAGCAGTCGTTCGTGCGAACACCCGCGAACGCGTCATCCGTGAGAAGAAACTCACCGTTTTCGAGCTTCGTCGTGCGATACTTGTAGAGGAGCCCCGCCAGCGACATCAACTTGAAGTCATAATCTCCGTGCGTCCCCACGTTCCTGATTTGACCCAGGCCAGCCAGGTACGCGCCCGCCTTCTCACGGAAACCCCAGTCGTTGAGCTTCTTGACTACATCGGATAGCCCCGGCACGACTGGCCCTAGCGCCTCACCGATCGTCTGACCGTACTCCAAGGCCGCGTAGCCCGCGGTGATGCGTTGAAGCGCCCTATCTGCTTCCCGCACGTCGTCATCGTCTCGCCAGAGCCCGAAGGCCTGAAGCGCGTTCGGGACCGGTTCGCAGGCGAGTCGATCCAAGTAAGTCTCGACTTCGGCCCGGATGGCAGACTCGAGCCGACTGGGCAAGAGCAAGGTCGACGCGGTCATGTTCATCGGCCGCGGTTCGGGATCGTATGCCAGACAATAGGGCCGCGAACTGGCAGAGATCGTGAGCACACGTCGATCCTCTCCCCATCCTTCGCCCTCGGTCCGCAGCAGCTCGAAACCTCGGTCGGGGCCATCCTGGATGTAGATGCGCGGGCCAGGACCCTCCGAGCGCCCGAGGAGGATCTCCTTCATGCCGTCGCCGTCGACATCGGCCATCGCCACCGCCGTCACCTGTCGTCCATTGCCCCAGTTGTCACCGAAGGTGGTCACGACCCGATGTTTGCCGTCGTCATCGAAGTCGTAGAGGTACGCCCGATCATTGCCCCCCTCGTCTCGTCCCACGATCAGCTCATCGTCCCCATCGCCGTCGACATCACCAAATGCCAGAGCCGTTGTGCGTCGATTCGACCCCCAATCGGAGGCCCCCGTCTCTACAAGTTCGAGCTTCTTGGTCGTCTGAGAATAGTTGTAGATCTCCCATCGCGGTCCGCTCGTGTCGTCGAGGCCGACCGCGATATCCAGGATCCCGTCGTTCTGGACGTCGCCGATCGCAACGGCCGTCGCGTCGAGTTCCCGGGCCCAGTCAGCGGCGCTCAAATGCGCTTCTGGCTTGGACTGCCACTCGTTCGCCGGAAATTTTCCGACGCGGTACACGAGGACGCGGGGAACCTGGTTGTCAGATCGACCGGTCCGGGTCACCACAAGGTCCACACTCCGGTCACCATCCACATCTCCAAACGCCAAGCCTGTCGCCCTGCGGTCCCCGATATCGAGGGTGGCGATCGTTCTCAAGCTGGTGCCGATGTGAGATCCTTCACCACAGGTCGTCTTCTCCGCCAATATAGCCTCCAGCACCTCAACCTCGTGGCTGCCCGATGGAGAATTTCGTCCGACGGCGATTTCATCGATCCCGTCTCCGTTGATATCGGCGGCAGCCATCGAAGTGACCCCATACTCCCCGCCCCAACCATCGAAGAGATCCTGGAGGTGACGAAAGCCGTGTTTGGCGTCATCGAACACCTTGGCGCGTCGAGCGCCGTTTCCGGTGGCCGTGAATCCGACGATGAGCTCTTGCTCAGGGTCGGCATCGATATTCGCCCATACCGAGGCGGAGATCCCGATCTCGTTGTCGACCTCCTGATTGACGAGATCTGCGAGGTGAGTATCAAATGCCCAAGCGAAGCCGCGCACGGTCCGCTCATTCGTGAACCCGATCGGGTCGTGACCATTTCGGCCCGTGAACGTCGGCTCTACTGCGTGAAGACAACCGTCTCCCGCGTCCGCCACCGCACTACAGAAACCGCCGCGACCGCCGAGCACCCGACACAATTCCCTCCAGTGACTGGGGCGCTTCGCGTGGGCGAAGACGGAAGCCTGATGGACTTCGATTTCTTTGGCGACCACGGATCCTTCGTGACGCGTCTCGCTCCCGCTGCTGACCTTCGCGAACGGCGCGAAGATCGCGCCGTCGAGATTCGCCAAGTTGAGTTCCGAGGTTCCCGAGTACGCGAGCACCCAGTTCGGGTAAGGCGTGAGGCCTCCCGATTCGTCCTGCACCGCGCCGTGAATGTCGACGGCGCCTGAGACCAAGACGACCACGGGTCCTTCTGTGGCGTCGATCAAGAGGTTCTTCTGGCTGCTCACGTAAAGCGTATCGAGCGAATAGACGCCGCTTCGGAACACGACTGGCGCCCCGTCGACTCGGACGTGACGATAGCGGCCAGGCGGCGGGTTCCGATTCGTCGCGGAGCTCACGTCGCTCGTGGCGGGCTGTTGGTTCAACGTGAAGACGACCGTGGGAGTCGGGACATCGATCGTCGTCGTCGAGCCCAGGACCTTCGCCCCTGCGCCCATCTGGATCGGCCCTTCCAGGAACGCATCTCCCGTCACCCAAGAGCGATCGCGCAACGTCACCGGCGCCGCGCTCGTCAGATTGCGCAGCCGCGAGTCGACACCCAGATTCGTCCCGAACGTTCCCAGATTGACGGCGTCAGCGTAGCTCTGGCGATCGAAAGACTCGACCCGCGCCCGGTCGTTCACCCGAAGCTCGCGGAGGGCCGTGAGCGCGGCTCGGCTTGGATGCGCGTATTCCGGGAGCTCGAGATAGAGAGTCCCGTAAGAAGTTCCTTCGACCGGAGGCAGCGGCGTCGAGCTTTTCAGCCGGAACTGGAGGTTGTCAATGTGATGGGGAGAGGTAGTCGGCGGCGTGTTAAAGATGATAGTGATGGTCAGGTCGTTATAGTCCTGAGCCAGTTTCGGCAAGACGTTCTCGGGGATCGTGAAGCGCAGCGGGCGATAGGGCCCAGCCGGAATCCCGGCAACGCTATGAACACCGAGTTGCTCATAATAGATTCCCGCGGAAGGAGCGCTCAGAACCAATCGAATGTCACCCCAGCTCATCTCGCTGCCGAGAGCCACATGGAGGGTCACCTCGGGCTCGACTTCGCCCAAAGTCGACAGTGGAACGCTCACAACCTCGGTCCAATAGCTCGGGCGGAAACTGAGCGCCTTTTCCCCATGGGAACTATGGGTCGTCTCCCCGAGGTTCACCGACGAACGCCAGTCCGTCGCAACGCTCTCGAAGTCGAGAACCCGGCTCTGGACATCCGTGGTGCTCGATTCTTTGCGCGAGACGGAGCCTTCTTCGAGGTCGTCCGAAGAGGGCGCGCCTTCACTGCAGGCAAGGGTGAACAAGGTAAGGAGCGGGACGATCCTGCGAGAGGCTCGCGTGAAGCTTGTTTGGAATCGGAAAGCGAATCGGAGCATGACAAGTCCTTCGGAGACGGGGTCAGCTCGACCTTAATCACGCGACCTATCGCTTACCTACTCAAGTTACTTTGAGAGACGACCGCGCAGGCCGGACTTGCGAGGGAGTCCGCGCTTCAACAGCTCCCTCCGACTTTCACAAGATCTTTTGATGTGCGCTCTATGAGCGTTTTCGGCGCTCCGACATCTCCGCTCCCTCGCTCACGGAGCCCTCGTTGCCGAGGGCATACTCGGCGGCTCCCAGATATGCCGCGTACCAGAGGTTCGCTCGCAATGTCGGCCCGCCAGAGGCGGGCGTGCCCGCTCAGGGCCAACCTCAAGGCGTGGATGCCGGACTCGTGGGCTCAGCTGCCGGAGCAGGCGCAGCTGGCGCCGGGGCAGCGGTGGGCGCCGGGGCCGCGGTGGTCGGAGTCGGCGTGGGGCTCGACGGAGAGGGTGTCGTCGGAGCGGGTGCAGGCGTAACAGGCGTGGGAGCAGGCGCAGGCGTAACAGGCGTGGGAGCAGGCGCGGGCGTAACAGGCTTTGGAGCGAGGGCTTGGGTCACCGCAGGAGCAGGGGACACTGGCTTCGGAGCGGGCTTGACGACAACAGGGGGGGCCGGGGTTGGCGTCGGGGCCGAGGTCGGGGCCAAGAGATCCGGCGTCAGCACAGGAGCGGATTCCGCGCCCAAGTCCGGGGCTTGACTCGGTTCGAGCATCGGCGCGTCCACTACCTCGCGCGAGCCTTTCGCCTCGGGCTCCTCATCGTGCGCCGCGTCGGCTGTCTCCTCGTGCGTGACAACTTCGTGAGATGCGCTCGCGTGGGCCGAATGCGCGTCCGTGGCGGGCGCGGGTCCGCTCAAGCCCAAGAACAACGCGAGGCCAATCGAGCCCGCGAGGAAAACGGGACCGGTGGTCTGATCGCTGTCCGTGTCCTTGCCGTGTCCGTGTGCGTGTTCCGTCTCGTGAGCCATTTTCTCGGGCCGCACTCAAGCGCGCCAGGGAGGGCGGCGCAAGGGGGATCCCCTGCTTTTCAGGCCACTTCCACACCCAATTCGAGGCTCGCGATGCGGCGATACAGCGTAGCGCGGCCGATGCCGAGCTTCTTCGCGGCGAGCGCGACGCTGCCACCGGTCAGCCGCAGCGCGTGTTCGATAGCGCGGCGTTCGATCTCTCGGAGAGGAACAATTTCCGTACCGAACAAAGAGGACCCATTCTCGTTGGCGGCCGTCTGAGCAAGCCCCGACACTCGCACTTCAGCGGGGAGATCGTGGGGGGTGATGAGCTCGCCGCTACTCGCGAGCAGGCTCCGCTGCACGATGTTCTCGAGCTCGCGCACATTCCCCGGCCAGCTGTATTCCATGAGCGATTCGAGAGCCGCCGGCACCATGACGCATGTCTCGGGGAATCCGAGGTCACGCCTGAGGCCCCGAAGCATCTCGCTTACCAAGAGCGGGATGTCTGTCTTGCGCTTTCGAAGCGGCGGCACCGAAATCGGGTACACCACCAAGCGAAAGAAGAGATCTTCCCGGAAGGCGCCGCTCTGAACGAGAGCGCGCAGATCCCTCTGGGTCGAGGCGATGACGCGAACGCTGAGCGGCGCCGAGGTGCGCCCATCCGGGTGACGAATGCGCTGGCTCGAAAGAAAGCTCGAGAGGCTCGACTGAGCTTGAGGCGAGAGGGCGTCGACGTTGCTCAGGAAGATCACCCCGCCGTTCGCCTGCTCGAACAGGCCGGCAACGGCGCGACGTGACTCGAGCTCACGACCGAAGAGCTCGCCCTCATGTTGTCCAGCGTCGAGTACGGCACAGTCGAGAGCCAACAAAGGTCCGCCTCGTCGGCTACTCCGCTGATGAATCGCCGACGCGACAACTTCGAGACCGCTCCCCGCCTCTCCTTGCAGAATCACTGCGACGTCGCGGTGCACCACACGCTCGATCTGAGTGTGTACGTCCCGGATGGCAGGACTCTCCCCGAGCAGGGCCAAATCCGAAAAAGCCCGCGCGCCGGTCCGCCCGCCCCTTGGACCGCCCTCCGCTTCTCCGCTGAGCCTTTCGAGCGCCGACAGCAGCCGCGCCTGTTCGAAGGGCCGCGGGAGACAGTCGGTCGCGCCTGCCCGGATCGCCTCGAGGGCCGTTTCCGCATCAGCGGGGGTCGAGAGGGCGAGAATCGGTAGCGCTGGGTGACGACTTCTAAGGGCACTGAGCGCCAAGGTCCCGCCGGGAGCGAGGGACCACTCCACACAAGCCACATCACAGGGAGTTTCCGTCTCCCCTTCGACGACGCTGAAACCGGCGCTCCGCAGCCAATGGGAAAGGAGCGAGCGAGCTGCCCGGTCGCTCTCGACCACTTGAACACACAGAGGACGTGCCGTTCGCGCCTCCTGGTCAGGCAATGGGCGGGGGGCGCTCTCGAGACCGGACATGCAGCAGAAACAACTACGCCCGTTCGAGCCCGGACTTTAATGCGGTCCGTGCGCATCTCGCTCTCAGCCCCCCATGAGAGATGCTTTCCGCCCGGACCGCCCGCGGCTTCCGCGCTTCCCTCCCGACGGGCAGCGCTCCTGGGGGCAGGCCTCGGGGGGCTTCTGCCCCCAGGATTTGAGGACTTTCGGCGCAGCCTCGTGTACGATGCGGGACCCGTGAATCTAAAGACCCGGCTCGTCGAACGGCTTCGAGACTCCCTGCTCCAAAGTGGCCGGAGAACGTCGGACGTAGAGAGCTCAGCGCTTGAGATTCTAGCCCGCCAAGGCCTCCTGAGCAGTCGCGAGAAGGAAGCTTTCCTTCGCGTCGAGCCGATGGCCGAGCTCCTGTTTCTCGTCGTCGCGGCAGATGAGCTCGTGGCGGATACGGAGCTCCTCGCGATCCGAGGCGCAGTGCGTGGACTCTCCGGGGATATCCTGACGGACGCCACCGTTCAGGTCATGGTCGAATCGTTCGCGCTCCGCCTACGTGACGAAGGCGCAATCGCACGGCTCGCAGCCGTAACGCGGGTCCTTGCCTCGGACCGGAACGAAGCTGAAAGCGCGTTCTGCCTTGCGGCTGCGGTTGCCTTGGCTGATAGCAGTGTCTCCGACTCGGAAAGTCGGCTGATGGATGAACTCGCCACCTCCCTAGGAATCACCGCTCAAGATCGCGAGCGGATCCTCGGCGAAGTGGCACAAGATAAAGACGGGGATCCAGAGTGAAAATTGCAGTCATTGGTTCAGGGTATGTCGGTCTGGTCGCAGGCGCTTGCTTCGCTGATTCGGGCACGACGGTCGTTTGTGTGGATCGCGACGAACGAAAGCTCGCCGCGCTCGAGAAGGGCGAGGTTCCCTTCTACGAGCCGCGCCTCGCGGACATCGTCAAGAAAAACTGGCCCGAGCGCCTCACCTTCAGCTCAGATCTCGCGGGCGCGATCGACGGTGCCAAGGTTGTCTTCATCGCCGTCGGAACCCCGCCCCAAGAGGACGGCTCCGCCGATCTCAGCCACGTGCTCACCGTCGCCGAGCAGGTCTCTAAGGCTGCGAAACACGACCTCGTCCTCGTCACCAAGAGCACCGTGCCCGTAGGCACGAACATGCGCGTGCGCCAGGTCGTCCAGAAGCACACCTCCTTCAAGATCGACGTCGTCTCGAACCCCGAGTTTTTGAAAGAAGGCGACGCGGTCAACGACTTCTTCAAGCCCGACCGCATCGTGATCGGAACCGATAGCGACCACGCCTTCGAGGTCATGGCTCGACTCTACGCCCCCTTCAACCGCCAGCAGAACCGCGTCATCCGCATGTCGCCGCAGAGCGCCGAGATCGTGAAATACGCGGCCAACGCGATGCTCGCGACCAAGATTTCGTTCATGAACGAGATCGCGCGCATCTGTGACGCGACGGGAGGCGATGTCGAAGACGTCCGCATCGGCATCGGCACCGACAAGCGTATCGGTACCCACTTCCTCTACGCTGGTCTCGGCTTCGGCGGCTCCTGTTTCCCGAAGGACCTGCGAGCTCTCGTGAACACCGGCAACGAGCTCGGCATCAGCATGCGCGTCGCCGAGGCCGCTACCCAGGCAAACCTGATCCCCGTTAAGACCATGGTCTCGCACATGGAGCGAGATCTCGGCGGTCTCGACGGTAAGGTGATCGCCATCTGGGGTCTCGCCTTTAAGCCCCGCACAGACGACGTGCGCGAGGCTCCCGCCCTCCGCGTCATCGCCGAGCTGAAGCAGCGCGGAGCCACCGTGCGCGCGACCGATCCTCAGGCCATGGGGACCGCTCTCGAGAAGCTCAAGGCTTCCTACACCGCGGACATCGTGACCATGTGCAACACGCCCTTCGAGGCCTGTGAGGGCGCAGACGCTCTCTTGATCGCGACCGAGTGGAACGAGTATCGGAACCCCGATCTCGAGCGCCTCGCTGGCATGCTCAAGAAGAAGTGGATTTTCGACGGACGCAACGTTCTCGTCCCCGCGGCCGTGGCCGAGGTTGGCCTGAACTATCGCGGGATCGGGCGTCCTGCCATCGGACCCGACGTGAAGTGACCATCGATACACGGGGCGTCCCCGAGTGCACTCGCTGCGGCGCGTGCTGCTTTTCGGACGCCCCCGACTACCTTGCCGTGCTCGGCGTCGACTCCGAAAGGATGGGGCGCGACGCCGAGCGCTGGACCGAGAGTCACGGCGGCCGCCTCTACATGCGGCTCAAGGACGGACGCTGCGCCGCTCTCAGGTTAGAGGAGAACGGACAATACCTATGCTCGATCTATGAGCGGCGGCCCGACGTCTGCCGCTGGCTCGAGCGGGGCTCAGGTCACTGCCGAGGGGAGCTGAAAACGAAATCCGACCTGGCGCGCGCGGCGCTCGTCCAGCTCCGGACGCGCGCCGAAAAACCTCAAGGCTGAGGGGCGCCCTGTGGGGCGGGCACTTCTGCCGGAGCAGCCGTGCCACAGTCGCAGGGACCAAACCCTTGCCCATCTGCGGCGCAAACCTGCCCCCCTGCGCAAGCACCAGGTCCGACGCAGGTTTGGGTCGAACCGGGCACACAGGCGCGCGGAGCCGCAGCGGCAGCTACCGGCTCAGGCTCAGGCGCGGGGGTCTCGGCGCCGCTCAACTGGTACACCTGGCTCTCGTCGGCGACCGGTGCCTGCTCACATCTCGGCGGATCGAACTTCCCGCAATAAAATGAGAGCTCACCCCGATAGATGAGCTTGCGGTAGGCGCTGTTCGGGCCACCAACGACCTTCGATGAGCTTTCGCCGCCGACGATCGTGTAACCCTTTTCGCCGCAGAGTACCTCGGCGCGTCCGATGCAAGCACTGATGCCTTTCTCACAAGCAACGACGTAGCCACCGCCCGGAAGCGGGTTCGTCTTGACGGACCCACCACAAGCCGAGGCCAGGCCAGCCAACAAGACGAGCGCACCCTGCGAGACCCCGGGGGGCGCAGTCAGACGGAAACGGAGACGAGAGAGGCTCACGACCCGGACCTTATCTCACCGCACCCTGAAGCCAAGAGGGCCAAAAGTCGCGCGCTCGTCTCCGCCCTGTATCGCTCGATCCAGCGCTCCGCAAAGACGAGCGGCTCAAGGTCCGGCGCGCTCAAGAGGGGGCCGAGATCCACCGCCAAGAGGAGCCGATCAGTCGCGTCAGCCCTATCGCTCGCGGCAAAGGTCGCGTGGGCGACGCGGCGTCCGACCGTCGCGAGGTCGTAGCGCTTGGCGGAAAGCTGAGACTCGAAAACAGCAAGCAGCTCGGCCTCGAGCTCAGGCTCTCCGGAGACGGGAAGCTCTACGCGCGCATCAGCCGGGAGCCAGTCGAGATCACCCCACACCTCCACCCCGAGCACCCGCTCCGGTCGCTGGCTCTCGGGGAGCCTTCGTAGGACCCGGAGCACCCGGAGTGTCACTGCCAAGTGGGACGCGTGCCTGTCGAAGAGGTTGTGCGTATAAAGGATTCGCGGACGCACGAGGCGGAGGAGCTCAAAGAGCTCGTCGTCGATCTGGCGATGGTCCAGCTGTTTGAGCTCGCTGCTCGGATGCCCCAGCTGAGTGACGGCCGCGTAGCGTCCAATGTCCGCGGCGCGCACCTGTTCTTTCCTTCGCTGCTCGACGAGACCCGCTCTGTCGAGGTCAGCGAAAGGACCACTCTTGACCGAACCCGCACCATCGCTCACGACGATCCCGACGAAGGCCTGGCTCGAGTCGCGGTAGGCCGAGAGGATTCCGTGGTAGCCGAGGATCTCGAGATCGTCCGCGTGAGCGACCAGCCCGAGGTGCGTGCCTCGGCGGAGCGCGTCTTCGGGCGCTTCACCGCTTGGAACGTGAGTTCGCTCGGAGAGCGACTGCGTGAGCGACGCTCCCATTCGGCCCCCCTTCAGCCAAGATTCGGCTCGAGAACGACCACACCGAGCGGCGGCAAGGCGAGCTTCACCGACTGGGAGAAGCCGTGCATCGGAGCGCCCTCGGCGCCGTACGTGTCCTGCTTCATGTAGCCGCTACCGCCGAACTCCGCTCGATCGGAGTCGAGGCAAACCCGATAGGCCCCCGCCCGCGGAACCCCGATCAGGTAGTCGTCGCGCGGGACCGGCGTCAGGTTCATCACCACGATCAAATGCCGCTCTTGGCCCGGGATCTCGCGTCGGAACGCGAGCACCGAGTTTTCTCGGTCCGAACAATCGATCCAGGCGAATCCGGTCGGATCGGGATCGTTCTGCCAGAGCTCTGGATAACCTCGGTACAGCTTACCGAGCTCAGCCATGAATTCGAGAAGCTGCTTTCTCTCAGGGAACTCCGCGAGGTGCCAATCGACGGAACCGTCGACATTCCACTCCGTGTGCTGACCAATCTCGGTGCCCATGAACACGAGCTGCTTGCCGGGCCGAGTCACCTGATAGGTGAGCAGGACGCGCAGGTTCGCGAGCCGCTGCCAGATATCCCCCGGCATCTTCTCGATCAGTGAGCGCTTGCCATGGACGACTTCGTCATGGCTGATCGAGTTGATGAAACGCTCCGTGTACTCGTAGAGCATCGCGAAGGTGAGCTGA
Organism: Pseudomonadota bacterium; assembly: GCA_023428245.1. Lineage (GTDB taxonomy): Bacteria > Myxococcota_A > Polyangia > Polyangiales > Polyangiaceae > NIC37A-2. Next base: position 37,025 of record JAEYYX010000080.1, read on the forward strand.
TCCTGGTGGTACTTGCGGTGGACCGGCTCCTTCTTGAAGAACTCGAGGGTGTCGTGCATCCAGCCCATGTTCCATTTGAACGTGAAGCCGAGCCCTCCCTCTTCCGGCGGCGCCGTCACTCCACCCCAGGAGGTCGACTCCTCGGCGATCGTGAAACAGCCCGGGCACTGCTCGTGGACGGCGGTGTTTAGGGCGCGCAGGAAATGGATCGCGGCGATGTTCTCGCGGCCGCCGTACTCGTTCGGGACCCACTCGTCCGCCTTGCGGCTGTAGTCGAGGTAGAGCATCGAAGCGACAGCGTCGACGCGGATGGCGTCGATGTGGAACTCCTCGAGCCAATAGATCGCGTTCGCGATCAAGAACGAGCGAACTTCGCTGCGCCCGTAGTTGAAGATCAAAGTTCCCCAGTCGGGGTGTTCTCCGCGGCGCGCGTCTTCGTGTTCGTAAAGAGCCGAGCCGTCGAAACGACGGAGCGCGAAGTCGTCCTTCGGGAAATGGGCCGGGACCCAGTCCATGATCACTCCGATGCCCTGATTGTGGAGGTAGTTGACCAGGTAGCGGAGATCGTCGGGCGAGCCGTACCGGCTGGTCGGAGCGTAATACCCGGTCACCTGGTAGCCCCAGGATGGATAAAAAGCGTGCTCCGCGAGGGGCATGAACTCGACGTGTGTGAAGCCGAGGGCTTTGACGTGGTCGGCGAGCCGAGGCGCAAGCTCCCGGTAGCTGAGCGAGCGATTCCCGTCTTCGACCACTCGAGCCCAGGAACCGAGATGCAGCTCGTAGATGTGCACCGGCTGGCGTCGAATGTCTTTCTCGCGTGAGAGCCAGCGGTAGTCGTCATCGGTCCACTGGAAGTTCGACTCAGAGACGATCGACGCTGTGCGCGGCGGCAGCTCCATCTGGCGACCCATCGGATCGGCCTTCACACGAAGCTCACCACCTTGACCCAAGATCTCGAACTTGTAGAGCGCACCCGGCCCAATCCCGGGGATAAAAAGCTCCCAGACGCCCGACTGACCTAAGCTGCGCATCGGGAACAGGCGCCCGTCCCAACCGCAGAAATCACCGACTACACTCACCCGCTGCGCACACGGTGCCCACACAGTGAACGACGTCCCCGAAATGCCGTCGACGATCATCGGGCGCGCTCCGAGCGCATCCCAAAGACGCCGGTGGGTTCCTTCGGCGAAGAGATAGAGATCGAGCTCGCCGACCGTTGGCAAAAAACAGTAAGGATCGGCCCGCTCCCAGTAGGTGCTCCCGCCAAAAGTGAAGCGAGCGCGATAGCCGGGCTTTACCTCGCCAAAGGTGCCCTCAAACAGTCCTCCCCCGAGGTGCGTGAGCGGCTGGCTCCCGCTGTCGTCGAGGATGAGCTCAGCCGCCTCGGCATCCGGATGAAAAACGCGCACGATCGTCCCGCCGGAGCCGTTTGAGTGACGACCCAAGACCGAGTGCGGATCGTGGTGAGTCCCCGAGGCGAGGCGAGCGCGATCGAGATCCAGCGGATGCGCTGAAAGGCCAGAAGTTTCGTTCATTAGGTACCTTCGTAGGATAAGAGCACGAGCGAGTGCGGCGCGATATTGAGCGTCGATCCCTTCGGGATACGATGCGTGGATTGCGCGGTGTTCACAATCTCATGCCAGTAGCCCCGCTCTCTGAGCTCGGGGAGCTGGCAAGCGCGCGCACGATTCGAGCCATTCAGAATCAAAAATAGTGTCGTGCCACTGACCTTTCGGCCTCGCGCATCTCGCTCATCAGAGGCGCTGCCGTGGACGAGCATGCCAAGCACGGAGTTCTTCGGATCGAGCCAGTCATCGAGCTGCATCTCGCTGCCGTCGGGGCGGATCCAGACGATGTCTTTGACGCCCCGATCCGCGACCGGATCTTCGGCGAAGAAATTGCGCCGGCGGAAGACAGGATTCGCCTTCGAAATCGCGAACACATGCTGCACAAAGGAGAGCAGGTCCTTCTGCTCCGGCGTCAGGTCCCAGTTGATCCAGGTGAGCTCGCTGTCTTGGCAGTAGGCGTTGTTATTGCCCTTCTGGGTACGGCCGATTTCGTCGCCGTGCGAGATCATGCGCACGCCTTGGCTGAAGGCGAGCGTGGCGAACATGTTCCGCACCATGCGCTCGCGCATCCGGTTCACCCAAGCCGCGCGCGTCTCTCCCTCGTGACCCCAGTTTCGGCTGTGGTTGTCGTTGTGGCCGTCGCGGTTGTCTTCACCGTTGTCGAGGTTGTGCTTCTGCTCATAGGTGACGAGGTCCCGCATCGTGAACCCGTCATGGCAAGCGATGAAATTGATGCTGGCGTAGGGGCCTCGATCGCTCGCCTGGAAGATGTCACTCGAGCCGGAGAGCCGTGACGCCAGCTCCGGCGCCATGCCCTCGTCCCCGCGCCAGAAGCAGCGCACAGAGTCGCGATAGCGGCCGTTCCATTCGGCCCAGCCGGGAGGGAACCCGCCCAAGCGGAAACCATTCGGCCCGAGGTCCCACGGCTCAGCAATCAGCTTGCACTGGCCGAGCACCGGATCCTGCTGGACCATGGCGAAGAAGCGCGAAAACGCATTGAACTCGAAGGGATCGCGCGCGAGCGTCGGAGCCAAGTCGAAGCGAAAGCCGTCGACGTGCATGTCGACGACCCAATGCCTCAGACTGTCGAGCACGAGCTGGAGCGCGCGCGGATGCGTCACGTTCCAGCTGTTCCCGCAGCCTGTGAAGTCCTGATAGTAGCGCTCGTTGCCGGGAACGAGCCGATAGTAGGAGGCGTTATCGATGCCGCGGAAGGAGAGCGTCGGTCCGAGCTGATTGCCTTCACCCGTGTGGTTGTAGACGACGTCCAAAATGACCTCGATGCCTTCGCGGTGGAAGGCTTTGACCATCGTCTTGAACTCGTCGACTTGTTGTCCGCGTGAGCCCGTCGCGTAGCGAGGATCGGGAGCGAAGAAACCGAGCGTCTGGTACCCCCAGTAGTTCGTCAGGCCCAACTCGCGGAGCCGCCTGTCGGCGACGAAATGGTGCACGGGGAGGAGTTCAATTGCCGTCACGCCGAGCGACTTCAGGTGATCCAAAATCGCGTCGGAGGCGAGCCCGAGATACGTCCCGCGCAGGTTCGGCGGCACCTCCGGGTGGAGCATGGTCATGCCCTTGACATGCGCCTCGTAGATGACCGTTTCGCTCCAGGGCGTCCGCGGATGCTGATCGCCGGCCCAGGTGAAAGCTTCGTCAACGACGACGCACTTCGGGATATAGGGGGCGCTGTCTGCCGTGCTGAAGCTCAAGTCTTCGCGCCCATGACCGACCTCATAGCCGAAGAGGTCGTCGTGCCACTCGATGCCGCCCGCGATCGCTCGCGCATAAGGATCGAGCACGACCTTGTTCGGATTGAACCTGTGGCCTTGGTTCGGGGAGTAGGGGCCGTGGACCCGGTACGCGTAGAGCTGCCCCGGGCGCACATCGGGCGAGTAACAATGCCAAATGCGATGCGTCCGTTCGCGCATCGGGATCCGCGCGACTTCGCGCGACGGATCGTCACTGTCATAGAGGCAAAGGTCGACCCCGGTCGCGTGCTGCGAGAAGAGCGCGAAATTCACGCCCTCCCCGTCCCAGAGAGCGCCGAGGCGATGGGCGGTACCGGGCCAGATTCTCATGAGTTCGTAGGGGTTCCGTCGTGAAAGGCGTCCGCCAATTTCGTCGCTAAGCCTAGCGCAAACGCGCCTTCACCGAAACCGGCCGGGCGAAGGGTCATTGGACGTCTCTCATACATGCCGCCCTTATGCCGGACGCACGATTTCGAACAGGTGTCCTACCTTGTCGGTCGGGTCGAGCCGCACGTAGTTTCTCGACCCCTTCCAGGTGTACTCGGTCCCCGTCATGAGGTCGCGCACGATATAGTCCTCTGTTTCTGCGATTCCGAAATGATGGATCGGAACGTCGACGTTGGCCTCGTGAGCTTGCTGCGGGTCGAGGTTCACCACGATGAGCAAATGGGAGCCGGCGCCGCCCGGCGCATACTTTACGTAGGCGATGACCTGATCGTTCGAGCTGGGAATGAAGGCGAGGTTCGTGAGCACCTGCAGGGCCGGCTGCGCCTGACGGATGCTGTTGAGCTTCGAGATGTCCCGCTTGATGTTGTTCGGAGCGTTCCAGTCGCGCACCCGAATCTCGTATTTTTCGGAGTCGAGGTACTCTTCACTGCCGGCGTGGACGGCCTCGTTCTCACACAGCTCATATCCTGAGTAGATGCCGTAGACGGGCGCGAGGGTTCCCGCGAGCAAGAGTCGAATCCGGAACGCGGGTCGCCCTCCATGCTGGAGGTACTCGTGGAGAATATCCGGCGTGTTGGCGAAGAAGTTCGGCCGGTAGTACTCGGAGACAGGAGGTCGCGTGATCTCACTCAGGTACTGCTCGAGCTCGAGCTTCGTATTCTTCCACGTAAAATACGTGTAGCTCTGGGTGAAGCCGAGCTTGGCCAGCCCTTGCATGCGATTCGGGCGCGTGAAGGACTCGGAAAGAAAGATGATGTCGGGGTGCCGCGCCTGGACCTCGGCGATGCACCATTGCCAGAAGGAGAGCGGCTTGGTGTGAGGGTTGTCGACGCGGAAGATCTTCACGCCCGAGTCGATCCAGAACAAGAGCGCGTCCCGCGCCGCCTCCCAGAGGCCTCCCGCCTCCGGAGCCCAGAAATTGAGCGGATAGATGTCCTCGTACTTCTTCGGCGGGTTCTCCGCGTAGCGGATCGTTCCGTCTTCGCGGATATAGAACCACTCGGGGTGCTCTTTGACCCAAGGGTGGTCCGGTGAACATTGCAGAGCGAAGTCGAGCGCAATCTCGATCCCGAAATCGCGCGCTGCGCGCACGAGCTGGCGGAAGTCGTCGATCGTTCCGAGCTCAGGGTGCACTGCGGTGTGTCCACCTTCCGCGGCGCCAATCGCCCAAGGGCTTCCGACGTCCCCAGGCTGTCCGACGCGCGCGTTGTTCTTTCCCTTGCGGTGCGTGACACCGATCGGATGAATCGGCGGCAGGTAGATCACGTCGAAGCCCATGGCCGCGATCTCGGGCAACCGCCGCTCGGTGTCGGCGAAAGTGCCGTGTGCGTCAGGGGTCGTCCCCTGGGACCTCGGGAACAGCTCGTACCAAGAAGAGAAACCGGCTTCCCTTCGATCGACGCGGATCGGGTAGAAGCGCGTCCGTGACAAATCTCCGGGCTCGAGCGGCCCGTACATGAGTTCTTTGAGTGTTTGAGAAAAGGCGACGCGCGTCCGCGTCTCAACACCGACGTCGTCATTGCCGAGAACACGCGCCGCGTTCATGAGCGGCTCGACGCGCTCTTCAGGCAAAGACTTCGAACGGATCCGGACCAGCTTGGCGCCTTCGCGCAGCTCTCCGGTGATGTCCTCACCGGCTTCGATGCGCTTTTCGAGATCGCGACGCCAAGTCAAAAATGGATCCGGCCACGCTTCGATCCACATCTCGTGATCGCCGATCTCCGGCAACGCGAAGTGGGCGAACCAACGATCGGGATTGAACTCGTAGACCAGCGGCTCCGTGTGAGCCTCGGTCGAGCCGACCTTTCGAATGCAGACCTGCGCCGAGATCATCTCGTGGCCGTCTTTGTAAATGGCGGCTCCGACGTGCAGCGTGTCGCCGACGATACGCTTGACCGCGTACTCTCCTCCATCAACCGTAGGAGAGACTTGTTCGATGACGAGACGAGGGCGCGCTAAGTGGTCCAATATTCGGGGCTCCGCGAGAAAAGTACCTGCCCTTTCTGAGGCGATAGCCCTAGCGCCGTCAAGCCGGCGCTCGCCGTCCGAGAGGATGTCCCCTCGAATCTTCCGTTTCAAGCCGGCAGACCGCGCCGACGATAGAGCGGCCTGGGATCGGGAACCGTCGCTTGATAAGCGATTGGAAGCTCTCCGAAGGCTTCGAGTGCGCTCTCGAGCGACTTGCCCGCCTGGAGCTCAAACGCATTGAACCCGACGCGCTCCATCGCGAGCAGGTGATCCCGAAGCACCCAGCCCACCGCCCTGAGCTGACCGCGGAAGCCGTAGCGCTGCCGAAGCATGCGTCCGACGCTGTATCCTCGCCCGTCTGTGAAGCGAGGGAACTCGATGGCGATCAAGGCGAGCTCGTCGAGACGCGGGATATCGCTCGGGAGTTTGTCGCTCGAGACGCGCACGCCGACTGCACGGCCGCCCGCGAGCCACTTGTCAGGATCCGCTTGCCACTCGACAAGCGGAACAATCAGCTTCTCAGCCTCCGGCTCTTCACTCAGGTAGGCAAAGTCGTCCAGGACGATCTTGCGCTCAAAAATGATCTTCCGCGTCATCGTCTCTTCTCTCACTCCGCTGCGACCTGACGATCATAAACCGCTCGTTTAAAGGGTTCGAGTCCGAGCCTTCGCACCGCCTCGAGGAAGGTCTCGTCCTGACCCTGCCGCCGTTCGAGGTAGGTCGTAAGGACCCTCTCGACCGCGTTCACGATCTCATCTTCCGGTAGCGCCGGGCCCAGGATCTTTCCGATGCTCGCGTCGTCGGAGGGGCTACCGCCGAGCTGGAGCTGGTAGTTTTCGACGCCCTTCTTATCGATGCCCAGGATGCCGATATTGCCGACGTGGTGATGACCACACGCGTTGATGCAACCGCTGATCTTGATGCTCACCTCACCGAGATCGTTATAGTAGTCCATCCGATCGAAGCGGTCCGCGATCTCGAGCGCGAGCGGAATACTCCTCGCGTTGGCGAGCGCGCAGTAATCGAGCCCCGGACACGTGATGAGGTCGGTAACCTTTCCGAAGTTCGAGCGAGACAAGTCAAGTTGGTCGAGCTCGCGGTAGAGCTCGGGCAAGTCCGTGACGCGTACATCGGGAAAAATCAGGTTCTGCGTGTGGGTGACCACGGCCTCGCCGAAACTGAATCTGTCGGCCAAATCCGCGAGCGCGTCGAGCTGTGTATCGCTCAGATCACCCGGCGGAACGCCCGGGGTCTTCACGCTGATGACCGCGGCAGTGTAGCCGGGGATCTTGTGCGCGGAGGTGTTATTTTTGACCCAGTTCCCAAACGCGCGATCAGGAGAGAGCTGATAACTTTCGCGCTTCTTCTCCTCGTCGGCCAGCTTCTCGTACGCCTTCGGCGAGAAGTACTGCATGACGCGGGCGATCTCCGCGTCGGGGATCAGGAGCTCAGGCGTCATGCTGAGCGCATATTCCTCCTCGACGCGCCGTCGAAACTCCTCGATGCCGAGCGCCTGCACCAAGATCTTGATGCGCGCTTTGAACTTGTTGTCGCGACGCCCGAAGAGATTGTAGACGCGGAGGATCGACTCGAGATAGCCGAGCAGCTCCCTCTTCGGCAAAAATTCGCGAACGACCTCGCCGATGATCGGCGTGCGTCCGAGGCCTCCACCCGCCCAAATCTGGAAGCCGGTCTCTCCCGCCTCGTTCTTCAGAATACGGATGCCAATGTCGTGAAAGCGGATCGCAGCGCGATCGTGGGTCGGCGTGCCCGTGATGGCGATCTTGAACTTACGGGGCAGCGCCGCGAACTCCGGATGGAACGTCGACCACTGACGGATGATCTCGGCCCAAGGGCGCGGGTCCTCGATTTCGTCCCGCGCGATACCCGCGAAGTGGTCTGCGGTCACGTTGCGCACACAATTCCCGCTCGTCTGCACCGCGTGCATCTCTACGCTCGAGAGAAGCTCCAAGATCTTCGGCACGTCCTCGAGCTTCGGCCAGTTGAACTGGAAGTTTTGGCGGGTCGTGAGGTGCGCGTAGCCCTTGTCGTAGGTCCGCGCGATGTGCGCGAGCATCCGTATTTGCTTCGAGGCGAGAAGGCCGTAAGGAACAGCGATGCGCAGCATGTACGCGTGGAGCTGCATGTAGAGGCCGTTCTGCAGCCGGATCGGCTTGAACTCCTCCTCGGTGATCTCACCGGAGAGCCGGCGCGCGACCTGGCCGCCGAACTGGCGGGCTCGCGCCTGGATGATACTCCTATCGTATTCGTCGTACTGATACATCGCTCACCTCAAAACTTCGCGCCGCCTCAGGAAATCCCCCGCGCTCGACTCACCACGCCCGTGTCCGGTCGTCGCACCGGCACCGTGGGGCCCTCGGCGCGGATGCGCTCGCGCGCCGTGTTCGGAAAAATCCCGTTCGGTCCAAATCCCACATCAATGCCGTAGGGATCGCTCACGAGCCTTTGCTCGAGCTGCCCCGCGCGACGCACGATTTCGGCCGTCTCCTCCTCCGTAAGGAAAACTTCGGCATCCGCGAAATGCCCTGACCAGGTCCCATCGGAACGCCGATAGGCCACGCTGCCGTCTGCCGTGAAACTCGCCGTCACGATCCATCTGGTTTGAGCGCCGCTTGCCATGGCCGAACTCTGACGCGCGCCGAACCATAAAGAAAAGATAAAAACTTCATGCTTGCCATATCTAGGGGTTATGGCAGTCTAAGAGACCGACGGTCTTTCTCGTGAACCTGAACCAGCTCCGCGTTTTCCATGGGATCGCCCTCTCAGGCAGCCTGAGCGCCGCCGCGCGCGCGCTCCGGGTGAGCCAACCCGCCGTCTCGAAGCAGCTCGCGGAGCTCGAGGAGGAATGCGGCTTTCGCCTGTGCGACCGGCTCCCCCGGGGGGTCCGCCTCACGCCCGAAGGGCGAAGCCTGGCCCAGAGCGTCGCTCGCGTGTTCGCAGCGGAGGGAGAGGTCGAGGCGGTCGTGGAGACGCTGCGAGCTGGTTTGACCACGCGCATCTCGGTCGGAGCGAGCACGACGATCGGGAGCTACTTGGTTCCGCGGCTCCTCGGAGCGCTGCGTCGCTCGTTCCCACGAGCGCACGTATCCCTTGAGGTCGGAAACTCCGACGCCGTGCTCGACCTCGTCCGCGGAGACCGCGTCGATCTTGGGCTGACCGAAGGCCCCGAGCCGACGGAGGGCCTCGTCAGCACAGTGTTTGCGGAAGATGAGCTCGTCGCGATCGCCGCCCCGTCCGATCCGATCTTGAGCCTGACGCAGGTCACCCTCGAACGTTTCCTCAGCCGCCCCCAGATCTTCCGTGAGCCGGGCTCGGGAACACGCGCCGTCCTCGACGAAGAGCTGAAGCAGCGCGGCTTGACTCTCACTCCATCCCTCGAGCTCGGCAGCACCGAGGCGGTGAAGAACGCTGTCTTGCACCGGCTCGGTGTCGCCTTTGTCTCGAGCCTGGCCCTCGAGATGGAGCTCGAGAGCGGTCGTCTCGTACGCGTCCCGATCGTCGACTTTGCGCGCCGCCGCGCGCTCCACGTCGTCCACCTCCCGGGCCGCCAAATGAGCCCTTTGGCCGAGTCCTTCCTCGCCCTCGTCAAAGATCCCGGGGCGCAGGGACGGGGGCTCTAGAGAACCCAGTATCGTCGAGGGCTCCCCCTCACCAAAAGCACACCTTCACTCCCAGCCGTGCTCGGCCGCGCCGGATGTCTCGGTCTCGCGTCCGGAAGACCAACGCACAGATCGAGACCTCCAAACGAGGGCGGCCTCCGCGCGGCCGGGGTCCCTCTTGGCCCGCGCACTCCGCCGCGGGCCGAGGGTCCCAAGCTCACTGCTCCCGGCAGTCCCGCTCCTCACAATTCGCAATGCATCCGGAGACGGAGATGCCGGAGGGCGCAGGAGTGTATCCTCCGCTCCATTCTATTGAAAAGATGGCGTCCAGTCGCCCGCCATCGCTAACCATAATTTCATCGTTGACCAGTAAGCTACCGTTGGTCGGATTGGCGCTCCCCGTAAGCCCAGCCTCATCACAAAGTGCAGGGTTTAAGTAGAAGTCCGCATTGCTCACGCACCATCCGCTTTCTGGTTGCAACGGCAGACACGACGAGACGATGTCCGTCAGGGTCAGTTCGGTACACCCGTCCGGCGTCTTCACGCGGAGCACGATCTCATGCCCGCTTGGATCGAGGCACGCTCGAAAGAACTCCGCGTCGGGAGGGTTCGATTCCCAGTTCGGGAGCGCACCCGAACCTCCCGAGCTCTCCGCGCCGCCGCTCATGCTCGACCCACCCGTAGAAGGCGCGGTACCACCTACGGAGCTCCCCCCGTCGGCCGCCGCGCCCCCCGACGGGTCACCTCCGGTCCCAACGGAGCCTCCCGTCGTCGAGCCGCCCGTCGCCGCCCCACCAGAAGACGCGCCTCCGGTCCCCGAATCTGAGTCGGCGGGTCCACAGCCCGCGACTGCCCAGCTGCCGGACAGCACCAAGCCCCACGCGATCCCGATCCACGAACCACGCTCGCCTATAGCCAAGTTCAATCCACCCTTTGCAACGCTCTCCGCAACGGGCCGCTCCGCCGTTTTACACCACATCGAGCACCTCCAATCAGTCAAGGCCTCACCCGCTCCATAGTCCCCGTGAAACTCTCCTCACAGGTGAGTGGGCAATCCTCTCCGGTCACTTTGGCCGTGTACCGAAAGACAACTCGAGCCGGAACCGGGCCATGCTCCAGGGGACTCTCGTCACGACCAAAGACATCTAAGCTGACTTCTCCTGAACAGGATCCCCTGGAAGCGTCAAGCTCAGCTTCAAACATGTATGTTCCCCAGCCTCCCCTCGTGGATCGCTGGTAGGTCCATCCGGTCTCTGTCGTCATACTTCCCGTCGACGCCAAACACGCGAAATCACTCCCGACCACCTCGCGCTGCTCCTCCACTTTCAACCAGAGCTCGGTGCCATCTTCGAGACCAAGCAATTCTCGATTACACAGAGGCGGGTTCGGCTCCTCCAGGTTGTCGATCTTCACGACTACCTCATCACCTACCTGAAGTGTACGACACCCACTCTCGCAACCTAGAGCAGTAAATCCCGCTACGGAAAAAGAGGATGCCAGGATTCGCCTTAGCGTTAACTCCGCGAGCCATTGCCATCGCTTCATGGGGAGTTGCCGGGATAGCAGACAATCTGCATCTGTCACGGTTTGGAACCTCTCGGCCATCCAACCCAAGGGACGCTGGCTCAGAACAAAACGTCCCCGCGCTGGGCTCTGGTTACAGGCCCCTACTCCGCCGGTGTCCCGACCGAGCTTCAATCCTTTCACTTCAGAATGCCCGGAGCGTAGACCTCAACACGGCCGTCAAATACCCTCGTTCTGAACTCCACCTCATCGGCGGCACTCGGCAGGGTCAAGAAGGTTGGCATATTGTCTGTGCACTCGTTGAAGCAGAATCCTTCGACGCATCCAATGAACCCGACCATGGCAGAAATCGATTCGGTCGAGGTGACTCCTCCTTGGGTCGCGGCTCTCTCGAGCTTGAACTCGCGGGTGCAGGACAGCTCGCTCGGAACCGTCGGCTGGAGAGTCGCCTCCACACTTCCGTCCGCGTCAATCGATGAGAAGTTCGTGATCCGCAAGATGAAGGTCTCCGGGCACGGATCGCTGGAGAGCGCTGAGTATTGTGTCGAGTACTCGTTTCGTTCCGTGACGATGGAGGCTCCGTCGATCACGAGGTCCGCGGGACACGTGTTCACGCACTCCCCGTTCTCGTTCGCGTAGGTATCCGTCGGGCAGGCCGTGCAGTCTTCGGCCTCGAGCTGCGTCGGGGGGGCGGGAGGGGCTTCCCCGAGTTCCTGATCATAGTTGGCTGCGCAGGACTCGAACATGCCCCTCACATGCGGCGCGTTACCCTGTTTGTAGCCATGAAGAGATAACACTCGGCAAACGCTCGCACTGGTTCAGTTCATGACTCTTCATCGTATCACTCAGCACGCGATACAGGCAGAAACACCCGCTCCATGTCTTCGTCCGTGCTCGGACAGGTCGCGAGTGAATTTCTTCACGGAAGTTTGAGGGCTCCCCCTCACGAAGAGCACACCTTCACTCCCGGCCGTGCTCGGCCGCGCCGGATGACCAACGCACAGATCGAGACCTCCAAACGAGGGCGGCCTCCGCGCGGTAGGGGTCCCTCTTGGCCCGCGCGCAAGCGCGGGCCGAGGGTCCCGAGTTCACTGCTCCCGGCAGTCGCGCTCCTCACAATTCGCGATGCATCCGGAGACGGAGATGCCGGGGGGGCCGGTATAGGCGGGCTCGATCCACCCAATGGCAACGACCGCGTCCAGTCGGCCACCTTCGCTGACAATGACCTGGTCATCGTTCACTCGAGTACTGATATCCGTGGGAGTTTGGCTCGAAGCTGGTCCAAGCACGTCGCAAACCTCGGTCTCGGCAAACCATCTCGCCCGGCTCACACACCATCCGCTTTCTGGTTGCAATGGCAGACACGACGAGACGATGTCCGTGAGGATCAGCTCGGTACACCCGTCCGGCGTCTTCACTCGAAGCACGATCTCATGACCGGTCGGGTCGAGACATGCTCGAAAGAACTCCGCGTCCGGCGGGTTCGATTCCCAGTTCGGGAGCGCGCCGGAGCCGCCTGAATTCTGCGCGCCACCACTCATGCTCGACCCACCTGTGGAGGGCGCCGTTCCACCAACGGAGCTCCCCCCGTCGGCTGCCGCACCGCCCGAAGAGTCACCCCCAACTCCGACGGAGCCACCTGTCGAAGAGCCGCCAGCGGCCGTTCCACCGGACGAAGCGCCGCCGGTTCCTGAATCGGGTTCGCCCGGGCCGCAACCCTCAAGTGTCCAGCCACCTGTCAGCACTAACACCAAGCACCACGAAGTCGCTGTCCGCGAACCACGCTCGCCTCTCCATAAGCTCATTCTACTCCCCCCTGTCATTGATGCGACGAATGCGGTTCATGCCCCGGTCCGCACCTTCGTCCCCCGAAGAGTTCCTTGACAACTGAGCGGGCAGTCGCCTCCGCCGACTGTCGAGTCATACCGGAAATAGACAGTGGCCTGCGAAGGCTCCTCACGCCCAAGCACGTCTAGATGGACTTTGCCTGAGCATGCTCCCTGTGACGCGTCGACATCTGCTTCAAACAAGTATCTTCCGGGTATTGGTCTAGTAGAGCGCTCATAAGTCCACTCACTGTCGACCGAAACGCTTCCGGTCGATAGGAGGCAAACTGAATCGCCCCCGCTGTCTTCCCGTTGCCCTTCGACTCGCAGAGTGAATTTAGTCCCAATTACAATGCCCAGGCGGTCCCAGTTGCACGGACTCGTCGGAGCTTCGCCAAGACTGTCAATTCTCACTACCCACTCCTCCCCCATCTTCATCGACCAACACTCACCTTGACAGCCGAGAACACATGACCCCACCAGCATACAAAGCGCGGCAATAGCCTGTTTCAGCGTCATTGCCCCATCGATCCCTTGCCTTCGCTCCATGGGAGAGGGATACCAGATAGTGGGAAGCTGTCACAACTTTGGCTCGGAGCCAACCACTATTCTTCTCGTCCCAGCCGCAGACACTCTGACGACAACTCCCAAGCTTAACTTTTTACTTCAGAACACCCGGGGCGAAGACCTCGATATTGCCGTCAAAGACCCTTGTTCTGAACTCTACCTCGTCTGCTGCGCTCGGTAGCGTGGCGAATTTCGGCATGCTGTCTGTGCATTGATCAAAGCAAAGTTCTTCGTCACAGCCAACATATCCGACCAAAGCCGAGATGGCCTCGGTCGTCGTGACCCCTCCCCGAGTCGCGGCGCGCTCGAGCCTGAACTCGCGGGTGCAGGACAGCTCGCTCGGCGCCGTCGGCCGGAGAGTCGCCTCCACACTTCCGTCCGCGTCGATCGACGAGAAGTTCGTGATGCGTAGAATGAAAGTCGCAGGACAGGGATCGCTCGTGAGAACCGAATACTGCGTTGAATATTCGCTGAGATCGGTGACTATGGAGACTCCATCGACGACAAGATCCGCGGGACAGGTGTTCACGCACTCGCCGTTTTCGTTCGCGTAGGTATCCGTCGGGCAGGCCATGCAGTCTTCGGCCTCGAGCTGCGTCGGGGGAGCGGGAGGCGCTTCTCCAAGTTCCTGCTGATAATTGGCTGCGCAGGACTCGAACATACCCTTCACATTCGGCGCATTACCCTGCTTGTAGTCGTGAAGCGCCAGGACTCGACAACGCTCGCACCAATTCATGCCATAGTCCTTCATCGTATCGCTCAAGGCGCGGTAGACCTTCACATCATCGAGCGTCTCTCCGGGACCAAAAGATTCGGGCGGAGAAAAGTCACGCAGCCCTTCTGCCAAATTTCCGACGAACTTCCGAATCGCTTCTCCCGGGAGGAAGACACGTTCAAGGTCTTCGTCAGTACTCGCGTAGCTATCCTCGGAGAGCAAGAAAGGGGGAACACCGGCATACGGCAAATAGTAGTCCCAGGCGTCGGCGTTCCCGGGAACGTACGCTCGGCGCTCGAAGACGGGGTTGCCATCGAAAGCGTCATGAATAAGCGTTGCGATCCTCCCCACCTGCTCGGTCCCAATCGGAAAATCCTCGTTACTCATGTTTCGCCCATCCAGATTCGCATCAAAGCAAAGCGGGCCAGCACCGTCGCCCTCTCGCCAGTCCCGGCAGTGCCGATTCAGGGCCACGCCAGGGATGAGAGACGTGACTTCCGGCGAAACAATCTTGGGTTGACTGAGCCATCGGTAGTCTCCGCCCCCCGCGACCTGCCCCGTGAAAAAGTCCGCAAACCCCTCGTTCACATACCGAACAGTCTCGTCGATTCCGGAGTGAAGAATCGTTTGCCAAAGGATGTAGTCAAGCGACGAATTATTTCGCTCATAGGCCATCGAACAGAACAGAAAATGCCCGTATTCGTGCGTCGCCTTCTTCCGGCTCTCGCCGAGGCGGGCGTTGTCGGGGAGCACAATGTCGTGATCAATAAGGATATTGACGATCACTCCGTAAGCGAGCGCCGAAAGGGCCGCTCCTAGGGGCCCGGCAATAGAACCCACGATTGCGCCATTCGCCGCACCCGCCGCTACGATCGTTTCCTTGACGGCGTTCGGAAACGTCATGCACGGCGCCCAAGCCGCGCCACCCCTGAAGGCCGACAAGGTACCCGCCCACGGCCCGCCAATCGCGCTGACGCGCTTCGGACTATATCCAATGACGCTTTTTGCGTACTGGAAGCTATCGTCGAGCTGAATCAAGTTGTTGTACCGGGCGTTCGCAATCCTCAGAACGACCTCGGCCTCGGGGCGAGAGAAATCTATTTGCTCCGTGATAGGTAGCGACCCCAGCGCCGGTTCCCCTGTTCCGAGTCGCAGTGCTCGGAAATCGCAGGTCGAGCTATCCCCGAGAAAATCCACGATCTTCGCTCCTTCGCTGGTATTCTCGATACATACGCCGGTCCCGAGACCGTCTGTAAACGGGGGCGTGATCGTCCGGAAATCGCCTCCATGGACGATATCCATGCGCGCGACGCCGCTCATATCCGTCCTCGCGACCGTCTCGTTCGGGAGAAACGCAGTCCACTGAAGCACTGTCAGCTGCGCCCCGTTCGCTGCGAGCGGTTGCCCCGCATGAGCGCCCCATCCGTGAACCGAAATGACGTCCCAATTCACGCGCTGGAAGTTCGAATCGTGAATGAAGTCGAAGTCTCTATTGATCGACTGAACATGGAACGTTACCGGATAACGACCGCGGACGACCTTGTCGAGCTCAGCAATCCCTTGACCAATTGCGGAGACAATGTCCTGAGTGGCCTCGACGATCCATGTCACAGCATCAGTCACAAATTCCACAACCGCAGCATCCTGATCGTCGCTCACCGGTCCAAATGGATCGGCTTCGTAGCTCAGATACCGGAATCCAGCATCCGCAAGAGTCTTCAGCTTGAGTGAGCCCTGGGGAGTACTCACCGCTACCGGCACAGGCCGTAGGATCACGGCACGGAAGACTTCTCGGTTTCCGTCGATTTGGGTCGACGTGAACGCGTCGATCAGCTTGTTATAGACGGCGCCGGGAATGAGCGCGTTGACGAAGACGCCGGTACCGTCGCCCGACTCCCTAAAGGTACCACAGCGGGCATTGTACTTGGTCAGGTCAGCGGGAAAGAGCGGGCGCTTGAGGCGATGGATCCTGAGCTTCCGAAGAGCTCGGAGGTCCTCGTCGTTCCGAATGTAGATCCAAGCAGGATAAAGCGTCGGGCGATTCTCGCTGTCCCGCTCTGCCACCCTCGATCTGTCTGCCCAGTCAAACCCGGTCGCTCTATTGTAAGTTTCTTCGGGGGTCATCTCCTCCCAAATTTCCCCGCAGCCCCCATGGCGAACGACGGGCGGCTCGACTTCTACCGCGAAGGCCGGCGCCGGTGTCACCGTCATGGAAAAGGTCGTCGCCGTGCGACGCGTTTCGACGCCAAGACCATCCGAACAGCTCACGAACGTCATCGTGCGCCCGCGATTCGCGTCCAGCTGCGTGATGGGCAAGGCGGACGGTGAACCGCCCCGATACAAACACGTCACCGGGCTAGCTGCGCCGTTTTGGAAAGTGAGTTCGACGGTTCCGTTCGCCAGGACTCCGCCCGCGACGGGGTAGGTCGACGCCAAGTCGAAACTCACGGCCGGGGACAGCGTCTTCGTGACGGTGACGGGAGAACCCGGGGGAAGACCGGAGCCCCCGCTGCCGCCGCCTGCCGCTCCGGTACCGGTCGCGCCTGACCCTGTGTCGCCGCCGCTACCGCTGCCGCCCCCGCCGCCGTTGCCGCCCTCGTCGTCGGACCCCGAATGGATGTCGATGCGGATGTCGATCGGATTCGAGGGCCAGGAGAGGACGGGCGCGTCAGCCGGAGGAGGCGTGTACTGGGTCGGGCCGCCGAGACGGACCCAATCGACGAGATAGGGGCCTACCTTCGTGTCCGCGTCGAGGGTGATGTTGCGAGCGTGAATGAAGGCTTGATGCCCAGTCGGCTGCGCGGCCTGGAAACGCACGTCGGCGTTCGGCGCAATGAAGGCGCCGACGAACGGCGCTTCGATGAGCGCTTGGGTCGTGCCGAGATATCCGATGATGATTTGTGGAGTCCCGAGCTCAGTCGAGACGATCGCGCCGCGATGATTGAAGGTTCCTTTGACGAAGAGCTGCACCGGGCCGTACGGCGCGTGAATTCGGAGTTCGGCCTGAGGCTCGATGAGCACGTTCTGGAAAACGTAAACGCCCGTTTCGAGCGTGAGCTTGCCTCGGGCGCGGATCGTGAGGTTTCCGTACGTATTCGGAGGCAAAGAGACGCGCGCGTCGTTCGCGACGAGGACGGGGCCGAGGCTCGCTTGCGGAGATTTTGCGCTCCAGGTCAACGTGCTCAACGTGGGCGGGGCGTTCTGCGTCGTGGTCCCGCTGATCGTGACGCCATTCCCTTTCGTCACGGTCGTCCCCGCCTTCACGTCGCCGTTCACTTTCGCTCGATCCTTCAAGAAGACTGCGCGAGCGCTCCGCAAATCGCCGACCTGGGCGTCGTGCCAAACGGTCAGGCCCAAGCGATTCGTCGCCGAAGTCATCCCGACCTGAACCCGATCGTTCATCGTGAGCGCTTGTTTCGCGATCACCGACGCCTCTCTCAGCACAACATCAGTCGGAAACTCGACGCCGAGACTCAGGGTCTGCTCGGCCACGGTCGAGGCTGATTCGGAGGAACGAACCTCTCCGGCCTCGTCCATGGGCGCATCTTCGTCGAAGGGCACGCCCTCGTTCGGGCCGCACGAAGCCGCGAAAAGCGCCGCGCCACAGGCGCTCAAGACGAAAAGATCAAGGAACCGCCGACCCCGCCGTCTCTCGCCTCTATTCCTACCCGTTGCACCCCGACGCGCGAAGAAGCTCCCGATTCCCATGATGGATTGGGCACTAACACAT
>JAEYYX010000013.1 GCA_023428245.1 Pseudomonadota bacterium
CTCGAGCGCCGAGAGGCACTCGAGCGCTCTTGTCCAAGGAGGAATCGGTGGGGGCGGGGGTGGAACCTTCTTCAACTTCGGGAGCAGACGGAGGATCGCCCAGGCGGCGAGAGCGGCGAGCGGGAGCGCAACGAGAAGCGCTGTCGTGACGTCCTGCGCGGTGGTCCAGATCTCGAGCTGGCTCCTCGGCTCGGGCGCGGGCTTGAGCGTTGCGTTCGGGATGTTAGCGGTCGGATCTTCGAGCGTGAGGACGTGGGGCGAGGTGCAAAGATGGCCGATTTGGCCGCTCGATTTGGCGATCGCGATCGGGAGCGGAGGCAGCGTGAGCTCGGCGCGCCCGGGCGTATCCGCGAGCGGAATAAACGGGATCGTGACAGTGGTCTCGGCGTGTTCCTGATCGCCTTCGACTGGTTTTCTTTCGACCTTCGGCTGGGCGAGGCTCTGTTGAGACGGGATCAGGAAGCGCGCCGCTTCCACAGCCTGGTACTCGGGGCTCTCGGGGTTCCACTCGAGGCCGCCCGGCAGGACAGTCTCGCCCTTCAGGTGGCGAATCTTGACGACGAGCACCGACTGGTGGCCGGCGGTCGCGGTGAGCGGAAACGTATCATCGAGCGCGGGCTTCTCGTGGCCCGCTTGGTAAGTCTCCTCGCAGCTCATCGGGCCACCTTCTTGGCGCGTCGTGCGAAGAGGTCGCGAAGCGGCCGGAAATAAGGCTCAGCGGTCGAGACCGTGACGGTGTCCATGCCGAGCTTGCGGAAGCCTTGGAGTTGTCTTTGGCGTGAGGCGAGCACAGACGCGCGGATGGCTTCGCGCACCTTCTTGCTCGAGGTGTCGACGACGATGTCCTCGCCGGTTTCGAGATCTTCAAAGTGAGCGAGGCCGACGTTCGGGAGCTCGAGGTCGCGCGGATCGGTCAAGAAGATCGGAATGATGTCGTGGCGAGCGCTCGCGAGAGCGAGCGTCCGTTCATAACCCTCGGTCATGAAGTCACTGATCAGGAAAGCGATGGTTCGGCGCTTCGCGACATGCATCAAGGTCTCGAGCCCCGGCCGGAGATCGGTCCCGCGGCGCTGGGGCTCGAGCTCCAAAATCTCTCGCAGCACGCGCATGCCGTGTTTTTTTCCCTTTTGGGGCGGGACGAGCTTCTCGACGACGTCACTCGTCGCGATGAGCCCGACTCGATCGTTGTGCGAGATGGCGCTGAAGGCGCAGAGAGCGGCGACTTCGGTGGCCAGGCGACGTTTGCTCATCGCCGTCGACCCAAAGAGCTCACTTTTTGACACGTCGACGATCAACATGACCGTCATCTCGCGCTCTTCGCTGAAGACCTTGATGAAGGCCTCGTTCATACGCGCGCTGACGTTCCAATCGATGGCGCGGACGTCGTCGCCGGCTTGGTACGGGCGAACCTCCTGAAAGGCGAGTCCTTGGCCGAGAATGGCCGATTTGTAGTTGCCTGAAAGTTGTTGTTCGTTCGCGAGACGGGACGATGTGAGCTCGATCTTGCGCAGAGCCTTCAGGATTTCCTTCGGAATCACGGGACCTCGAGGGGGCTCGAATGAAAAAAAAGCAAGTTACGGGACTTCAACGACCTCAAAGACCCGTTTGACCACGTCTTCGTGGGTCACCTCTTCGGCTTCCGCCTCGTAGGAGAGGACCATGCGATGACGCAGGACGTCGGGGCCGATGGCCTTGACGTCTTCGGGGGTTACGTAGCCTCGTCCCCGGAGGAACGCGTGGGCTCGAGCGGCCAGATTCAGCGCGATCGAGGCGCGGGGGGAGGCTCCGTATTCGATGAGCGAAGCGAGGTCCCGGAGGCCGCGGGCTTCGGGCTCGCGCGTCGCGAAGACGACGTCGATGATATAGTTCTTCACGCGGTCGTCGACGTAAATGTCATAGATGACCTTGCGCGCTTCCATGAGGCGCTCGGGGCTCGTCACCGGCGAGACCGTCGCCGAGACGGGCTGGGTCATGCGCTCCATGACCTTGAGCTCTTCCTCGCGGGTCGGATAGTTGACCCGGATCATGAGCATGAAGCGGTCCATCTGCGCCTCGGGCAGCGGATAGGTTCCTTCTTGTTCGATCGGGTTTTGGGTCGCGAGCACGACGAAGGGTTCGGGGAGCTTGAAGGTCTTGTCGCCGATCGTGACCTGTTTCTCTTGCATGGCCTCGAGCAGCGCGCTCTGGACCTTGGCGGGCGCGCGGTTCACCTCGTCCGCGAGGACCAGGTTCGCGAACACGGGCCCAAGCTTGCTTTTGAACTCGCCGGTTTGCTGACTGTAGATGGTCGTGCCGACGACGTCCGCGGGCAGGAGATCGGGGGTGAACTGGATGCGCGAGAATTTCGCCGAGATGGCGTCGCAGACAGTGCGGACGGTGAGTGTCTTCGCCAAACCGGGCACGCCTTCGAGAAGGACGTGACCTCCCGCGAGGAGTCCAATCAAGATTCGCTCGACCATCAGCGTTTGTCCGACCACGACCTTTGAGATTTCTCGGGTCAGGTCGCTCACAAATGCGCTCTCGCGAGCTACGAGTTCGTTCAATGCGCGTACATCATGCATGGATCAAGTTCTTCCCTGGGCCGACGGCACGGCCCCCTTGCGGTCCTTCTCGTTAGCGAAAGAATCGGCCGAGAAACAGCGATCGGGAGCGGAATCTTCCCGAGTCCGGTCCGCATTGGTTAAAATAGGAGTCGAAAGGGATCGCGGTGGCATTTTTCAGCGGTACGAGCGGGTATAGCTACCCCG
Organism: Pseudomonadota bacterium; assembly: GCA_023428245.1. Lineage (GTDB taxonomy): Bacteria > Myxococcota_A > Polyangia > Polyangiales > Polyangiaceae > NIC37A-2. The sequence goes on from JAEYYX010000013.1 coordinate 2,748, forward strand.
GGTGGAAGGGGCATTTTTACCCGAAGGGGACCCGTACCGAGCAGATGCTCGAATACTACGCGGAGCGCCTCACCACGACGGAGCTGAACCACACGTTTTATCGCTTGCCGGCGCCCGGTCAGCTCGCCGCGCTCCCCGCGCGCGTAGGGCCCGGCTTTCATTTCGCCGTGAAGGCGCCTGGCACGATCACACACCGCCGCCGCCTGAAAGACGTCGAAGAGCCCGTACGGGAGTTTCTCCGGATCGCTCGCGAGCTCGGCGAGGATCTCGGCCCCCTCCTTTTTCAACTCCCCCCCAATATGAAGGCGGACCTTGGGCGGCTCGACGCGCTCCTTTCGATCCTCAAGGAAGAAGGAGCTTCGCTCCGCTTCGCCATCGAGTTCCGTCACGAGTCCTGGCTCACGGACGGCGTCTACGCGCGCCTTCAGGGCGCGGACGTCTCGCTGGTCGTCGGCGACAGCGACGAAGCGAGCGTCGAAGTTCCTTTCCTTGTGACGGGGCCGTTCCTCTACGCTCGTCTCCGAAAGACTGAGCCTTATACGGAAGCGGAGCTCGAGGACTGGGCGGAGAAGTTCGCGAGGCTTGATGTGAGCGACACGTTTGTCTACTTCAAACACGAGGTCCAGGGCCCCGCGCAGGCGCAAAGCCTTCGAGAAATGGTGCTCGGGCGCGTCTGAAGGCGCCGCCCGCGAATGCGCGCGAAACGCGTTAGCGTGCGATGCGGTGGAACATCAAGATGAGCAAACAGACCCAGAGCAGGTGCAATATGCCCTGGAACATGCCCATGCGCTTGAGGGAGCGTTCAATGAGCGCGCGATCCGGCGTATCGGTGCGGGTCGTGCGCCAGATGGCGATCATGGCGGGTCGGAGCACGAGTGCGCTGAGGAGCACAGCCACGAACATCAGACCGAGAGCCATGTGGTAGTTGAGAGGGGCGATCTTGAATCCGCCCATGAGGAAGATGAGTCCGACGCCGGACCACAGGGTGACCATGGAGGCGATGCCTGTGGTGCGAGCGCGACGCACTCCTTCATCCGCGGCGAGGCGCAGCGCGGGCAGGTCGAGCTCGAGCGCCTTGCGGATGAGCCGGGTGATGCCGAGGGGGGCGCCGAGAATGACCGCAGCAGAGGCGATGTGGACGACGATGACGGCGACGCGGAGATCCATAGAGCCTCCGCTATAGACGGAATGGCGCTCGGGCGCATCCGCGCGGCACGGCGCGGCCGTTCAGTATTTTTTGGACAAAAACTAGACAGGGTTTCAGTGGTCCGTTTAGAACTCTCACATGGACACACTGAACAAAGGAATCCTCATTGCTCTCCTCGACGCCGCTCAGAGCGACGAAAGGGCAAGTATTCAATATCTCTCGGATCGTCTTGGTCGGACCCGGGCTGAAGTGGCGCAGGCTGTCTCCGAACTCGACCGCCTTGGCCTGGTCCGCGCGGAAACCGTCCGTCTCTCCTTCCTCGGGCTGACCGGAGCCCTTGGACTCCGCGCCCAGGCCCGCCGGAGCGCAGGTCGGACCCGCCAGGCTGCCGCCTGAGCTCGGTCCCTGTCCCCCCAAGACCCTCAAAGACCCTGCCCACCGCGGGAGCACTTCGCGCGAACTCGAGCGCGCGATCTTCGCCTCGCCTCAGCGAACTGCCTGTAGCGAACCGAGCATTGTGCTTGGCGGCACGAAATCGGTGAAGCGGCCCGACTCTGCGCCTTCAGCGGAGAGCAGAACCACCGTCGGGAGTCCGACCACCGAGAGCTTCTGCATCACCTCGCGCACCCGAGGATCTTCATCGTTCGTGGCGTCAACTTTGACCGCGACGAAGCGCTGTGACTCTTTCATGACCTCCGGATCGGAGAACGTCTCTGCGTCGAGCTTCTTGCACGCGCCGCACCACGTGGCCGTGAAATCGACGAGCATCGGGCGCTTCTCGGTCAGAGCGAGAGCGCGCGCTTCCTCGTAGGGGACGTGGAGCCACTCGAGAGCGCGCGGTGGCGCCGAGAGTGCGGTGAGGAGAGTGAAGGCGGCGAGAGTGGTGGAGCTCGCGCCAATGCTCTTCATGATTTTTTCTTTGAGGCTGGGCGAGCCGAAATCTCGGTGAACAGCGCCGCCGACAACTCCGAACACCATCACGGCGAGCGATCCCCAGATCAAAGCATCGGAGCGGCGAACCCAGGCGATCAGCGCAGGGAACGCCATCGTGAGATAATACAAACCGACCACGGCCATCACCATCGCGAGCACACTCTTGATGTGCAGCATCCAGGCGCCGCTCTTCGGCAAGTGGACAGCGAAGGTTCCGACGATAAAGAACGGAAGGCCGAGCCCGAGCGAGAAAGCGAGCATCGCCAAACCGCCGCCGAGCGGGCTTTGCGTTTGAGCGATCCAGGTCAAGATGCCCGTGAGGACGGGGCCGGTGCAGGGGGCGGCGATGAGTCCGCAGGCGAGCCCGAGACCGAAGGCTCCGCGCGCGCCGAGAGCGTTCATGCCCGCGAGGCGATTTGTGATGGAGGAGGGGAGCGCGACCTCGAAGGCCCCGAACAGACTCGCCGCCATGCCGAGGAAGACCGCGGAGACGAGGAGCAGGACCCAGCGATTCTGGAGCGCAGCGCCGAATAAACTTCCGCTCATCCCCGCCGCCACTCCGAGGGGCGTGAACATCGCGACAATGCCGAGGACGAAGGCGGCGCTCAGCCCCGCGCCTTGTAAGCGGCTGCGAGCACGGTTCGCCCCGAACACGCTCACCGTGATCGCGATCATCGGATACACACAGGGCGTCAGGCTGACCAAGATCCCGCCGATCAGGGCCACCAGGGCGGCTTCGAGGGGACTACGAGCGACAGCGCTCTGGAAATCAAAGGAGCTCATGAGGGATCGAGAGGTCCCCGGATCTAATGGGAACCAGGGAGGCTAACCAGCCCGCGCGACGATTTCGCGCGCCCGCTCGATTTCGCTCTTGAGCGAGAGACACTTGAGGGGGGACGCTCGTTCGAGGCGCTTCAGGAAGGCGGACATGTAACTTCGACTGGCGGTCGGATCGCCTTGCCTGGCGCAGAGCTCTCCGAGCACCCAAAGGGCATAACCCTTCTGGCTCGGGCTCTGTTCCAGCTCCTCCCGAAGCTGAGCCCAGCTCTCCGCGGGGCCGACCCCCGCGTCTCCCTCAGCGAGGGCCCGCTGAGCCCGATAGATGGCCCGGTCGGCGTCAGCCCAGCGCTCCGCCTTTTTGAAGGCTTCTCGGGCGTCTTCAGCGTGCCCCGCGAAGCGCAGCAGTGCGCCCAAGGTACCGAAATGAAACGCCCGGCGCTCTTCGGGGGCGACTTTGGCCGCGATCCGGAGGTGGTCGGCGGCGACCTCGATTTCCCCGAGGGCGGCTGCGGCGCGGGCCGCGTCATGACGAGCGACGTCGCCGAGGGGGCCGAGGTCGATGATCTCTTCGGCTCGCTCGAGGGCGTCGCGCGTCTGGCCCATAGCCAAGAGTGCGTCGTAGGACTGCTTCAAGAGCAGAGCCCGCAGCTCTTCGTCGTCTTCTTCGGCGCGATCGAGGGCACGCAGGCCGAGCATGGCGAACTCTTCCTTCTCGGCCGCTGAACGGGCGTCGAGTGCCTTCTTCAACCAGGCTTCCGGAGGGCGCTCGAGCGCTCGATGCAGGGGGCGTGGTCGCGCGCCCATCTCCTCTCCAGGTTCGTCTGTTTCGCGCACGTTCAAAATGGTAGCAAGTGGCGCCAGCGGGTCCAAAAAATGCGCGCCCGCTGGCATTTGGGTCCGACTGTAATTCCTCTCTGACCGGAATCCTGACGATGTTGACTCGCTTTTCTCCTCCTCGCTTCGTCCTCCGGGCGATCGGATTCGGCCTCGGGGTCCTGGCCCTCGGCTGTGGACGGCCTGCGACCGAGGAGGAATGTCGGGAAATCCTGCGCAAGTCGGCGGAGCTCGAGCTCGTGGCTCGCCTCGACAATGATCGGGCCGCTGTCGACAAGGAACTCGAGGCGATCGAGAGCGCGATGCGGCCCGCGATGATGGAGCGTTGTGTGGGCAAGCGAATCTCCGAAGGTGCGCTCGAGTGCGTGCGGAGCGCGAAGACCGCCGACGAAATCATCTCCGTATGTCTGCGCTGATGTTCGGTCCGCTTGGACGGGCCCCGCTCGGGGCCCTTGTCCTTCTGTCGCTGGTCGGCTGTTCGCCTTTGATCGATGAGCGTCGCTGCATCGAGCTGCTCGATCACTATACGGACCGTCTGATCGACCAGGCGCGCCCCGGAGCCTCGAACGGCGAACGAGCCAAGCTGAAGGCCCTCGCCCGGGAGAAGGCCCGCCTCGATCCTGAGTTCCGCTCCTGTCCCCAGCGCGTCACGGAGTCCGCGTTTCAGTGCGCGTCTCGCGCGGCGACGAGCGACGAGATCGAGCGCTGTCTCCTCTGAGCGGCACGAAAGGGAGCGTGGGATCGGCCGAGAGCTCTCGCGCGAGTTGTCCCAGACGAACTGTCAGGACTTCATGAAGTTCCCGAGAGGAAGGCCGCGCCTGCCGAACAGCATGGAACGCCGGGGTCACGAGATGTGGGTGGACCCTGGGGGCGTGCCGTGAGCCTCGATTGTGTTCTCACTGTCTCTTCAGGCCCCGGTCCATCACATCCGCCGTCGCTCGGCCGAGCCTTCGAGTGGAGTCCGATTGCCCCACCGCGCCCGGCCTCCGAGCTGCCTTACCAAGTTCGTTCACTTTCGAGGAAAACAAAGAAGGACGAAGTCGCTCTAAGTAGGAAGACATCCCTCAACTTGGGGGTGCTCTGGGCGTTAAGGTGAAGTAGTCTAGCGCTTGGTCACATGACCAAGGGAGGCGACCGGGTGCTGAGGAGTGCTTCGCCTGGAGCCGCTCACTTTCTTCTTTCTATTGTTGGGTCGAGACGCAATGAACCGATCATTTTTGACCGCAATGGCCTTGTCCATTGCCTTCTCTCTCGTTGGGGTAGCCTGTAATGACAATGAACCGGACATCTCCGGGACCGGCGGCGATGCAGGCGGTACATCACTCGGCGGAGACGGTTCGGGGGGCGGCGGCCCGGCCTGTGGTTCGTCTCAGGTAGCCTGTGACGGCATCTGTACGAATCTGAACTCCGATCCGAAACACTGCGGCGACTGTGCGACGCTTTGCGGTGCCGGAGAAGGCTGTAGCAACGGAAAGTGTGAGCGCTTCGGTTGTACGACCGGTCAGATCCTCTGCGACGATGAGTGCGTCAACACCCAGTCGAACCCGGCCCACTGTGGAGGTTGTGATCTTGCCTGCGAGTCGGGTGAGCTCTGCTCGAACGGTGCTTGTGTCACTTCCTGCCCCACGGGTCTGATCGCCTGCGACGAGACGTGCGTGGATCCGAAGACGGACCCGAAGTTCTGCGGCGCCACGAGCTGCACCGGCTCCGATATGGGCGGCGGCGCGAACAGCGATGTCGGCCAAGTCTGCGGCGCCGACGAGCTCTGCGACGATGGCGTGTGCCGGGTCGCCTGTTCCGCGGGCCAGCTCGTCTGCGGGGGCGCTTGCGTCGATCCGAAGACGAACCCGCGCTTCTGCGGAGCCACGGATTGTTCGGAGGCGGATGGAGAAGGCGTCTCTTGCGCTACTGGCGAGACCTGTGTCGACGGCGCCTGCGAGACAGCTTGCCCCGGCGCGCAGATCGTCTGCGACGGCGCCTGCATCAATCCACTGACTGACCGCGAGCATTGCGGCGCGACGAATTGCGCGGGCGAAGGTCCCGAGCTTGGCGAGGAGTGCGCGAGCGGTCAGGTGTGTGTGATGGGCGCGTGCCAGACGAGCTGCCCTCTGGGTCAGCTTGTCTGCGGTGGCAAGTGCATCGATCCGAACGTCGATCCTCTCTACTGCGGTGCGACGGATTGTAACGCTCTGCCGACCTCGGGCGTCGATTGTCCCTCGGGTCAGGTATGCGTAGCCGGCGCTTGCCAGCTCTCCTGTCCCGACGGACAGCTCGCTTGCGGCGTGGCTGGCAGTGAACAGTGCGTCGACCCGCTCCGGGATCGCGAGTTCTGCGGCGCGACTGATTGTGAGGGGGGCCAGGTGGGCGACGTGTGTGACGCCGGCGAGGTTTGCTCGGAGGGGCAGTGCGCTCCGACGTGTGCTGCGGGCCTCCTCGAGTGCAGTGGCGCTTGCGTCAATCCTCAGACCGACGCGGCCTATTGTGGCGCGAGCGATTGCGACGGCACGGGAGGCGAGGTTTGTGCCACGGGTCAGGCGTGTGTCAGCGGTGTCTGCGCGAGCTTCGTCCAGTGGTCGGCCGGCCAGCGCGTGGATGATGAGACGCTCGATACTGTGACAACGGAGCAAGCGCTGGCGACGGACTCCGCGGGGAACGCTGTGTTGCTCTTCCGTCAGCAGGTCACCGCTGACGACTCGAGCTTGCGTCCCTTTGCGACCTACTACTCGAACGTCACGAAGACCTGGTCGCCGCCGGTTCGCCTCGACGGCCACGCGGACACAAGCACAAATGGATTCCGCGTGCGCAGCCTTCGGGTGGACATGAACGACGCCGGCGTCGCTGTCGCGACGTGGATCGCCGAAACGTCGCCGACCACCACGGCTCTGTACGCCTCGCGTCGCCAGGGCCCAAGTTGGTCCACGGCCGTTGAGGTGGCCGCTCCGGCCATCGAGTTCCCAGACGTTTATGTAGATAACCTGGGTCGGGGCGTGATCGTGTACTCGAGCGAGATCAGCGGCGACGTGACCGATCCAGATTACCAATGGCAATGGCAGGTCTATGGCGCGATCCTGAATACCGACGGGAGCCTACTAGGGGCGCCGAGCCAGGTGTCCGGACTCGACGGCGACTACTACGAGGCGACGAGCCCGCGCATCTCCGGAAACTCGGCAGGTCAGGCCGTGGTGGTCTTCTTCAATAGGATTGAGGGATGGGACATCGACAGCAACGTTTCCGCGGAGATGGGAGCTTGGGCGCTTCGCTACTCCTCGACGACGGGGTTCGAACCTGCAGCACAGAAGCACAGGCTGAACGAGGACTTGGTCGACGATCACGCCCTATACCCGGACGTCGCGGTCGACGCGGCAGGAAACGCTCACGTGGTCTGGGCTCTCGCGAACGATTACTACACTCCAGTGGGCGCCTATCGGGACTTCCCCACCGTTTCGAACATCTTCTACAACCACTTCAACGGCGCCACGTGGACCGGGCCGAGCCAAGTGACGACGTTCTCTGGCGAAGTAGCCGTCGATCCGCGCATCTCCGCGAACTTGGGACACGTGGCCATCGCCTTCCAAACCTACGCGGTTCCGATCGCGAATCCTCCCGCTCCCTCGTCCTACAAGGTTTATGGGGGTCGACTCGTCGACAGTGTCTGGTCCGAGAGGGTTCTCGACTCGGACGCGATTGCCTTGCCGCAGCCTCTCCCTTCGGTGGGCGTGAGCGGCGTGGGCGACGCGCACTTCGTGTGGACGAATCGGAGCCAGGCGTTGACGGCGCGTTACGTCGCCGCCAGCGGTACCTGGACCAACCAGCAAAACCTGGCCACCGGTCTGGGTGCGGCGCAGTGGCCCGTCCTCGCGACCACATCCAACGTCGAGGTCATGGCCGCCTGGATCCAGGCGGACAATGGGCCCTTCGGGATGTTCGTCGGACGTTATCACTGAAGTCGGTTCGGCTCTTTTCAGGTCCCCTGTCTCCTTGCGGTCCGCGAGTGGCAGGGGAACTGGACCGGGGGTCAGCGTCGTGGTAGGCCATCGCAACGGACCTGTTTTGGTATGAGCGACGGACAAGACCCGGGTGGCCCACGCGAAGTTTTGCCGGAGAAGGGGCCCGACCTTTTCCGTCGCCGCCTCCTGCAACATGCCCTTTGGGTTGCTCCTGCGATCGTAGGGACTGCGGCTGTAAAGGCTCGCGCGCAGACGCAGAGCTGTAGCCCGAACTTGACGCCGCCCTGCGCGCCCAAGCGCCGCTGAACGAGGCGCCGTGGGGACGGGCAGCCGACACGTTCTGCGAGGCCAGTGGTACTTTGATCGATCCCGGCCTGGAGCTATTCGCGCGTTTGGTCTGTCGGACAGTTCCGAGGTCGTCTTGGAGGGGACGCTGGCCGCAAATCCGGAGCTCGCGGCGCGGGCAGCGGGTCTACCCGAGCTCGAAAGCGCTCTCTCGGAGCCAGAAGAGCCCGCCACGTTGCGCCGTTTGCTCGCACCCGAGGGGTTCGGTCTTCTCTTTTTGGAGCTGACCGGCCGTTGCAACGAAAACTGCGTGCATTGTTATGCGAGCTCGGGGCCCGAGGTCAACGCGAGCCTGGACCGAGAGCTCATCTTCACGGTGCTCCGCGATGCGGCGGTGCTCGGCTTCCGCTCTGTACAGCTCACGGGAGGCGATCCGTTGGTGTCACCTCATTTCCTGCCTGCGGCAGCGCTGAGTCGAGAGCTCGGGCTTGAACTGGAAGTCTATACGAACGGTCTCGCGCTGCGGGAGGAGCTCGTACGCTCTCTCGTCCCTCTCGAGGCGCAGCTCGCGCTCTCGGTGTATTCTTCCGATCCGGCGGTGCACGACGCCGTGACCCGCACTCCCGGAAGTCACGCGCGGACGCTTGGGGCGATCGCCTTGGCTCAAGAGCATGGGCTCGACGTCCGCGTGGGGGTAGTTCTTTCGGAGGTGAACGCGGCGGGCTTCGATGAGACCGTGTCGTTCCTCGTGGCTCAGGGGATCGACGAGGCGAAAATCGCGACGACCCGTGAGCGGGGGGTCGGGCGCGGAGAACATCGGAACCAAGAGGAGAGGCTCGAGAGAGGCCGGGCACACGCGAGCGAGCCCGACCGGCTCGGCAAGCTCTGTGTGAGTTATGAGGGGAAGGTTCTCCCGTGCATCTTCGATCGGAGGACCGTCCTCGGCGACGTGCGCGAGCGCTCCCTCGCGGCGATTTTGGACCAGGAGATCGGCTCTTTGCGCTTCCCGCGGCATCTCCGCCCCGTCTCGGAAGAGCTCTCGTGTATGGATTGCCAATTTCGGCGGCGGCTGCTCGGGGGGTAAAGTCCGGGCGTCATGAGCGAGACAGCGGCGATCCCTCCCGACGCGGCCATCGAGCGCGCCCTCGAGGTCAGTCATGAGCTGAGCGAAACAGGCGAGCTGATCCTCTATGACCAGGAGAAGTCCGAGGTCGTGATGTTCAACGCGATGGGCGCGTGCATTTGGGAGCTCATCGACGGCCGTCGTACGGCGCGCGACGTCGTCGATTTCATTGTGGAGGCGCGCGGGGCCGAAAATGAGCGCCCGATCATCGAGCGGGACGTGCTCGCGTTCCTGCGGGATCTCGCGGGGCGCCGTTCGATCCGACTCCGGGAGTGATGGTGGACAGGCTCAGGTTCACCGCGGCTGGGCTGACCGTCGAAGTTCGAAGTGCGCTGCCCGAAGTGACGCGCGCCCTCGGAGCGCTCTTTCGGCCGGCGCTGCTTCCGGCTGGCCCTTCACTCCGGCACTACACGGTGGACGCGGACGGAACCACATGCGTCGACGGACAGCTTCTCACGAAGGCTCGGGACCCCTCACGATGTGTGCTCAGGATCGAGGGGGACGTGCTCGAAGCGCTCGGCCAAGCGAGCCGGGACAAGCTCATCTTGCATACGGGAGGAATTGTCCTCGAAGAAACGCTCTTTCTCTTCGTGGGCGAACCGACCTCGGGCAAGTCGACGATGACACGCGCCGCGCTCGCGCGCGGCGCGACCTACCTGACCGACGACACGCTCATCTTTGATGAACAGGTCTGCCGCGGCGTCGCCCGCAGCGTCCATTTTGATCCCTTTCCGCTCGTGGAGCTCGAGGCGCTCCCCTCCTACTATGCCGATTGTGATCTCGAGAGCTATCGATTCCGCGGGGAAGAAGATGAGGTCTTCGTGACGCCGCTCTGGACAGGTGCCTTCGAAACTTTCCACGAATATCGTCCTGAAAAAGGACGCGTCGTGCTCGCTTCCCTCGAGCGCGGCGAGCACGAAAAAGTGAGCGAACTTTCCGTCCTCGAGCGCGCGGCGACGCTTCTCGGCGCGTCTCTCGAGGTCGGTGTCGATCGCTGGGCCCTCGTCCCCTCGGGACCGAGCTATCGAGTGACATGGAACCGGGAGCCGGAGCGAGCTCTCGAGCTGCTCTTTGCGGCGGTGGGGCGGGGGGGCGGGCCCCGCCCCCCCCCCCCGCCCCCGGTAT
>JAEYYX010000055.1 GCA_023428245.1 Pseudomonadota bacterium
CGCCTCCCGCAGCTCCGTCAACCGCTGAGCCGCCTCCACAGGCTGCAAGTGAGAGAGCAGTGACAGAGACGAGACCGAAGAGGAAGCTGGACGAGGACAAGATTTTTCTCCGATGAGTGCGGAAAACCGGGCCCCTGGATGAGGCTCGGGTGATGGGCGCCGGTACATGCAGGTGCGCGCCGGATCGATCGGAAAAGACGCACGCACCCGCGGGAAAAGAGAAACGGGCGAGACGGAGGACCCGAAGGTCAGTCCATCTCGCCCGCTGAAGGTGCTCGTCTCGCGGATTAGCCGCTCAGCATTCCGGCGAGCGGGCCGCTTGCGTTGAAGTTGGTCTGGATGCCGAAGGCGCGGAGGACGCCCGTGAGCACCTGGCCGATCTCCGCGTTCTTTCCGTCCAAGTACTGGCCGGTCTTGAACGCCCCGCCACCCTTGCCAGCGATGATGAGCGGCATGTTCGACATCGAGTGCGACGGACCTACGGCCACATGCGTCGTCCAGTAGAGGAAGCCACTGTCGAGCAGAGGCCCATCCGGAGTCGAGTACTGAGCCCACTTGTCGAGGATCTGCTTGATCGTCGTGAGGCGAATTCGATCGATCGCAGCGTGAAGCTCTGCGGCGCCAGCGATCGCTGAGCCGCTGTTTCCGTCGCTGTTGATGCGGTGGCTGATGTGATGGAAGCGTTCGCGCTTCCGGCCGTCGATGGTGTACTGGGTTCCGTCGGTTCCATCGCCGACCTGCATGACCGCGACGCGGTTCAAGTTACAGGAGAAAGTCAGCCCGACGAGCTCGCCGTGCAGCTGGACGACCTGTTCAAAGCTGTCGTTCTGTCGGAAGGCGGAGCCCTCGTTGATCGCCTCGAGTGCAGCGATATCCAGCGAGCCGCTTGAGCAGCCAGTCATCTCGCCGCCCATTTCTCCCATCGTGTCTTCGATGTCGCGAATGCTGTCGAAGTGGAGCTGGAGGCGGTCCTTGTCGGCTTTACTCAGCTTGGGGTTGCTCTGAAGCCGCTGGATCTGCTCATGGACGAGATCGTTGACGCTCTTGCGCCTCTTCAGGAGCAGGTTCGCCATTGGGGAGGGTTCACCTGTGCCTTCGTCGATGAGACCGACCATGCGGTTATAGACGTTGTACGGATTCTGCTCGCCAGCGCGCACCTTGCCGGCGTCCGAGAAAGAGAGCTTGTCGTCGATGTAGCCGCCTTTGGGTCCGGCATAGAGCGTGAGTGGAGAGGTCCCCTGAGGGTTCACGGCGTTCGCGATCACGGTGTCGACGGACGGCCCCGTGGAGGTCGCGCCGTTGCCGCCGCCCGAGGGTGTCTTTGCGGTCAAGCACTGGGCGAGCCCTTGCGCGTGGCCGCAACCGTTCGGTCCTGCGAGCGGCAACTTCACTCCGCGAATGATGAGCAAGCGGTCCGCGTGGTCCGCCAAGATGCCCGTGGAGCGGTCGTTGGCGAACGCCTGCATCCCGGACTTGGTCAGGGGACCGACCGCCGTAGGCCAGAAGCGTTCAGGTTCGCCGCCGTATTGTTGTGCGACCCCGTTTGAGGAACTGATAAAGAAGCCGAAAGCTGGCTTGCTTCCGGTCTGCGCGAACGCAGACTTCTCCGGGAGACCTTCGAGGAAGGGCAAGGCCACGCCGGTGGTGCCAGCGGCGACCAGGAATGCTCGACGATTGATGCGTTGAATCATGGGACTATTAGTTTCCTGTCTTGGCATTCGTGAACGCGGGGGACTGAACGAGCGCGAGGATCAGCTCCTTGATGGAAGCATCGGACGCGTGACTCTGTTTCATCAGGTCCTCGACGAGGCCCTTGTCATTTCCGCTCACGTCGCGGGTGAGTGCGTACTCGGCGAGGCGAGCCGAGAAACATGCGTGTGCCGTCTCGCTATCTGCGATGATCTTGGCCATGTCCTCTGCTCCTTGGAACGCGGGGTTCCCCGGGATCGCAGCGAAGGTGCCAGTCGTGTCGATCGGCTTGCCGTTGTCCATGGTGCGAACCTTGCCCACGGCGTCGAATGCCTCGAGGGCGAAGCCGGGCGGGTTGATGATGCCGTTGTGACACTCGCCGCAGACGCCAACGCCGGTCAGCTCGGTGACCGCCTCGCGGTTCGTTTGTCCTTCTTTGGGCGCCGGGAGCGGCGGAATCACGCCAGCAGGGGGATCGAGGATCGCGCACAGCATCTTGCGGTTGATGTCGACGCCGCGGTGGATCGGGTCGGGCTGCTTGAGCGTACCGTTGACGGCCAAGAAGCCAGCACGCGTCAGGAAGCCCGGCCGGTTCGGGCCGAGGTCGACCTGTTGCAGCTGGTTCCCGTTCACGCTCACGCCGTAGATTGAAGCGATTTGCTGGTTGGCGAAGCCCACCGTGGAGAGGAAGATATCCCTGACGCCGCCGTCTGAGTTGTAGATGAAGTCGAAGAAGCGAATGTCGGCGTCACGCAGGGCAACGGCTGTCGCCTCGGTGAAGGTCGGGAAAGCGGTCGTATCCTTGGTGACGCCGGCCTCGCGCTCGATGCCGTAATACTCGTCGAAGAAACGGCGAATGCTCGCCATGGCTTCGTCACTCCCGAGGAGCTCTTCGACCTTCGCCGCGAGACCCGCGTTCGTGTCGAGGGCTCCTGTCTGAGCGGCGGCCAGGAGCTCATCGCTCGGCAGCGTGTCGAAGAGGAAATAGGAGATCCTGGCGGCGAGCTCAGGACCCGAGAGGCGCGCCCCGTCGTCCGCGAGGACCAGGCGATTCAGGAAGTGTGGTGATTGCAGGAGGGCCTCGATGAAGATCCTCGCTCCACCCGCGAACGGACTCATGTCGGGCAAGAGCTCGGGTGCAAGATCCCAGAGAGCGCGGTACTCGGCGACTTCCTCAGTGGTGAGGGGACGCTTGTGAGCTTTGGTCCCGAGCTCCTGGATGAACGCGTCGGCGTTGTTAGCGTTGCCAAGTCGGGACAAGGCACCTGAGTCTTTTGTGACATTGTCCGCGACGGTTTGCGCAGCGCGTTCGTAGTCAGTCGCCAGCGTGTCCGTTACGTAGAGGCCCTCTTCGTTGTTCGAGAAGAGAGCGCCCCCCTTTGGGTCAGGGAAGAACGTCGAGGCGAGGCCCGGCGCTGACGGGAGCTTCAGCAAGTCGCGAACGCTCTTTTCCCATTGCTCATGGGTCAGGCGCACGACGCGGTAGTGACGGGGGGAGCCTTCGATCTTGATGCCGCCGACCTCTGCGGGCGGAATCGTTGCGTCGCCTCCGGCCCCTTGGGACGAACCAGAGCCCGATGGACCCCCGCCGGCCGGCGTTCCGTTCGTTCCCCCTGAACCAGGGCCGCCCACGCCCGCGCCAGCTCCGTCCGGCGACACGGAATCCGAGTCGTCGAACGCGCCAAGATTCGCGTTACAGGCGGCGATCAAAGAGAGCAGCGCAACGGGTGCACTTGCTCGAAACCAGGTTCGGATTTTCTTGGGCCGGGGGGGGAGACCCAAGTTCGAGGCAGGCTTGTCCACGTGGTCAGCATCTCACCACGCCTCCGGCCGAGGTAGGGGCGCTGCTGCGCCGCCCCCGCGTAAATTCTTTTAATCTCACGGGTATTTCAGTCCGACTCCCCACCATGTAGGTCATCAGCGACTGAGTGAGAGACCGTCGCAGCCCCCCTTGAGCTACGGGCGTGTATGCCAGATTTTTCGCCCTGCGTTGTCTGTTTTCGTACAGGAACGCCAAATTTCACAAAATCACTCTGCCGCGGGTAGAAAAATCCGTCAACACAGTTCGTGAGCAAAGGAGAATCGCGGATAGCTGGAGTGGATTTTAGGTTCGAAACTGTCTGGAAACGGAGACGAGATCGGAGAGCTCGGCGTCCAAAACCGGGTGAGAAGAAAATGAGAAAAAAGATCGCGTGGTTCCGCTGGCGGGAAGGGATTCCACCTGAGGCATAGGCCGGAGGGCCAAAGGAGCCCCCTCGAGGAAGGGAGTGGGCATTTGCCGGGCGTGTTCGCGCTCACAGTGGGCCAGCCGAGGGGGGTCGTCGAACCGCACTGCTGATTTTCCGGGGAGGCGAGTGAAGGTGAAGGCTCGGTCGGGCTCAGGAGGAGGTGATGGACCGGGGCCCCCAAAAGAGCTTTGCCAGGCGTTTCTTCTTGGGAAGAGCACAGTGCGATCGCTCGAGAGTGGCGCGCGCGTCGCTGAGCGACCCTATCCGCTCAGCGCGCGGAGAGCTGAAGCGGGTTCTCTCGGCAGGGTTTGGGCACGAGGGGCCTCGCTTCCGTGACGCGTGTGGACGCGCAAGACGAGGGGCTCATGCGATCGCTGACGGGAGACTCTGTCAGCGACCTTTTCGCTAGGGGAGCTCGCGGGAGCGCTTGAGCGAGGCGAGCGCATCGGCGAGCGACAAGCAGAACTGGTGAAGATCGTGCTCTTCGTTCGCCGCGTGCGCGAGGTGTTCGACGGCTTCCATCATGTGTCCGACCTCGAGATTGAGCCCGCGCGGAGGGTGCGCGGCGAAGCCTTCAGTGAGATCACGGGCGACGCCGATGAACCCCTGGACTCCGTCGGCCTCGAAAGGACTGATGTCGAGGGAGATCCAATAGGAGCGGCCGCGCTTGTCGTAGTTCAGGATTCGCTCGGAGCTGCGCTCTCGGCGTTTCAGCGCTTTGCGGATGCGGAGGACAGTCCCTCGATCGGTGCCCGCGCCCTGCAAGAGTTCTCCGGGTTTCTTTCCCGTCGCTTCCTCGGCGCTATACCCACAGATCTCGCTGAAGGCTTGGTTGACCCACAAAATGCCGCCCTCGAGATCGGTCACGATCACGGCGCAGGGAAGCGTCTCGAGAAGGACCTGAGCGAGCGACGCGGGCGGGCCGTGAGGGCTGGGCTTCTGGGCGTTGTTCATGTTCGGCGGGATAAGATGATCTTTTGGTTATTGTGCAGCGCTCTGTGAGCTCTTGCTTTGCGCGAGGAGAGCTTCTGGATCGAGAGCTTCCCAGTGACGGAGAACCTCTACGCCTGCGCTTGTCCGATGGCCCCCGGGAAGCTCACCCAGGACAAACCGAGAAAGACGGGAGCGGCCGAGTTCTTCGATGTGCTGCGAGAGTATCGCTTCTTCGGGAGTCGAGGAGCAGGAGATGCAGACTACGGCAGGCTGCTTCTTCTGGGCGTAATCGACGATCTCGTCTGCAGACAGACCGGCGCCGAGGTAAGAGACACGGAAGCCCGCGGCGGCGAGCTGGACGGCGACAGCGAGTGCGGTGAGCTCATAATTGTCGTGAGGGAAGGTCGTCGTGGCGGCGTGGGGAGCGCCCCGCGGCGAGCTATCCGTGGAGACGAGGACGGAGACGAGGTGAGCGCGGAGCGTCGTGATCGCGAGCTGGCCTTGGGCGATGGTGACGTTGCGTTCGAAGATCTGGGCGGCGAGCTCCCGGAGCAAAGGGAAGTAGAACTGTCGCGCTCGCGAAATGATCGGGATGGCGCGAAGTTCTGAGAGGATCTCCTCCGCCTCGCTGCGCCGGTATTCGAGCAGGGCGTGCAGCAGACGCCCCGAGAGGCCGTCGAGTCCCGGGGACGCCACGTCGGACGCCTTCGCCTTGGGTTCGCTTTCTGCTTGTCGTTTGATGAGCTCGACAGCCTCCCCGATGCGGAGGCCCGCTGCGATGGCGTTTCGGAGACGAAGGATGATTGCCACATCGTCGTCTGTGTAACTCCGATAGCCGTTTTCGTGGCGTGAGGGGCGCACCAGACCGTAGCGCCGCTCCCAGGCGAGCAGCGTGTTCCGCGGAATACCGGTCACTTCGGCGACGGTGCTGATGCGATACGTCATGACAGAGGGAGTCTGAGGTAAGGATCGAGCTGAGCGGCCATGGGAGCAGGACCCGGGCTCAAGGCAAAGGAGGGTCCTCGGAGCACGAGGCGCGAGAAGACAACACGCGCGAGCGCTTCGGCCACGAGACGCGCCTTGGTGAAGGGGTGCACCACGGCGCGTCCAAGTAGTGGGTTTCCACGCTGCTTGTCGAGGAGTTCGTGGCCGATTCGGCGATAGAGCAGGGCCGCCGTCACGACCGCCAACCGCGCTCGGAAAGGGAGCAGCCGGAAACCGTGGGAGGCGAAAGAATAGAGGTCCTCCGCCCGAGCCAAGAGAGAGCGCACTGCCTCGGCGAGGCGCGCTGAACCTCCGCCATCACTTTCTCCCTGAAGCAAAATGAAGATCGAATTCGGGCCGAGGTCTTGCTGACGAAGTTCGCTCTCAGGAAGGTAGATACGGTCGCGGCGGGCGTCTTCGGCTACATCCCGGCAGATGTTCGTGAGCTGCATCGCCATACCGAGGCTCACCGCGTAATGCTGAGCTTCGGGCTGGTGGGCCCCGAGGGTGCGCGTCATCATTAAACCAACAGTTCCAGCGACCCGGTAGCAGTAGAGTTCGAGCTCTTCAGCGGAGCGCACGCGCACTCGCCCGAGGTCCCCGCGCATGCCGGCGATGAGGTCGAGGGCTGGGCGCAGGCCGAAGCCACGAGCCAGCGCGAGCCGACGAAAGCGTGCCACGAGCGGGTCGCTCGGCGCCGAACTCACGAGATCCGTCTCGACGGCATGGAGCTCGCGGGCGGCTGCTTCGCGCTCGTTTCCTTCATCGACGATATCGTCAACGCGGCGGCAGAAGGCGTAGAGGACGGCGGCGTCTCTCCTCGCTCGTTTGGGCAAGAAGAGCGAGGCCCAGCGGAAAGATTTCGCGTGTTTCGCGAGCACCGCGAGGCTCTCTTGCTCGAGGATTTCGCGATCGATGGCTGCATTCCTCATCATGCCGCACCTCGCGTAGTCGCCTGAGCACCGGTGGGAGGAGGGAGAACGCGCTCCAGCACCTTCGCGGAGCAGAGAACTCCGGGGAGGCCGGCGCCGGGATGCGTACTGGCTCCGACGAAGTAGAGCCCGCGCACGTCGGGACAGGCGTTTTGATACCTGAAGTAGGCGGACTGGTGCAGGACCGGCTCGAGGCCAAAGGCTGCCCCATCCTTCGACCGCAGGTCTTCCTCGAAGTAGCGCGGGTCCACCGAGAACTTGGTCACGATCGATTGTCGAAGGCCGGGCAACTCTCTCTCTTCGAGCTCGCTGAGGATCGCGTCAAAGTAACGCTCGCTCACCTCGCCCCAGGAGATCCCGCTCTTTTGGTTCGGGACGGGCGAGAGCACATAGAAGGCATCGTGTCGCTCGGGGGCGATCGACCGATCGGTCGCAGCGGGACGATGGAGATAGAGGGAGAAGTCATCGGCCAGCGTGCGCCGGTCGAAGATGTCCGCGAGGAGCCCCTGGTAGCGGGGACCGAGCAGGATCGTGTGGTGCCGCGTGTCCTCGAAGGTCTTGTTCGTTCCGAAGTAGCCGACGAAGAGGCTCATGGATTGACGCTTGTTATTGGCGCGAGCGGGACGTCGGAAGCTGAGTGCACGCGGGTCGATCATCTGGGTGTAGACGAGAGTCGGGTCCGCATTGGCGACCACGATGTCCGCCGTCAGAGTGCGACCGTCTGCCAGCCTGACTCCGCGCGCCGAGCCGTCTTTTACGAGGATCTCTTCGACGGGGGCGTTCATTTCGAACTCGCCCCCTGACTCTTCGATGAGCCGAATGAGCGCCTGGACGAGCGCGCCGGTTCCGCCTTTCGCGAAGTGGACGCCCCACTTCCGCTCGAGCCAGTGGATGAGCAGGTAGATGCCCGGCACGCGCATCGGATTGCCGCCGACCAGGAGCGGCTCAAAGGTGAGCACTTGGCGCAGGCGATCGTCTTTGATGTAGCGCTCGACCAGGCTGTACACGCTGCGATAGGCGGAGAGACGCGTCAGGTCGGGGACGATGCGCAGCATGTCCGAAAGGCGCGAAAACGGCTGATCCGCGAGTTCAGTGTAACCGATATCGAAGATGCGCTCGGCGTGGTTGACGAGTTTTTTGTACCCGTCGACGTCCTTTGGACTCAGCCGCTCAATTTCGGCGAGAAGTCGTTCGTCGTCTCCGACGTAATCGAAGCTCTCGCCGTCCGTGAACTTGCAGCGGTAAAAGGGATCGACCGGCAAGAACTCAACGTAGTCCTCTCGCCGCTTGCCGAGGCATGCGAAGAGCTCGTCGAAAAGGTAGGGAGCTGTGATCACGGTAGGCCCGGCGTCGAACTGGAACTGTCCTTTCGAAAAGACGCGCGCCCGTCCTCCGGGGGTGTCGAGTGCCTCGAGAACGCGGACTCGGTACCCGCGGGCGAGCAGGCGTACTGCGGCCGCAAGGCCGCCGAAGCCGGAGCCGATGACAATAGCTTGAGGCTTCACGATGCAGAGCTCCCTTCCCAGCCGAGGAATTCGGTGACTTCGTCGAGGGGAAGCTGCGACAGCGGCTCGAGGATCATTTGCGTGAGTCCGCTCGCGAGGACGCGGATTCCCGCGTAGTGATCGCAAAGAGGACTCGCCTCGACCTCGTCCAAGAGGTCTCCGAGAGCTGCGAACGTGCGCCGGAGCGCGCCGCTTTGCTGGACGAGGTTGGCGATGTGAGCCACGTCTTCGTCGGACGTCTCTTCGCGCTGCTTTCTGAGGATGGCGAGGACCTCCTGTCGAGTGTCCGGGCGGGTTTCGAGGAGCTCGACGATGAGGGCGCTGACCTTCCCTTCTCGGACGTCCGCGCCCCGGAGTCCTTTGCCCTTGTCCCCGTAGAGATCAAGGATGTCGTCCTGAATCTGGAAAGCGAGACCGAGCCGACCGAAAAGCGAAGCGCATTCCGTTACGGTCTCTTGAGCCAGAGAACCGAGGACGGCGGCGCCTGTGACCGGGAGCTCGAAGAGCGCTCCAGTCTTCCCCCGGGCGGCGGCGTAATAGCTCTGTCGATCGAGGCGTTCGGTGCATAAGAGGTCGAGCTCACTCGCCTGGCCGCGCACGATCCGCGCGCTCGCTGTCGCGATCAAGATCGCGAGCCGCCCCTGTGCGAACGGCGGCATCTCCGCGAGTGCCACGTACGGGAGCATCAGGAGCAGATCGCCCGCGTTGATGGCCTGAGGGACGCCATGAGTCGCCCACAGAGTCGGCTTTCCGCGCCGTACGAGATCTCCATCTTGAATGTCGTCGTGGATCAGTGTCGCATTGTGGAGGAGTTCGACACTCGCGGCCCAAACGACGCCTTGAGCGGCGGGCACGCCGAAGGCGTCAGCTGCGGCGAGCGCGAGACGAGCTCTGACCCTTCGTCCTCCCGCCGAGAGCTGGGTGAGGACCATGTGGCTTAGGTGATCGACGCCGTCCTCAAGAACGAGCTGGCGCATGAGCTGCTCGACCTGGCCGAGGCGCGGTTCCAGCTCCCCGGAGGCTGAGGAGGGCGGAGGGGATGCGACTTGAGCGAGCGCCTGACGGGCCAAGAGTCTGAGGTTCATGAGTGTGTCCTTTGTGAAGTAGAAGAGAGGTCTCTCTGCGGTGAGTTCTGGACGGCCAGGCCGAGGAGCCTGCGGCGGACCTGCGGGTCGGCGTGCCGAAAAGTGCGTGCCATGAGCGCGAGGGTGCGCGGGACGGAGAGTCCGCCGTCGACGAAGGAGGCCATGGCGTCTCCGTCTGACGTCAGAAAGTTCTCCATGAAGCGCCCGAGACCGTCCTGATCGAGGCGCCCGAGGACCCGAGCTCCGTAGTCGAAGAGGCGGTACCTGAGCTTTCGCTCGCTCGACCAGAGGGTCTTGCGCGCCCGCTCGGCGACGCGCACGGGGTTTTCTCCTTGAGCGCGGGCGATGCTCTCGGCGAGCAGAGGCGCGAGCCTGAGGCAATGAGCGAGATGATATCCAGTCGCCGGGTGGGTGAGGCCGGCGGTCGCGCCAAAGTGGACGACTGCCCCTCGGCCCGGCCGGGGCGCGCCCCCCATCGCGATCAAGCAACGCTCTTCGCGTTCGATCGCGCCTAAGGCGAGTCCGTGGCTTTCCAGGCGACGGCGAAGCCTCTTGCCTAGCTCGGCGAAAGAGGGGCGGAGGCCGGAGACGAGGACCGTCTCCTGGAGGAAATGAAGCTCACCTTCTCGGGTCGCGTAGAGGAAGCTGGGCGGGCTTGAGGTGTCGACGCCGCGGAGGTCCATGAAAACCATCTGTCCCGGCTCGAGCCATTCGCCTGAGAGGCGCGTCCATACCCCGTAGGCGGTTTGATATTGAGTGGACGGCTCCGACTCCGGGCCCCGGCCTGTCGCGGCGACCGTGAGCCCGCCGCCGTCACTTCGGCCCATACCTGACTCGAAATGAACACCAGCTCGCTCCGCGCGAGCGAGCAGTAGAGCCTGCAGAAGTGCCGTATCCAGTCGAACATAACCCACGCCGAGCTCGGAGACGCGGCCCATTCGATCGATCCAAGAAGGACGCGGGAACCTGAAGGCGGTGGCGGTTGCGAAGTCGCCGGGCAACAGCGTTTCGAACGCCCCATAAGAGGCAGCCCAAGGAGCGCGTGGATCGGGAGCGCGCAGCGTGACGCGTTGTCCTCGCTCGGCGAGCTCGGCTGCGATCGAGAGACCGGCCGGCCCCGCCCCGAGGACGGTGATTGCTTGCGGTCGGTCGTTGTCAGCCATCTCCAATCGTGTACACTGAATGAACACGGTTTGCATATGTTCATTTCATTCAAAAACTATGCTGCAAATTGCAACAATCGATGAGCGTCGGGCCTGGGTGAACACGGCAAATGTTCAATTTTGCTGGTATTACGCGGACATTTGTGACGCTGAAGGGAACGGCCTCGTCATCAATTGGGCTTCAGGACTTCCCTTCCTGTCTGGCTCGCGGGCCAACGAGGCGCATAGTAATGTAGCTAGTGTGAACATAGTCTTGTACCGGCCGACCGGCCTGAGCGTCTATTGGCTCGATGAAAGGCCCCTTTCGGAGGTTCGTTTCGATCCGGGGTCGGGTCACGCGACCTTTGGAGACAGCTCGATGACCCTCTGCAGCGATGGCGAAGAGAGTCGACTGAGCGCCGAGCTCAATGTGACCTTGCCTGACCGAAGTCGCTTCAGCGGAAAGCTCGAAATTCAGGGCAAGACGGTGAAGCGCGATTCCTCGGAGACAGAGCCTCTGGGGTCGGCCCCGCACATTTGGTGCCCCCAGCTCGGCCACGCCGAAGGTGAGCTCTCTGTGAAGGTGGGGGACGAAAGAACCCACTTTCGGGGCCCGGCCTACGTCGATTCGAATCTGAGCTACGAGCCGCTCCATGAGCAGGGGATCGCACGCTGGGACTGGGGACGGGTCAGCTTTTCTTCGTTCACCCTTGTTTACTATTGGACGGTCCCCGAGGGGGATCGGGAGCCTTTTTGCGTCCTGATCTTGATGCACCCGGATGGAACGAGTGAGCGGGTGAGCGCTGAGCTCGAGCGCTCCGAGGCTTCAGCTTCGCCGTTTCTTGTGGAAACCGCGCGGCGCCTCAGCTTCCGGACGGAGCGGGGTGTGTTCACAGTGGATCTGAAGCGGCCTCTCGACCGCAGCCCATTTTATGAGCGCTACTCGGCGGCAGGGACGGGCCCGAGTGGTGAGACGGGAGTAGGGTTCGCGGAGGTGGTGCTCCCCTTACTCGTCGATCAACCCTGGATGCGTCCTTTCATTCGGATGCGGACCCATAGCTCTCTCCGTAAGAACTCACCTTTCCTTCCTCTGTTCTCCGGCGGCTCTCGAGCTCCGCTCACTCGCCTCTACCGCGCGATGGGCTTTGGGAAGGCTCATGGTTAACGCGCTGAGTGTTCTCTGCCTTCTGCCGTTTCTGGTGGCCCTCTATAATTTCTGGACCTGGAAGCGACCGGAAAGGGCGCGACAGCTTCCAAGGCGCCTCTCCGTCCTCATTCCCGCGAGAAACGAGGCACGGAGCATCGAGCGGGCTGTCCAGGGCGTTCTCGCGTCCCAGGGCGCCTCGGAAGTTCTGCTTCCGAGTGAGGTGCTCGTCTACGACGACAACTCCGAAGACGAGACGGCGGAGATCGTCGGGCGCGTCGCTCAGGCCGACGCTCGCGTTCGCCTCATTCCGGGGAGGCCCCTTTCCCCCGGATGGGTAGGAAAACCCCACGCTTGTCAGGTTCTCTCGGAAGAGGCCACTGGGGATGTTCTGGTTTTCTTGGACGCCGATGTGCACCTTGAGCCGGATGGACTGCTCCGCCTGCTCGGGGGTCTCGAGGATGTCGACGTGGTGACCGCAGTGCCTCGTCAGATCACCGAGACGTTCGGAGAACGAGCAATCGTTTCCTTGCTCCTTCTGACCTATCTGGCTTGGTTGCCTCTTCGCTGGGTGGAGACGAAACCGGAACCGCGCTTCGTGGCAGCCAATGGTCAGCTACTCGCGATCCGTCAAGATACCCTGCGAGAGCTCGGCGGATTCTCTTCGATTCGAGGGGCGATCGTGGACGACGTGGCTCTCGTTCGGTACGCGAAAACACGCAGCCTGCGCGCTCGGTTCGTTGACGGAACGCACATTGCGTCCTGTCGGATGTACCGCTCTTTCGGCGAAGTATGGCGTGGATTTTCGAAGAACATCGCGGCCGGGCTCGGCGGATCGTTCTTCGCTGTGCTCGGCGTAACGAGCCTTTACGCGCTGTGTTTCGTCTTTCCCTATGTCACGCTCCTTGTCGGAGCTTTTTCAGGCGACCTCGCCGTGGCCGCCTTCGGCGGCCTAGGGGTCTTCCTCAACATCACGCTCCGCGCACTCATTGCGCGTCACTACGATCAACCGAAAGAGCAGATCCTGTTTCATCCTCTCGCCGTCCTGCTCTTGATTGCTCTCTCCTATAACTCATGGTCTTGGGTCAAGCGGCGAAAGATCCTTTGGGCTGGACGCGTCTACGCGGGAGGACATGGATGATCGAGAAATCCGAGCTGTGGTCGCGCCTTATGCGCGTCTACATCCGAGCCCGCATGCGCCGCGCGTTTCACGACGTGATCGCACTGGGTTTGCCCGAAGCGCGCACGAGGATCGCCTCGGCGCCTATGATTTTGGCTCTGAATCATGTGGCGTGGTGGGATGCGCTCTTGCTCACGGTACTCGAAGGGGAGCTCGGGGCCGAAGGATTCGCTCTCATGGACGCGAGCTCGCTTCGAGAGCTTTCCTTCTTCCGAAGGCTCGGCGCGCTGTCTCTCGAGCGGGATCATCCGAAGAAGGCCCTTTCGGACCTCGCTCGGGCGGCGGGTTTGCTCGATCGTGCGGGCAGGTTCGTCGCCATCTTCCCGCGCGGAGAGCAGCGCCCGAGCCACTTTCCGCTCGAGTTTCGGAGCGGCGTTTACCATCTGCAGAAGCGAAGCCAGACGACGATCCTTCCCATCGCGCTCCGCTACGAGTTTCTCGAGAACTCGAGGCCGAGTCTTCTCATTGCGCTGGGAGAGCCTTTGTCCTTCGAGCAGGGAACTCGCGCGGATCACGTTGTCTCTGCGGTGGAGCAGGCCGTAACTCAGCAGCTCGGCCGACTCGACGGCGCGATTGAAAGCATGCTCCGGGCTCCTGCGGCGGCTCCGAGCGGCTTCGGATCGCTTCTCTATTCTGCACCTCGTCCCCTCCGGGCCGGACGGGTGCCGCTCTTGGCCCGGCTGCTCGGAGCAGGACGGCGCGAGAGTTCTTTGCCTGCGGGGTCTCGCTCATGACGAGTGACGTCTTAGTGATCGGAGGAGGGGTCGGGGGACTGACTGCCGCTGCGCTTCTGGCTCACCGTGGCCTCCGCGTGCGTCTCGTCGAGGCGGGGGCTCGCCTCGGGGGCAAGGCAGGCGTGACCTACGTGGACGGGGTTCCTCTCGATACTGGGCCGAGCGTTTTGACTCTGCCGCACGTGATCGAGGCTGTGTTCGACGAAGTCGGGCTACCGGCGAGTGAGCGCTTCGAGTCGATCGAGCTGACTCCGTCGTTTCGCTACGTCTTTTCGAGCGGAGTCGAGGTTCTTTTTCATCACGATCTCGGGGCGACTCTTGCTTCTGTGGAATCGAGTCTGGGAGCGCGAGCTCGGGCAGAGCTCGAAGACTATCTCGCCTACTCGCGGCGGATTTGGGACGCAGCAGCGCCTCATTTTGTCATGGGTCATGCGCCGGACGTTTCTCGGCTGCTCCGCGGAGGGCCGCGGATTTGGGGCGCTGTGCGCCAGATCGACGCATTTCGAACGCTCCGCTCGGCGATCAAGAGTCGCGTCAAGACGCCTGAGCTTGTGAGCATTCTCGAGCGCTATGCGACCTATAATGGGTCCGATGCGCGCACGGCGCCAGCGACGCTCGGCTGCATTGCTCACGTTGAGCTTGGCCTCGGTGGGTTCGGTGTGCGCGGCGGATTGCGAGCGGTCGCTTCTGCGCTCGCTCGAGCCTTGGAGCGCACGGGGGTCCAGGTCGAGCTCGACACAAAGGTCACGGAACTCCTCTTCTCTGGGCGAAAAGTGCGAGGTGTGGAGACGACACGCGGCACATTCCTCGCGGAGAGTGTCGTGCTCGGGGCTGACCTCGGACAGTGGCAGGGGAGCTTTCCGAGCGGCAAAGTTCCAGGGGGCGGAGAGACGCCGTCTATGTCCGGGTACAACGCGATTTTCCTTCGGTGCAAGGCCCGAGACCCGATGCCCTCCCTAGCGCCGCACACCGTCTTTTTCCCGGAGAATTACGAGAAAGAGTTCGCAGACATCTTCGACGCGGGCAGTGTCCCCGAAGACCCGACTATCTACGTGTGCGCCCAGGATCGCTCGCATGGGACCGAGAGCTATCCTGATCGCGAGCCCTTGTTCACGATGGTGAATGCGCCACCGCTGACGTCGGGGCGCACGCTCCCGGACGCAGGGACGATCGCCGAAAAGATCCGCGAGCGTCTCGTGGCGTACAATCTACTCTCTGCAGAAGACGAGCTGGTTTGGTCCCGCTCTCCCCACGATCTTGCCCGTGAGTTTCCCGGGAGCGGAGGGGCGCTCTATGGACCCGCTTCGAACTCGATGATGTCGGCCTTCCGTCGGGTCCCGAATCGCATTCCGGACTGCGAGGGACTCTACGTCGCCTCTGGCAGCGCCCACCCTGGTGGCGGAGTTCCCTTGGCGGCCCTGTCGGGCCGTTTGGCTGCCGACTGCGTTATGCAAGAGAGGAGAATAAGATGAGCGGTGGATGGACGATGGGCTTTCGGAGACCGGGATCGAGGAAGATTCTGCGAAAAGGGGCAGTTGCCGCCGCGCTCTTGTTCTCCGGAGTTGGCAATGCCGAGAGCGATCCTTCAGGGACCTATGTGTTCATCTCCCAGAGTCGGAGCGTCACGAAGCTGCCTGTGGTGAAGGACTACGTCGCACTTACGCGCTCGGTAGCGGTCCTAGAGCTCCGTTACGACGGAAAGCGCTTGGTTGGGACCGGGCCGCTCTGTTCGGTTGAGCTCGCCGGCAGCTCCAGCATGGTGCGAATGGAACTACCCCCGGCTTTTCAGCGTTCTCTGCCTCCGGTTCGCATCGATGCGACGCTCAAGAAGCAAGGGGATAGCGTCCGCTTCGAACAGGCTCCTCAGACCGTCGTCGTTGGTGCGCGTCTCGGTGATCCGATCCGCGAGAAGCTGCCGGAGAGCGCTGATGACGCGCGCGTCGTGGACCAAGATCGGGACGGTCGTCCCGGCGTCACGGTCCGGGTCCATGGGATCGTCTCCGGAGAGGTGTTTGTCGTTCAGCGCAGCACGAGTCAGCTCCGCGGCGTTCAAGACGAAAAGGGCTTTTCCGGGCAGGTCATCTTCCAGAACGAACAATCCGTTGTTGGAGCGACCTCTCCTTTCCTGAAGGGGAATCGCGCGAGCGAGCCGACTCGCGAAGGGAGCTGGTTTCGCCTCGAGCGCCTCGCGAAAGGGAAAGGATGCGACGCGGCGAAGGCGCGCGCTCAGGCGAGCTTTACTGCCGAATAGAAAGGGTCTCCGGGCCTTCTGGGGCATGGAGCTTGTCGAGATTTGTCAGCGTACGCTTAGCCGCCGAGAAGCTCGGTGCGTGTCTTTGGCGCGGGCATACCCGCCATCAATCCCTTGAGAGGTACTGTGACGATCGGCTCAAGACGCAGGCCGTCCTCCGCGAGGATGCCGTTGGCGGCGAGGTACCCACTCGCCGCCGCAGCCTCGAGGAGCATGGCGGGGAAGGGGAGTTTGACCCAATCGGCGGCGCAATACAGGCCTCGGACACCGGTCTCGACCGTGGGTCGGTCCGCCTCGAGGCCCACGTGGAACGCGGAAAAATTCTTCTCCACCGCGTACCACTCGTGGAGGACAGTCGTCTCCTCGAGCTCGGGGAAGCGCCTGAGGAGTTCGCCGAAGAGGGCCGGTTTGATCTCGGCATCGCTCAGGTCGTCAGGGACCGCGTAGCAATGCAGCTCGAGAACGGCGCGCGTTCGGGAATCGGCGCGCCCGCTTCTCAGATCCTCTTTCGTCTCGACCTCGAAGCGATGGAACGCCGTGACGGCGTCGAGAGCTCGCTCTCGTTCTGTGATCACGAAGACGGGGATGTCCTCGCGGATGTCTTTGTCGATCCAGATACGCCAGACGACGTAGCGCTGCCCGGCGCGGACGGATCCGATGCGCCTCCTTGTCTCTTCGGGCAAGCCGGGCGCCTCGAGGAACAGAGGGCCGAGTGCGGGCGCGTCGAGGGCGACAACAACTGCTCCATAGGAGCGCCCGTTCACCTGAAAGCCCTCCTCGGTGCGCGATAGTTCGCGAACAGGGTCACGCGTACGCACTTCCGCGCCGAGGGACTCGAGCTCTTCGGCGATCGGGCGCATCAGGCCCGCCTCGTAGTCGCGGACCGGGTACTCGTAGAGGAGGCCGCCGTCCTGGCTCAGGTAGTAGAAGTGAAATGCCTTGATCAGCTGGGCGAGGGAGAGTTTCTCTTCGTCGGCGAAGAAGGCGCGCGCGAAGGTATTGAAGGCGAGCTTGAGCCGAGGGGGGACTCGGCCGCGCCGCGCGAACTCCGCGTAGCTGACGGAATCATAACGGCGGAAGGTGGTTTCAGCGTCGTACTCGAGGAAGACGCCGTAGAGGTCGCGTCCGGGCGCTCCGACCGCGTCCTTGAGGGAAAAAAGCCCGCGACGAAGGAGTCCAAACAGGTTCAAGACGGGTGTGGGCTCGACGTCGCGGAACCGAGTCATGGCGCCGCTCTTCTCGCAGATGACGTAGTCGTCGATCGACTCGAGCTCACAGGTTTGGACCGAGTCCAGCAAGCGACGGAAGCTGTGGTAGTGGGGGAAAAAGGCGTGGAAGCCGTGACTCACCCAGGTCTCTTGTCCGGCGAGCACCGGCTCTCTCTGGCTTCCGAGCTTCCCACCGAGAAATGCTTTCTTCTCGTACAAGGTGACCGGGTAGCCGCGGCGCGCCAAGGTGAGCGCGGCGGTTAGACCGGCGACTCCGCCGCCGAGAACTGCGACGGGGCGCAGGTCTTCTCTCGTGAGAGGCAGGCTCGGGTCAGGCCGGACGAACTCGTGCTCGTATCCGCCGAGCCGAGCCCGGATGAGAGCCTTGAGCCCAAGAAATGCGGCGACAGGGATCGCGAGCAGACCGAGAAGAATACCGAACCAGATGAGCATAGGTGGACGCGCGCCGCAGGAGAGGAAGGGACCGATTCGGCTCTACCATACTCTTCGGCGGAGGGGGGTAGGCGCTTCCCCACTCTTCGGCGGAGGGGGTAGGCGCTTCTCCCTGAGGACGCGAATGGCCCCGGAGCGCCTCAGCTCATTGGAAGATACCGAAATTTCCGAGGAGCCACCAAAGAAGGATGAAGACGAGGATAGTCGTGAAACATCCGCCGCCCAGTTTCTTGGCTCCGTAGCCAGCGGCGAGACCACGCAATAGCTTGCTCATATTCGTCTCTATAGCAGTCTCTGTGGGCGCGCCAACGTGAGGCGAAGTGCCTCAAGTGGAGCAAAACTGTCTCACTGGGTCCTCACGGAATGCTTAGGCTAGAGCAAGGCAGCGAGTGAGATGTTGCGAATCACGCCGCGGGCACATGTTTCGAAGCCGTGGGCTCCCGAGCTGAGGTCTCTGCTTTGACGATCTCATCGATGAAGACGAGCTTCTCGCGGACTTTCGGAGCGAGCTGGAATGGGTAGGCGTCGCTGTGCCCCATGCTGCGGTTCATAGAGTTCAGCGCGATCATCAGCTCACACCAATCATCGAGGGTCTCTTGGATGGGACGCGGCGTTGTGCGAGCGTTGGCGTGAGGCACGCGGAGACCAAAGGTCACGGCGGTTTGCCAACTATCCAGGATGTGAAGGTAGTGGGCCCAGGTCTCGGCCCAGTCTTCCCAAGGATGAGAGGTCGCGTAGCTCGATACGTGGGTGTCCTGGTAGTCGGTGCGCGGAGTTGCGTAGTGAGTCTTGAGCGCTTCGCTGTAGTCCGCTCGTTCATCACCGAACACTGCGCGAAAGCGCTCGAGCTCAGCATCGCTCGAGAAGAAGCGGGTCCAGAAGTAGTGACCGACTTCGTGCCGGAAGTGCCCGAGCAGGGTCCGGTAGTCCTCTCCGAGCTTCTTTCGGGCTTCTTCGCGTTGTGCCGGATCTGCCTCGTTCAGGTCGAGGGTGATGAGCCCATCGGCGTGCCCGATGATGACAGGCTCGTCCGGGGTCCCTCTCCTGAGCGCAAACCCGACGCCGCCTGGATCCTCATTCAAGGGAATGACCGGCAGCCCCAGATCGAGCAGGCTGAAAACAAGACGCCGTTTTGCAGTCTCGACGCGCTGCATGAGCTCGTGGTCGGTGCCCCCCGAGACGGGGGTCTCGACGTTCAAGCGGCAGGCGAGGCAGAGATCGGTGGTCGCGTCAGCTTCCAGGACCCAGTTGCAGAGACCGCTCCCGTAGTTCGCACAGGGGCGCACGCCTTCGCTTGGGCCATCTGGGTTCGCGTCGAGACGAACGAAGTTGGCTCGCTCGACAGAGAAGCCGACGTCTCTCTGACAGCTCAAGCAGAGAGAGTTGTCAAAGAAGAGTCGATTCGAGCAAGCGCAGCGGAAGGTCTTCATGGGCCACTGGAGTGAAGCGCTCGGCGGTCCTCCGCGCCACCGGTAAAAGGATCACGAGCGACGCCTCGAACCTCTGGCTATAGGCAAGCGTTAAGCGGGACGCGCCCCATGGGGCGCCCTCCGAACCGCGGTTGGAAACGCAGCGCTATTAGATCCAGAAACTGAAGTAGACGTAGACGACGAGAACCAACGCCACGAGCAGGGCGCTCGCGACGACGTCCGTCGTTCCCCAGCTCTCGCGATTCTCGGCTCGCTGTTCGGGCGTGAGACCCGAGTAGGTGAGGCCGGCGATTTGTTCCGCCGGCTGCGCAGGAGCCGAGAGGGACGCGAAAACGACGACGAGGACGCTGATCAGGAAGAGCCAGCCAGAAGCGTAGAGGAAGTTGAGCTGGGCGATGCTGCCGAGGAGGCCCTCGCTACTCATGACGCCGGCGCCAGCGAGCGCCTGGAGCGTGAGTTTGGTCATACCGAGGACGAACCCAATACTCAGACCGTAGAGTGCGCCGCGGGCGTTCACGCGCTTGACGAAGAGGCCGAGCAAGAAGACGGCGGTGATCGGCGGAGCGAGGTAGCCCTGGACGCTCTGGAGGTACTGGTAGAGGCCTCCTCCCGAGATGAACTTCATGACGGGGATCCAGAGGAGCCCGAGCACGACCACGATTCCGGTGGCCATACGCCCGACCATGACGAGGTGTTTTTCGGGACGACCCGGTCGGAGCTTCTCGTAGATGTCGACGGTGAAGAGGGTCGCGGCCGAGTTGAAGAGAGAGGCGAGGGAGCTCATCAGCGCCGACAGGACGCCAGCGATGACGACGCCGCGGAGCCCTTCCGGCAGAAGGGTCGCGACCATCGTCGGGAAGACCATGTCGCTGCTCACGTTGCCGTTGGCATCGGAGGGGATCGCGATGATGCCCTTTTGATGGAGCGCGTAGCCGATCATGCCCGGGACCAAGAAAATGAAGATGGGCAGGACCTTCAGGTAGCCACCGAAGATCGCGCCGCGCCTGGCGTCCTTGAGGCTCTTGGCGGCGAGGGTGCGTTGGACGATGTATTGGTCGGTGCACCAGTACCAAACACCGATGATGACCGATGCGATCATGACGCCGAGCCACGGGAAGTCGGGGTCCTCGAGGGGACGCCAGAGAGCGAATGTCGACGACTTTTCGCTGACGATTTGGCGCAGCTCGCCCCAGCCCCCTAGTTTCGCCAAGCCGAAGATCGTGATGAAAGCGGAGCCGAGAATGAGGAGGCCCGTCTGAGCGACCTCCGTGTAGACGACGGCCCGGAAGCCTCCGAACACCGTATAAATGCCGGTGAGGACGACGGTGGTGACGGCGCCGACCATGAAAGCATTGTCCGGGCTTCCGAAGGTATCGGGCAGCAGTGTCTGGAACACGAGCGCCCCAGCGAACACCGTCACCGAGACCTTGGTGAAGACGTAAGCGATGAGTGAGACGCAGGACAGGACAAGCCGAGTCGAAGCGTCGAAGCGGCGTTCGAGGAACTCCGGCATCGTGAACACGCCGGAGCGGTAATAGAAGGGAACGAAGACCCAGCCGAGCAAGAGCATGACCCAGGCTTGGAGCTCCCAATGAGCCATGGCCATGCCGCTCGTCGCGCCGTTGCCGGCGAGGCCTACAATGTGCTCAGAGCCGACGTTCGAGGCGAGGAGCGAACAACCGACCGCGAACCATCCGATGTCGCGTCCAGCCAAGAAGTAGTCGGCGGAAGTCTGCTGCTTTTGAGAGGACTTCCAGACGATAAAGACGAGGATGCTGAAATAGAGCGCGACGACGAGCCAGTCGATGGGTTGCATGGGGGGCGTTCTTTCGAGATCGGGCGGACGCTTCCGGGAACGAACGAGTCCGGAGAAGCCTAGTTGAGGTATTTTCGGCTGAGACGCGCCGTAGCTCCAAGAGAAAGGAGCGCAAGGGCGAACCAGGGAATGGCCCCGGGCTTTGGGGGCCCGACGTCGCACGCGCAGCCTGCAGAATCGCGAGCGGGGTCCCGGGTGGACTTCTTGAGAGTGAGAAGGGCGAGGCCAAAGCGAGGGAGCTCAAGCTCGATCGTGGCGATCCCGCTCTCGACCTCAAGGGTGCGAGCGGAGCCCACGTCGAGGGCGTTCGCCGCGGCGTGGAGGGCTTCGAGCTGCTGCTCAGAAGGGGCGGCAGGACTGCCTTGAGCTTTCCAGGTCGAAAAGGCGTTCCCGTAAATGTCGTCGACGCGCTTCTCGCTGAGCGTCAGGCTGTCTCCGAAGGACTTCGGAAGGGAGACCCGGAGGCGGACGGTCGCCGGCTCCGCTTCGACGAGGTCGTCATGGTAGTGGAACACAAGCACGCGGAGAGTGTCCCGATCGAGGGCAGCGAGGGCGTCGACTTCCGGCTCCTCGCGGACTCCTCCCTCGAGCAGGCTAGCTAAAGCATGGGCGCCGCTGCTCGCTGTCGGGACAAAGTCGCCTCTCAGGGCCCCGAGGAGCTTGAACGCGCCGAGGACTGGGAGGTGGATGCCTCGGGTTGTGAGCGCTCGGTAGCCGGCGAAGTAGGGCGTATCCGGGAAGGTGAAGGCCCAGGTCAGGATCCCTTCGAGCTTTACGCCCATTTCGCGAGCGAGCTCGAGGGAGCGCTTCATCATCGCTACTTCATAAGCGCCGTATGCGGGCGAGTTTCTGTAGTCGAGGTAACGGTGGCGTGAGGAGGGACAGGCCGCGCAACCGTCGGGATCTGCTTCGCTGATGATGATAGGGGTCTCGGCGAATGGAGAGTCGAGGACCGTCTCGAAGCCCATGCGATGGAGACGAAGCTGACTCCCGAGGTCGAGGCGCACGTGACCGTCGACTTGCGTGACCCCGCCTTTGGCGTGGAAGGTGACGCGATCGAGGCGCGTGCCGACCTGCCCCGTCACAGCGTTCTCTCCGCTCGCGCAATGGGCGAGAAACTCCCTCAAGAACTCACGCTCCGGGCTCGCGACGGCGGGCGCGCCGAGCACCGCATTGGGCAAGACCGAATGCAGTGCGGCTTCCGTGAAGTCGTAGAGACGGTGGAATTCTTCGGGAGTTCCCTGCCAGTAGCCGATGTCCGGCTCGTTCCAGAGCTCCCAGATCCAGTTCGTCTGCGAATCGTCGTGGCGGTCTTTCGCGTGCGCGGCCCAAGCCGCCACGAGCCCCGCCCATTTGTCGTAGTCCTTCGGCGGATAGAAGGAGCCGCCGTCCTGCACGAAGGTGCCGCTATTGCGATAGGGGTCAGGGCGCGAGGAGAGCGCCTTCGGCATGAAGCCGAACTCGAAGAGAGGTGCGATCCCGGCGTCTACGGTCGCGTCGATGATCGAGTCAATCGTCGCAAAATCGTAAGCGGGGTTCCCTTCCGCGTCTTCGCTGTAGATGTTGGTCCAGCCCCACTTCATCGAGGGCTCGCCTTCGTCAGTGTTGAAGAGGAAATGGGTTCGAGTGCGCACCTTTGCGTCGTGGACGGCGGCGAGGGTCGTGAGAAGCTCGATTCCCTCGGGAGTCGTAGTGTAGTTCGCTTCGTCGTAGCCGAAAAAGGCCCAGATGGGCTTGAGCGGGGTCGCCTCTGCGCGCGCGTCGACCTCGATCATTACTTCGATCCCTCCGTAGGCTCTCGGCGCACAGAGCAGCAGCGCCCATGTGAGCGCAATGGTAGAGCGGAGCAAAGGAAGCGCCACACGACTTACCTGAGAGCGCAAATGGCCTCGCGCTCGATAGCGAGCCCGCGGCGGTGACGTTCGAAGAAACGATTGAAGCCCTCTTCGTCCCTTGGATCGGGGGGGACAGGCTCTCCGACGCTGCCCGCGAGGAGTGCGTCGATGAAGTCGGGGAGGCCCTGGCCGTTCGCTTCGAGCGAGTAGGCTGCGAGTACGGCCATGCCGAAGGCACCGCCTTCGCCAGCGCTCGCCGGGATACTGACAGGCACGCCGAGCGCGGCAGCCATCATGCGTTGGCCGGTGGTCCCGCCTTTGAAGAACCCGCCGTGGCCACGGAGTTCCTCGATAACCACACCCTCCTTTTCTCGGAGGATGTCGATGCCCATGCGCATGGCGCAGAGGGACGAGTAGTACATCGAGCGCAGCAGGTTCTCCAGGCTGAACCGGCTCTCCGGAGCGCGCACGAAGAGCGGGCGCCCTTCAGAGAAGCCCGTGATGTGTTCGCCGGAGACGTAGTTGATCGAGAGCAGACCGCCCGCGTCGGGATCCGCCGCGAGCGCGAGAGGAAGCAGCTTCTCGTAGACCTTATCGGGCGTGACGTCAGCGCCGAGCGCCTTGCCCGCCTGGCCGAGGACCGCGAGCCAGGCGTCGAGGTCGGAGGAGCCATTGTTTGAGTGGGCCATGGCGACGGGGCGTCCGTCGGGGGTGGCCACGATATCGATCTCCTCGTGGACCTGGGCGAGGCTCTTCTCGAGGACGATCATTGCGAACACCGAGGTGCCCGCGGAGACGTTGCCGGAGCGGGGCCGGACCGCGCTCGTCGCGACCATGCCGGTGCCGGCGTCGCCTTCGGGCGGACAGAGGAGGGCGCCGGATTGAAGAGTCCCGCTCGGATCGAGGAGAGCCGCGCCCTCTGGGCTCAGACGACCCGCCTCGCGGCCGGCCGGAAGCACCCGCGGCAGGATCTCAAGAGCCTTCAAAGGAGCGCCGCGGGCGGCCAGCAGCTTGTCCAGCTTTTCGATGCGAGCTCGGTCCCAGTCTTGGGCCCTGGAATCGACGGGGAAGATCCCGGACGCCTCGCCGATTCCGACGCAGAACTGACCTGTGAGCTTGTAGTGGACATAGCCCGCGAGTGTCGTCAGTCGCGCGATGTTTGGAACGTGAGGCTGCTTGTCGAGGACGGACTGGTAGAGGTGCGCGACGGTCCACCTTTGAGGGATCGCGAAATCGAGCTCCGGAGTGAGCTCACGGCAGGCCTCGTGGGTGATGTTGTTGCGCCAGGTCCGGAAGGGAACCAGCAGCTCGTCCGAGCGATCGAGTGCGACGTAGCCGTGCATCATGCCGCTGATGCCCAAAGCCGCGATCGAGCGGGGCTTTTCGCCGTACCGCTCTTGAGCGTCCTCGGCGAGGCTTTGGTACGCGGCGCGAAGCCCCGAAAAAACATCGCTCATCGAGTAGGTCCAGATCCCGTCGACGAGCTGGTTCTCCCAGGTATGAGAGCCGGCTGCGAGGGGGGTCGCGTCGGGAGCGATCAGGACCGCCTTGATGCGGGTCGAGCCGAACTCAATGCCCAAGATCCCTCCGCCGGATCGAATCAGCTCCGTGGCCTTTTGAATGTCGTATTGCACGAGACCCTCTCCCCTTGGGGGGCACCATGCGCGGCGCCCGCCCTTTCTAACGTTTGAACGTCGTCTACTTCTGACCGTAGTAAGCGCCCTGTCCGTGCTTGCGCTCGAAGTGCTTGTTGATGAGGCTCTGAGGGAGCCTCGCTGCGTTCGGATCGATGGACTTCGTGACGAAGGCCATCTTGGCGAGCTCTTCGAGCACCGCGGCGCTATAGACAGCCTTGTCCGGCGTCGTCCCCCAAGTGAACGGCGCGTGCCCTGCCACGAGCACCATCGGGGTCTTCATGGGATCGCGTCCCTTGAAGGAGTCGAGGATCTGGTTCCCTGTCTCGATCTCGTAGTCGTTCTCGACGGCGCGGTCGCTCATGACCTCGGTGCAAGGAACGTCTTCGGCCAAGTGATCCGCATGGGTCGTTCCATAGATCGGGATCGGCGCGCGCGCCTGAGCCCAGCCCGTGGCGTAGGTCGAGTGCGTGTGGACGATGCCCCCGATGCCCTTCCAGTTCCGATACAGAACGAGGTGCGTCGGAGTATCGGAGGAGGGGCGGAGCTTGCCTTCGACGACGGTCCCTTCAAGGTCGAGAACGACGAGGTGGTCTAATTCGAGCTCGTCGTAAGGAACGCCGCTCGGCTTGATCGCCATCACGCCGCGCTCGGCGTCGAAAGCGGAGACGTTACCGAACGTGTAGATGGCGAGCCCGCGCTTCGGGATCTCGAGGTTCGCGCGAAAGGCGCGCTCCTTCAGCTCACGATACGGGGAAGCCATGGTTACTGGACTCCGAGCTTGTAAGCGAGCTCGTTCCAGCGGAGCTCGTTTTCGAGCGTGTGAAGATCAAGATCCGCTCCGAAGCGCACGACCTCGAGGCCGGCCATCTTTGCGAAGTCCTCCCACTCGTGCGCCAACACCGCTTGGCAGAAGGCGGAGTGGTGTCCGCCGCCCGCCGTAATCCAAGCCTTTGCGCCGCGCTTGAAGTCGGGACGCGGGATCCAAAGAGCGCGCGCCGTCGGCAACTTCGGCATCGAATGCTCAGGAGCGACGACGTCGAGCTCGGCGACGATCATGCGCATGCGTCCGCCGAGATCCAGCAGTGTAGCGTTCACGGCGGGACCCGGCTTCGCGTCGAAGACCAAGCGCGCCAGATCAGCGCGTCCACCAATATTTAGCTCATGCACCTCGAGGGCGGGCCGATCGCCAGCGATCGAGGGACAGACCTCGATCATGTGTGCGCCGAGGATCCGCTCCTGGCCCGCGGTCAGGTGGTACGTGTAGTCTTCCATGAAGGAGACACCGCCGGGGCGATTCCCGGTCATCACCTTCCCGAGGCGAACCAGCGCCGCCGTCTTCCAATCACCTTCAGCGCCGAAGCCGTAGCCTTTTGCCATCAGGCGCTGACAGGCAAAGCCCGGGAGCTGCTTCAAGCCATGCAAATCTTCGAAGGTCGTGGTGAAGGCGCGGTAGCCGCCCTCGTCGAGGAAGGCCTTCATTCCGGCCTCTTGACGCGCCTCGAAACGCAGGCTCTCCCGGAGAGCTCCGCCCTTTCGGAGCGCCGGCACCAGCGAATAGAGCTCATCGTATTCGCCGACGAGGCGATCGACGTCCGCATCAGGCACCTCAGCGATGACCTTCGCCAAATCACCGACGCCGTAGCCGTTCACCGACCAGCCCAGCTGGATCTGCGCCTCGACACGGTCGCCGCCCGTGACTGCGACCTCGCGCATGTTCATGCCACCGAAGCGAACGATCTTGAGCGACTTGGATTCGCTCCAGGCGAGAGCGCTGCGCGCCCAGCCATCGAGTTCCGTGAGCACTTCCGGATCGCGGAAGTGACCCACGATGATCTTTCGGTTCATGCGCAGACGCGCACCGATGAACCCGTACTCACGGTCTCCATGAGCTGATTGATTCAGGTTCATGAAGTCCATGTCGATCTCGCCCCAGGGCAGCTCGACGTTGAACTGAGTGTGGAGGTGAGCCAGGGGCTTCTGCAGGTGAGTTAGGCCTGCAATCCACATCTTGGCGGGGGAGAAGGTGTGCATCCAGGTGATGACACCGATGCAGTTCGGGTCACTGTTCGCCGCGAGGCAGACTGAACGGATGTCTTCGGGCGTCGTCAGAATTGGCTTCCACACGATCCGCACCGGGACACGCCCCGCGCCGTCCAAACTCGCCGCAATTTGGCGCGAGTTCTCGCTGACCTGTTTCAGGGTCTCAGGGCCGTAGAGGTGTTGGCTCCCGGTGAGGAACCAGAGTTCTTTTTCGGATTGAATCGCCTCGCTCGTCATCGTTTGCTCGAGAAGCTGGGGGGCCCAAGCCGCGGCGTTGGGTCAGATGTTCCAAATTGTGAACGTTAACATTGGTTCTGTCAACCGGAATGTAGTATCAGATGCGTGTGTCCGAACCCGAGAAGCGCAAACTTGCGGTGATGGCGGATGTTGCGCGGCTCGCGGGGGTCTCGCACCAGACGGTCTCGCGAGTTCTTCATGATAACCCGAACGTTCGGGGAGAAACTCGTGAGCGAGTCCTCGCGGCCATCCGACAGCTCAACTACCGACCGAACTCCATGGCGAGGGCGCTCGTTACAGGACGCTCGAAGACGATCGGCGTCGTGAGCTCCGATACGACGTTCTACGGCCCAGCGTCGACCCTGTTTGGGATCGAGCGCGCTGCATACGACGCCGGATACGCCGTGAGCGTGTCGAGTCTACGCTCCATCAGCAGTAGAAATGTTGTGTTAGACGCGATTCAGCAGCTCCTCGATCAGGGCGTGGATGGCGTCGCCGTGATCGCTCCGCTTCGGAGCGGTGTGGATGCCTTGCGACACGTGAGCCCCGACGTGCCTGTCGTGGCACTCGAAGCTGGCCAAAGTGCGACCGTTCCGGTCGCTACCGTCGATCAACGCGCTGGCGCTGCTGCTGCTACGCGGCACCTCTTGAGCCTCGGTCACAAGACCGTTTGGCATCTCG
Source organism: Pseudomonadota bacterium (assembly GCA_023428245.1). Classification (GTDB taxonomy): domain Bacteria; phylum Myxococcota_A; class Polyangia; order Polyangiales; family Polyangiaceae; genus NIC37A-2. The sequence continues at coordinate 27,145 of JAEYYX010000055.1, forward strand.
CCGGACCTCTGGATTGGCAGGAAGCCGAAGAGCGCATCTTGGGCTGGAAGACGACCCTTGAAGCGGCAGGAGCGGCAGTGCCTCCTGTTTTGCGCGGCGATTGGACCGCGCGTTCGGGATACGAGCTCGGAGAAGCTCTCCTCGACAATGACGAGCTCACGGCAGTCTTCGTCGGCAACGATCAGATGGCCCTCGGGCTTCTGCGGCGATTGTGGGAGGCGGGGCGTGAGGTACCGCGGGACATCAGCTTGGTGGGCTTCGATGACATTCCGGAGGCTGCTTATTTCACGCCTCCGCTCACAACAGTCCGTCAGGACTTCAGTGAACTCGGCAGGCGCTGTCTGAAGCTCTTGCTCTCGAAGGTCGAAGGCGAGGAGCATTCGGGGCGCGTTGTGGTTGCTCCTGAGCTTGTCGTGCGGGAGTCGACAGGAGCCGCTCGCTGTTGAGCTGAGACGGCTGAGCTCCCGGGAAGGGGGCCATCGGGGAGTGTCAGGTTCGAGCCCCTCAAAGCATATCGCCCGCTGAGCTCAGCTCTGCGGGCGATTTTCATGTCTCTTTTCGAGAACTGGTCAAAACTGAATGTCCGCCTGAATCTTCACGACATCCATATCCGGGATCGAACCAGCGTACACGCCGCCCTGGATGATGTGAGCACCCGCTACGAGCGGCGAGTTCCAGGGCCAGAGACCGGCCAGAGTCATGTTGTCGCCGTAGCGGTAGCGCGAGTATTGGAGGTAGACCCGCTCGCCCGAGAGGTAGTCGGAGTAAAACGATACGCGCGCGGTGATGGCCGAGAAGAGGTACCCTGGGTGACCCATCTCGTAGTTGACTGAGTCGAAGCGCCCCATGACGCCGAGCCACTTCCAGGGGTTGTACTCGAGATCGAGGCCCCACTTGAAGCTCGTGATTCCGTTCCAAGGGAGCGACGACGTATCGGGGAGATCGAACTTGGAGTCGACGAGGAGGCCGAATGCGCTGAACTTGATGCGCGGGACGGCGGCGTCGACGTCACCGAGCACATTCGCCAGCGTATTTTCGTAGAGGAAGCCGAGATTGAGGAGGCGCCCGCTGCCGGTGCTGTTCGCGGGGCTCCCCGTCCAAGCGAGATAGTTCTCAGCGAGCCCACCGGGGCTCAGCCCGTGCACGATCTCGACGCCGGCTTGGCCGAGTGCCCAGCCGTTCTTGATCGAGACGAGTGAGGGAGAGACCCAGAGATTGCCGACGCGCGGGAGTGAAACCTTTACCTCACCGCCGACCGTCGAAAGGCTCGCCTCTCGGACGTTTGTGAAAGATTTCTCGCCTGATGCTTGCAGCGAGAGGTTCGGGTCAAGCGTGAACTGGAGGTTCTGGTGGAGCCCGATTTCGAGGAGCTTTTTGTAGTTGAACTGAAGGTGCAGGTACTCGATCAGGTTCGCGCCGACGCGCGCTTGGTAAAAGACCGGATCGAGAGCGTTGTAGGTACCGTCGCGGCCAGTTCCGAACCCTTGCACGAGGGCTACCGAGATATCCTCGCTGAAGGGAATCGTGAGCTTCAGCTGCTCGCCGATCTGGCGGTATTGGCCGAGTGTGTACGTGTCGTACTTTTCATGGCGCCCGAACTTGGGCCACCAGGCGCCGCCGGAGAGCGCGATGTTGGGCTTGATCTTGCCGACTTCGAAGTCTGTGTTGATCGTGAGGTAGGCGATACCTGGGACCCATGCGGCGTCTGGGTTTCGGAAGCCCGCGCCAGACAGCCAATAGCCCATCCAGCCGACGGTCGCTTCCGCGTGCTTCGACTTGGCGCTCGCAAAGAGTTCGACCCAGTCCTGCTCCTGCAGACGGGTGTATGCAAAGCTAAAGTAGTTCGCGTCGACGGTGCGGTTCGGTCCGTAGGAGATCTGCGTCTTCGGCGCACCCGTCAGATCGTTGGGATCCGGACGGTTACTGATACCGAGCGCGACGGGCGCTCGGAAATAGCCGTGGAACCCAAACTCCCAAGCCTTCTTGGGCTTGTCGTCAGCTTTCGCCTGCGTGTCTTTCTCGGTGTTGCCGGAAGCGGATGCTGAGGTGGCTCCCGCTGCGATCTCGACCGACCCGGTCTGATGGGACTTCTCGGAAACGGGGGCGGGATCGTCCACGGGAGCACTCGGCTCATGAGTCGAACTTGGCTCTGGAGTCTCCGCGCTCGGATCTTCCGTGCTGTCGTCGTAATCTTGTCCCGCGGCTTGGGAAGCGAAGAGGAGCGGGCCCAAGACGAGCAATGAGTGCAGTTTGCGCATGCGTGGCTTCTCGGTAGCGATGTCGAAGGGTACGGAAAGGGACCGCTCGCGCGCTACCTTTCAGCAAGGGTGAGCGAGTGTGAGCGTTAACATGGGGCCTGTCAATCCGGATTGTGAGTGAATCAGGATCTCGGATCGGGGCTCGCGAACGGGGCGTTACTGGCCATATTTGGCTTCAGAGATGGCGACTTGGAGGGCCTCGACGACCTCTTTTTTCGCGGCACCGAGGGCGATCACGCCCTCATAAAAGCGCCCGCCGGCGGCGTTGCTGTTGTCGCCACCGATACCGAGAATGACGGAGCCCTGCTTCTGCATGGGGACATAGCCGGGCTTCTCGGGCCTGATGCCGTCGTACATCTCCTTGATGGCGTTCGTTTGGGCGTCGCCGCCGTAAACAGCGAAGCGACCCTTGCCGTTGTTCTTGTCGGCGGTGTCTCCGACGACAACCGCGGAGACGAAGTCGAAGGCGACCGAGGTGGCCGTGGAGATGTTATCCCATTGGTTGTTCTCCCACCCGGGATAAAGCCCGTTCTCCATGTCCGCCATGACCCAGGGACCAGTCCCGACGCCGCTGCCCCAGACGGCTCCCATTCCGAGATATACGGCCTCCATCGTGCCGTTTCCGTCATTGTTCGCGGTGACTTCGGCGTTTCCGTAATCGAAGCAACAGCCGTGAGCCAGGTCGTGCTGACTGCTGATCATGTACTGGGTCTGAGGATCGTCGCCGACCGGGACACCTGAGGGGATGGTTGTAGGATCGGGATAGGGACACTCGTTACAAGCGGCGCGGTAGCCATACTTGGGCTTGATTCGGATCCCGAATACCGATCGGCCATTGATCGTGACCGGGAGCCAATCTGCCGGAACCGGTAGGCCAGGGGTCTGTTTGGCGCTTCCCTTTGGCGCCGGCGTGAGATGATTCCCGTACCCTGACTGATCGTAGATGATGCTGATGATACATTCGGTCCCAGCGCAGAACTCCAGCTGAGCTGCGGCATCGGCATAGCCGTCGACAGTGCCGATATCGCGAGTGCCTGTGTCGGACTGCACCTGATAGAGAGGACCTGCATATTCCGGCACGATGACACGGACGGTGCTGTGTGCGGAGACACACTCGTGGCCGGCGTCGCCGAGAACCTTACATGGCAGGGTCGCGGTATTCGGAGGCAAGGTAATGGTACCTCCTCCTCCTGCGCCATTCCCTCCTGCGTCATTGCCTCCCGAGCCGATGACTTCACGAAGGCTGGCTACCGGATAGTCACCACACGCAACCGCGCCGATTGCGGCCAAGGAGGTAGCGAAGACGGCGACGAGGACACAGGTTTGTCGTTTCATGAAGATTTTCCCGAGAGATTCGACGAGGGGCCGAGTTCCCACAAAAAGCTCATTGTGAGACAGGGCGCCAATGATGTTAACGCAAACACACGCTGAATAACAACCATAATCTGAACAGAAGCACAAAGGGTACCCCGCCGCTCGAACTCAGGGCAGGACGCTAATATCTCCTCCCACTCGAGGAAAATTGAAGTCGCTCTAGATTCGACAGGATTTGCCGACACCAGCCAAATCTAGCTGCCGTGACGCATCTCAGCGAAGTCCTTACGAGAAAAGTCTGAGCCAATGAAGGCGCGTGTGGGTAGGGGCTGGAGGAGGGGAAGCCGTTCCATGCGGCAGCCTCCCGAAGGGGTTTCGTGATGCAAGAACTAACACTTGACACTCGAGTTGTGAGCGTTCACACTTTGAGCCTGTCCACGACTCTCGGAGGTTGATCGTATGAAATTCTCTCGCCCACTCATCGCCCTCGCGGGCTCCGTCTTGGCAATCGCGGCATGCAGCGGAACGGATCGTGATCCGGACACCGGTGGAGTCGGCGGAGACGTCGCGGCCGGCGGCAGCAACAATCCGGCCGCGGGCGGAGCCGCTTCGGGCGGTCAGGTCTCGGGTAGCGGAGCGAGCACGAGTTCAGGTGGTCAACAGGCGGTCACTGGTGGCGCACAGAACGGCGCTGGCGGAACGGCAGCTGGCGGCGCTGGGCCGGGCAGCGGCGGCGAGGGACCGGGCAGCGGCGGCGAGGGATCAGGTGCCGCGCCGGGCTCGGGTGGCAATGACGGCGCGGGTGGTATGCCTCCGGTATCGGCCGAAGGCCCATGCGATATTTACGCGGAAGGGGGCACCGAATGCGTCGCCGCCTACAGCACCGTGCGTCGTTTGCTGAGCAGCTATGACGGGCCTCTCTACCAAGTCCGATCGGGCAGTAGCGCGTACAACATCGGCGGCCAGCGCGTGACCAACCCGATGCAGGCCACGGCGCCGGCGCAGGGAACCCAGGTTCCTTACCAGCTTACGCCCGAGCCGGGTGAGCTCGTTGACATCCCTCAGACGGCCGACGGATTCGCCGACAAGGCAGTGGTCGACGCAGCCTGCGCGAGCACGTGCACCGTCGCGAAGCTCTACGATCAATCGGGCAAAGGCAACCACATTACGGTCGCGAAAAAAGGTCGCGCGGACGGCGGGAACTTTGCGGCGCTCGACGACTTCGAGACCATCGCGGACGCGGGACCGATCAAGGTCGCAGGGCGCGACGTTTATTCCCTCTTCATGGAGCCTCGCCAAGGCTATCGTCAGATCGCCCCGGGCAACGAAATGGCCATCGGGGACGAGCCCCAAGGCATCTATATGGTGGTGGACGGCAAGCGTGTCGGCACGACGTGCTGTTGGGACTTTGGTAATGTGATCCCGGACCCGACGACCTATGCCGAAATGAACACGTTGTTCTACGGTAAGGCCTTTTGGGGTCGCGGTGCGGGCAACGGCCCTTGGTTCGGCGCTGACTTCGAGGCCGGCGTGTGGATGGGCGGTTCCCGTCCTGGGGAGCCTGGCTGGGGCGGCTTGACCGACGCGGCCAACGCGCCTCCGAACCAGAACAATCCTGCCATGGTCGACGCGAAATTCGCCCTGGGCTTCTTGAAGACGGCGCCGAATCCCGCTCGTTACGCTTTGCGTATGGCGGACGTCGATAAGGCGACGGCCGTCACGACCGCTTATGCGGGGAACTATCCCTCCACGAAACACCTCGACAGCAAGGGTGCGGTTGTCCTAGGAGTGGGCGGGGATAACAGCAACAACTCCTTCGGGACCTTCTATGAAGGAGCGATCGTGAAGGGCTTCCCGAGCGACGCGACCGAAGACGCCGTCTTCCAGCACCTCAAGGCTGTGGGTTACGGCAAGTAACGTTTGAGGAGAACTTGATGAATCATCGATGGCTTTGGACCGGCGTTCCGCTCGGAGCGCTTGCGCTCTCGCTTTCGGCGAGCGCGTGCGGAAGTTATGACGCTCCGAATACGACGGGTGGTACGACCGGCTCGGGCGGGGATGTGACTACTGGTGGCGGTCCCTCCGGAGGAGCCGCCGCGACGGGTGGTGCGACGAGCTCTGGCGGCGCTGTCGGTACGGGCGGCGACGACACGGGGGCGGGCGGCGGTCTGCCTCCGGAACCCCCCGAGCCTTCCTGTGAGAACGCTACAGGCTGCGGCGGCAAGATCGAGGGGCTGTGGTTCGCACAGAAGTCGTGTCTTTCCGTCACCGGCGTCGTCGACCTCGAGGCGGCGGCCATCGGCTGCCCTGAAGCGACGGTCACGGACGGTAAGGTAGAGGTCTCGGGTAACTGGCTGATCAACGCCGACGGGACCGTCTCGGACAACACGAACACAATCTCTGAGGTGACCTTCGAGCTCGAGGCGGAGTGTTTGGACGTTTCGGGAACCGTGACCCAGTGTCCGAACATCGGTCTGCCGCTGACCGGCATGGGCTTCGATGACGTCCAATGTGTCAACTCGACCGTCACCGCCGGAGGCTGCACCTGTATCGGAAAGGCTAACCAGCAGGGCGGCATGGGCTACGTCCTCGGGTTCAATGCGGAGACGAGCGGTAAGTACACCGTCGCGGACAACACGCTCACGGCGGACGGAACAGGGCCTGAGGACCTCGGGTACTCGTTCTGTGTCGAGGAGCCGTTCATGATCGTGACTCCGACGTCGGTCATGGAGACCGGAACCCTCACGGGAACCATCGTCTTGCAGAGACAAGACTGAGGAAGCTGAAAAGCTCCCGAGGCTCGATAGAGAGGCGCAGGCAAGCCCCGCGCCTCTCGTCGTTTGAGCCTCCGGAGCTTCGAAACTCTCGCGCAGAGGAAGAGCAATGGAAGACATCAAGAGCTCACGATTCATGGGGAATTCTCAGTGGGGTGGAAGGCACACGCGTATCGCGCCCTTACTCCTCGCGACACTCTTCGCGGTCGCCTGTTCGAAGGCGCCCGAGCAGCCTCCCGCCGAGGCACCGCCGGCGGCTTCTCCTGAAGCCCCTTCGGTGGTGGTCGAGCCAGCTCCTCTGGAGGCTCCCGCGCCCGCGCCTTTGGTCACGAGTGAACCCTTCGGCGAGCATGCGGGCAAGCCGGTGCAGCGTCACACCCTGACGAATCAACACGGACTCGTCCTCCGGGTCATCGACTACGGGGCGATCATTACAGAGCTGCACGTGCCCGATCGGGACGGAAAGCTCGGGGACGTCGTGCTCGGGCGGGACTCGCTCGCCGAGTACGCGGAGTCGAGTCCCTATTTTGGCGCGACGATTGGCCGCGTTGCGAACCGCATCAAAGGGGCGCGTTTCGAGCTCGAAGGCAAGACCTATACACTAGCCAACAACGACGGTCCGAACCACCTGCACGGCGGGAAGGTCGGCTGGGACAAGGTGGTCTGGTCGGCTGAGACGAAAGAGACCGAGAGCGGCCCTCAGGTCATCTTCACGTACACCTCACCGGACGGTGAGGAAGGTTATCCGGGCACCGTCCAAGCGACGACGATCTACACCCTCACGCACGACGATGAGCTGCGTGTGGAGATGCGCGCGACGAGCGATCGGACCACGCTCATCAACATGGCCCACCACGGTTATTGGAACTTGGGCGGCCACGAGTCGGGGACCATCCGCGATCATGAGCTGACGCTTTTCTCGGAAAAGTACACACCTGCGCCGAATCTTGTGCCGAATGGCGAGGTCAAACAGGTCCAAGGAACGGCCTTCGATTTCAGGACCCCGAAGCTCATCGGCCTCGACCTCGAGAAGGTGAAGGGGACGCCGATCGGCTTCGATCACAACTGGGTCATCAGCGGCGACGCTCACATGCTCCGTCCTGTGGCTCGCCTGAAACATCCGGGCTCGGGTCGCGTCATGGAGCTCAGCGCGAACCAGCCGGGCGTACAGTTCTACTCGGGGAACTTCCTCGATGGCACTTTGAAGGGCAAAGGCGGCATCGAGTACCCCCAGTACTCCGGCCTCTGCCTCGAGAGTCAGAAGTTCCCGAACTCGGTGAATGTGCCGGCTTGGAGGGACGAGGTGATCCTTCGGGCGGGTCAGACCTACGAACACGTCATGGTCCATCGCTTCCGGGCGGAGTGAGCTCAACCGGGAGCGACCGCCCATGCGGGGGTGAGCGCGGCGCGGACTTTCGAGTGACCGCCGCAGAGTGACCGCCGCAGAGTGACCGCCGCAGGGTGACCGTCGCAGGGTGACCGTCGGCGCGAGCGACTGACGCACATCGTCGGTAACCGTCGCGAAAGAGAATCGTTGACACAAGGGCGCGACTCGCGAGCAGTCGAGTGGTCTTGACGCCAGGACCACCCCGCGAGCAGTCGAGTGACCGCTCGCCCGCTTGAATGATGGTGCGCAAGGCATCGCCTGGCGGGGGGACCTGGGGGCGCGTCGGGTCGCCGTGAAGGATCCCCTGATCCCTCGGTGGCTTGAAGCAGCGAAAATGCGCGAAATTCGGCCTGGTCGAGCGGATGCTCCGAGCACTTTTGTGCTTCGTGATACAAGCTCGCCCAGAAGCACGTGGAGCGCCCGTTCAACGATCTCATCCTCTCCGTTTGGAAAGCATTGGGCCGCGCCGATCCACTCCTGGGCGGCGGCGGACCTCTCGTCGCAGCGGCGATGATCCTGGCCACGGTCCTTTTGGTACCCGCTGAGGATCGAGCCCGCGCCAAGGCGCCCGCCTGGCTCCTCTTTCTTTACTTCGTCTTCGCGGGAATTCTCGGCTTCGTTCCCGCCAAGCATGACGCGGAAGACGAAATCCAGCTCATCGCGCTCTCGTTCTTGTTGGCGAGTATGGCGCGCAGCGTCTTTCTCCTCTTTGCCTACACATTTTGGATGCACAAGGTCGCGCGACCTTTGCCCAAGATCTTGCGCGACGTCATCCAGGGCTTCATTTTTCTGATCGCCTTCCTGCTGGTTCTCCGCTCGGCAGGCGTCGAACCAGGCTCTCTGCTCGCGACCTCGGCGCTGCTCACGGCGGTCATCGGTCTGTCGCTGCAGGACACGCTCGGGAATCTTTTCGCTGGGCTCGCAATCCAGGCTCAGCGACCATTCGCCGTCGGCGACTGGGTCCAGCTCGACAATCAGGGCGTACAGATCGGGCGCGTCATCGAGATCAATTGGCGCGCGACGAAGATCCTGACCTTGGATCAAGTCGAGGTGATCGTTCCGAACGGCCTCGTCGCCAAGAATTCCATCACCAATTTCTCCTCACCCTCGAGGCTCGTGCGACGAGAGGCCGAGATGTATGCGCCATCGGATGCTTCCCCCGAGCTCGTGAGGAAGACGCTCCTGTCGGCGATCGAGCATGTTCCCGAAGTTCTGAGCTTTCCTCCCCCTCAGGTGTTCGCGCGCGGCTTCACCGAGCGTGGCCTTAGCTACTCCGTTCGCTACTTCATCGAGCGCTTCGACCGTCGGGAGGTCATCGATACGACGGTCCGCGAGCGGATCTGGTACGCGATGCAGCGGGCCAACCTGCCGATCCCTGTTCCGCGCAGGCAGATCGAGGTCGTGCCTCGGGCGAATGCGTCCCGCAATCTGACCTCCGACGACGCAGCACGCCGCCTCATTGCGCGCGTCGCTCTTTTCGAGACGCTTCCGCGTGAGAGCCAAGAACGCCTTGCGTCGAGCTGCGGGCGGAAGAGATTCGCTCGCGAAGAGCTCATCTTGCGCAAAGGAGACGACTCGAAGGAAATCTATCTCGTGGAGAGCGGCCGCGTGCGCATCGAGCTCCCCTCGGATGGTGGTCCTAGTTTGGTGGCAGCGACGCTCGGCGCTGGAGAGTTTTTCGGTGAGATGTCGCTCATCACGGGGGAGGAGAGGACCGCCGATGTCATCGCGAACGAGGAGACGACGGTGCTCGTGATCGATCGGCCGGCTTTGGCTCCCCTCCTCGAGCAGCATCCAGAGCTCGTCGAGCATCTGAGTCGCGTTCTCGCAGAGCGTCAGGCGCGTCTCGCGGAGCTCGAGAGCGCGGGTCAGGCGCCTCAGCGCGATAGCCGCCACGATGAGCTCGAGCTGATGGCTCGCATTCGACGCTTCTTTGGCTCGTGAGGCTGAGTTGCGCCAGGCGACCCCCTTTGCTTCGCCTGTGACGAAACCAGGATCAGCTCAGTGAAAGAGCGGCCAGCCGGGCGTGGAGCAGGCCTTCATCCAGAGCACGAAGATGAAGAAGCCGAGCACGAGCGCGGCCCAGGGACGCAAGCGATCCCAGGTTGAGATTTGGACTTCTTTTGTCAGGCCCTGGGCGCGAAAGGCTGCTCGGCGAGCTTCGAGAGCGCGAGGATCACGAGCTTCCGGCGAGTCCGCGTCGAATCCGCACGCGGAGCAAATCGCGTCGACCCTGGGAGCTTTGCAGACGACACACTGCATATCACCCTGCCTTTTGGCCGCACTCGCCGCAGAACTTTGCCGTCACGCTCATCTTCTGCCCACAATGCTTGCAGCTTTGCTCGAGGGCCGTAGGCGAGCCGCAGGCCTGACAGAACTTCCCGCCGCCGCTCGGCTCCTGGCACGCTGGGCAGAGGAGCGGCGTAGCTTCCGCGCCCGCCTGCACAGCCTGCACTCGCTCGGAGGCTCTCTTTTCGGCGGCGGCGCGAGCGGCCTTCTCTCCTGCGTTCGGGGCGCAGCCTTCGCACAGAGAAAACTCTGTGTTGTAACAATGCCCACACACCCAGTTCCCGCAGTCAGAACACTTCGAAAAATGGCTCTTCGCCGCCGTGACCGCCTTCTGATAAGCGCGGTCGCGCTCCTTGCCGCGGAGACCCCTATCGATGGTGTCCACGGCGCGGCGTGCGCCGCCGATCGGCCGGAACATCTGGAAGATCTCGAGCCCGGTCTTGAGCAGGTTCGAGCTAGCGGCCACGTAGTGACTCTCCACGCCATCTTTGCACTTGTCACAACGGAAGCGAAACTTGAAACCACCACCGTCACTGAGGTCGTCGACGTTCCGAACGAATTCCGAGAGTCCCATCCTTCGTCATTCGCTAGGGGAGCTCTGACTCGTCGTCAATCTGCAGGGAAGCCGCGGCTTTTTTTTGCGGAGGTAGCTTTCGTTCCTGAAAGGCGATGAAGCTTGCGCAGCGCCGTGACCGCCAAGACGGACGGCTATGGTGCGGCCTCGCTTCGTCCAAGAGTTCCGGATTCGAGCGTTGGGTTTCCGGCACATACCGGCATGCTCGGTCGGGCGCGTCGTGCAACCCAGCGCGCCTTCCTCGAGCGCAGCGGTGAATCATGCGTCTACGAAGGACTCTGCGAGCTCTCAAGTCCTTTACGCTTCGCGATAGGCTCCGCCCATCGCACTTGTGGGTCATGAAGGACTTGCAGCTCTAAAGTCCTTCCCATGCTCGCGATGCTTCAGCATCGCAGTGGTGGGTCATGAAGGACTTGAACCTTCAACAAACGGATTAAGAGTCCGCTGCTCTACCAATTGAGCTAATGACCCTCGATTCTTACCGGAGAGACGGGGCTCGCCGGGGGAGAACCGGGCCCGGGGGTTCCCGGGGACGGGCCTCTTACCACTTGGGTTCGGAGCGTCAAGAGAGCACTCGCACAAGAGCGCGTGTACGTTCAGGGGGCGTGCGGAAATGGACCTGGGCCACCCTCCTGGTTTTAGGGCTCCTCGGCGGAGTCGGGTTCGCCTTGGTTCGCCCGGCGATCCGGAGCGCAGCAGTTTCCCTCGCGGAGCGGGAAGGGCTCGTCCTTCGTTTCTCGGAAATGGAGCTCAGCGCTTCGAGCGTGACCCTGAAGGACGTGCGGCTTTCCCCGAAGACGAGTGGTTTTTTGGACGCGCGCTTCGACCGGGTTCGGGTGGGGCTCGGCTGGTCGGCGCCCCGGCTCCGCTCGCTCTGGGTTGAAGGAGGCCGAGTCGTTCTTCGCGGCAGCATTGACGAGGTCCAAGAAGGGTACCGGGCGCTCCGGGGCTCGCGCGCGAGCTCGCCCGCTGCCTCCGGCGGAGCTGGGGGCCGCTTTGTCCGTGTGCACAATGTGAAGCTCCTCTGGCACGACGCTTTCGAGCCGGGGGTGGCCCAGGAGCTCACGGGGCTCGAGCTGGAGAGAGGTCCGGGAGGACAGCGCGTCGGGGCCGATCGAGTAGAGCTTCGCGCCGGGTCGACGCGGCTCCAGGTAGCGGGGCTGCTTCTTGGGTTTTCGGAAGATCGGGCGCGCATCTTGGCCTTGAGCGCAAGCGAAGCCAAGGTCATCTACGAGCTGGGAGAGCAGGAGCAATCGGGAGGCTCGAAGGATGCGGACAAGCCCCGCGATCCGAAGTTCGCTGCGCCGCCTAACGGCAAGACCCCTGAGACAGGAATCCTGAAGCGCTTCCGCCTTCGACCGGAACTTCCGAAGCAGGTCGCCTTAGCGCTGCAAGCCGTGCGCAGTCAGGCGCTGCCTCGCCTTCCCGAGCGCGCGAGCGTTGAGCGTCTTTGGGTCACCGTGCATCGAGGGCTCGAGCGCCTTGAAGTCGGTCCGGGACGCCTTTCTGCAGAGAAAAAGGACGCCGCGCTGAACTTCTCCTTTTCGCCGGGCAAGGACGCCAAGGGCACGCCTCTCTCGGTGGAGCTCGAGGTTCCTCTCCGCGCTGGGGAGATCTCAGCCAAGATCGCGGGTGGTCCGATCACGTTCCGCGATCTTGGTCTTGAGGAGGGGGCTTTCGGAGTCCGCGGCGTGCACTCGACGGAGCTGACCGGAAAGGTCCAAGGCAAGCTCGGCGCCGACGCCCTTCTGGTGAGCGGGACCCTCGAGCTCGAGCGACTCCAGCTCGAAGATCCGCGGATCGCGCCGGAGCCGCTTCAATTCCCAAGGCTCAGCTGGGGCGGGGAGCTTCTGATGCGCCTCGACGGTTCGGAGTTTTCTATCAAGGATGGGGAAATGCGGCTCGGTGAAGCGCGCGTCTTGAGCCAGATCTCTTTCCAGAGGGACGCGGAGGCGGCTCAGCTCGCCCTGAAGCTCACGATTCCCCAGGTCGCCTGCTCATCGCTTCTGGGCGCAGCTCCGCCAGGTCTGCTCGGCAGCGCCCGTGAGATCGGGATGAGCGGCACGTTCGCTCTCGACACCGAAGCGCACCTCGACACCGCCAAGCCTTCTAAGATGGACGTGGCTTTTCGGCTCGAGAACAACTGTCGGATCGAGCGGGTTCCCGCGACGCTCGCCCCCGAACAGTTCAGAAAGCCATTTACGCGTACGGTGCCTGGACCGGAGGCGCTGCCGATGCTGGTCGAATCGGGTCCAGGCTCCGCCTCTTGGACGCCCTACGAATCGATCTCGCCCTATTTCGAGACGGCCCTGCTTGTCACCGAAGACGGTCGCTTCTTCCATCACCGCGGGTTCGATCCGCGCGCCATCGAGAGCTCCATCCGCGACAACGTCGTTTCCGGAGCGTTTGTGCGCGGAGCCAGCACGATCTCGATGCAGCTCGCGAAGAATCTGTATCTTGGTCGCGAGAAGGTACTCGCGCGAAAGGGGCGGGAAGCCCTCCTCACGATGGTGCTCGAGCAGGCCTTCGACAAGCGGAAGCTTCTCGAGCTCTACATGAACGTCGTTGAGCTGGGACCAGGCGTTTACGGCGTGAAATCGGCAGCAAGCTACTATTTCAATACGACGCCAGACCGACTCACGATCGCTCAGTGCTTCTTTCTTGCTTCGCTCTTGCCGTCTCCGAAAAAGCAACACTTCGAGGCGGATGGGCGGATTTCCAAGGCTCGCCGCGCCTACCTCGAAAAGCTGATGCGCATCGCCCACGACCGAGACCGCCTGAGCTCGACGGAGCTGGAGCGCGCCCTCGCCGAAGAGCTTGTCCTCGGCCGGCCCGACACGGGCGGAACTCCAGGGGAGCCGGAAAGTTCGCCTGAGGACACGTTATGAGCGAGCTCGACGCAGAGTACATGCGGCTAGCCCTCGAGGAGGCTCGCGCTGCCGCCCTTGCGGGCGATGTTCCGGTGGGCGCTGTGATCGTTGCCGAGGATGGAAGCGAGCTCGGGCGTGGCCGGAACTTGCGGGAAGTGGAAGGAGATCCGACGGCTCACGCCGAGATTGTTGCACTGCGCTCGGCTTCGCGAACGCTGGGGCACTGGCGCGTCGAAGGGACGCTCTACGTGACTCTCGAGCCCTGCGTGATGTGCGCCGGGGCCCTTGTGAACGCCCGCATCAGGCGCGTCGTGTTTGGGGCCTTCGATCCTAAGGCGGGCGCGACCGGTTCCCTCTATCAAATCCATAATGACAGTCGCCTGAACCACCGCTTCGAAGTGACCCCCAGCGTGCTCGCCGAGGACTCCGTTCGCCTCCTCCAGGAGTTTTTCCGCCGCCTGCGCGCGGAGGGGCAGAAATAGCGCGCGAGAGGCGTTTCAAGTCCCGCAGATCCAGGGAATTTTGGAAGTGTTCAGTGCTATCCACTGAACACTTTTGGGATTTTGCTTACCTGAACTGTCGGCAGGGAACATTTCATCAGCTCCCCAACATATTGGTTGACCTACCGAGCCGATGCCCAATATATTGGGCGGGCTCGTCAGTGCTGAGCGCGAGTTCAGAGGCTCGGTTCGCACGCGGGGAGCCGTTGAGAATGAATTCTCATGCTTACGGAAGTAGCCTGATCCGGCTTTCTAAATCCGCCCGAAGTGGAAAGTTCTTCGAGCGGAGATAGACGTCGGGCCTCAGATTCCGCCTCTCGAAGAAGAGCGCGGAACGAAGCGAAAGAAGTCGATTCGAAAAACCTAACTTCGCTCCCCGCCCCCGGGTGCGGAGATTGGTTTCATATTCTCTTTTGACGTTTTCGGAGAGCGGAAGACGACATTGACAGGAAATGGGCGAGATTCTGTACGGATCTCTGTCCATGTGGGGAAAAGAGGGTGACGGAAATGGCGATCAGCGAAGCGAAGGTACGAGAGGTAGAGTCGACCCAGGGTGAGTCTTCATTAGAGTCCCCCCCGGCGAAACGTAGGTCGCCAGCCCTAGATACGCGACGAGATGTCGCGCCCACTCAGATGCGTGTTCAAAAGAGAAATGGTGATTTCGAACCGGTTAACCTGGACAAGATCGTCCGAGCGGTGAGCCGTTGTTGTGTTGGCCTTCGGCGGGTCGACGCGCTGCGGGTGGCGACGAAGACGATCAGTGGTCTCTACGATGGAGCCACGACCCAGGAGCTGGATGAGCTGTCGATCCAGACGGCCGCTTCCCTCACGGCCGAAGAGCCCGAGTACGCGCAGCTTGCCGCGCGTTTGCTCGCCCAGACCATCGAGAAAGAAGTGGAAAACCAGAACCTCCACTCCTTCTCCCAGTCGATCGAGCGGGGCGTTGAGCTCGGCCTGATCGGTACGCGATTGCGCGATTTCGTGCGGGCTCACGCGCGGAAGCTGAACGACGCTGTCGATCCGCTCGGCGAGGAGCGCTTCGAGTATTTCGGTCTGCGCACTGTGTACGACCGTTACCTCCTAAAGCACCCGAAGACCCGTAAGGTCATCGAGACGCCCCAGTATTTCTTCCTGCGGGTCGCCTGCGCTCTCTCGCCGGACGTGCCTGAGGCGCTCGAGCTCTACGGGCTCCTCTCGCGGCTCGAGTACCTGCCGAGTTCGCCGACCCTCTTCAACGCGGGCACGAAGCACGAACAGCTCTCCTCCTGCTTCCTCCTCGACTCCCCCGCGGATCATCTCGAAGACATCTACAAACGCTACACGGACGTCGCGATGCTCTCGAAGTTCTCGGGCGGCATTGGTCTCGCGTACCACCGCGTGAGGAGCCGCGGCTCTCTCATCGAGAGCACCAACGGCCACTCGAACGGCATCGTTCCCTGGCTCAAAACCCTCGACGCGAGCGTCGCGGCCGTGAACCAAGGCGGAAAGCGGAAGGGCGCTTGTTGTGTGTACCTCGAGACTTGGCACGCGGACATCGAGGAGTTCCTCGAGCTCCGCGACAATACGGGTGACGAAGCGCGCCGCACGCACAACCTGAACTTCGCGAACTGGGTGAGCGACCTGTTCATGAAGCGGGTCGAGAGCGGCGAGGACTGGTCCCTCTTCGATCCGAAGGATGTCCCTGAGTTTCCCGACCTGTACGGGGAGGAGTTCGAGAAGCGCTACCTCGAAGCAGAAGCGGCAGGCCTCGCCAAGAAGAAGGTCTCCGCTCGCGATCTCTACGGGCGCATGATGCGTGCCTTGGCCCAGACCGGGAACGGCTGGATGACCTTCAAGGACAAGTCGAACCGCGCGTGCAACCAGACAGCTCTTCCGGGCCGCACTGTGCACCTGTCGAACCTGTGCACCGAGATCATCGAGGTCACCTCGGCGAACGAGACGGCTGTGTGCAACCTCGGCTCCGTGAACCTCGGACGCCACACGCACGCTGGTGAGGACGGACGGGTCGAGGTCGACTTCGAGAAGCTCGGTCGGACCGTGCGTCGCGCAGTCCGTCAGCTCGATTCGGTGATCGACTTGAACTACTACCCGATCGACTCGACGCGTGCGTCCAATGAGGTCTGGCGTCCGGTGGGCCTTGGGCTCATGGGTCTGCAGGACGTCTTCTTCCAGATGCGCGTGCCCTTCGACTCGGAGGAAGCTCGCAAGATCTCCCAGAAGATCAGTGAGGTCATCTACTTCCACGCGCTCGCGGAATCCGTCGAGCTCGCGCGGCTCCACGGTCCGCATGCCCGCTTCCCCGAGACGCGCGCTGCGCGCGGTGAGCTCCAGTTCGACGCTTGGGGTGTCGAGCCGACCACCGATCTCGACTGGGCTGGGCTGCGCGCGGATGTTCAGAAGGTGGGCCTTCGGAACTCGCTGCTCGTCGCGATTGCACCGACCGCTACGATCGCTTCGATCGCAGGTTGTTACGAGTGTATTGAGCCGCAGGTGTCGAACCTGTTCAAGCGCGAGACGCTCTCGGGTGACTTCCTCCAGGTCAACCGTTACCTAGTGCGCGAGCTCGAGGCCCTCGGCATGTGGAACGATTCGATGCGCCAGAAGCTGAAGCTGGGCGAAGGTTCGATCCAGGACGTCGCGGGACTCCCCGATGACCTGAAGCTCATCTACCGGACCGCTTGGGAACTCCCGATGCGCAGCCTGATCGACATGGCGGCGGAGCGTGGCGCGTTCATCGATCAGAGCCAGTCTCTGAACCTGTTCGCCGAGAGCCCGAACATTGGCCGCCTCTCCTCGATGTACATGTACGCGTGGAAGAAGGGCCTCAAGACGACCTATTACCTCCGGAGCCGTCCGGCCACGCGCATCGCGAAGGCCACGGTGCAGGTGGACGGCTTTGGTAAGGAGGAAAAGAACTCCGGACCCGCGCCGTCTGAGTTCGACGCCGAGAAGGCTCAGGCCGCCATCGTTTGCTCCCTTGAGAACCCTGAGAGTTGTGAGGCTTGTCAATGAAAACCCCTGCCGCTGCCCCGACTGAGGACTTTTCGGATATGGATCTGCCCGCCGTACCGGCGAAGCAAGGCGAAGTACGTCACTCTGGAATTCGAATGAGACCATCGATCGCACCGAGCGAGGGAGCGGCTCTCCTCAGGCCAGGCATGAGCCTGACCTTGCGTCCGATGCGCTACCCGGTCTTCTTCGACATGTACCGGGATGCCATCAAAAACACCTGGACCGTCGAAGAAGTCGACTTCTCGACGGATACCGGGGACCTGCGCACGCGCATGAGCCCCGCTGAGACGCACCTGATCCAGCGGCTCGTGGCCTTCTTCGCCACCGGCGACTCCATTGTCGCTAACAACCTGGTGCTGAACCTCTACAAGCACATCAACGCGCCCGAGGCTCGACTCTATCTCTCGCGTCAGCTCTACGAGGAAGCTCTCCACGTCCAGTTCTATCTGACGCTCCTCGACACGTACCTACCGAACCATGAGGAGCGCGCTGCTGCCTTTGCGGCGATCGACAACATCCCGAGCATCCGGAAGAAGGCCGAGTTCTGCTTCAAGTGGATCGACTCGATCCAGGATATCAATCACCTCGAGTCCCGTCAGGACCGGCGCCAGTTCCTTTTGAACCTGATTTGCTTTGCCGCGTGCATCGAAGGGCTCTTCTTCTTCGGCGCATTCGCCTACGTCTACTTCCTGCGTAGCCGAGGCCTGCTCCATGGTCTCGCGGCGGGGACGAACTGGGTGTTCCGCGACGAGAGCGGTCACATGTCGTTCGCCTTCGAAGTGGTCGACACCGTGCGTAAGGAAGAGCCGGAGCTCTTCGATGAGACCCTCGAAGAGCAGATCCGCGAAATGATCGCTGAGGCGATCGATTGTGAGATGCAGTTCGCGGAGGATTTGCTCGGCGGCGGCGTGTCGGGCCTGTCTCTGAACGACATGCGCACCTACCTCGAGTTCCTCGCCGATCAGCGGCTCGCGCGCCTCGGTCTCGCGCGCTCCTATCACAAGAAGAATCCCTTCTCGTTCATGGATCTCCAGGACGTGCAGGAGCTCGCGAACTTCTTCGAGCGACGCGTCAGCGCCTATCAGGTGGGCGTGACGGGCGAAGTCGAATTTGACATGGACTTCTGAGGTTCACTCTCCCGCTCACATGACAAGTCCTCGAGCCCAGCTCGGGGATTCGTCGTATTTGGGGCCCCCTCCCCGCCGTCTTCGCGCGTCCCCTCGCGTCCGAGCTCCGGGCGGCGGGTGCTCCCCCTGACGGTCTCTCGCCGCAGCGCTTCGCTCCGCGCGCCGCCGCGCTCTCACGGAGAGCGCTCCTCCCGCCCAGACGTCAGCGCTCCGCGCACCACCGCGCTCTCACGGAGAGCGCTCCTCCCGGGACCTTACCATGAGCGCCCCGGCGAGAGCCCGTGGGGGAGCCGCTCAGCTCTCCGCGCCCGGCGTGCGGAGGAGCTCTGGCGGCACCCGGACCAGGAGCGCCTGAATGCGCCTCGGCGTTGCCTCGACGATCTCGAACTCAATCCCCTCAGGATTCACGAGCTTCTCTCCCACACGCGGAATCTTTCCAGCGAGCGCCAGACAGTAGCCGGCGATGGTCGAGAACGAGCCATCTTCGGGAAGCTCGACGGAAAGAGCGCGATTGACCGCTCGGACCGGCGCTGTGCCGAGCACTCGCGCGACCCCGGGTGCTTGGATCAGGATTTCCTCGGGGAGGAGACGGCTGTGCTCGCTTTGAATCTCGCCGACGAACGCTTCGAGCACATCCTCAAGAGTCACGATTCCTGCCATCCCTCCCGTTTCGTCCACCACGATGGCCAACGGCTGAGTGGCTCGCATCGTCTCGAGGAGCTGAACGGCGCGCTGGTGCTCCGGAAGGAAACGGGGCTGTCGCATGATCAGCTCGAGCTCTATTTTTCCCTCGGCGAGGACCTGGGCCAAAATATCCTTCACCGCAACATAACCCACAACGTTCTCACGGCTGCCTGAGTAGACGGGAAAACGAGTGAAACGCATCGTCTCAAGGATAGCGCGCAGGTCCGCATCACTTGCATTGAGGGAGAGCATCACGACATCTTGACGTGGGATCATAAGGTCGGCGGCCGTGAGTTCAGCCAGCTCAAGCGCTCGGTCGGCGATATTGCCGACTATGGGATGGATCGTGGCGGCGCTTGCTGCGCTCCGCACCAGCTCTTGGAGCTCTTCGGTAGAGTATCTCGCCTCTGTGAAATTCGTTCGGTCCCCGAGCGGACGGAGAACAGTGTTGGCGCTTGCTGTGAGAAGCCAGACGACGGGGCGGGCGAGCCAGGAGAGTCCGAGCAGCGGCCTGCCGGCCCAGAGCGCGTACCGCTCCGCACCGTTGAGCGCGAGGGACTTGGGGACCAGTTCGCCGAGGACGATCGATAGATAGGAAACGCTCGCGACTACCCCAGAGACAGCGACTGTCTCTGCCTGCTCACCGATCCACGGAATCGCAGCCAAGACGGGAATCAGGTCTTGGGCGATTGAGGCGCCGCCAAAGGCGGCAGCGCTTGCGCTGACCAAGGTGATGCCAATCTGCACGGTCGCGAGGAATCGCTCCGAGTGGTCCTTCAGGGCGAGAACGGCGCGCGCGTCCGCATCCCCGCGCTCGGCGAGCTCGACCATCCGCGTCCTGCGGACCGAGACGATGGCGATCTCGGCCCCCGCGAAGATGCCGTTTGCGAGGATGAGACCGACAATGATGAGAAGCTCGAAGGTCACGGCATGATCGGCGCTACCGTGAAGACGAGGCGGGCGCCAGAGGGGCCGGCGGACCCGAGGACCATCCGGGATGAACGCGGGGCCCGCAGGGGCTCAATAGGATGTATCTTCGAGCAAGTCGGGGGGCACGGGCTCACCGGTCAAACTCTTCAGGAACGCCACGAGGTCGGCTTTCTGAGCGGGGGTGAGGCCGAGGGGAACAATGGCCGGCGACTTGGTGCCAGCGGAGGGTATGTCACCGCCTCGATCGTAGAACTCGACGACGTCCTCCAGGCTCGCGAGTTGGCCCGCGTGCATATAGGGCGCCGTTTCCGCCACGCCACGGAGCGCCGGCGTCCGGAAGACACCGCGCTGCGCCTCATTGCTTGCGTCGAGTCCTTCGAGAAGGCTCGCCCCGAACTCAGGATCGTCGCTGAAGGCTCCGCTCGCATTGAGCATGGAGCTGAGCAGGCCTGGGAGGTCACCGATGCGCCCGTTGTCGACCCCTGGCGTGTTCGGGCCCGATTGGGCAACGCCAATGTTGTGGAAACGATCGTCGGAAAAGTGAGTCCCGTCGTGGCACGCCGCGCAGCGGCCCGGTCCCACGAAGACCTCAAATCCTCGTACTTCGCTGTCCGTGAAGAGTTCATAGTCGCCTGCTGCGAAGCGGTCGAAGCGCGAGTTTCTGCTGATGAGAAGGCGGGTATAAGCCGCGAGGGATTTGCCGTAGTTCACGAAGATCCGCGTCACGAGATCCTTGTGGGCCGGATCCAGGTCGTCCCAGTCCGGTTGAGACGGCTTTCCGGCGGCCGGTAGCGTCGCGATCACATCGGAGAGAGGTCCGAATTCTGCGCCGAAGACGGCGTCGTAGTCGTCAGCGTACTTGTCGTAGATCACGTGAGCCACTTGGAGTCGGGAGGAGTTCATGATCACTCCGCTCTCGGTGACGGGCATCGGTAGCTCCCAAGGACGCGAGAAGCGCCCGCCCCAGTTCGTCCAGCGGTAAAACGCGCTGTTGACGAGGCCGGGGGCGTTCCGCGTGTGAAAGTTCGCGCCCAAGGAGACGTTTGCGGAGTTTGGCGACCGACTGTCGGACATCATGCTGGACGAATGACAGGAGACGCAGGCGACTTTTCCGGCTTCGCCCGCTTGACCTAGATCGCTGTTAGTCGCGAGTGGGCCCGAGAAGTCCGGATCAAAGAAGAACATTTGACCAAGCTCTGCCGCTCCAGGATCGTCCGCGTAAGCGTTGGTGGGGTCAGCGGGTAGCTCTTCGAGGGGAGAAAAATCCGAGAGCAAGGCGCACAGCTCTTCGCTCAAACGACCTCCACAAGGTTCCGTAGCGCCGCCTTCTCCCCCCGATCCTGTCTGTCCTCCCGCGGGTCCGCCCCCGGAGGCGGAGCTGCCTCCCGCCTCTGCTCCCGCCATCGACTCTTGGCCCCCTGTCGCGCGCGCTCCTCCTGTCGCGCGGGCGCCGCCTGTGGCCCTGCCACCAGAACCGCCATCGGAGGAAAGTCCTCCCGTGGACGGGCGAGCCCCGGTTCCGCTGTTTTTCCCTCCGCTGCTCGGACCGCCTGCGGTGGTTCCGCCTGAGCCGTCGTCACTTGGTTCCTCTTCCGTTCCTCCTTCGCAAGCAACAATTGCCGAGAGGACGGAGAGGGAGAACGTGAGAGATGCTGACTTCCTGCGAGCCCAAAGGTGTGTCCGTTTCATGAGAGGCGACACAAAGCAATCAACGTGCCGCGGGCGTGAGTGGAAGTGAGCTCGGATCGAAATGTCGTCGCATTCTCCCTAATTTTCCGCGGAGTTTGAGGACTTCTGGGGCCTGGCTGCGGCGAGTCCTTTCGCCCGAGTCCCGGAGCTTGAAGCTCCTCCGAGCCTCCCTGTTCTTGCGCAACTTGAGCAATCGCTACTCCTCACGGGCAGAGTGCGAAACGCTCAGGCAACGGACGTGCACAAATTGAGCAATTCGGAAAGAAACGCCTAAGTGAGAGTGCTTTGGTGACCAGTAACAGCGCTAGACGGCCTAGAGAGCTGGGACTAACTTAAGGGCGTTGTGGGTAGCGGCGGGGTGAGAGCTCGAGGGCGGCGAGCGCTGCTTTTTGCTGCGCTCGCTCTTGGCTGCGATACTTCCCCAGAGCAACGAGAGCTTTCTCTGACGGATCTTGAGTATGCCTCGATGAGATGCGCTCAAGAGCATGATGGGTCATCTCATCGCTCTCTCGAAGAGGGCGACGCTTCTTCTGGGCCCGGCGCGGATCGTCCGAGCGAAAGGGCGCGGCGTCTCCAGTGCGCGCTCGAGCGGAGCGAACCCTTGTGTCCGCTCTCCTCGCTGGGCGCGGTCAACGAAGCCCAGGCAGCGCTCGGTGAGAAGCTCTTTCAGGAGCGCGCCCTCTCCGGCGACCGGCGCGTGGCCTGCTCGGACTGCCATTTGCAGGAGCACGGCCTTGCGGACGAGCGCCCCCTCTCTCGAGCCCCGGGACGACACGCGAGCGCCGTGAACTCCCCGACGCTCTATAACGCTGTCTATTCCTATCGTATCACCTGGGGAGCCCGCTATGATTCCCTAGAGAGCCACCTCGACGCTCTCATCGAGAACCCTCAAATCATGGCGTCCTCTTGGGAGCGCGCGAGCCGTCAGCTCGAGGAACAATCAGGGTACCGAGAGCGTTTTGAGTCAGCATTCCCAGAGGGCCTCACGCCCGCCACCGTGCGGTCTGCCCTCTTAGAATATGAGAGGTCGCTGGTGACTCCGAACGCGCCCTTCGACCGTTACCTTTTGGGAGACGAAGAGGCGATCTCGGACGAAGCCAAACGCGGATACTCGCTCTTCAAGGCTTATGGCTGCGCTAGCTGCCACCAGGGCTGCGGCGTCGGGGGGAATATGTTGGAACGCCTCGGGATCTTGGGCGACTACTTCGCTGATCGTGGCGGCGAGAGGCCGGGTGACGAAGGCCTGTTCGCAAGAACGGGTAACGAACGTGACCGTCATGTTTTTCGCGTTCCGAGCCTCAGAAATGTGGCCTTGACGGCTCCCTATTTTCACGACGGATCGGTGGGCACGTTAGAAGAAGCCATCGATCTGATGGCCCGCTACCAGCTTGGCCGTCGACCGGGCAGCGAGGAGAATCACGCGATCGCGGAGTTCTTGAAGACGCTCACAGGGCGATACCGAGGAAGACCAATATGATGACGCGATGGGTCATCCGGATTCTCTTCGCCCTTGCGGTCTTGGGGGCTCTGAGCATCTCCCTTTACGCGGTATTTGGGGGCGTCGATCCCGGGGAGCGCCGCCTCTATTGGCAAAAGGTTCGCCGCTTGCATGCACTCGACACGTTCCTGAATGAAGCCGTTCTCCGGGCGCACTCTGGGCTCCTTCTAAGCTACGACCCTCTCGTCTTTTGCGTCACTGAGGGCAATAAGACGCACGAGGCCCTTAAGGAGCCGCCTTTATTCTTGCCACGTGAGGGGGGAGCGGAACTCGCCGGGCTCATAGAGAGAAGCGCGAGCGTCAGCGCCGAAAAAGCCGAGCTGGTCGAGCGGTTCAAGTCCGAGAACGCGGTTCTTCGAACCTCGCTTCACTACTTTCCCATTCTCATCACTGACGTCGCCGATCGGGCCGCATCTCTCGCGCAGCCGAAGCTCGGGGCGCGTGCCCAGGCGGTGGCAGGGGCTGTGATGCTTTTCAAGACCACGGGGGACAGCGAGGCGGAGACCCGGGTCCACGCTACGCTCGCCTTACTCGAGCAGGTGGCCAGTCTCCCCGAGTCAGCCCCCTTGCGCACGGAGCTGACGCTGATCGAAAGGCACTCCAGGATCATCTTGGAGCGAAAGCCGATCGTGGACCGACTGGTGCGCGACATACTTGCGACCACGACCGCGGGTGCTCAGCTCGCCGTGGAACAAAGGTACGCCCAGCTCGAAGCGCGAGCTCTTGGTGCTACGATCGAGAGGCGGCATTGGATTTTGGCGTTGCTCTTGGGAGCCGTCATTTTCGGGATGTTCGAAGTGATGGGCAGCATGCAGCGCGCCGCTCTTACGAAGGAGAAGCTGGCGCTCGAACTTCGGGCTGCGCACGAGAGGCTTGCGCGGGAACATCAAAGGGAGCTCGAGCTTGGGGCCGCACGCATTCGCTTCTTGGCGATGACGTCGCATGAGATTCGTACCCCGCTCACCACGATCGTCTCGTCGACGGAGATGCTCATGGCATTTGGCTCGAAATGGGGACCGGAGCGAAACCGAGGCCATTTTGAACGAATCCGCGTAGCTGCCGAGAGCATGAAGCGGATGGTGGAGGATATCCTTTTGATTGGGCGCGCGGAGGCGGGGAACCTAACGGCGAGTCCTGCTCCGATCCTCTTGAACGCCTTCTGTCAAGAACTCGTAGAAGCGTTCGAACAACAGAGTCGGGGAGCGCGGGTCATTCACTATGAGTTCGAGGGGGACGCTTCGGTGAGCTTGGATGAGCGGCTGCTTCGGCACGTGCTCGGGAACCTCTTGAGCAATGCTCTCAAGTATTCCGCTGCCGACTCTCCAGTACTGCTTGTCGTCCGGGTGGGAAAGAAGAGCTGCGAATTCCTTGTGCGAGATCGCGGCATCGGCATTCCAGAGGAGTACATGCCGGGCCTCTATCAGAGTTACTATCGAGCAAAGAACGCGGAACATTTGCCCGGTAGCGGGCTTGGTCTCGCGGTTGTCTATCGAGCAGTCACGGCCCACGGGGGAACGATTGAGTGTGAGAGCCGTGAAGGAGAAGGCACGAATTTCTTAGTGACACTTCCAAGGGAGAGGGAAAATGAGCCAAGGAACGAAAGCGCCGATCCTCGTCATCGAAGATGACGTGGGTATCCGCGGGAATCTGACGGAGCTGCTGCAAGAATATGGATTCGGCGTTGTCTCCTCCGACAATGGGCTCGACGGAATTGCACTCGCCAGGGAGCGTTGTCCTGCGCTCGTGCTCTGCGACATCATGCTCCCACGAGCGGACGGCTATGCAGTGCTGCGGGAGCTCCGTCGCGAGCCGGCGACGAGCTCGGTTCCTTTTATCTTTCTGACCGCCCGCGGCGATCGAGGAGATGTGCGCCATGGAATGAACCTGGGTGCCGACGACTACCTGACGAAGCCGTTCTCTCTCCATGAGGTGATCGAGGCAGTCTTGTGTCGGCTGTCTCGTCACGAGGCGCTGAGGCATGAAGTGCGAAGTGTCACTGAGTCGAAAGAGAGTCCTGAGCTGCGCGCTCGGACGAATGTTCGGACCGACGACGGTGCGGAGATCATCGCTCCGGCGATGCGCGCCTTGTATGACGAAGCGGCGCGCGTCGCCGCCTCTCCGATCAACGTCGTGGTTCTGGGAGAAAGCGGGGCAGGGAAGGAACTTCTGTCAAGAGCGATTCACAGATTTTCTCCGCGTAGGGCCGGTCCCTTTGTGGCCTTGAACTGCGCTGCACTCAGTGAGTCTCTCGTTCTTTCGGAGCTCTTTGGATACGAAAGGGGCGCCTTTACCGGGGCGCTGCAGTCGCGAGCGGGCCTGCTCGAAAGCGCCAGCGGTGGGACGTTGTTTCTCGACGAGGTGGGTGAGCTGCCTCTGAGCATGCAGAGCAAGTTGCTCCGAGTGATCGAGGAGAAAAAGTTCATGCGAGTGGGAGCGCGGAACGAGCGAGATGTGGACGTGCGTTTTGTCGCCGCTACGAATCGAGATCTCGACGAAGAGGTCGCCGCTGGTCGTTTTCGACAAGACCTTCACTTCCGCTTGAACGGAGTCAGTCTCACAGTGCCTCCGCTTCGCGAGAGGCGGGAAGAGATCCGGACGCTTGCGAACATGTTCCTCGCGCGCGCGCAGGCGAGTCTGAAGGTGCCACCACTGTCGATCGACGAAGCGACTCTCGAGGTTCTGGAGCGCTATCCGTTTCCGGGAAATGTTCGCGAGCTCAAGAACCTGATCGAGCGCGGAGCGGCCCTTTGCCGAGGTCCTGTTCTTCTTGTCGAGCATCTTCCTGAGAAGGTTCGTTGGTGTGCGGAACGTTCCGGGAAGAGCCCGGGCGGTGAGCTCTGCTCGCCCTCAGGGGCGAGCTCCTGGCCGAGCGTTCCTCCCTCCTCTCGGCGAGGAGAGCGCCACCAGATCCTAGAGGCGCTCGAGAAGTGCGCAGGGAATCAAACGCGCGCTGCCGAGCTCCTCGGCATCTCGCGCCGAACTCTCGTGACCCGCCTCGGGGAGCTGGATATCCCGAGACCCCGGAAGCGTTGATGGGGTGGCAGCCGGTTGCGGTTCTGGCCGCTTCTACTCTGGCGCCCAGTGCCCTCGCGAAGCGCGCGTGACTCTTGGGCGAGTTGGATCGAGACTTCGGCGAGGTGAACCCGGAGAATTGGTCCTTCGCAAAAATGCTCATCGTGCTCGGCCTAGGCTTGGGCGCGCTCGGGGGCGCGTGGCTTCTCTTCGAGCGCTTAGGGATCCCGCTCGGGCGCTTGCCCGGTGACATTCACATCGAAGGCAAGCGCGGCAGCTTCCACTTCCCGATCGTCACCTGCATCGTGGTGAGTGTGCTTGGGTCGCTGTTGCTCCGATGGTTCTCTCGGTACTGAAGCGCAGGGGCGCCAACTACGTTCTCGGCGGCTATTTCTTGCAAGAGGCCAATTTTCCCTACCTCGATCTCCACCTTGGGCTCGAGCGGGCGCTTTTTCGACCAAGCTGCTATTGTCGATCATCAGAGGGCGGGAAGTCTTCCCTAAGCCATGTCGAGAAACCCCGAAGAGAAGTCGAGCCGGACGACCGAAGGTGAGGCGAGCCCCTCACAGGACGTAGTGATCGTGCACGGCCGCACCGAGGACCAACAAGGCCTGAAGGTGCTGCGCGCGCGCCCCGAGCGCATCGAGCACGGCGAAGTACGCCCGCTCAAAGAAGGACAAGCTATCCATGGCGATATCGTCCAGCTCAAGCCCCGCGCGGGAGCTCCCTGGATCTGCGACGTCGAAACGCAATTCTCCTATTCGGAGGCGCGCTCCGGAGGCGAACCCGTGAAGGAGACGGCGCCGCGGCGCCCCGGTCCCGCGCGAGTCGCTACGGAAGCTTATCGTCAGAACTGGGACGCGATTTGGAAGCGCGGCTCTGGTGAGCTGAACTGAGCGGCCGATGAGCTGATCTGCGAAGGCCTGCGCCACCTCGTTCATCGCGCTCGGTGTGGCGCACTATGTTAACGCTCACATCCAACGAGCAGCTAAGAAAGCGAGCGACATAGCCCCCGGTCCGCCTGGCGGAGAGCGTCAGCGGCCTCTGTGAGAGCGAGGCGACGGCTCTATGGCTCGTCTTCCTCAGAGAATCTCTGGCGCACCCGGTAGGATTCGAACCTCCAACCTTCGGTTCCGTAGACCGATGCTCTATCCAATTGAGCTACGGGTGCCTGTCGAGGCGCGTCTTTTACCATCACCGACCCGTCTGTCTATGCCCTCTGAGTGACCGAAGACGATTTCTCTGAGCGAGGTGCGAAATTCTTTCATAGATATGTCCCGCCTAGGACAGGCTCGCCAGGGACGACGGGTGGGGGGGGTGCGGAAGCGTATCCACAGGCCGACGCCCCGAACGGTCGAGCCGGCGAAAGTGGGGCGTTTTTCCGCCCCGACCAGGCGCGGGCCCGAAGTTGGCATGTCCTGTGCTCTAGCGATGGCACGCACGGGCGACTGATTGAGAAACGGCCCTTGCGTATCTTCCTAGCCTTTCGGGGCTGCTTGGCTTGCTTCCTTAGATTGCTTCGATGGCCCGACCGGGCCGGCTTCCTTTCCTGACTTTGCTTATTTGCCCGCGTCTCGCGGCCGTCCGCGCCTTCGATTGCTGCGCCCGCGAGATGATCAGTCTCTCTTAGGGGTCCGGAACTTTCCGGACCCCTTTTCTATTCCGTTCAGGGAACGTGTCGGTCGCTTCCCACAGTCGGGAGCGCGAGGCGAGGGCAGGCGCCGTCCCTGTGTCGGGACAGAGTCTGTTTGTCCAACCCGATGCGGCCTCCGCCCGCGCCCCGTCCCGTTTATGGTACCTTTGCGACGTGCAGATTCGCCCCACCCTGGTGCCTCTTGGACTCGCCCTCTGGAGTCTGGGCTGCGCGGCGACAACCCCTCGGCCCACCGCGACCAGTGAGAGCGAGCCGCCGTCCGGGGTAGGAGAGGCGCGCCCATTCCCGGCCGCGGCGGAGAGGCCAGGCCCGAAAGCGCGGGTACGCGCGCCACGGCGTAACTTCCCTTGGCTCGGCGCGTTCCTCCAGGACCAGGAAGGCGTTCGGGTGTTTCGCGTCCTGCGCGGGAGCCCCGCCGCGCAGGCAGGTATCTCCGAAGATGATATCATCGTGAGCGCGGAGCGGAGGCCGCTCGAGCGGTCTCGGGACCTGATCGAGATGCTCGAGCAAAGCTCCGAAAGCGCAGTGCTCTCTCTCGAGGTCGAACGCGGCGGGGCCAGGCGGGTCATCTCGGTCCCCCTTGAACCGGCCCCGGTGCATGAAGACATCGCGCGACTCGAGCTTGTCGGTTTCGAGGCTCCCGAAATCTCGGGGGTCGTGACCTTTCAGGGGGATGTGTCGTCGCTCCGTGAGCTTGTCGGTCGCGTTGTGCTGCTCGAGTTTTGGGCGAGTTATTGTGGAGCCTGCCGTATGCTCGCGCCGGAGCTCGAGAAATGGCACGTCGAATACTCAGGGCGGGGGTTGTCTATCGTCGGGGTCACGGTCGATCCGCTGAAGCTCGGGGCAGAGGTCGCGCGGAAGCTCCGAATGACCTATTCTCTCGCCTCTGATCCGGCGGAGCGTGTGACGAACCGATACTTAGCGAGAGAGATTCCGATGCTCGTACTGATCGACCGCAAGGGCGAGGTACGCGACGTCGCGATTGGGCCGAGCCCCGAGCGCATGCGACAGCTCGAGCACGAGCTTCGTGAGCTGCTCCGAGAGTCGACATGAGGTCCGGCTCACCTCTCCTCTGGAAGGGCGCGCTCGGGCTCGCCTGCGCTTTGTTTGCCGAGAGTGCGTGGGCGAGACCTCCGAGCTTTGTGGATGCTCTTGCTGACGGCTCGGTGCCTGAGCTCGAGCGAGCTTTCTTTCGCGCTGGCGAGTTGTTCATTGCCGTCACCGACGATCCCTACTTGGCCCGTGCCCGGGGCCTGATTCCTGTCACGAGTCGCTTGGCCGTGGGAAGCGGACGAGCCGAGGGGATGCGCTCGCTCCTCGCGGAAAACATCTCGCTCAGCTTTGGCCCCCCGCGCCGGCCCCAGCTCGACGTAGCGGTCACGCATCAAAACGCCGGCAAAGCGAAGGAGAACTACGGCCTCGACGGCACTGGGGTGTACGTCGGCCTCGTCGATACCGGCGTTTCCCTCGCTCATCCCGATCTCCGTCGAGCTGACGGCTCGACACGTATCGCCTGGCTGCTCACCTTCGACGAGACGCCGCGCGGGCTCCAGCCGGAGCTCGAAGAGTCTTATGGGTGCGCGAGGAACCGCTGCGCGGTGCTATCCGGGGCGGACATCGACATGCTTCTCGCCGCTGGCGTTCCCGACGAAACCATCGTCGACACCTACGGGCACGGAACCCACGTCGCGTCCGCCATTGCGGGCGACGACAAAACGTATCCTGGAATTGCGCCGGGCGCTGAGCTGATCGTCGTACAGGCCGGCGGCGGAACCGGCAGCATCTCCGATCCTCAAATCTTGCTCGGCGCCAAGTTCGCCTTCGATCGGGCAGCGGACGCGGGACGTCCGGTCGCTCTGAACCTCTCCTTGGGCTCGAACTTCGGACCCCATGACGGCTCGACCTTGCTCGAGGAAGGCCTCGCGGAGCTCGGAGCAGGGGAAGGACGCGCCGTCATCGTCGCCTCTGGGAACTCGGGAGCCGTCTACTCGCTTCCCGGTTCCAACTTGCCGGAGCCGCTTGGGTCCCACACCGAGACGAGCGTCCACGCTGGCGCCGAAACTCGTGTTACGTTAGCGACGGCGTATTCCGGCACCGCCGAGCTCGAGGTGTACGGCTACGTGAGCACGCAGCCTGGCGATGAAGTTCAGGTTGCTTTCCGCGGTGGGAACGGGGCCGTCTCGGGATTTGTGTCGCGCGGTCGTTACGCGACTCTGACCTCGAAGGAGATCGGCGACGGAGGAAACTACTCGGTCATCCTCGTGAATGGCGCCGACCAGGGGAACATCGATCTCGCTGAGACCTCGCTCGCCTTCTTCCTCTCGGGACAAGTCCAAGGCGGTGCGAACCAGGAGCTCGTCTTCCGCGGGCACGGAACCGTCCGAGTCTGGGTCGAGAGCTCAGTCGTGAAGAATGGGACGACAAGTCCCGGCGCCGCCCTCTTGCCCCGCGCACGCACGAGCGGAACCGTCACGATCCCCGCGAGCCATCCAGCGCTCATCACCGTCGGCGCCTCGGTCAATCGGACGGAGTGGATCGACTACGAGGGCAACGAGATCGGCGTTGACGATGAAGAAGAAGACGGCGTCGCCTTCTTCAGCTCGGCGGGACCGAATCAGCTCGGTCAGATGAAGCCTGACCTTTTGGCTCCAGGAAGCAACTTGGCCGCAGCCATGGCCGAGGAAGCCGATCCTCGGCGGCCCGGTGTAAACAGCCAGTTCTCCTCGGGCGGCTATTGTCCGCCGGGCGCTGCGCCGGAGTGTTTTGTCCTCGACGACACCCACGGGATCGCGAGCGGAACGTCGATGGCTGCGCCCCAGGTGACAGGGACCGTCGCTCTCTTGTTCCAGCGCGATCCGAGCCTCACAATGGACCAAGTTCGTGAGCTCTTGCGGGGCGGGGCACGCGCGCCGTTGGACGAAGGGTTCCCGAGCAATTGGTACGGCGCCGGCAGCTTGGACGTAGTCGGAGCCCTCCTGGCCCAGGACGCTCTTGCTTCTGGGGAAGAAGGTGGGGAGCCGAGCCGCGCTCGCTCACGCCTTTCCTTCGCGAGCAGCTTCCTCTACCCGAACCCTGAGCGTTCCGTGGAGATGTTCGCGCTGCTGCGGGACGACGATGGGAAGCCGCTGCCGACCCGCATGGAGGACTACAAAGTCCTCACGGATGTAGCGGAAGCGAAGCTTCTCCGGGCAAGCCCCGGCGTGCTGACCGCCGAGGTGCGAGCGCCTCGCGGGGCGGGGGGCAAGACGGGCAAGGTCCGCGTCCTTTATCAGGGGCGCGAAATCCTCGCGGCGGACCTCGCGATTGGCCCCGACCCGACCACGGCCGTGCTCGGCTTCGACGTCCAAGGGGGCTGCGCCGTCGCCCGTTCCCCGGCGCGTTCATCTTCGCCGTGGCTCTTGCTGATCCTCGGCTGGCCGTGCCTCCTCCGGCTCTCCAGGCCGCGCCCGAGCCTCCACCAGAGCCCGCCTCGGCCCCGCCCGATGCGAAAACTCGGAAAAACCCGAGAACCCGTCCCACGGAGCGTATGAGCAGGGGGCGACTTTCCCCGTCCCAGGGGACACCCTGCCTTGACGCCGAGGGGCCCCTCCTTCATAAACCGCCTCCCTTCGAGGACTTGTCCCCGAAGTTCGTCCGCCGCGCCAGGACATCCCGGAACCCTTGAAAGACGGCTCCGCCTCGCCGGCACCTCTCTAAAAGGAGCAAGTGACCCCATGCCGAAAATGAAAACGAACCGCGCTGCTGCGAAGCGCTTCAAGGTGACCGGCTCCGGCCGCGTCCGCCGCCCGAAGATGGGTGGACAACACTGCTTGAACGGCAAGAGCCGCAAGCGTCGCCGTCGCCTCCGCGACAATGATATGGTCTCTCCCGCGCTCGAGCATCGCATTAAGCGCCTCCTCCCTTACGCATAACGAGAGAAAGGAAGAAACAGAATGTCTCGTGTAAAGAGGGGTCCCTATCCGCGCCGTCGTCATAAGCGCGTTTTTAAGCAGACCAAGGGCTTCTGGGGCGGCCGTAAGAACCGCATCCGCCAAGCTGTGCTCTGTCTCTGGAAGAGCTGGCAGTACGCCTACGTCGGCCGCAAGCTCCGCAAGCGCGATTTCCGTGCTCTGTGGATCCAGCGTATCAACGCAGCCTGCCGGGAGAACGGCACCAGCTACTCGCGCTTCATGGGCAACCTGAAGTCAGCTGGCGTTGACCTCGACCGCAAGGTGCTCGCCGACATGGCGCTCAACGACGCCGCAGCATTCAAGAAGCTCACCGAGCTCGCTGCGAGCGCGAAGGCTTGAGGCGACATTCGCTCTCTCGAGAGAGCGAGCTTGTGGCAGCGAAAGACGGCACCCCTTTGGGGCGCCGTTTCTCATTTGCCAATCCGCTGAGCGTCTCGGGAGAGTCCGACGGGGCGTCATGGTGGGGCGCCTTGCGCCACATCGTCCCATGCATGGAACTTGCAGCGCTGCATGAAATGACGCCACTCAAGGACACCTGGCAGGTGCTGAAGGAGACGGGCAAACAATGGAGTGAGGATAATGTCACTCGGCTCGCAGCTTCACTTGCCTATTACACGCTGCTGTCGATCGCCCCTCTGATCATCTTTGTCGTAGCGGTGATGGGATGGGCGTTGGGCGAGGAGACGGCGCGCCAGCACATTGCAGGAGAAATGTCGGCCGTGGTGGGAGCTGGAGCTGCGGCAGCGGTCGAAACAATGGCCGAAAATGCCCGAGCTCCGGGCACCGGAGTGTTCGGAATCGCGATGGGCCTGGCAGTGTCTTTGTTCGGGGCCTCAGGCGTTTTTGGGGAGCTGCAGTCCGCTTTGAATACTGTCTGGGGCGTCGCGCCGAAGCCCGGCCGTGGCGTCTGGGGCATCGTAAAAGATCGCTTCTTTTCTTTTACCC
This sequence comes from Pseudomonadota bacterium, assembly GCA_023428245.1. GTDB lineage: Bacteria > Myxococcota_A > Polyangia > Polyangiales > Polyangiaceae > NIC37A-2. The sequence goes on from JAEYYX010000055.1 coordinate 59,612, forward strand.
TCGTTCTGGGCGTGGCTTTCTTGCTGCTCGTGTCGCTCGTGGTGAGCGCCGTTTTGACGTGGGTGGGTCAGGTGCTCGAGGAGTCGCTCCCAGGCGGGGCGACCGTTTGGCAAGTGCTCAACTTCGGCATTTCGTTTTCAGTCGTCACAGCCCTATTCGCTTTGATGTTCAAGAAGCTACCTGACGCGCGCGTAGAGTGGCGCGACGTCTGGGTGGGAGCCGTGGTCACCGCTGGGCTGTTCACGCTCGGAAAGTTCGGACTCGGCCTCTATCTCGGCAGCGTCGGAGTCTCTTCGGCCTATGGCGCGGCGGGCTCGATCGTTGCTTTTGTGATCTGGGTTTTCTTCTCGGCGCAGGTGTTGCTCATCGGAGCGGAGTTCACCGAGGTTTACGCTCGGCGGTTCGGTTCGACCATCACACCCGACACGGGCGCGGTGGCGGTCGAACAACCTCAAGTTACCTCTCCTCCGCCGGCGGGCGTTACGAGCGGACCGGCAAAAGGCCCGGCCATCTCGAACCGGGCCCAACAATCGACTCCCGAGTCGAGTGCGACTCCGAACCCCTGAGCTCAGCCCGTCCTCGGCCGGCGTCCTCGGGGGCGTCACCCCCTCCGCCACTGCCTGCTAGAGACTGAACGCCGCCAGTTGCGAGCGTGCCGTCGGGCGGATTGTTCGGGGAATCAGGGGCGGGACGTGCGTTCACGCCTCCTGTCCCGACGAGCTCCTCTTCGCCGCCGAGGAGCGGGGATCGGGTGCCACAGGCGACCTCCGTGAACATCCAAAGTACTGCGAGCGCAGTCATGGACCATATTCGTCGTGTCGTGGGCACTCGACTCATGAGCTTTCCTCCCTTCGAAAACGCGCCGAGGGACCTCGGCCGAACTGATTGGTGTCTCAGGGGTCTCGATTGGGCGGAACTTGCTTGGCCCTGTCGGGGCACATTTTTCGAGGCGGGGGCGGGCCGGCAGTTTTACGGAGCCCGAAAATGCGACTAGACAAGGCCCACGTGTCCCCTTCCAGTCCGAGCGTCCTGGCCCAGCTCGAGGGCATCCAAGACCGATTCCGCGCCGCCCTTGCGGGCCTCGACTCCGAGCTTGCTCTGCGTACGGCGCGGGCCGAATTGCTGGGAAAGAAGGGCGAATTGACCGCGATCCTGCGCGGCATGGCCCAGGTGCCCCCCGACCAGAAGAAGCAGGTCGGTGAGGCGGTGAACCGGGTCCGCGAGGAGCTCGAAGCCATTTTCGAGACAGCTCTCGTCGACCTCAAGAAGGAGCAGCGGGCAGCGGAGCTGGCCGGCCCCCCCTTCGATCTCTCGATGCCCGGCCGTCCGATTCCTCGGGGCCATCGGCACCCGGTGTCCCTCGTCATGGACGAGGTGCTCGACATCTTCCGCTCCCTGGGCTTCGAAATCGCTTGGGGTCCTGAGGTCGAGCTCGAGGTGAACAACTTCGAAAAGCTCGCCTTCCCTCCGGATCACCCGGCGACCGACATGCAGGACACCTTCTGGGTCGACGTAGCGGGCGCGCCGGCGAAGTGGCGGACTCTTCTGCGCACGCACACGAGCAGCGTGCAGGTGCGGGAGATGAGCGATCACGGACCGCCCCTTGCGCTGGTGAGCGGCGGAGCCGTCTATCGGCGTGACGACGATGTCACGCACTCACCAATGTTCCACCAGATTGAAGGATTCTACGTCGCACGGGACGTGTCCTTTTCGGAACTCAAGGGCGTATTGACCGCTTTTACTCAGCGTCTCTACGGCGAATCGACGCCGATTCGCTTTCGTCCGAGCTATTTCCCGTTCGTCGAACCGGGCGCGGAGGCGGACGTGGGCTGCGTTTTCTGCCGTGAAGACGACGGTTCGCGCGCCGCATGCCGGGTCTGCAAGGGAACCGGCTGGCTCGAGGTGCTCGGCTGCGGAATGATTCATCCTTCCGTGCTGACCGCGACTGGCATCGATCCTGAGTGGTATTCCGGGTTCGCCTTCGGGCTCGGCGTCGAACGGATCGCGATGCTTCGGTACGGCATTCCCGACATTCGTGTGCTCTTCGAGAACGACCCGCGCTTCCTTGCTCAGTTCTGAGAAGGGGTTGACGGTAAGTCGCTCGGGCTCTGCTCGAGTGTAGGCCCGCGCCAACAGGTCTTCCTCAACGCTGCTGACATCAGCTGCGCACAGACCGGGGCAAAACATCTCGAGCGTGATCGAAATGTCAGCCCGACGCTTGCCCGGACACTCGTCCGGGTGTGTCAGATGTGCGTCGCGACCGCGACTCGGGTGCCCTTGTGTGAAATCTTTGCAGCCGGTTCAGGCGTGATTCCGAGTGGTTGCCGAGGAGGGAGGGACGGCCTCGAAAGGGCGGAAACCAAACTGCAACGTAAGCCCGTAAGGTTTCGAGAACCGCGTCGTTCTAGCAGGGAGGAAGATGTCCTCGCCTCGCCCCGTATTCCTCTTTTTGTCCTTGGAAGCACGGAACCACCGCCCTGCCCCATCGGCCGGAACACTTCTTGCAAGTAACTCCGCAAGAGCGACGGATGGTTTCTCCGTCCGGTGCTTCCGGAATAACTGCACCTTAGCACGAGTTTCCGAATTGTCTTGTTCCTTTTCAAGACCGGTGAGGTCCCCATTATGAATCAAGAACAGCGCCCCATTCGCAAGTCCACAGCTCAGGCCCGCGTTCATGCAGCCTCGGCCGTCCGCGCGCCCCGTTCCGTCGAGGGAGGAGCTGCGACCCCGATCGCCGTGCGTTCCGGCGGCAAGAGCGTCGTGCCCTCGCGTCGGGACGACGAGGGAGCTGATTCGGTTCTGAGCCGCTATTTTCGCGAGATGTCTGTGCACCAGGTGATGGGTGCGCACGAGGAGCTCGAAGCAGCGGAGGGGGTCGAGCGTGCGGAGGTCGACATGTGGCGCGCGCTGCTCTCGTATGCCCCTGCGACGCCTCATTTGCTGCGAGAGCTCGAGGCTCGGGCTCTCGAGGTGCCTGAGGAAGATCGCCCCGATCTGAACTCGGTGCACGAGCTCCGCGGACTGCTCGCGGCCACTGGGGGCAAGACTTTGACTCCCGAGCAGGCGGAGCGCTGGGCTTCGCTCTGTGCTGACTTGGCGCGGACCCTTCGTATGCCCGACTCAGATCGGCTCTGGATGAACCACGCCTCTGCGACAGCTCGTCGGATGACCCAAGAGCTTCATCCCGACGAGTCCGAGCGACCGATCCTCGACGACAACGATGAGTATCGGAAGTTCGTGCAGCGCATCGATCGCGCCGACATGCGGCAGCAGCTCGCCAAGAACAAGTTCGTCAAGGCGAACCTACGGCTCGTGGTGAGCATCGCCCGCCGTTACAACCGCGGCCGTCTACCGCTGATCGATCTGATCCAGGAGGGCAACATCGGCCTCATGAAGGCCGTCGAGCGCTTCGATCACACTCGGGGATACCGCTTCTCGACGTACGCGTCCTGGTGGATCCGCCACGCGATCAGTCGTGCTCTCGCGGACAAGGGTCGCGCCGTGCGCATCCCGGTGCACATGCTCGACACCTATAACCGCGTCGCCCGTGCCAAGCAGACGATTGCGGCGCGCATGGGTCGCGAAGCGACGCCAGAGGAGCTCGAGAAAGAGACGGGCATTCCTCAGGAAAAGCTCGACAAGGTGAAGGACCTGTACGCCGACACGCCCTTCTCTTTGGATCGGCCAGTGGGTGACGAGGACGGACGAAAGTTCATCGACTTCCTTGTGGAAGAGGACACCCCTTCGCCTCACGACAGTCTCGCCGCGGAGCGATGGGCCTCTGAGGTGAAGAGGCTCCTGTCGACCCTCACGCCCATCGAATCGAACATCATTCGCTGGCGTTTCGGTCTCGACAACGAAGATGAGCTCACGCTCAAAGAGATCGGTGACAAGTACAACCTGTCCCGCGAGCGAATTCGTCAGCTCCAAGAGCAGGCAATCTCCAAGATCCGGAAGCAGATGAGAGACTTCTAATAGTCCTCACGACTCAGGCGAACCGAAGACCCCGCCGCGTGCGCGCCGGGGTCTTCGGCTATTTAGCGACCCGAGAGGAAGCTCAGTTTTTGGAAGATGGCCTCCGGCATGTTTCGCACCACGGCCATGATGAAGAACCAGAATCGAGGCACGTAGACCTCACCCGCGCGCCTATCGATGGCCCGCACGATGCCGCGGGCTGCTTGGGGGATGCTCGCGAACACGGCATTCTTCTTGTGGCGGGTGGTCATCTTGGTGTCCACCGGTCCGAGCTTGATGGTGACGACGTGGGCCTTTCCCCAGAGCCTCGAGCGGAGGCCCTGCAGGTACAGAGTTAGGCCACCTTTCGCGGCCCCGTAGGTGTAGTTGCGGGGACGGCCTCGCACACCGGCGACTGAGGTGATGACAGCGAGCGTGCCGTGAGCGTTTCTTTCGACGTGCTGGGCGAGGGGGATGAGCTGGGCGACTGCGCTCAAGAGATTTACTTCGATTTGGAGTTTCGCCTCGATGAAGTTCCGTTCGCTCTCGAGTTGGTCGCCGAGATAGCCTTGGCAAAGGAGCGCAACATCGAGCCTGCCGAGCGCGGTGAGCGCACGCTCTACTGCGGCGCTTGCTGGGGCGTAGTCTGTGAAGTCGACGGCCTCCGAGCCGATGACGGCGGCGTCGAGCTCCGACGAGAGCTTTGCGAGCGCTTCGGGACTCCGCGCGAGGAGATAGAGACGCGCGCCGTGGGCGGAGTAGATGCGTGCGACTTCGGCGGCGATGTCAGAGGTTGCTCCTAAGATGAGTACGTTCATGGAGTCGTCTTCCGGTAAGCTCGGGAAGTCGGTTCATACACGACCGATGCCGCCTTTTCGACGGGCGTCTGGACGAAGAGTCTTCTAACCTCTCGATCGTGGAACTCGAATCGACCGATCTCTCAAAGTACCTCTGCATGACCGACGTCGTCGACGGTCACCTGAGCGAGCTCGCTGAGCAAGCGAAGGGACTGACCTGTCGGCTCGAATCGGACGTGGCACGCGCGCGAGCGATCTTCGAATGGGTGCGCGATGAGATCCCTCATTCCCACGATATCGGTTCGGAGATCGTGACCTGTTCGGCGAGCGAAGTGCTCCGTGAGAGGACGGGGATCTGCTACGCGAAGAGTCACCTCCTTGCAGCGCTGGCTCGCGCGGTGGGGATCCCGACGGGCTTCTGTTACCAGGTCTATCTGGCTGAGCCCGAGACGGGCAAAACGGCGGTCCACGCGTTCAATGCCTTGTATATTGCGAGTCTCGGCCGCTGGCTCCGGCTTGATGCCCGCGGCAACACCGGAGAAATCGACGCCCAGTTTGATCTCGAGAAGGAGCGGCTCGCTTTTCCGGTCGATCCGGAGAAGGGTGAGCTGTTCATTTACGATGGGGTTTTCTGCGAGCCAGCCCTCGAAGTGGTTGAAGCACTTCGGCGCCACAGGCGGCGGAGTGAACTCTGGCTGGACCTGCCCGAACGATTGGCAGACGAGCGTCTCTGCTCGGCCGACCGCGAGCGGAACGAGACTCTTCCGAAACGAAGCTGGGTCTGAGCTCCGGGTCGGGTCGTCGAGCGGTCTCCTCAATGACTCATGAGTCGGGGTGGGCCAGCTTCCCGGAATGTTTCGGAGCGCCCCGGACCGGGGGACAGGGCCTCCAAGGATGTCCTGAGGGTGGGGCAGCAGTGGGGTCCCGGGGCGCCGTTTTGCCTTGAGATTTCGGATGTTTCGATCTGCGCAAACTCTGCGGGAGCGCCCGGGCTCCCCGATGAGGTCAAAAATTTCAACGTAGTCGTAGAATTGCGGGATAAAGCTGAGTCATTTCGTATGGTTGAGTGGTCTCAGCGCGACCCGATTTACTTTTCCTGAACGGGACCGCATAACCCGCCCGCAACCCCGAGCGGACTCCACCCGACTGTGGCCTTTGTTTTGGCGAATCGGTTCGCCAAAGGGCTCAGACCCGGCAGTCCTTTCGACCGCTTGCAGCGCAAGTCGCGAAAGGTGTGAGGTCCCCCGAGCCGGTCCAACCAAGATGAAGCTGTTCGTATTCCCACGCTGGGCCAACAAGACCCGGCAGATTTTCGGCATCGCCTTCGCTGGCATGCCGATCTATCTGACCGCTCTCGTCACCTTCGGCTTCTCACCGAAAACTACTGATGTGGGATACCAGCCAAAGCAGCCGGTCCCCTACAGTCACGCTCTCCACGCAGGTGAGATGGGCCTCGACTGCAAATATTGTCATAACACCGTGGAGCAATCGTCCCACGCTGCGATCCCCCCGACACAGACGTGTTTGAACTGTCACACGTTGGTCCATCCGGAGAGTCCGAAGCTCTTGCCGATCCGGGAGAGCGCCGCGACGAACCTGCCGGTCGAGTGGGTCAAGGTGCATAACCTCCCTGACTACGTCTACTTCAACCACAGTGCGCACGTGACGCGCGGCGTGGGCTGCGTGTCATGCCACGGCCGTGTGGACCAGATGGAAGAGGTCTACCAGGACCAGCCCCTCAGCATGAGCTGGTGTCTCGACTGTCACAACCAGCCCGAGAAGAACCTGCGTCCCCCGGAAGAGGCGACGAACATGAACTGGAAGCCACCAGGGGACGCCGTCGCGTACGGCAAGGCGCTGCGTGAGCAAAACAATATCAATCCACCGACCGACTGCTCCACATGTCATCGATGAATTCCCAGCCCAAAAAGCCCAAGTATTGGCGCAGTCTTGCCGAGCTCGAGGGTGACCCCGAGTTTTCGGAGTACGTAGCCCGAGAGTTCCGCGAGCCGCTCGAGCAGACTCCGCTCTCGGACGCCGGACGTCGCCGTTTCATGCAGCTCATGGGAGCGTCGTTCGCGCTCGCTGGCTGTCACTATCGCGAGGAGAAGATCCTTCCGCACACCTCGCGCCCCGACGGGCAGGTACCTGGCGTGCAGACGTCCTACCTCACGGTCATGGACGTCGCCGGCGTGGCGACCCCGCTCGTGGCCACGAGCTACGACGGTCGCCCGATCAAGGTCCGCGGCCATCGCGAAGATCCGGCCTCGCTCGGCGGTTCCGGTCCCTTCCACGAGGCAGCTATCCTGGGTCTGTATGATCCGGATCGCAGCCAGAAGGTCTTGCAGGGTCAGGCACCGTCGACCTGGGAAGCCTTCGATGGAGCTCTTCTCGCCGCATATGCCGCGGCCCAGAAGGCGGGCGGCGCGGGCTTCGCAGTCCTGAGCGGAGCGCACTCGTCTCCGACGCTCGCGCGTCTGCGGACCGAGCTGAAAGCGGAACTCCCCGAGTCCGCTTGGTATGTTTACGAGCCTTCTCACGCCTCCGGCAAAGGGCGGGGCGCGGAATTGGCCTTCGGTAAGCGCGCTTCCGAGGTCGTTTCGCCTGAAAAGGCGGACGTCATCGTCGCTCTCGACTCCGACCTGATCAGCGCGCAGAGCCCTGGCGGCCTCGCTTACGCGCGGAAGGTTTCGGAGCGTCGAGATCCCGACTCCGACTCGATGAGTCGAATCTACGCTTTCGAGCCTCTGCTCAGCGAACTCGGCAGTCTCGCAGACCACCGCGTCGCCGTGCAGCCCTCGAAGATCGCTGCGGTCTTGGCCTTCCTCGAGGGCATGATCGGAAACGAGCTCGGCCGTGCGACGATCCCCGCCCCGAGCGCCGATGTGCTCGGGCCTGAGCTTCACAAAGTGCTCAGCGTGGTGGTTCGTGACCTTCTTGAGAAGAAGGGCAAGAGCCTCATCACCCTCGGTTCCCGCTACGGCGCGGAGCTCCACGCTTCGGCGCACCGCCTGAACGTGCTGCTCGGAAACGTCGGCACCACGGTTCGCTACGTCGAATCCGGCGAAACGCTCTCGGGCGGCGTCGATGAGCTCGCTGCGCTCGTCGCAGATATCGACGCGGGCAAGGTCAAGACGCTCCTGATCCTGGGTGCGAACCCGGTTTACGACGCTCCGGCGGACATTCCGTTCGCTCCCGCGCTCAGCAAGGTCGAACAATCGTTCCACCTCGGTCTCTACCGCGACGAGACGGGTGAAAAGTGCTCCTGGCACGCTCCTGAAGCGCACTTCCTCGAGGTGTGGGGAGACGCGCGGGTCTCGGACGGTACTGTGCGTATCGCCCAGCCACTCATTGAGCCCCTGCTCGGTGGACGCGCAGCGATCGAGGTTCTGGCTCGTCTCTTGGGCGCACCGAACCCGAGCAGTCAGGCGCTGGTGCGAACCACGTCTCACCTCCCGACCGAAAGGCTGTGGCGCGCCGCCGTGCACTCAGGTCGTTATGGCGCCGCAGCAAACGAGGTAGCCGTCGAGATTCAGGCCGCGGCACCCTTTGAGCTACCGAGCGCGAGCGAGCTCGAGGTCATCTTCGAGACGGATCCGGCGGTCTTCGATGGTCGCTTTGCGAACAACGGCTGGCTCCAGGAGCTGCCGCATCCTCTTTCGAAGCAAGCTTGGGGCAATGCAGCTCTCGTAGGTCCCAGGACCGCAGAGAAGTTCGGTCTCGGCGATGGTCACCTCTGTGAGGTGACGATCGAAGGGCGCTCCGTTTCTCTCCCGAGCATCATCGCTCCCGGACAGGCTGAGGGAACGATTGCGCTGACGCTCGGCTACGGTCGCACTGTCGCTGGCGTCGTCGGCGGATTCTTGAATCCCGCCGAGCCCGTCGAGGTCTCCGGTGTCGACGTCTACAAGGTCCGCCCCTCGAAGGCGCTCTTCCTCGCCTCGGGCACCGTCAAGAAGTCGGGCGGTCGCCAAGAGCTCGCCATCACGCAGGACCTCTGGGCCATCGATGCGATCGGCAAGAGCGGTCAGAAGCAGCGCGAAGATCAGCTCGTGCGCGAGACGACACTCGCCGACTACAAGGCGCACCCGGACGGCATCCAGCACAAGGTCCACCATCCGCCGCTCTTGAGCCTCTGGCAGCCGCCGGTCAGCTACGAGGGGCACAAGTGGGGTATGGCCGTCGACCTCAACAAGTGCACCGGCTGCGCCGCGTGCATCGTCGCTTGCCAGTCGGAGAACAATATCGCGGTCGTCGGGCGCAACGAAGTCACCAAGGGCCGCGAACTGACCTGGATCCGCGTTGAGCGCTACTACAAAGGCGACGCCGAGAAGGCGAGCGTACGGCAGCAGCCTGTCATGTGTCAGCAGTGCGAGAACGCGCCCTGCGAGCAGGTTTGTCCCGTGGGCGCGACCATGCATACCGAGGAAGGCCTCAATGACATGGTCTACAACCGCTGCATCGGTACGCGGTATTGCTCGAATAACTGCCCCTATAAGGTCCGTCGCTTCAACTACCGGAACTATAACCTCGAGACGATCGGCACGACGCCCTACACCGGGACCGACGATCGCCGCGCCAAGCTGAAGGCGATGGCATTCAACCCCGAGGTGACCGTGCGCGGCCGCGGCGTGATGGAGAAGTGCACCTTCTGCGTGCAGCGCATCCAGAACGCCAAGATCGTCGCCAAGAACCAGCGCCGGCCCCTCAAGGACGGTGAGATCAGCACGGCCTGCGAGGACGCCTGCCCCTCTGGTGCGATCGTCTTCGGAGATCTGAACGACAAGAACAGCCGCGTCGCGGCTGCCCAAAAGGTGCCCCGCGCTTACGAGCTCCTCCAGGAGCTGAACAACCGTCCGCGCGTGAACTACCTCGCTCGAATTTCAAACCCGCATCCGGAGCTCTCAGAGGCAGATGAACACAAGAGTGAGCATCACTAATCCGTACAACGGACCGCTCGAGGGTGATAACGCCTTCGCGCAAATCACCCACAATGTCTCGCGCATTATGGAGGCTCCCCGGCCTCCGCTTGCTTGGTACATTGCCTTTGCTTTTGCGCTCGGCCTGCTCGGTGTGTTCGGCCTCAGCCTCGGCATCGTGGTCTGGGAAGGTATCGGCGCATGGGGTCACGTGCACCCGGTCGCCTGGGGCTTCCCGATCGTCAACTTCGTGTTCTGGGTCGGTATCGGCCACGCCGGTACGCTGATCAGTGCGATCTTGTTCCTCCTGCGTCAGAACTGGCGCACCGCGATCAACCGCTTCGCCGAAGCGATGACGATCTTCGCGGTCGTCTGTGCGGCAGTTTTTCCCGGAGTGCACATCGGGCGTCCCTGGCTCCCTTACTGGATGTTCCCGATCCCGAACCAGATGGGCATGTGGCCGCAGTTCCGTTCGCCGCTCGAGTGGGACGTGTTCGCAGTCGGTACCTACGCGACCGTTTCCGTCCTGTTCTGGTACATGGGCATGATCCCGGATTTCGCTACCTTCCGCGATCGCTCGACGAGCACCGTGCGACGCTTCGTCTACGGCCTGGTCGCCATGGGTTGGCGCGGTTCGTCCCGCCAATGGCACCGCTATGAGCGAGCGTACCTGCTCCTTGCATCGCTCGCGACTCCGCTCGTTCTCTCGGTACACTCGGTCGTTTCGTTCGACTTCGCGACGTCCCAGCTCCCCGGTTGGCACACGACCATCTTCCCACCCTACTTCGTCGCTGGCGCTATCTTCGGCGGCTTCGCGATGGTGGTGGTGCTCGCTGTCCCTGCTCGCGAGTTCTTCGGCCTGAAGAAGATCATCACCCTGAAACACCTTGAGCTGATGGCCAAGGTCATCCTCGCGACGGGTATGATCGTCGGATACGCCTACGCGATGGAAATGTTCGTCGCCTGGTATTCGGGCTCGATCTACGAGCAGTTCGCGTTCTTGAACCGCGCCTTCGGCAACTACGCCTGGTCGTACTGGACAATGATCTTCTGCAACGTCCTGTCGCCTCAGGTCTTCTGGTTCAAGAAGCTCCGGACCAACGTCTGGGTCATCCTCGTCGTCGGCATCATCGTGAACGTCGGCATGTGGTTCGAGCGCTTCGTGATCATCTGTACTTCGCTCACGCGTGACTTCTTGCCCGCGAACTGGGGTGCGTTCATGCCGTCCGCCGTGGACTATGCGACGTTGGCCGGCTCGTTTGGCCTCTTCTTCACGCTCTTTTTGCTCTTCTGCCGTTACCTCCCGATGGTGGCGATGGCTGAGGTGAAGGCATTCATCCCCGAGAGCCACGTTCACGACCACTGATGGGGCGACTAAGTCATGAGTGACTCTGAGAAACCGCTAGCTACCGAAACCCCGCTCTACGGGCTCATCGCCGAGTACGACAACCCGACCGCGCTCGTGCACGCTGCGCGCAAGGTGCGCGACGCGGGGTTCCGTCGCTGGGACACTTTTACGCCGTTCCCGATCCACGGTATCGAGAAGGACATGGGCATCCGGATGACCAGGCTGCCCTGGCTCGTCCTCGGGTTTGCCCTGACCGGGATGGCGGTTGCGACCTACTTCCAATACTGGACCAACAGCGTCGACTACCGCTGGATCATCTCAGGTAAGCCCTTTTGGAGCTGGCCCGCGAACGTTCCAATCATCTTCGAGATGACGATCTTGTTCTCGGCCTTCGCAGCCATCGGCGGCATGCTGTTCTTGAACAACCTGCCGCTCCCGGCGCATCCGCTCGATCTGAAAGAGCGCTTCCGCAGGGTGACCGACGACAAGTTCTTCCTCGTGATCGAGGCGAGCGATCCGAAGTTCGACGAGCGCGATACCCGTGGGCTCTTGGCAGCGACGAACCCCGTCGTGCTTGACGATGTCCTCGAGGATCGCGTCACCAGCGACAAGGTCCCCGCTCCGCTCATTTACTCGCTGATCATCCTCGGCGCGATCAGCATGATCCCGTTCGCGTTCATCGCCCAAGCTCGCGCGTCGAAAACGCGCGAGGGTCGCATTCACGCGGTCTGGGACATGGACTTCTCCCCTGCCTATAAGGCGCAGGAAGGGAACCCCCTGTTCGGCGACCAACGCGCCATGCGTCCGGCGCCCGAAGGGACGGTCGCTTTGGGTCAGCTCAAGGACGACGACCACCTCTTCGCGGGCAAGGTCGGCGGTGAGTGGGCTTCGACCTATCCCGAGTCTCTCGCGCTGAACGAGGCGACTATGGAGCGCGGTAAGCAGCAGTTCGGTATCTACTGTACGCCCTGCCACGGCCAACTTGGCGACGGAAACGGCATCGTCAACCTGCGCGCTGCCAAGCTGAAGCAGGGTTGGGTCCCGCCGAGCGATCTTCATCAAACCTACATCAAAGAGCAGCCCGCTGGGCAGATCTTCGGGGCGATCACCAACGGCGTGCGCAACATGCCGGCTTACGGACCCCAGATTTCGGCTGAAGATCGCTGGGCCATCGTCCTTTACCTTCGTGCTCTTCAGAAGAGCCAATCCGCGAGCGTCAACGACCTGACCGACGCCGAGCGAGCGCAGCTCCAATAAGGGTCTCTCATGGCTGATCAACATCATTCAAAATCGGACTCGCACGGCGCCCACGACGCGGCCCCGAAGCTCACGGATTCGATCCGTCTGTCGGGCGCGGACCTGTCGCTCTCGAAGACCGCCTTCGCGGTCGGTGTGATCGGGCTCGGCGGTGCCTTCGCTCTCGGCGGTGGTCTGTACGGTAAGCAGTTCCAGCACTCGTACCTCACGGCGTTCATGTGGGGCCTCAGCATCACGCTCGGTGCCCTCTTCTGGGTCACCTTGCAGCACCTCGTGAATGCTCGCTGGAGTGTGGTAGTGCGTCGCCTCGGTGAGCTCTTGGCTCAGGGCGTCGTCCTGATGGCCCTTTTGGCCATTCCGCTCCTGGTCCCCGTCCTTCAGCACAACGACACGCTGTTTCGCTGGCTGGACCACGACACCATTCACGGGATCAGCTCGAAGACTGCGTACTTGAACCCGAGCTTCTTCCTCGGGCGCATGGTCTTCTATTTTGCATACTTCGCGCTCATGGCGACCTTCTGGCTGAAGAAGTCGCGAGAGCAAGAGAAGGGCGGCGGCGAAGAGCTCACGCGGTCACTTCAAGGTAAGGCGGCGCCAGCCATGATCGTGTTCGCCCTCTCGGTGACCTTCTGTGCGATCGACTTCTTGATGACCCTTGATCCGATGTGGTTCTCGACCATCTTCGGCGTCTACTACTTCGCGACCTGCGTCCTCACGTTCCACTCGGTCCTGGCGCTGTTCGCAATGTGGCTCCAGAAGAAGGGTCACCTTACTAGCGCCGTCACCACCGAGCACTATCACGACATCGGGAAGATGATGTTCGCCTTCACGGCGTTCTGGACGTACATCGCCTTCTCCCAGTTCATGCTGATCTGGTACGCGAACATCCCGGAAGAGACGGCCTGGTTCAAAGACCGACTCGAGGGGAACTGGCTCAGCGCCACGCTCGTGCTCGCGGCAGCGCACTTCGTGATCCCGTTCTTTGGGATGATGTCGCGCGAGATCAAGCGCAATAGGACGACGCTCGCTTTCTGGTCCGTCTGGATCCTCGTGATCTGTTGGTTTGACATGTACTGGCTCGTTGCGCCGAACCTTCACAAGGGCGGCATGGCGATCGGTCTCGTCGACATCCTCGCCTGGGTTGGCGTGGCCGGCCTGCTCCTCGGATTCGTCCTTAGTAAGGCGAAAGACACCAACCTGATCCCGACCGGGGATCCGCGGCTCGGCCGATCGCTCACCTTCCAGAACATTTGAGGAAAAACATGCAGAGCGCGCACACGGGAAACGAACCCGATTACGTCAACAACGGGGCACTAGCTTTGGTGCTCGGGCTTGTGGCCGTCTCGACCGCGGCGATCTGTATGGTCGTCTATGCGCTGGTCCGGGACGAGGTGCATGCGGTGAACTCAGCGCGCGACGCCACGCAGGACGAGCCATTCCGGCACCTGCGCGCGGCTCAGCAGGGCGTTCTCGAGGCGAATCCCGCTTACAAGGACCGGGCGACCGGGACAGTGAGCCTTCCCATCGGGCGGGCGATGTCGCTCACCCTCGAAGCCGTTCGTCGCGATCGCGCTTTGCTCAGCCCGTGGACGCCCGGTGCGACGGGTGCTCCTGCGGCGGCGCAGCCTGAAGGGGCTGGGGCCGAGGTGACGCCTCCGAACGAGGTCGGCGAAGGTGTCGTCGAAGCGGGCTCTGTCCTCTCCGCGGAGACGAAAGAGGCCGGCGCGCCGGAGACGGTGCATGAAGGCGTAGACGTTGAGAAGAAGCCGGCTCTCGAGCCATCTTCACAGACCGCCAAAGAGCCGGTTGACGTGCCGGTCTCCGCTCCGACCGAAGGTCAAGCTGCGCCTGCGACTCCCTGATTGATTCACCGTTTCCATGCTTCGCCGTGTCTTTCACTCTCTCGCCCTCGGGGCCGCTCTCGCGGCCTCTGGCGGAGTGGTTTGTGCGGCGCCCGTGGACTCTGCGGACATCGTCGAGCGTACGGAGAGAACTCCGAAGCGCATGGAAGGCGTGGATGTCGAGGAGAAGCTCGGTGCGACTCTGTCCACCTCGCTCGCCTTCAAGGACGAGTTGGGTCGGGATCGCCTGCTCGGTGAGGTGCTCGCGAGCGGCCTGCCGACGATCGTGACGCTGAACTACTCGGACTGTCCGATGCTCTGCAGCATGCAGCTCAACGGTCTGGTCGCGAGCATGAAGCAGATCGATCTGGAGCTCGGCCGCGACTACCGCATCGTCACGGTCTCCCTCGACCCGAAGGATACGACTGAGCGCGTCGCGCGCATGAAGGCTCGCTATCTCTCGATGTATGGTCGGCCCGAGTCGGACGCAGGCTGGACCTTTTTGACTGGCAGCGAGCAGAATATTCAGTCGGTCGCGGCTCAGCTCGGCGTTGCCTACAACTACAACGAAAAGCGAGACGAGTACGTCCACCCAGCCGCTTTCGCGGTCCTGACGCCGTCGAGCATTGTTGCCCGTTACCTTTACGGCCTCGAATACCACCCGAAGACCCTTCGCCTCAGCTTGATTGAGGCATCCGAAGGAAAAGTCGGGTCCAGTATCGATCGCCTGATCTTGTACTGTTTTCACTACGACGCGAGCGAGGGCAGGTATGCCCCGGTTGCGATGAACATCATGCGCCTTTCGGGCGGCGCGGGGGCCTTGGCCCTCGGTGGCATGCTGACCGGACTTTGGCGCGCAGAGCGCAAGCGGAAGCCCCTATCGAAGACATCATCATGATTTCGAATCTACTCGCTAGCACCGCGACGGATGCGTCGCTCCCCAAGAGTCCGCCATCGAACGACATGTGGATGCCGATCGATGCATCCACGTTCGCGAGCCACATTGACGGCCTCTACGACTTCTTGTTCTGGCTCTCCACCATCGCTGCGCTGCTCATCTACGGCGTGATGTTCTACTTCATCGTGAAGTATCGGGCGAAGAGCCGTGAGGCGTCGGAGGTCGGGGATGACGTGAGCCATCACAATACAGCCCTCGAAATCACCTGGTCGGTGATTCCGCTCCTGTTCTGCGTGGGCATCTTTGTGAGCGGCTTCAAGGGCTACGTCGATCTCCGCACGGCTCCCCGGGAAGCGCTTGAGATTCACGCTCAGGGCCAGAAATGGAAGTGGCTGTTTACGTATCCGAATGGCCATGTCGACAGTGAGCTCCATGTTCCGGTCGACCAGGACGTGCGCGTCATCATCCAGTCGGTGGACGTCCTCCACAGCCTGTTTATCCCCGCATTCCGCACCAAGATGGACGCGGTTCCGGGGCGTTATACGGACCTCTGGTTCCGGGCGACCAAGAGCGGCGAGTTCCCCGTTTTCTGCGCCGAGTACTGCGGCACTTCACACTCGGACATGATCGCGAAGGCGGTTGTGCACGAGGCGGGCGGTTACGACGCCTGGATGGAGGAGATCGTCTCTCGCCTCGACAACATGCCGCCTGTCGAGCTCGGCAAGCTCATGTACGACCAGCAGGGCTGCAAGACCTGTCACTCAGTGGACGGCTCGACGCTCGTCGGTCCGAGCTGGCAAGGTCTGTGGGGTAAGACCCGCACCTTCGCCGACGGGAGCAGCGCTGTTGTCGACGAGAACTACATTCGCAATTCGATCAACGATCCCATGAGCCAAGTGGTCCAGGGATTTGCCCCTTCGATGCCGACTTATCAGGGCAAGCTGAGCGACAAGCAAATCAACGGCATCATCGAATACATCAAGTCTCTCAAGTAAAGGGCCCCCACGATGTCTAGCACCGCGACGATCTCACCGTCTGACCTCGGCGTGATCCCCTCGAAAGCGGAGGAAAACTACCTCAAGCACGACAAGGGGATCCTGTCTTGGATCTTTACTCTCGACCACAAGCGCATCGGGCTCATGTACCTGGTGAGCGTCTTGGCATCGTTCGCGCTCGGCGGTTTCTTCGCCTTGGCGATCCGCGCTGAGCTGTTCTTCCCGGGCCCGACCCTCATCACCCACGACCAGTACAACCAGGCCATGACCCTACACGGGGCGGTCATGGTGTTCTTGGTCATCATTCCGGGCATTCCGGCGGCCCTCGGGAACATCATCCTTCCGCTTCAGCTGGGCGCGAAGGACGTGGCGTTCCCGCGGCTGAACCTGATGAGCTATCACCTCTGGGTTCTCGGCGCGCTCTTCTTCATCGCGTCTCTCGTCATCAGCGCGGCTGACACGGGCTGGACCTTCTACGTCCCCTACAGCACGACGACCCCGACGGCGGTCATTCCGGCGGCCTTCGGCGCCTTCATTCTCGGCTTCAGTTCGATCTTCACGGGCCTGAACTTCATCACCACGGTGCACAAGCTCCGCCCTCCGGGGATGACCTGGTTCCGGCTGCCGCTGTTCGTGTGGGCGCTCTACTCGACCGCAGTGATCCAGGTCCTCGCGACCCCCGTCATTGGCATCACGCTCCTCATGCTGATCGTTGAGCGTATCGTCGGTCTTGGTATCTTCGACCCGGCCCTCGGCGGTGATCCGGTGCTCTTCCAGCACTTCTTCTGGTTCTACTCGCACCCCGCGGTGTACATCATGATCGTGCCGGCCTTCGGCGTGGTCAGCGAGATCATCGCAGTGTTCAGCCGCAAGGAGATCTTCGGCTACAAGTTCATCGCACTCAGCTCGGTCGCGATCGCTCTGCTCGGCTTCCTCGTTTGGGGCCACCACATGTTCACGAGCGGCCAGTCCGTTCTAGCTGGTACGATCTTCAGCGCGATCACCTTCCTCATCGCCATCCCGACCGCGATCAAGATCTTCAACTGGGTCTCGACGATGTACCGGGGCCGAATCCACCTCGACACCCCGATGCTCTACGCCATCGCGTTCCTCTGGGTGTTCACGATCGGTGGTCTGACGGGCGTTTTCCTCTCGACCATGAGCGTCGACGTGCATCTCCACGACACCTACTTCGTGGTCGCGCACTTCCACTACGTGATGATGGGCGGAGCGATTACCTCCTTCATGGGCGGTCTGCACTACTGGTGGCCGAAGTTCATCGGCCGCATGTACAACGAGAAGCTCGCTCGCATCGGAGCGATCTTGGTCTTCATCGGCCTGAACGTGACGTTCTTCCCGCAGTTCCTGCTCGGTACGCGCGGCATGCCCCGCCGCTATTACAACTACCTGCCGGAGTTTCAGGAGCTGCATCAGCTCTCGACCATCGGCGCCTTTACGCTCGGAGTTGGGTTCGTCCTGACGGCGGTCTACCTGATCCAGTCTGTTCGCAAGGGACCGAAGGCGGCGGCGAACCCCTGGGGAGGCACGACGCTCGAGTGGCAATGTGAGTCGCCCCCTCCTTACTACAACTTCCACGACACCCCTGAGGTGAACCGTGGGCCGTACGACGGCTACGCGCACCTCAAGTTCGACAAGGAAATCCAGGGCTACGTGCCCGCCGAATAACAGGGACCAGAGTCACGGACCCGAACCCAGGAAACAGTCACGATGAGTGAGGCACATTCAGCGGCACACGGCGGCCACGACCACGCGGCGGAAGCGGTTTATCCGTACACGCCGCACCACTTCCACGAAGCGAAGCAGCACTTCGAGTCAGGCAAGATGGGCGTTTGGCTCTTCTTGGTGACCGAAATTCTCTTCTTCGCGGGGCTGTTCTGCGCATACACCGCGTACCGCGCCCAGCACCCAGAGATCTTCTACTGGGCGCATTTTTACCTGGATACGTTCTGGGGCAGCGTGAACACGGTTGTGCTCATTCTGTCGAGCTTCACGGCAGCGTGGGCGGTGCGCAATGCGCAGCTCGGGCAAGTGAAGCTGCTCCGAACCAACATCATTCTCACCATCGGTGGGGCGCTCGTGTTCATGTGCGTCAAGTACGTCGAGTACTCGCACAAGTTCCACGATGGGCTGTTGCCTGGGCGGCACTTCGCTCCTTCTCATGAAGTCTGGGAAACGGAGTCGTTCCAGCACAAGCACCCTGAGGCGGCCGAGGCGGCCAAGCGCATTTCGGCGCGCCTTGCTGAGCGCGCTCAGAAGAAGGCGGCGAGCGCTCAAATCATCGACACCATCGAGTCCACGAAGACCCCAGCCGCTGCGATCCCCGTGAGCCATCACGAGGGCGGCGAGGCGGAGGCAGTGGTGCTTCCTCCTGAGGATCCCGCGATGGCCGCGCTGCCGGACGATGTCTGGCTCGAGACCCAGGTTCGCACCCTGTCTGGCGCCGAGCGGCGCCCGCTCGAGATGGCGGGTGTGATCCGGAAGCCGGCCGACGGGCCCGTCACGTTTGCCCGCCCCGAGCGAGCAGGCATCTTCTTCAGCATCTATTTCTTCATGACCGGTCTGCACGGCGTTCACGTCGTGATCGGCATCGGTCTTTGGATCTGGATGCTCGCGATCGCGAGCCGTCGCAAGTTTGGAGCGAGCTACTTCGGCCCGATCGACTTCACCGCCCTCTATTGGCACTTGGTCGATCTGATTTGGATCTACCTGTTCCCGATGCTCTACCTCATCCATTGAGGACCCGGGTTCGCCGAAGCCACACAGGATACGTCGCGAGGAACTGATCATGTCGGAAGAGACGAAAGAAGAGAGCCAAGCGGGCGGGGGAACCTCCGTCGACACCACGGCTGGCGGTGCGGAAGACGCGGTCGAGACCAAGGTCGAGAGCGCTGAGGTCGCTGGCCCGTCGAGTGAAAAGAGCGAGGAGGCTCCCGCGGAAACGGAGACGGAGACCAAGACGCTCGAGAGCGCCCGGCCTCCGGAGACGAAGGAGGTCGAAGCGCAGGTGGCAGCTGCCAATGCACACGGTGGTCACGGCCATGGAGAAGGGCATGGGCACGCCCTACCCATGTGGCTGCTCCTCGGTGTGCTCGGCGCGTTGATCGTGCTGACGATCCTGACGGTGGCCGTGACGGCAATCGATCTCGGAACCCAAGGCAACCTTGTGGTCGCGATGGTCATCGCCACGATCAAGGCGATCTTGGTCATGGGCTTCTTCATGCACCTGTTCTGGGACAGCCGATTCAACCTGATCGCTTTCACGAGCTCGTTCTTGTTTGTCCTGCTCTTCTTGAGCATGTCAGTCCTCGACCGCAGCGAGTACCGTCCCTCGGTCCTCGAGTGGGAAGCGGACGCAGCCGCGAAGAAGTAGACAAGTTCCGCGCTCCTCTTGGACGCGCCGCTTGCCCAAGAGGCTCCCTCAAGGGAGCCTCTTGGGTTTTGTAGCGCGGCTTTGTCATCCTTGGGGCGCAGCTCCTGATGGCGACGGGCAAGAGGCTGCGAGCTTGAAGCTGCCTAGCTCGAGACGTTCTTTAGGCGGTCCTGCTGAGGCCGCTCACCGCGCCGTCGCTCATGCGCTCATGGCTCACGTCTTGTCGCGACCGATCGCCCCTTTGAGGACTTGGATCGCGTTCTTGTCGAGGAGCGCGAGGACGGCGAGGTAGATGATGAAGTGACAGACAGCGGAGACGATGAGGGTGACAGGGCCTCGCGCGAAGTCTCGAAGGAAGATGAGATCGGCGCCAACGGCGGCAGCTCCCGCTACGGACGCCGTGAGGAACGGGAGGAACATGTGGAGCCGCGGGAGCTCCTTGAGCACGGGCCGTATGATGAGCAGAGTGCCGGCGAAGAGCGCGAGCCCGTAACCCGCAGCGAAGCCGTCGATGCCGGCGTATGAAAGGCCGATGCCGGACATGAGCCACGCGAGGATCATCACGGCTGTCATCTGGAACAGGACGATCTTCGGGCGCGCTAGGGCATCGAAGGCTGACGCAAGGAGGAACGGGAACATCCCGAGGGCAATGCCGACTGCAAAGAAGCGCAGGCCAGGCACAGCCTCGAGCCACTGGGCTGAGTAGATGATTTCGGTGAGCGGCTCCGCGAGGCCGAGGAAGAGTGAGGAGATGAAGAGGGTGATCGCGACACCGAGGCGGAGGGTGCGCTCAAGCTCGGCTGCGAAGGCTTCTCGGTCCTCCCGCAGTCGGCTGAGCAGGGGAAAGTTCACTCGACCAAGAATGTCGATGAAGGTGAGGGGGAAGAAGGCCGTCTCGAGCGCCCATGTCGTAATGCCGACTCCGTGACTTCCGACGCTGCGGCCGACGAGCACAGGCAAACTCGAGCGCGTCAGGAGCGAGAGCGCGGCTCGCGCTTGATAAGGAACTCCGAAGTTCAAGAGCGGGCGCAAGACCTTCCAGTCGAAGAAGCGGCTGGGAGCCCAGGGGCGGAGCGCAATTGCTGCCAAGAAGCTCAAGACTCCCTGCGCCAAGACGCCTGTCACAAGTGCCCAGGTCCCGTAGCCGAGGATCGCGAGGATCGAAGCGACTAAGTAGAAGGTGATCGAGTTGATCGTGTCGAGGATCGCGACGCGCACGAATAGTACCTCACGCTCAAGGAGCAGCGTGGGAACGACGCGCGCTGAAACGAAGATGAAGTTTGCTGCGAGCGCGCGCAGGATCCACGGCGTCTCACTGGGCAGATCGGTCCAGAAGAGATGGAGGAAGGGGGCGAGACTGCTCGCGCAGACAAAGACGAAGAGGGCGAGCCCGAGCTGTGCAAAGAAGACCGTCGAGAGCTCGTGTTGCGTGGGCGTTTGCCCCTTTTGAACGAGAGCTCCGCCGAGTCCCGCGTCGCCTACCAGTGTAAAAACCGACAGCACGAACTGGACCATGGCGAAGGTGCCGAACTCCGACGGTCGGAGCTCGCGCGCCAGCACGACCATCCCGCCGAGGATGATGAACTGGTTGAAGATCGTGCGGACCAGGAGAGCGATGCGGCCGAGCTTTGCGCGGCGCGCGTAGAGGTCTCGGGCTTCCGACTCCCCGATGCGCTCGACGGGGACGCGAGCGACCTTTCCGTCTTCGGTATGATTTTCGCTGGTGGCGCCTTCGTTCAAGGTCGGACGCTCATACTATGGCGGCCGCTGGCAGCAACCGGAGCCAGGAGATTCCGGGAAATCCTGCCGTTCTTTCACATTGCTCAAGAGAAGTGCTGGATTCCGTGATCCAATGGGGCGGGAGCTCGGCCATGCAAAGAAGAATCTCTGTCTCCGTCGTTTCACCAATCGTCCTTGGACTTGTGAGTCTGGGCTGCGCCGCCACACAAGGCGATGAAGGCGTCGGGTCGCTCATCGCGACCGAGACCGAGCCGAGCGGCGAAAACTGTCTGAATGGCGGCGTGAAGCTCAGTCACGGCACCGATGATGATTTCGACGATGTGCTGGATGAGGACGAGGTCCAAGGCGTCGAATACATCTGCAATGGCGCGACGGGCGCGACGGGTTCTGCCGGGCAAGACGGAGAGGATGGCGAGGATGGCGCCACGGGACCGGCCGGTGCCGCGGGCCCCACGGGTCCCGCTGGTCCTCAAGGCGACACGGGAGAAACCGGTCCGCAAGGACCTCAGGGTGAAACAGGACCGGCAGGTCCGACGGGGGCTGGCGAGACGGGCCCCACAGGTCCCACCGGTCCGGCTGGAGCGACCGGCCCAACAGGCCCGACTGGAGCTACCGGAGAAGCGGGGCCCGAGGGGCCGCCGGGGGGCCCGAAGGGCGACACCGGGGATAGAGGTGACCAAGGCTTCACCTCACTCATCAATGTCGTAGAGGAACCTCCGGGGATGAACTGCACGACCGGCGGGCTCAAGGTCCAATCCGGCGTCGACAACGGCGACGGGTTCGAGATCGCGAGGGATGGCGTGCTCGGTGTGGGCGAGGTCGACCAGACCAGGTACCTTTGCTCGGTCTAAGGCGGGCTCGATTTCCGTCTTACTTCTTCTCGACATCGACGTAGAAATCGCTCACAGCGAGGCCCATAACGGGCCCCTGCCAAACCTCGAACCCGATCGCGACGGAGTTGATATGAGTTCCGGGGTAGGTGATGCCGCGGGCCGCTGCGTCGCGGAGGATATCCATCACGTCGAACTCGAGTTCGGTGAGGTCTTGTCCTTCCGCGCGCACCCAGTTCACGATCGGGAGGCCATTGACCGTGCCTTGCACGATGTGCCAGCGCCCAGGGAGTCCCTGCACCTCGACGGAGGTGAATTTGCGACTGCCGGCGGGGCTGTAGCGAGGCGGATCGCGCAACCAGACCATCAGGTAAGTCTGGAGCCGGGAGCCGTCGCCAACCCAAATATCGTAGGCGACGTTGTATCCGGCGTCTTCGGTCGGGTCACAGTTCCAGCGCATCCCCGTCTTGATCGAGGTGAGGGAGTCGATCGCGGCGGGGAGTCCGCAGTCGGGCACCTCCGGGACCGAGTACCGGCCACAGAAGACGGAGGGGTAAGAAGCGGGTTCGCCTTGGTCGCCAGCGTCTCCTTGCATCGTGTCAATCGAAAAGCTCGTGCCGAGCCAGGAGATCGTGTGGCTCTCGAACTTCGGCCCCCAGCCGTTCGTGATGAGAACATAAGGGACCGCGTTGCGGCTGACGAACTCGGTCTGGTAGCGCTCCGGAGACGTCCCTTGTCCTGTGAACGTTCCGGTGCCGAGTCGTGAGGGCACGATGCTGCCGGGCAAGGCTGAGCAATTGTCCTCAGCGAACGTCTTGCCGCAGAGAGTGCAGTCGCCGCAGCCGAGGAGCAGGAGACTCGCCGCCACGCCGAGGGACATGGGGCCAAGCGAAGAATGGAGGCTCATGATGAAGGGAGGGTTCCAGGCGGCTCTCTGTCCGTCAATCCCAGCCGATATCCTGGCGGATCGCGGTCACGATGTAGCAGTGGAAGATGCCATCTTGTTCAGATTCGTACTCGCTCTCGTAGTTCAGCCCGTAAGGCCAAAAGTGCTGTCCGTCTCCGTGGATTTCGGCCGTCTCATCGCCGGTGAGCTCCCTGAGCCGGGCAGTCGCGAAGGGACCAGTGTAGACGCCACCGACGATCAGAGGATCGTAGGCGCCGTCCGCCCCGACCCCGAGCACGTGGGAAATCTCGTGCATAGCGGTCACGAAGTTCATCGAAGCGCGACTGCCAAAGCGAATTGACCCGTTCGGGTTTCCGTCGGCGGTCGGCACGCTCGGGTTGTACTGGACGTTTAGGTGCTTCTCGACATGTGTGTAGCAGTTGTAGATCGAGAGGGCTTTGTCGAGGGCGCTCGTAATCCGCTCATAAGCTTCCTGCTCGTCGCTCGTCGGGTTCTGAGCGCGCGCGAGGGTGTAGGTGATCTCGCCTTGGAAGGGACAGCTGCTTTGTCCCTCGCCCCCGGTTCCGCCCGAGGCGCTGCCGCCTGAGCTCGCCCCGCCATCGCTCGTGGGATGCCCGCCGGATCCGCCGCTCGCCTGGTTGCCCCCTATCCCGGACGTCCCGCCTGACGAAGTCGCGCTTCCGCCGCCTGGCAGAGGATCGCCCCCAGCTCCGCCGGGGACGAGGCCCCCCGACCCTTCCGCCTGCCCGCCACTCGCGCGGCTCCCGCCCGAGCTCGAGCCTCCGCTCAGAAGGGCTCCCCCGCTTCCGGGAGCACCGCCCGTCTCGGTCTCTGGATCCATAGAGTCGGCAGACGAACCGCTACAGGCCATAGCGCCTGTGAGCAGAGCAAGAGATATGAGCGGAGATAGGCGCGGCATCGGACTTGTGTCCTTCTTAGCACGGCCTTTCCCGAGAGCGTTCGAGCTTGCGCTCCTCGACCTGAGTCACTTCGGCGTTTTTGTTTTCGGGTCTGGTTGCGTCGTTTTTTCCTGAATCCGCTCGAAGGCGTCCTTTGTGATTTCCGGTGCGACGGAGAGTCCTCCGGCGCGTCGACCGACCATGCGAAGCGCGAGGATGGAGATGCGCCGGTTGCTCACATGGAACGGGTCGTCCGTTCGATAAAGGTCCATCGAACCGTGTGCGAACACCCCGGCAAAGCGGTTCGTGGGCAATCCCGCTTGTTCGAGGACGCCTCGTGCAGCGGCGGCACGTTCAAAGGAAAGGGCCCAGTTGTCCCGTTGAGCGCCTTTCGGGAAGGGGCGTGCGTCGGTGTGTCCGTGGACCTCGATTGGATTGCGCAGCGAATCGAGCGCAGGGGCCATCAGAGTGAGCAGCTCGACGAGCTTCGGCTTGAGAGAGGACGAGGAGAGGTCGAAGAGCAGGTCCTCACCCCCGTCGAGGATCTCAATGAGCAGTCCACGGTCGATGGTGCGTATCTTGACGTTCTTCGCGATCGGACTCAGGCCCAAGATGGCGGATTCGACCTTTTTGGCGGTTTTCTGGAGATCGTCCTGTTCGGCGCGCGCTTCGACGAGCTTCTCCCGATCCGAGAGCCCCGTTTTCGTGCCGTCTTGGATCCCGTCGCCCATTTCGATGAGAGAGACGCCACCTTCGGGGAACACGCCGGTGCGAAAGTAGTGGGAGATGATCTTCCGTTCGACCTGGTCCGTCTGCGACACCAGCCAGAGGACCATGAAGAGCGCCATCATCGCAGTGACGAAGTCGGCGTAGGCCACTTTCCACGCGCCGCCGTGGTGCCCACCGTGACCACCCTTCTTCTTGATGATGATGACGGTGCCCTGTCCGCTCGAGTTGGGCTTTACGGGCGCGTTCATGGACTATTTCCGGTCTTTGGCGGGCTCCGGTCGCTCTTCGGTGAACACGGCGCGGCGGCTGTATTCGACTGCGACCGCCGGGTTGACCCCGCGTGCGGCGGCGAGGAGCCCTACCCGGATGCAGTTGATGTAACGGCTCTCCGCCTTGTTCGCGAGCTCAATAGCGTTCGCGAGCGGGCTCATGACGCCATAACAGAGGAGAATGCCGAGAAAGGTTCCGACCAGCGCGGCGGCCACGTGGTGTCCGATCTCCTCCGGGCCCCCGTCGAGGTGACCCATGGTGATGATGATGCCAAGCACAGCTGCAACGATGCCGAGGCCCGGTAGCGCATCGGAAGTCGTTCGGATCAATCCGACAGGTTCTGCCTCTTCTTCATGCATCGTCTCCATCTCCATATCGAAGAGGAGCGTCAGGTCTTCGACGTGGGTGCCGTCGACGAGCAGCTTGAGACCTTCCACGAGGAAGTGTGAGGCATGGTGTCGCGCCATGACGCCAGGGTGCTTACTGAAGATGGGGCTCTTCTCGGGCTCCCAGACGTGAGACTCGAGCGCCAGCATGCCTTCGCGCCGGATGACCTGGAACAGGTTCTCCATGAGCTTGAACAGTTCCTCGTAGTCGCTTCTGGTTGGGGGCTTCGAGAATGCCCGGCCAAACGCTCGCTTCACGCGGCCCAGGGCGCCGCCCGGGGCCGAAGCCACGAGGCTGCCCAGCGCAGCACCCGCGATGACGACGAACTCGTTGGGCTGGAAGAGGACGGGAAATGGCCCCCCAGCCATGGCAAAACCTGCAGCCACGCACACGAGTACGATGACGAGGCCGAGGATCGCGGTCATGCTGAGTCACTACGGCCCTGGGGGGGCTCCCTTTAGGTCCCCGCGTCCCGGGATGAGAAGGGAAATCCCCTTGCAGAGCGCCGGCTCCGATGCTCATACTCGGCGCCTCCCGAACCGGAGCCTCTTGGACCCGGTGCGCGATCTCAGCTCCGGCGTCGTCTAACGGCAGGACAAAGGACTTTGAATCCTTGAATCATGGTTCGAATCCATGCGCCGGAACCCTCACCTCTGCTCCTCTTCGGGGCATGAGGTGGGCTCGTGAGAGGCGCTCGGATGCCGCGGCTACCCACGTGCCGTCAGCGTGGCCGAGGCAGGCGCTCGATCGGCGAAGGACTCCATTTTCGTCGGACAATCGTCCAGTGCTCGGCACATTGGCATAGGTCTTCCCCTCCTTCCTTCAAAGGTACGACCTAGGGAGAAATTTTTCTTCCGCGCGGGTGTGCTCTCATTTTTAGCTGCCCCGGCCGCCGATCGGCCTTTCCCTTCCAGGATGGGTCCATCAAGCTTGCCTGAAGCCTATGTTGTCTCCTCGCCGCCCGCTTTCGGGAGCCTTATTGTTTGCCACCACTGCCCTATGGCTCGCGTGCAGCGCGCGCTCACCGAATCCGGGGGATCCTGATGGCGGTCCGGTGGATGGACCTGATGGGAATGGAACAGGTTCCACGTCGGGCACGGGTTCCTCGGGGAACGGCGACGACGAAGACGACGGGGGATTCAAAGTCAGCGAAAAGTGCGGCGATGGGCTCGTCCAGGAGCCCGAGACCTGCGACGACGGAAACGAGGTAGGTGGCGACGGCTGTTCGCCGGGCTGCCAGGTCGAGGGGCAGGATTGGGAGTGTCCGCCGACCGGCGGGGCCTGCACCAGCAACGCCTCCTGTGGCAACGGGGTCGTGAACAGCCAAGAGGTTTGTGACGATGGGCGCGAGCCTGCGGACGGTGACGGTTGCTCCGCCGACTGCAAGACCGTTGAGCCTGGATGGGAATGCCGAGTTCCGGGACGCCCGTGTACGCCGCGCTGCGGCGACGGCATCTTGCTCGGAGGCGAAGCGTGCGATGACGGGAACCCCTCTGCGGATGGCGACGGTTGCTCGGCCACCTGTCAGGTGGAGCCCGGCTGGTCCTGCAAGGGCGCGCCCTCCGACTGCACGCAATCGGATTGCGGCAACGGTGAGGTCGAAGCCGGCGAGAGCTGTGACCTTGGTGAGGCGAACGGTCTCTTCCACGGCGATGGCACGGGATGCTCGAAGACCTGTACGCAGGAGCCGGTTTGTCGCGACGCCGAAGGAAAAACCCAGGCCTGCGCTCCTGTCTGTGGCAACGGCAACATCGACGAAGGTGAGACCTGCGACGATGGAAACGCTGTTCCGGGCGACGGTTGCTCCGCGACCTGTCAGACGGAAGCGGGCTTCACGTGCAACCCGAAAGAAGTGAGCGATTTGGATGACTGCGGCGGGACGCCTTGTCTCCGCCTCCCGATCAAGTTCCGCGACTTCGATCATGAGGGGCTCGCGACGGGCCACCCGGATTTCTATTACATGGGCTCCGGAAGTGGCGCGACCACGCGCAACTGCGTTCCGAACGCGAGCGGCGCCGAGGACCCGGCCCTGATCACGGCGAACGCCTGCTGGACGAGCGATCGGACAGCCCTGTGCCAAGGGGTCGCCGCAGCAGCACTCGGTGCCGACGGGAAGCCCATCGCCGGCCCGACGCAGACCTGTAAGTGCCGTTTCACCGACTGGGACGAGACGGGAATTGCTGCGGGTCCTGGCCCTGGCACCAAAGACGCGAGCTGCGACAGCGGCGGCTCGGCCCAGCCTGCGCGCGTCGAGGTTCCGACCG
This sequence comes from Pseudomonadota bacterium, assembly GCA_023428245.1. Taxonomy (GTDB): domain Bacteria; phylum Myxococcota_A; class Polyangia; order Polyangiales; family Polyangiaceae; genus NIC37A-2. Next base: position 87,038 of record JAEYYX010000055.1, read on the forward strand.
CGAAGGTTTACGATAGCGCGGCGAGCTTCAAGCAGTGGTTCACGGACGACGCCGCGGTCAACACGACCACCGTTGGGAAGCTCGAGCTGCTGCAAATTGGCGAGAACCTCTACCAGTTCTCGAGCTCGGTCGATGATTGTGTGGACGGGGTCTGCCGGAGCCAGAGTCTGACCGGCAGCACGGTTTACGACGACATCGCCGCGGCCACAGGGCGCGCCGCGGGTGACTTGGTGAGTGGCTTCTTCCCGCTCGAGAGTTCGGCTCGTCCGAAGGTGTGTAACCTCTGGCCCTATTGGACGAACAATCCGTCTTGCCTTGCGACCTCCGGGAACAGCCCCGGCGCGCAGTGGGATCCGGCTGCGAATGACGGCAACGGGAACTTCGTCGACCCCGTTCAGGGCATCAAGCGAAACTTCTACTTCACGACCGAGGTTCGTTACCTGTTCCGCTTCACTGGCGGCGGTACGTTGAACTTCTTCGGGGACGACGACGTCTTCGTCTTCATCAATGGTGTGCTCGCGCTCGACATGGGTGCTCCCCACGAGCGTCTCATGGGCTCTGTAACTTTGCCCGCAGGGGCAGGCGGGGCTACTTGGACGATCTCCGCGGTCGATCCGGTTACCGGAGCGGTCGACACTCCGGCTCGCGGCACCGGCATGTCTCCTGCGCTCGGGCTCGAGGTCGGCAAGATCTACGAGATCGCTGTGTTCCACGCTGATCGACACCCGAGGGAGTCGAACTATCAGCTGACCATCTCGGGCTTCTCGACGACGAGGAGCGAATGTGTCCCGACCTGCGGAAATGGCCAGCCGCAGTTCGACGGAGATGGCGTCGGTACTCCCACTGCTGGTGAAGAGTGCGATCTTGGCGTCGAAAACAACACCGGCGCTTACGGTGGCTGCACAGCGGACTGCAAGTTTGGACCCTTCTGTGGCGATGGCGCGGTCCAAGCCGACGCCGGCGAAGAGTGCGATAACGGCTCTCAGGGGAACAACGCGCCGCTCTATTCCGCAGCGGGTGGTGTCGCCGATAGCTGCACTCCGGCTTGTAAGAAGGCCCACTTCTGCGGCGATGGCATTCTGGATGGAGCCTTCGGTGAAGAGTGCGACACTGGAGACAAGAACGGAACGGGCGCCTGCACCGCCGAGTGCAAGATCGAATCGAAGTAAGCGTCGACCTGAGCTGGAGGAGGTGAGCGCGGCAACCAGCCCCGCTCGCCTTTCTCTTTTGTGAGTCGGAACGGACCTTTTGTCGAGTGCTCGCTCCGGGTCAGGCTCTCCGGCGAGAGATTTCTGGGGCGGTATGCGCGTGAAGCGGGGCGCGCAAAATGCGTTCGAGCCCGTCCAGTGCTGGCCAGACGGGCTCGAAAAGAGGAGCGCCTCGGAAACGCGGGGTCAGCCGAGCTTGCGGTACTTGATGCGACGAGGCTGCTCTGCATCTTCGCCCATGCGCCGCTTTCGGTCCTCTTCGTACGCCTGGTAGTTGCCTTCAAACCACTCGACGTGGCTGTCGCCTTCGAAGGCTAAGATGTGCGTTGCGATGCGATCGAGGAACCAGCGATCGTGGCTGATGACCACGGCGCAACCGGGGAACTCGAGCAGCGCTCCTTCGAGAGAGCGGAGTGTCTCGACGTCGAGATCGTTCGTCGGCTCGTCGAGCAGGAGCAAGTTGCCACCCTGTTTGAGGAGCTTCGCGAGGTGGACCCGGTTTCGCTCTCCGCCGGAGAGCGTTCCGACCGCCTTCTGTTGGTCGCTGCCGCGGAACCCGAACCAGCCGCAGTAGGCGCGGGAGTTGACCTCGCGCCTGCCGAGTTCCACGGTGTCCTTGCCGCCGGTGATCTCTTGCCAGACGTTGTTTTTGGCGTCGAGGGCTTCGCGCGACTGGTCGACGTAGGAGATTTGGACGGTGTCCCCGAGTGTGAGCGTTCCCTTGTCGGGTTTTTCCTCGCCGATGAGCATCCGGAACAGGGTCGACTTACCCGCGCCGTTCGGGCCAATCACGCCGACGATGCCGCTTCGGGGCAGGCGGAAAGAGAGGTCTTCGAAGAGGAGTTTGTCGCCGAAGGCTTTGGTCAGACCCTGAGCTTCGATGACGTTCTCGCCGAGACGGGGCCCGGGCGGGATCGTGATGTCGCTGCCGCCGGCGTCGCCTGAGCTTGCCTGATTCATGAGCTCTTCATAAGCGGTGAGGCGCGCCTTGCTCTTGGCTTGGCGAGCGCGTGGTGACTGCCGAACCCACTCGAGTTCTTGCTTCAACTTCCGCTGGCGTGCACTTTCCTGTTTCTCTTCTTGCGCCAGCCGAGCCTGCTTTTGTTCGAGCCAGCCCGAGTAGTTCCCGTGGAAGGGATAGCCGCGTCCGCGATCGAGCTCGAGGATCCATTCCGCAACGTCGTCCAAGAAGTAGCGATCGTGGGTGACGGCGACGACCGTGCCCGGATACTCCTTGAGGAATCGTTCGAGCCAAGCCACCGATTCGGCGTCGAGATGGTTCGTGGGCTCGTCCAAGAGCAGCATGCCCGGGTTTTCGAGCAGGATGCGACAAAGAGCGACGCGACGCTTCTCACCACCGGACAGGTGAGCGATCTCGGCGTCACCGGGCGGGCAGCGGAGCGCGTCCATGGCTCGCTCGACTTTGGCATCGAGGTTCCAGGCGTCGACGGCGTCGATCTTGTCTTGGAGCGTGGCCTGCTTCTCGAGGAGCGCATTCATCTCGTCGTCGCTCATGGGCTCCGCGAACTTCATGCTGATTTCTTCGAAATCAGCGAGCAGCTTCTTCGTGTCACGGACCGCATGGTCGACTGCCTCTCGCACGGTCGTGACCTCGCCGAGGTCAGGCTCCTGAGCGAAGTAACCAATCTTGATGCTCGGATGCGGCCTGGCCTCACCGGTATATCCATCGTCGACCCCCGCCATGATGCGAAGGAGCGAGCTCTTGCCTGAGCCGTTCGTTCCGATGACGCCAATCTTGGCGCCTGGGAGGAAGGCGAGGGTGATGTTGTCGAGGACCTTCTTATCGGGGGGGTGAACGCGGGTGACCCCTTGCATTGTGAAGACGAAATCCGCCATGGGGGCAGGCTAGAACAGGCCCCGAAAATGGCTAGCGCTACTGTCCTTCGCGAGCGAGCTCTCGGGCGAGCGCGAGAAGGCGGCTTGGATCGTTGTCTTCTGGGCGAGACAAGGTGTGGCGGAGAAGGGAAAAAAGGAGCGCGCGCACGCGCGGACCCTTTTCGACGATCTGCGCGTCGAGAAGGTCTTTCCCGGAAATCGCGAGTTCCGGCACGGCGAGGGGGACGCCGCTCTGGAGTTCCTGTCCGGCGAGGGTGAGGAAAATTTCGGGTGCGCCGCGTTCTTTGACGAAGGCCAGCGCGCCGGGAGCGAGCGTTCGTCCGCGGGCGGAGAGCCAAAGGCGGACCGTCTCCGCGGAAAGTTCCTCGGGCCACGCTCGAGCAGCGACGAGGCCGAGCACCTCATTTCGATCTTGGTTCGAGAGGCGCAGCCGATCGAGGGTCCTGGGGAGCTCCTCTTCAGGCTCGCTGAGCCCATCACAGAGTAGGTGCGAAAGGCGGCTGACCGGGTTTCTTGCGGCGCGATCAAGGCGAGCCCAGATCGTTTCGAGGGGCTGACGAGGCGCCGGGGCAAAGAGCGCGGGGCAGGTCACTTGGAGCAGGCCGTCCTCGAGCAAAATCCGAAAACAGCGGCTCGGCGAGCGTGAACGGAGCGCCTTGAACCATTCCGCCTGGACGCGTTCGACGCTCACGCGCGAAAACCGCTCGAGCGAAGGTCGAATGGCCGCGCGGGTGCCCTCCTCGAGCGTCATCTCGAGCTGGGCCGAGAAGCGCGCGGCTCGGAGCGCGCGAAGACCGTCCTCTTGGTAGCGCGCGGCCGGATCGCCAACCGCGCGGATCATGCCTCGCACCAGATCCTGGATGCCACCGAAAGGATCGGCGATCGTCTTGTCTTTCAGATCGTAAGCGATCGCGTTGACCGTGAAATCGCGGCGCGCGAGATCTTTTTCGATCTCGCTCACGAAGAACACACTGTCGGGGTGCCGGCCATCACTGTGGCCTTCTTCGCCCCTGAGAGTGGTGACCTCGAAGGAACTTCCCTTGTGGAGGACGGTGACAGTGCCGTGGGCGATGCCTGTCGGGATCACCCGGCGAAATAGCGGTTTGACCTGCGAAGGGAGAGCATCTGTTGCGAGGTCCCAGTCACCCGGGACGACGTCGCGACCGAGGCATTCGGCCAAGATCGCGTCACGGACCCCGCCTCCCACGGCCCACGCGCGGAACCCGGCGCGCGCAAGGACATCGGCTACCTCTTCAACTTCAACCGGAATGAGTCGAGCGATGGCCGCGCGCGCTTCTACTTCTTCGAGTCCCATGGATCGACGATTCCTTCGTCGCGAACGGCCTTGCTCGGGCTCGAGCGCTTCTGCTCGCTCGACGCTTTGGGGGTGCGTGGCGTGGCGGCGGTGGGACGGACCTGAGCTTTCTTGAGTTCGACAGTGAGTCGAGGCTTACTTCCGTCGACCGTGAGGACCTCGGAAATGTAGCCGCTCTTCGTGAGTTTGATTTCGATAGGCCCCTCGGTCACGTCGAGCACGACCGGGCTCGTGCCGAGGTCTTTGTCCCCTTGGAAGATGTGTGCGTCGAGCGGCGCCACCGCGAGAGCTACCTTCCGCTCAGGGCGAGCTGGCTCTTCGGGACTTTCAGCGATTGCTTGCGCGGTTTGCGCGGCTAACGGCTTTTCTGGGCGGACTTTGGGTCCGGCACTCTTTGGGGCTGGAGTAGTGAGGCCGAACCAAAGGGTTGCTCCGAGGAACCCGACCAGGAGCGCCGCCACAGCCCAGGTCGGCACGTGGGGCGCGCGTCCGCCGCCGCTATCGTCTGTAGAGCGGAACATATTCAGCTCAGACGAGCGCGAGTCCCTCTTGGTCAGTTCGAGGTGCCGCATTGCGAGCGGCGTCTCCCCTGAGACAAGACGTTCTAGATCTTGGCCGAGCTCACGCATCGATCCGTAGCGTGCATTCGGATCTTTCAGGAGGCAGCGCTGAATGATGGCCTCGAGCTCCTGTGGGATCTCTTTTCGGATGCTCTCCACGTCCTGCATCCTAGGAGGCAGCTTGTACATGTGCTGCGTGAGGATGGACATGAAGTTGTCGGCATCGAACGGCAGTTTGCCTGTAGTAAGTTCGAACAAGATCACTCCGAGCGAATAGATATCGGAGCGAGGATCGACGTCGCGACCCGCCGCTTGCTCGGGCGACATATAGTGTGGTGTGCCGAAGACTTGGCCGGCCTGGGTGAGCTGGCCTGTGGCGGTTGTGGCTTTGGCGATGCCGAAATCGAGAACTTTGACGAAATCTTCTTCGGCGCCGTGGCGGATGAGGAAGATGTTGTCGGGCTTGAGATCGCGGTGGACGATGCCGGCTTCGTGTGCGGAACCGAGAGCTTCAGTGAGCTGGAGCGCGATGTTCAAGAGGCGCGGCAAAGCGAGCGGTTCGGTCTCTTTCAGGAGGTTCGTAAGGGGAACGCCCTCCAGGAACTCCATGAGGAAATAGGTTGCACCGTCCGGCAGCCGGCCGAAGTCCAAGATGCTGATGATGTGGGGATTACCGATCGAGGAAGCGGAGCGAGCTTCGTTCAGGAAGCGCTCTGTGACCTCGGTGTTCCGCGCCATATCGAGGCGGAGCACCTTCATCGCGACAAGCTTGTCGATGATGAGATGGCGGCAGCGGTACACCACGCCCATGCCGCCTTCCCCGAGCCGGGCCTCAACCTCGTAACGGTCGTCGATGATCGCGCCGATGTAGGGATCGGGGTTTCCAGGGATCCAACTCGTCCGGGCGATTGGCATACCCGACGTGGTCGTCATGGTGACGAGCCGGATCGAGCCGGAGTCCGGCGGGCCCAAATCGACGTAAGTCTCTTTGAGGCGGGAAGGGGGAGCGAGATCGGAAGGGTTCATTGGCGCGGCCACGAGTGGCTCGGCGGCCGGAAAGGGCCGCGCCCGAGCTTAGCATTTTTCGCGCGAGCTTCTCGCCCGAGTCTGGCCCAGCTTTCGAGTAAAATTCTCGTCGAAAGGCGCATAAATATGTGTAAGGAGTGCCGCGAATCGATGCTAGACGGGCATCCGCATGGGTTTCCCTCTCGATCTCGCGCTGCGCTACATGCGCTCGAAAAAGCGAGCTTCCATCTCGCTTGGGACCTTCTTTGCCATCGCCGGCGTTGCGCTTGGCGTTGCTGGGCTCGCCACGGCGATCAGCGTAACCGGCGGTTTTCGGAAGCAGTTCCAGGACAAGGTTCTCGGGGTCAACGCGCACGTACTAGTGCTCAAGCGTTCAAGTTACTTCGGGGAGTACCGCGAGCTCATTGAGAAAATTCAGGCTCTTCCGGAGGTTGTGGGCATCGCCCCTTTCACGATCAACCCGATGATGGTGACCAAGGGGAACAAGACGGCGACAGGGGTGCTCCTGAAAGGCGTCGAACCGGGAGGCATCGAGAAGGTGCTCGATCTACCCAAGTACATGCAGGAGGGCAGTCTAGAGGGATTGCGTCTCCCTGGCTCGAAGCCCCCGCTGCCGAAGGCTCTGACGATTCGGCCCTCCAAGAAGAAGAAAGAGGACGCCGGCTCCCTGCTCGAGGAAGTCGCGAAACTCATCGCCGAAGAGGAGAGTGGAGAGCGTGAGGCCGAAGAGGTTTCGAAGGAGCTAGCGCTCTCGGCCGATGCTCCACGGGGCAGCATCGTGCCGGCCAAGGGCTATGACTCGACGCTCCCGGATGACGACCTGCTGCCGGCGGAGCTCGACCCCGATCCCTGCCAAGTGGGCAGCCAAATTTTGCCAGGAATCGTCATCGGACGCACGTTGAGCCGGAACCTGAAGGCGGCCCTCGGCGATTGTATTCAGGTCACCTCGCCCACGATCGGGTTCTCCTTTTCATCGGATGGAGTGCGGGCGCCGATCGCCAAACAGTTCCGCGTGATCGGGATCTTCGAGGCAGGCTTCGATCAATACGACGCCAAGCTCGTTTACGCCGACCTGCACCAGGCGCAGGAGTTCTACGACTCGGGCGACAGCGTGACCGGCATCGAGATGCGCATCCAGGATGTCGACCGCGCGAAACAGGTCTCAGCCGAAGTTTCAAAGCTTCTCGAAGGGTCGCTCCTCTACACGATGGACTGGGAAGAGCTGAACCACGGGCTCTTCACCGCTCTGCACATCCAACAGATCGTGATGAGCATCGTCTTGGGCTTCATCATCGTGCTCGCGGCGTTCACTGTGATCGCGACGCTCATCATGATCGTGCTCGACAAGCGACGCGAGATCGCGGTGCTCAAGGCCATGGGCGCGAGTGATTCAGCGATCCTCCGTGCGTTCCTCTATCAGGGCGGAATCATTGGGGTCGCGGGAGGTATCGTTGGGCTAGTAATCGCTTTCGGGGTCTGTTCGACGCTGACTCGCGTCTCTCTGCCCCTCGATCCGAAGGTCTATTTCATCTCGAGCTTGCCTGTCGACATGCAGCCGATGAACTTCGTGCTCGTCTTTGTGTTCGCGGTGTTCGTGTCGGTGGCGGCGACGATTTGGCCTGCGCGTCACGCCGCGCGTCTGCGCCCTGTCGACGCGTTCCGTGAGCAGTGAGCTCGGGGCCCTTGATAAGGGCCCAGCCGCGCTGGCTCTTGGAGCTCAGACGGACCAGAAGGGCGGCGCGAAGTGTCCTTCGAGCCAGCTCAGGTAGCCGCCGAAGGCGTCGATGCAGTTCGGGAAACCGGGGACCAAAAACGAGAGGGCGTAGGGAGCCAGAACCAAGACGAAGAACGCGAGACGCGGAAAGCGCGGCCAGAGTCGCTCGGCGACTGCGCCATGGATCGAGAGCGCGGCGGACAAGACGAGCACGAAGAGTGCAGCGTGGACGGGCCCTCCGAGGCCTCCGGGCAGCTCCCGAAGAGAGACATTCGTCATTTCCGCGCGGATAAATCCGGGCAGAACGCCGACCAACGTGAGGAGGGCGAGGGCGATGAAGAGGCCGAGCGCGCGTGGAGCGAGGGCTTCAAGGCTCCATTTCGCCCTCGATCCGGAGGGCTCCTCTTTGGCCTTCTGCTCCGCGGTCTTCGACTCGATCTTCGGCGTCACCCGAGGCGTCTTCCGCGTGAGTCGATTGATGAGCGGCATCCCGAGCACAAGGAAGAAGAGCGGGAGCAGGCCTCGCCACTGTTCTGGAACGTGAGGCGCGAGAGCGGGCGCCGCGCTTGTCGTGAACGCCATGAGCCCGATGAACAGGAACGTGAACAGGAACCAGCTTCGCCCGTGGCGCTCGGGCCGAAGTCGGATGAGCTCGAGCGTGCCGCCGAGCCCTAGGGCGAGAGCCGAGTAGACGAGGACAGGCAGAACGAAGAAGCGTGCAACATCAGGGGCGCCAATACGCTCCGCAACCACGGGCGCGACAAAGCCGGCAGCGCCTAAGAAGAGGGCGCTGAGCCGTAGCCCCAAATACGACCAGCTCCGGCGCGCCTTCTTGGTGCTCGCGATTCCTTCCCGGAGCATGGCGAGACCCTCCGAGCGCTCCGGCTGAGGAGCCATGGAGCTATAGAGGTCCACATGGGGCTGAACGGGCGAGGGGCCGGCCATGGCTGGCAAATACGCTAGCAGCTCTAGGAGTTGAAATCTCGGCCCCTTTGGGGTGATGCTCCTCGCCCCCATGGCCTCTGCCGCGCCCCAAGAAAGCCCCCGCTCCGAGAAGACTCGTTCGATCCCGAGCGAAGCGGAGCTCGATGCCCCCTCACGGCAGACCCTCTGGATGCTCGGAATCATGGCCTCTGCGACCTTGGCGATGTGGGTGATGGGCCGAGTCGCCTGCAACTATCATGTGCCGGGCGAGAGCTTGACCCCCCGAGCCCTCAGCGCCGAGGAGCGGAGTAAGTCCGCGAAAGACGCGGCCATGGAATTTGCTCGCGCGATCGAAGCCGGTGATTTCGCTACGGCGCGCTTGGTCGCTACGGGGGCCGCGCTCTCCTTCGTTGAGGAGCAAGAGAAGGCTTGTTCGGATTGTGCTGCTCGGCAGAGCGCGAAGCAGTCGATCCGTATGGTTGGTGTCGTCAACGAGGACAGCGGCAAAGAAGGCTACGTGACCGTTACCGTGCAAGGCGGAGCTCGCGGACAGCAGAAGACCCTGCTTCACGTGGTGCGCGGGCCGAAGTCGTTCCAGGTGAGTGAGGTGCTGCCGCCCGATACCAAGGTTCCGAAGCTTGAACGCCCGACGAGGGTCGAGGCACACAAGGGAACGAGTGCAGTTCCACCGCTTCTGCGTCGCCCGAGCGAACCGACCTCGAGTTCGAGCGACGAGAAGCCGTGATCGGCGAAAGAGGGCTCAGTTCGGATTGAGCCAGGTGCGGATCGTCGACGCTCCAGCGGGCCCGACATGGACATCGAGCACCTGTCCATTTGCGTCGAGCAGCGTGTAAGTCGGGAGGGCTTCGATGCGAAATGCTCGGGAGAAGGAGCCGTCGTCGTCCGTGAGGATGCGGTGGCGAATCGGCCAGGAGTGAGCGGCGCGCTGAAGGGCGTCGATCGATTCGTCCACGCTCACGACGACTACATCGATCGGCGCTTCCGCTCCCATTTCGAATAGTGCCTCAAGGTGCACGTTGGAGCGTTTGCACGCTCCGCACCAGCTAGCGACAGCGGCGACCAGGAGCGGCCGACCGTTCGGCTTCAAGAGCTCGGTGTCACCGCTCGGAGTCTTGAGGTAGAGAGGATCGATCCGGGAGCCGGTCTCGGCGCCGGAGGACTGTTGGCGCACGAGGCTCCAAATGACGGCGACGAACGTGAGGACGAACACGACGTCGAAGATCCGGGCGAGCACGCGTTTCATCAGGATCCGACCGAAGTGAGCACGACATCCGAAGAGGAGGGGCCTCGCCGACGCGGGAGGTGAGCCCTTCTCTCTGAAACCACTTGAGCGCCTGGACAATTCCCGAGGGCCCCCCCGGCCGCGACCGGGCCGGGGGCAGGATCCCAATCTTTTCGGAGGTCTTTGGGGCTTAGAGCATCGACTTCAGGTCGAGCATCTCTTCGACGTTCGGGAGCAGAACCAGCTCAACACGTCGATTCTGCTGCTTGCCTTCCGGCTTGTCGTTCGACTCCACCGGATCGGTATCGCCGTAGCCAGCGAGGTGAAGATGCTTCGGGTCGAGCCCTCCGCCCTTCTGCGCTACCGGTGCCACCAGGGCCAAGAGGACTGAGCGCGCGCGCATCGCCGACAGGCCCCAGTTGTCTCCAAACTTCCCGCCGCGGAGCGGTGCCGAGTCGGTGTGACCTGCGACCTGGAAGAAACGGCTCATGAGCTGATTGTCGGTGCGGATGACCTCCGCGACGGCGAGGACGACGTCGAGACCTTCGTCGCGCAGCTGGTCGCTGCCGGACGCGAACAGGACGTCGCCCGGCAGACGAATCACCATACGGTTGTGGCGGATTTCGACCTTCAGGCCGAGGCTCACGAGCTTCTTCAGCTTCGCCTGAAGCGCCTCGAATCGTGAGCGGATCTGCTCGAGCTGCTCCGCGCGGCGTCGATATTCGTCGACCGCAGCCTGGAGCTGCTCCACGTCCTTTGCCAGACGCTCTTTCTCGGTTGTGCCTTGCTCGAGCTCGCTCGTGATTTGGTCGAGGTTCACGCCCATCTCCTTGAGGCGTGCAGAGAGCTCGGCGACGCGAAGCTTGGTCGCAGCCAGCTCTTCTTCGAGCTGTTCCCGTTGGCTCTTCTCGTCGTTGTATTGGTTCTCGAGCTTGCCGTATTTGTCGAGCTGCGCCTGCCACTCGGACTCAGAATGTCCGCAACCCACTGCAGCGAGCGCCAAGACGAGGGCGCAGAGCTTTCGGTTCAATCTTCTCATGCCTCGATTCCTCCAAGGATTTCTCGGGGCGGCCGCGTGGGGCTTTCCCGGGTCGCGGGACGATACAGATCCCGGGGCGAGGGGGGAAGGGGCCGCGCTTCCGCCATGGAGCATTGGGCCGGGTTCAGCTAGGGAGGAAAGGAAGCTCATGGCACGCATCGCTGTCATCGAAGACGAAGCCGACCTCAGCCACGTGATTGAATTCAACCTGGTTCAGTCCGGGCACGAGGTGCGCGTCGCCGAAAATGGGCGGGCCGGACTCGAACTGATCCGGAGCTTCAAGCCGGACGTGGCGCTCCTCGATGTGATGTTGCCCGAGATGAGCGGGCTCGAGGTCTGTCGCCAGCTCAAGTCGGCGCCGGAGACGAGAGGGATCTTAGTCTTGATGCTCACCGCGCGGGGGGACGAGATCGATCGTGTGGTGGGCTTCGAGATGGGCGCGGACGACTATGTCGTCAAACCGTTCTCGGTGCGCGAGCTCGTGCTTCGGGTTACTGCCCTCTTGCGCAGAATTGCAGAGCCGAAGGGTCTGCCCGAAGGGCTCATTACGTTCGGACACTTGAAGCTCGACCTCGAAGCGCACAGGGCTTGGGTTCAAGGAGCCGAGGTTGAACTGACGGCGCTCGAGTTTCGGCTTCTGACGTTACTTTATGAGCGGCGCGACCGGGTGCAGTCCCGTTCGACATTGCTCGACGTGGTGTGGGGGATTTCGGCGGAGGTCACAACCAGGACCGTCGACACCCACGTCAAACGTCTGCGGGAGAAGCTCGGAGCGGCGCGCGACTATGTCGAAACGGTTCGAGGCGTTGGCTATCGGTTTGTTGCAGATCCGGCGGAAGCTAGCAGCGGGAGCGGGTCATGAACGCGGTTTCTTCAGAACATTCTTCGTCCGCTGGACGCGCGCTCACCCTCAAGGGCCGCCTGCTCGGGATCTGCGCCCTCACGCTCCTCGGTGCACTATCGGTATCGGGCGTACTCGTCAGCATGGAGCTCGCGGAGCGCGCCGAGCGGCGTGCGGTTTCCGACCTCCACAGTCGCCTCTCGGTGGTCACTCTGTGGGCCGACGCCGCGCCCATTCGGGATCCAGCAGCCTGGGACGCCTTGGCTCATGCGCTCGCCGAGCGGGCGAAGGCGCGTGTCTCCTTTATCGCCGACGATGGACGGTTGCTCGGCGACTCGACGTTTGATCCTGAGGAGCTCGCGAGCGCCGAGAATCAGCGCACGCGTCCCGAGGTGCATGCGGCGCTCCGCGGCGAATGGCGGAGTGTGATTCGACGCGCTGACGAGAGTAGCGAGAAGCTCCGGTATGTTGCGGCTCCTTTGCGGGCCGACGGACGCGTCGTCGCCGTCGCTCGTTTGGCGGCGCCGGTCGCGGAGACAGAAGAGCTCAAGTCCTTACGGAATACGCTCATTTTTTCGGCGGCTCTGGCGCTTCTCTTTGGGCTCGCCGTAGCTTGGGGGCTATTGCGCGCGGTTTTTCGGCCGGCTCGGCAGCTGACCGAGGTAGCTTCGAGGATGGCCGAGGGCGATTTGAGCGCTCGCGCGCGCGTCGAAGGCGTCTTGGAATATGAGGAGCTCGGGGCGGCGCTGGAGCAGCTCGGCCAGGGTCACTCCAGGACGCTCGAGGCGCTGCGCCAAGAGCGTGATCGCTTGCGCGGCATATTGTCGAGCATGGACGAGGGCGTGCTTTTCCTCGACGAAGATCGGCGCATCGCGCTCATCAACCCGAAGCTTCGCGAGATGCTGCTGATTCAGGGAGACGTGAGGAGCCGCACAGTGCTCGAAGCGATTCGGCACGCCGATCTCGACGAGTTGATCGACGAGGCCTTTGACGACGAGGGCGGAGGCGGTCCGATCCAAGGTGAGATTCACGTAAGCGGCATCATGCCGCGCCAGGTCCTGGTGCGAGCTCAGCGGCTCGAGGGTCCCGAGGTCGGGCTCGTGGCGATCTTCGTCGACGTGACGGAAACGCGCAGGCTCGAGAACTTACGACGAGAGTTCGTCGCCAATGTGTCCCATGAACTCCGCACTCCTGTGACCTCCGTATGTTCGGCGTCCGAGACGCTCGCGATCCTGCTTGAGGACGATGAGGAGCCGAAGCGCAAGTTCCTCGACATCATCTCGCGCAACGCCGCGCGCATGAAGGCGCTCGTCGAAGATCTTCTCGATCTATCACGGATCGAATCTCGGCAGTTCAGCCTCACCCTTGAGATCGTTGAGGTCTCTGAGATCGTCGAGTCGGTTCTGCGTTTGCATGCGGGGAGCGCTGAGAAGCGGCGCGTGGAGGTTGTCTCTCGAGTAGAGAAGGCGTTTCCGTCCGTGCGGATTGACCGAAAGGCGCTCGAGCACGTGCTATCGAACCTCGTCGACAACGCGGTCAAGTACGCAGGTGAAGGGAGACACGTCGAGGTTTCCGCCGAGAGGGACGCCGGCTTCGCCCGCATCTCGGTGAAAGACGACGGGCCGGGCATCGAGGAGCGGCACTTGCCGCGTCTCTTCGAGCGTTTCTATCGCGTGGACGCGGGGCGCTCCCGCGCGGTAGGGGGGACCGGGCTTGGCCTCTCGATTGTGAAGAACCTCGTCGAGTCCATGTCCGGGAGCGTCTCCGTGAAGAGCGCGGTCGGCTCTGGGACGACTTTCATCGTTAGAGTGCCGCTCGCGCGCGGCTCTGACTCGGTCGCTGCTGAGCGAGCGTAAGCCCTTTTCCTGGGGCGCGCGCCTCATGTAGGCTGAGCGCGCATGGCGAACATCGAAGCCCTCCCTCTTCTCCCCCAGGTAGCACAATACCAGGCGCTGGCCGCTGAAAAGGCGCGTCTCGACGGCGTAAGCCTTCGTGAACTGTTCGCGGCCGATCAGGGGCGGGCGACGAAGTTCAGCGCGAGCGGCGCCGGGATCTTCTTGGACTATTCGAAGAATCTCGTCGATGAGCGGACGATGACCCTTCTGGTTGAGCTGGCGAAAGCGAGGCGACTGCCTGAGGCGCGCGAGGCGATGTTCGAAGGCGCCAAGATCAACCTCACCGAGGGGCGCTCCGTCCTCCACACCGCGCTTCGTCTGCCTAAGGGTAAGAAGCTCGAGGTCGACGGCCAGGACGTCGTCCGCGATGTCCACGAAGTTCTCGAGCTGATGCGTATCTTCGCGGACAAGGTGCGGAAGGGAGAGCACCTCGGACACACCGGCAAGCGCATCAAGAACATCGTCAATATCGGCATCGGCGGCTCCGATCTCGGCCCACTGATGGCCTACGAAGCGCTCAAGAGTTACTCGACTCGCGAGTTCACGGTCCGCTTCATCTCAAACGTTGACGGCACCGATTTCGCGGAAAATACCCGAGATCTGGACATCGCCGAGACCCTCTTCGTCGTCTGCTCGAAGACGTTCACGACCCTTGAGACCTTGGCGAATGCGCGTTTGGCCCGCGAGCTCGTCGTGTCTTGGTTTGAGTCGGAGGACGCTGTCGGCAAACATTTCGTCGCCGTCTCAACGAACCGCGACGCGGTGGTCAAGTTCGGCATTCAGCCGGAGAACATGTTCGGATTCTGGGACTGGGTCGGGGGACGCTACTCGTTCGAGTCGGCGATCGGTCTTTCGCTCATGCTTGCGATTGGCCCGGACCATTTCGACGAACTTCTCGGCGGGCTTCACGATATGGACGAACACTTTCGGACGGCCCCGCTCGAAGCGAACCTCCCAGTCATTCTAGCTCTGTTAGGCCTTTATTACAATAATTTCCACGGCGCCGCGAGCCACGCCGTCTTGCCCTACGACCAGTATCTGAAGCGGTTTCCCGCATACCTCCAGCAGCTCGACATGGAGAGCAATGGCAAGCGGGTGACCCGGGCCGGTCAGGCTGTCAGTTATGAGACAGGTCCGATCATCTGGGGCGAACCCGGGACCAACGGGCAGCACGCCTTCTATCAGCTGATTCATCAGGGCACGAAGCTCGTCCCCGCCGATTTTATCGGCTTCGCCCGCAGCCATAACCCGCTTTCAGACGGCGACACGAAGATGCACGATCTGCTCATGGCGAACTACTTCGCTCAGACGGAGGCGCTCGCCTTTGGAAAGACGGAGGAGGAAGTCAAGGCCGAGGGGACTCGTGCCGATCTCGTGCCGCATCGTGTATTCCCAGGCAACCGTCCGACGAACTCTCTCTTGATCGAGCGCCTCACGCCCCATGCGCTCGGGGCCCTTGTTGCGCTCTACGAGCACAAGGTTTTCGTTCAGGGCGTGCTCTGGGACGTCAACAGCTTTGATCAATGGGGCGTTGAACTCGGCAAGGTGCTCGCCGGGCGAATTGCCCCCGAGCTCAGCGCAAAGAGCGTCAATCTCAGACACGACGGTTCGACGAACCTCCTCATTCAGCGCTATCGAAAGCTCCGCGGCCTCTCCGATGCGAGCTGACGGTCAACCCGTCCACCCCGCGCGGCGCCGGTGTCTCCGCGGCGAAAGGTGTACCCTGAGAGGCGTTTTCTCACTTCCCTGGGGCACTCTTGTCGCGATTCTTCTCGCGCTCGGATGCACGAACCGTCCCTACGCCGACGAGGAAAGTCACGAACCGATCCTGTACGTGCCCTATGGCGAACCACCGAAGACGCTCGATCCGGCCGTCGCCTACTCGACTGCTGACCATGCGGTGACGGGGAAGGTCTACGACACGCTCCTCGATTATCACTACCTGAAGCGGCCCTTCGAGCTGATCGGAGGTCTTGCGGAACAGGTCCCGGAAGCTGAGCGCCTGGAGGGTGGCCGTGTCCGTTACCAATTCCGACTTCGCGAGGACCTGCGCTTTTCGCGCGATCCATGCTTCGACGAAGCTCCGAGAGACCCCGCACGCTTCACCGGGGACGGTGCGCGGCGAGTTCTGGCAGCGGACTTTCTATTCGCGATCAGTCGGGTGGCAGACCCGGCGGTTGGTAGCCCCGTCATCGAACCGCTTTCTCACATCGACGGACTCGTGGCGTGGGGTGAGCGACTGGCCGAGCGACGGAAGAAGGACGTCGCGTTCGCAAAGCAGAAAGTGAGCCAGCAGTATCGGGAAATCGGGCCCGTGAGTGGCTTCGAGGTCCTGAGCGATCGCGAATTTTCGATTACGCTGCACTCCCCATATCCGCAGATTCTCTACTGGTTCGCGATGCCCTTTACGACGCCGATGGCGTTTGAGGCGATCGACTATTACACCGGAGAAGGAGGCCGACCGACCCTGGATGAACACACCGTCGGAACGGGGCCCTTCGTTCTCAGGCGTTATGACAAGCGCGCGCGCATCGTGCTCGAGAAGAACCCGGATTGGTACGGCGCGAGGCACCCTGAGTGGCACGCACCTGCGGCGACGTTTCCGAGCCTCGAAGGCGTGACGGGCCTTTCGGAGGCCAACGTCGAAAATTTCGCGCCCCTTGCGGGACGCAGCTTGCCGATGCTCTCGCGCATCGAGATGCGCCGGGAGGAGGAGACTATCCCCACCTTCGGCAAGTTCATGCAGGGCTATTACGATACCTCCGGGATCGCCCGCGAGAGCTTCAATCGTGTGGTCCATGAAGGCGGGCTCTCGTCCGAGATGGCGGAGCGTGGCATGCGACTCGAGAAGAGCGTCGTGCCTGCGGTGTTCTACCTCGGCTTCAACATGGATGATCCGGTCGTTGGTTCGGCGGCGGGGGAGCGATCGCGCCTCCTCCGGCAGGCGATGAGCCTGGTGACCAATGCCGAGGAGTATTGTCGTCTGTTTATGAATGGACGAGGGCTGCCCGCCCAGTCTCCGCTGCCACCGGGCCTCTTCGGCTATGAGGAAGACTACAAGAACCCTTATCGCGCTCTCAACTTTGAGGAAGCGCGAAGCTTGCTCGAGCAAGCTGGCTATCCCGGAGGCATCGATCCGAAGACGAAGCGTCCCTTGAAGCTGACCTTTGATGTCGCTGATACGAGCCCTGAGTCTCGCGTTCGGTTCTTGTTCTGGACAAACCAATGGCGAAAGCTCGGCATCAATGTCGAGCTCTCCGCGACCAACTACAACAAGTTCCAAGAGAAGGTACGCGACGGCGCCTATCAGATCTTCCAATGGGGCTGGGTCGCGGACTATCCAGATCCGGAAAACTTCCTATTCCTCTTGACCGGTCCGATGGCGCGCAGCGCCTCCGGTGGACCCAACACGGCGAACTTTAGCGATCCCGAGTTCGACGCGCTGTTCGGGTCGATGAAGACGATGGAGAACACGGACGAGCGGCTCGAAGTGATCCGCAAGATGCGCGCCATCTTGGAGAGAGAGCGGCCTTGGATCGAGCTGTTCCATCCCGAGGAGTACGCGCTCGCGCACGGCTGGCTGCGTGGCGTGAAACCCGCCGGCCTCTCGATTTCGACAACCAAGTATTACGGCGTAGACGCGGTGGCACGCGACCAAGCGCGCCGCGAATGGAACCAGCCGATTCTGTGGCCTGCGTGGGCGCTGTTGGCTCTGCTCGCTGGGCTGGCTGGACCTCTGATTGGTCGTTACCTGAAGGAGCGGACATGAAAAGGTGGATGCGCCTCTCGAGCCGAAGTGACCTGTCTCGTCGCGGAGCTCTGAAGATGTTGAAAAGACCAGCGCGGCTCGGGGCCGGAGGAGCAGCGCGATGCTGAGCTATATTCTGCGTCGCTTTGCTTACGGAGGGCTCGTCGTCTTGGGCGTGCTCGTCTTTTTGTTCTTCTTGTTCTTTGCGGTCGCGACACCTGACGACATTGCTCGTCGGTCCGTCGGCGAGAAGGCAACGCCGGCCGTGATCGAGCAGTGGAAGATCAACCACGGCTACGATAGGCCCCTTTTCCCTGGGCCGGGCCACTACAAGGACAACCTGTTCGTCCGACACATGACCTCGATGCTCACCTTCGAGCTCGGCAAGAGTGATGCGGACGGGGTCCCGATCAAACAGCGCATCTTGGAGGGCGCCGGGCCGAGCCTGGCGCTCAGCGTTCCACTTTTCTTCCTCGAGCTGTTCGTCAGCGTTCTTGTGAGCTTGTTTGTGGCGTTCTTCCGGGAGACCTACTTCGACCGAATCGTACTCGTATTTTCCGTCTTCTCGATGAGCGTCTCAATCCTCCTCTACATCATCGGGGGACAGTTCCTGTTCGGTACCGTGCTTCGCTGGTTCCCGCTGAGTGGCTTCGACTCGAGCCCGTCGCTCCTGTTTCGCTTCTTGGCGCTCCCAGTCTTGGTAGGTGTGTTCGCGTCGTTGGGTTCGAGCATTCGCTTCTATCGCACCGTCTTTCTCGAAGAGGTCCATAAGGACTACGTGCGCACAGCGCGCGCCAAAGGCGCAAGCGAGCTCCGGGTCATGCTGAAACATGTCCTGCCGAACGCCATGATTCCAATTTTGACCAACGTGGTCATGGCGATACCGTTTCTCTTCACGGGCTCGCTCCTGCTCGAGGCCGGCTTCGGGATCCCTGGCCTCGGAGCGCTCACCGTCGAGGCCATCAATGCCAATGACTTCTCGACGCTCCGCGCCATGGTCTTTATTGGCTCCCTCTTGTTCGTCCTAGGCCAAGTCCTGACCGACATCGCCTATACGCTCGTCGACCCCCGCGTGACCCTGGAGTGAATGAGGATGTCTGAGCTCTTCTCTCCTGGTCCGGTACGCGACGCGCTCACTTCGAGCGTGATCGCTCTGACTGTGCTCGCGCTCGTTATCATCGCCGTCGTCAAGGTGCGCCAGGATGAACCGCTTTCGGCGAGCTTCGCGGAGGTCTACCGGAGGCGTCGCCTGTCCATCGCGGTCCTGGTTCTTTATTGCTTCATCGCCCTCTTGGACTCGATCGCGTGGGTCGGGGGCGGTTCGGTGAGCCAGGGAGACTTAGTCTCGGCGCACGAAGCGCGCAGCGTCGTCGATCGTGTGTTCTCGCGGCCGCGGGAACGGGGCTACTCGGCGCCCTTCGCGGACAAGGAGTTCTACGAAGGAACACCGCTTGCGGCTCGGCACGTCCTGGGGACGAACGTTCTTGGTGAGGATGTCCTTTACCTGACGCTGAAGGGGGCGCGTGTGGCGCTTCTGATCGGCGCTGTCACGAGCCTGATCACGATCCCGCTCGCGCTCTTCTTCGGGGTCCTGGCAGGATATTTCGGGGGGAGGCTCGATGACATCATCTTTTTCATCATGAGCACGCTCGCGTCTATGCCTGGGGTCTTGCTCTTGGTCGCGCTTGTCATGGCTCTCGGCCAAGGGACACTCAGTGTCTGCATTGCGCTCGGCGTCACGAGCTGGGTCGGGTTTGCTCGCCTCACGCGAGGCGAGACGATGAAGCTGAGACAGGTCGATTACGTGCTGGCGGCCCGATCGCTCGGGGTACGCCCCGCTCGCATCATCCTCCGTCACATCATCCCGAACCTGCTGCACCTGATCGTCATCACGTTTGTGCTGCTGTTTTCGGGACTCGTTCTTTCCGAGGCGACCTTGTCTTGGCTCGGCATCGGCGTGGGCGGAAGCTGGGGCCAGATGATCGCGCAGGCCAAGGATGAGCTGAGCCGAGATCCGCTGATTTGGTGGAACGTGCTGCCCGCGGGGGTCGCCTTGTTCGCGCTTCTTCTCTGCTTGAACTTGGTGGGCGATGCGCTCCGAGACGTCCTCGATCCGCGCACTCGGAGGCTCCGAGCATGAGCGTGCTCATCGTCAAGGACCTCACGACCTCTCTCCCGACCGGGGAGGGACCCGTGCCGATCGTGCGGGACGTCTCCTTCGAACTCACGGCTGGGCGTTGTCTCGCGATAGTCGGCGAGAGCGGCTCGGGAAAGTCCATGACCGCGCTCTCGATCCTCGGGCTCGTGCCGCGTCCCCTGGCCATCACCAGCGGCCAGATCTTGCTCGAAGGGCAGGACCTGGTGCGGCTCAGCGCTGCGGCTCAGCGGCGCGTCCGCGGCCGCGAGATCGCGATGATCTTTCAGGAACCGATGACGAGCCTGAACCCTGTCATTCGCGTCGGAGAGCAGGTGACCGAGGCGCTTCTTCTCCACGAGAAGGTTTCGAAAAGGGCCGCCCTTGCGCGCGCCCTTGAGCTTTTCGAGCGCGTCGGAATTCCCGATCCGGCGGCCCGTCTCGAGGCCTATCCCCATCAACTCTCCGGAGGGTTGAAACAGCGCGCGATGATCGCGATGGCGCTCATCATGCGCCCGAAGGTGCTTCTCGCCGACGAACCAACGACGGCCCTCGACGTCACCATCCAAGCGCAGATCTTGAGGCTCCTTCGTGAACTCATGGGAGAGTTCGGAACTGCGCTCCTCCTCATCACCCATGACTTGGGCGTCGTGAACCAGATCGCCGATGAGGTCGCCGTCTTTTACGCGGGGCGCATCGTGGAGCGCGCGCCTCGAGATCAGTTTTTCAGCGCGCCCGCACATCCTTATTCAGCGGGCCTCTTGGACGCGCTTCCGGCGCGCGCCAAAAAGGGCGCTCGTCTCCGCGAAATTCCGGGTCACGTTCCCTCTCCGACGAACGTCCCTGCAGGCTGCGCCTTCGGGCCCAGGTGCCCGAGGCGTGGAGAGGCATGCGAGGTCGTGCCAGAGCTCGAATCGCTCAGGGATGGTGGGCGCCTGGTGGCGTGTTTCTATCCGGAGGAGCCAGCATGACGTTGCTGCAAGTGCGCGACCTCCGGGTTTGGTTCCCGATCCAGAAAGGCCTTTTGCGCCGTGTGGTGGGGCATGTGCGGGCTGTCGATGGTGTTACCTTCGAGGTGAACGAGGGGGAAACTGTTGCGCTCGTGGGCGAGAGCGGTTGCGGGAAGACGACCGTCGGAAGAGCGATTCTGCGCCTGGTTGAACCGACGGACGGTGAAGTCCGGTTCCTCGGCCAAAATGTGGCATCGCTTGACGAAAAAGGACTCCGCACGGTGCGGAAGAATGCCTCGATGGTCTTCCAAGATCCGATGACTTCCCTCGATCCGCGCATGCGCGTGATCGACATCGTGGCTGAGGGCATCGATGAGCATGGCCTCGCGGAGGACAAAGAAGATCGAAGGAGACGAGTCACGGCGCTCCTCGAGCGGGTCGAGCTCCGCGGCGAGCACCTGACGCGTTATCCCCACGAGTTCTCGGGCGGGCAAAGGCAGCGGATTGGAATTGCAAGGGCGCTCGCCGTCGAACCCAAACTGATCATTTGTGATGAAGCGGTGAGTGCTCTGGACCTCTCGATCCAGGCTCAGGTCTTGAACCTACTCGATGAGCTGAAGCGTGGGCTGAACCTAGCCTATCTCTTCATCAGTCACGATTTGGCCGTCGTTCGCCACATCGCGGATCGGGTTTTCGTGATGTACCTCGGCGTGATCGTCGAAGAGGGGCCCGCAGAGGCCCTATTTCGGGCCCCGCTGCATCCCTACACCCAGGTCCTCCTGGCCTCGGCTCCTTCGGTGGAGGCCCGTCTGGGGGCGGTTCCGCTTGAAGGCGACGTGCCGTCCCCCGCGAACCCGCCGTCCGGGTGCCGCTTCCATACCCGCTGTCCGGTCAGGATTGCGCGCTGCTCCGTAGAGGTCCCTGAGCCGCAGAAGATCCGGCTTCAGACCGTCGCGTGTCACCTCGTCACCCCGGATGATACCCGAGAGCAGGGGGATAACCGGTAACGAATGCGCGAGGGCCCGGGCTCTGCTCGGAACCTCGGGCAGCTCATGGTAGGCGGGGCGCCATGGTTCGATTGGCAACAGGGTTCGCTTCACGCTGGAAGGGGATCGCCCCGAGCCTGGCAGCCTTTGTCCTTTGCGTCCTCGGCGCAGGCTTCTACCTGCGCCACTTGAACCAGAGCTATCGTCTCGAGGAGTGGCTGGCGTTTCGGCTGCTCGAGATCGGTCTTTGGACTGTGCTTCTGCACGGCTCTCTCGTGCTTGTTGGCGCTCGATTTCTCCGCCTACTCGTCGGTCGAGATGAGCTCGGCCCCGGAGAGCTATTCCTCCAGTCCTTCGTCCTCGGCATGGGCGCGTTCTCGTTTGCGATGTATTTGGCCGGAGCGCTCTCGCTCTACGCGCCTTGGTTCGCCGTTTTACTACCTGTAGCCTTCACTGTCGCGGGAGGCAGTGAGGCGCTCTACCTCAGGGGACGGCTCCGGGAGGCGCTCCGACCGGTTCCGACGTCGTCCGTCGGCGCGAGCCTCTTACGCTACGGCGCTTTCGCTTTCGGTGCGACGATGTTGGTCCTCGTCTATGTCGAGGCTCTCACGCCGAGCTCCTTCAATTTCGACGCGATTTGGTACCATGTTCCCGTAGCGCAGGATTACGCGCGGCTCGGAAAGATCGTCCCTTTCTACGGCGACAATCACCGCGCCTATCCCCACCTGACGAGCCTGTTCCAAACCTGGGCGCTCTTGGTTCCGTTCCTCGAGCCGGTGCAGCTCAAGTGGATGCTCATTCTCCATCTCGAGTTCGCCATCGTTGTTTGGCGCATCGTCGGGGCCGCGGCCATGGCCCGCTACCTGCTCGGAGGACGCAAGATACCGGGTCTTTGGGCCGTATTCTTCCTGTTCCCTTCGATCTTCATCTACGACCAGAACATCGGCGGTTCGGCCGATCACTACGTGGGCGTTACGGCGGTTCCGATCTTTCTGGCCCTGATGCGAACCCTGCCCTCCTACCACGCGGGCTACGCGATCCTGACCGGCGTTGCCGCGGGGCTCCACATTCTCACGAAGTACCAGGCGATCTATTCGGTGGTCGCGGTCGCTGCGTTCGCGAGCTGTCGCTCCCTCTACGGAGCCCTGTCCCGCATCTATCGAGCGCGCAAGGGACGCCCAGTCCCTGAGGGCGCTCCCTCGTTCCGAGCCCTGCTCAGTGGCCCCGCCTGGATCCTGCTCTGCGCTCTGGTCGTCTCTGCGCCCCACTTCATCAAGAACACTGTCTACTACCAGAATCCGGTCTACCCCTTCGCACAGAAGATCTTCCCCTCGAGCTTCGACGACTGGGATCCGCCGGCTCGAGCGGAGAACGTAACGCTTTCGAGCGAGGCTCGAGCGAAGAAGCGGGAGAAGAGTCGTTCGCGAGCCGGTGAGGATGACGGTCCGCTTCCCACCCAGAAGAGCAGGAAGAAGGACCCCTGGGACTTCGCGTTCGGACCGCGGGGCATCGATTTCAAGCCCCAGGGGGACGGCCCCCTCGAGAAGGTCGTCTGGTGGCACAAGACGCTCGCTGATTGGCCTTTCTTGACCGGTAACCGCGGGTTCACCGAGGGGCGCCCCTACATGGGCGCGGTGTTTGTGCTGTTGATGCCAGCGCTGCTCTTGATCGGGAGATCGCGCCGAGTGTGGCTCGCGACCGGCTACGTGTACGTTGTCTTTTCGGTGTGGGCGATGACGAGCGCCAACGACCGTTACCTGCTCACTATCCTCTCGTTGCCGATTGGTCTCTGCATGGCGCTGATCGTGCGCGTGGCAGATCTTGGAAAGCTCGCCCAAGTCGGTTTGTCCTGCCTGCTCGGCGTTCAATTGCTTTGGGGAGCGGACGTGCCCCTTCAGTACGGGGGAGCTCGTTTCGCGGACGCTGTCTCACTCGTCCGGGCAGGTTATTCGGGGAAGACCCTCGAAGAGCGACTGCGTCATCGGAAAAATGAGATCACTGTCTCGGCCAGCCTCCCCAAAGACGCGGTGGTCCTTGGACGTTATTACAAATCGCTCTTGGGCTTCGATCGAACGACCCTGAACACCCACGCCGATATCCAGACCTATATCGACTTCAAAAATCTCCGAAGCCTTGATGACTTCTGGCAAATCTGCCGGGACCGAGGCGTCACTCATCTCCTCTATCCCGATGGGGAACGTCAGCCGGTGCGCGCACACGAACTCGTGCTGTTCGACGCACTAGTGGAAAAGAGCCACGAGAAGAAGAAGATGTCTGGGCTTGTCATCGCAGAATTGCCGAAGGAGCCTCCCGGCCACACCGAGCCGTTCTTGGTGCTAGTTCGCGGGGTGCGGGAATATCAAGACGGACTCTACCCGGTGCACCTGCTTTCGTTGGATAGTCGTCGTGAGCAGAAGAAGGGGCCAAAGCCCCTTCGCCCCTACCGGAAGGAGAACGCGGAGGCGCTCCTCGAGAATGCGAGCGCTGTACTCCTGGGTGGACGCAAAGGTACGTTGGATGGCGCGTCACTCGACGACGCATTCTACCGCGTTGAGCGGTTCCGAGGACTCGAGGTCTGGCTCCGCAAGGACGAGGCGGGGGGCGAGGACGAATGAACGGTCTCTCAATCGGTTTCGCAATGGCGGGGCTCACCGTCTTCGTCGCGCTTCGAGCTCGCTATGGAGCAAAGAGCGCGCGGAAGGGGCTCCCCGTGCTCGCGGAAGAGCTGGGTCTCACGTTCAAGCCGTCTCCTTACAAGACCGGCATAGGAAAATTGATTGGCGTTTTCTCGGGGTTTCGCGTCCTTATCGATCCCGACGACTCACAATCCATCCGTATCTCGCTCGAGCAGCCGCTGGACCTCGAGCTCAGAAGTTCAACCGAGCGCCGCCCGCTCAGAAACGGGCAGCGACGTTTCGAGCCGAGTCTGCGCGAGCTTGCTCGCGCCCTTCCTACCTGTCAGGGCAGTCAAGTAGCCATCGAGCGCTTCGAGGCAGCCGAGAGCGCACCCGAGGTCGCGCGCTTCCTCAGGCTTCGCACGGTCAAGTCTTTCATTCTGACGGAGAATGGCATCACTCTCCATTTTGATTTCGGGCGCCCGCCGCACCTTCCGCCCAAGATCGTGAAGGAGTCGTTGACCATCTTTACGCGCCTTCTGGTGGAGCTGGGAGCGGAGTCGGGGCTCTCTTCCGGAGGCGTGAGCTCTGAGAATCCGAGCCCCTCGATCGAGGTCAGCTGAGCTGCTGTTCGATGGCCTCGATCATAGCTTCGGCGACGCCGATACCCGTCGCCTGTTCGATGCCTTCGAGGCCTGGCGAGGAGTTCACTTCGAGCAGCAGGGAACCCTGCCTTGACCGGATCATGTCGACGCCCGCTACCCGAAGGCCCATGGTTCGGGCAGCTCGGATCGCGATCGCCTCTTCTTCGCGCGTGATCGCGATCGGCGAGGCGACGCCGCCCAGATGAAGGTTGGCTCGGAAGTCTCCGTCGGCGGCCGTACGCTCCATGGCGGCGACGACCTTTCCGTTGATGACGAAGCAGCGCAGATCTTTGCCGCCTGCTTCGCGCACAAACTCTTGAACCAAGAGATTTGCGTTTAAGCTCTTGAAGGCATTGATCACGCTCTCGGCAGCCTTCTTCGTTTCCGCAAGCACGACACCTCGCCCCTGCGCTCCAGAGAGAAGCTTTACGACGAGCGGGGCTCCGCCGACCATCTTGACCAGGCTCGCTGTCTCGACAGGCGAATGAGCGAAGCCGCTGGTGGGGATATCGATACCGCGATTCAAGAGGAGCTGAAGTGCGAAGAGTTTGTCGCGCGATTGAGAGATGGCGAGCGCGGAGTTCAATGAAAAGACGCCCATCGCCTCGAAATGCCGCGTCAGAGCACAGCCGTAGAAGGTTACCGATGGACGAATCCTCGGTATCACTGCGTCCAAATCGCTCACATTCTGTCCGCCGCGGTAGTAGACCTGGGGAGCGGCGGCATCGAGCTTCATGTAACAATGTTTGATGTTCAGAAAGGACATCTCATGCCCCCGAGCACGACCCGCCTCGATGATGCGTCGATTGGAGTAAAGCTCGGGATTGCTCGCGAGAAGCGCGATGCGAAGACCTCGGCTTGGAGGTGGCGGATCCGACTCGTACGCCGCCTGGAGCACGCTCTCGTCCGGTTGGCCGAGCAAACAGGAGGAGCTTGGGTCGATCAGGGCGCGCTCTGCCATCGCCTCGCGGCCGAGCAGCATGCGGTAACCCATTGAGTCTCGATTAGAGAGTGTGAGCTCGATGTTCCACTGGTCGCCGCCCAGCGCTAGGGGTACTCGGATTGCATAGCGCCGCTCGCTCTCACCGGTCGATGACTTGACCACTCGTCGATCAAGGACCTGTGCCTCCGAGCGAACGACCGCTCTTCGGGTTTTCCTCCGCGGATGGATCTCAAAGCGGATCCAGAGTTGACCGTTGCGTTCGAAGCGCTCGATGTGGAACGCGTGGATCGCCGATGTCTTGGCGCCGCTGTCGACGCGGGCCAGGATGTGCGGGAGCCCGAGGCTCGGGAGGGAGCACCACTCGGTGCTGCCGAGGATCAAACGGCGCAGGGGGCTATCCGGCATGGGGGGCTCGCGGGGGGCTCCGAGTGTGGTCGTCCTGCTCCCCCGCCGGAAGGGGCGTGCCTGGGACCAGGGAAAATTCCAGACGAGCAGGAAATATTCCGGGGATCCGGGGCAACCGCCCCTATTGGCGCCTTTTCCGATGCCCGTGGTGGTACAAACCCCACCGCCCATGGAGACCAGTCAAGCGCCCGCAGGCGCGTCCACGACCGACCGGGACGCGCACCGAATCCTGAACCCCGAACGCCTCTCCCACCTCCGCCTCCTCGAGGCGGAGGCCATTCACGTCATCCGGGAGGTTGCCGCTGAGTTCGACAACCCCGTGATGCTCTACAGCATCGGCAAGGACTCGGGGGTGATGGTGCACCTCGCGCGCAAGGCGTTCTACCCGGGCAAACCCCCGTTCCCCCTGCTGCACGTCGACACGACCTGGAAATTCCGTGAAATGATCGAGTTCCGGGACCGGTTCACAAAGGAGATCGGACTCGACCTCCTCGTGCACACGAACATGGAGGGAGTGCGTCAGGGGATTGGTCCCTTCTCTCATGGCAGCGCCGTTCACACCGACGTCATGAAGACTCAGGGGCTCCTGCAGGCCCTTGGTAAGTACGGCTTCAACGCTGCCTTCGGCGGCGCTCGACGGGACGAAGAGCGGAGTCGCGCCAAAGAGCGCATCTACTCGTTCCGTGACCGGTACGGGAAATGGGACCCGAAGAACCAGCGCCCCGAGCTCTGGAATCTTTATAACGGTCGCATCATCAAGGGAGAGAGCATCCGCGTCTTCCCGATGTCGAACTGGACCGAGCTCGACATCTGGCTCTACACGTACCTCGAGAACATCCCCGTCGTCCCGCTCTACTTTGCGAAGGAGCGACCGGTCGTCGAACGCGACGGCACGCTGATCATGGTCGACGACGAGCGCATGCCGCTTCGGCCCGGTGAGAAGCCGCGCATGGAGGTCGTTCGCTTCCGGACGCTCGGCTGTTACCCGCTCACCGGAGCCATTCGCTCCACCGCCACTACGCTTCCGGAGATCATCTCCGAAATGCTCATCGCTAAGGAGTCCGAGCGGCAAGGTCGGATCATCGATCACGACTCGGACGGATCGATGGAAGAGAAGAAGCGAGCCGGATACTTCTAAGCGAGAGGCCTTTCCCGAGAGATTTCTGAAATGACTACCGAAGCCATTACCCCGGAAAACATTCACGCCTACCTGCGGAAGCACCAGGAGAAGGAGCTCTGCCGATTCGTCACCGTCGGAAGCGTCGACGATGGAAAGTCGACGCTGATCGGTCGCCTGTTGCACGACACGCACGGCATCTACGAAGATCAGCTCGCAGCGGTAAAAAAAGCGACCAAACAAGAGGGCGGAGAGGTCGACTTCTCGCTGTTCACCGATGGCCTCAAGGCTGAGCGGGAGCAGGGCATCACGATTGACGTCGCCTACCGTTACTTCTCGACCGAGAAGCGCAAGTTCATCATCGCCGATACCCCCGGCCATGTTCAGTACACGCGCAACATGGCGACGGGGGCCTCGACGGCAAACGTCGCGATCATTCTGATCGACTCGCGCCTCGGTGTCCTGCAACAGTCGCGCCGGCACGCGTACATCGCGCACCTGCTCGGTATTCCTCACCTCGTGGTCTGTATCAACAAGATGGACTTGGTCGAGTTCTCCGAGGATGTGTTCAATCGCATTCGCGCAGAGTTCTCCGCGTTCACCGGTCAGCTCGGCTTTCGCGAGGTCAAGTTCATCCCGATCAGCGCGACCAAGGGCATCAATGTCGTCCACGGGAGCGAGGTCACGCCTTGGTACCCGAAGACCACCGCGGCCGGAGGCGGCACGCTCCTCGAGTTCCTCGAGTCGGTGCCCGTCGACGCAGGCATCAATCGCGCCGACTTCCGCCTCCCGATCCAGTACGTGATCCGACCGAACCTCGACTATCGAGGCTTCTCGGGCACGATCGCCTCAGGCAGCATCAAAAAAGGCGACACGGTCATCACGCTGCCGAGCCGCCAGAAGAGTCGCGTTCGCTCGATTGACACCTTCGACGGGGAACTCGAGCGCGCCGCGGCGCCGATGGCTGTCACGATCCGCCTCGAAGACGAGATCGACTCGAGCCGTGGCGACATGATGGTCCTGCCGGGCAATGAGCCCCAGGTGCTCGAGCGCTTCGAGGCGAAGATGGTCTGGCTGAGCGAGAACGACCTTGACCGGTCCCATACCTATCTCATGAAGCACACGACGCAGCTCGTTCGAGCGAACGTCGACGTGGTCAACTACGTGGTCGACCTCGAGACCCTCGAGAAGAAGAACGCGAGGCATCTGGCGCTCAACGACATCGGGTCAGTGACGGTCACGGCCCACAAGGCCATCTACCTCGATGGCTACCAGAAGAACCACGTCACCGGCGCGTTCATTCTGATCGACCCGATCACGAACAACACTGTCGCGGCTGGCATGATCGAAGGCCCGGTCGGGGCTTATGGAGCGCGGCGAGGCGAGCGGCTTGAGTCGAAGGTCGGTCCTGCCGAGCGTCTCGAGCGTCTCGGTCAGGCGGGCGCAGCGATCTGGCTGACAGGCCTCCCAGCCGCTGGAAAGTCGGCGATTGCGTACGAGCTCGAGCGGCAGCTCTTCGATCGCAAGATGGCTGCGGTGGTCCTCGATCCTGAAGACAATGCCACTCGCACCCAGATGCCGGATGGCTCGAGCCCTGCTCACTCGCCTGAGCTCGTTCAGCGTCTCGCCGACGCAGGCCTCCTCGCGATCTGCGCCTACGCGAGCCCCCATAGGGCCGATCGCATGCAGGTTCGGTCGATCGTGGGCGCGGAGCGCTTCGTCGAAGTGTACGTTGCGACCTCGGTCGACGTCTGTCGAACCCGAGATGAGCGTGGAGCCTACGACGGAGCGCACATCGACCCGATCGTGAGCTACGAAGTTCCGCAGGAGCCCGATCTCAAGGTCTCGCTCGACGGCGGCATTGGGCCCAAGGACGCGGCCCGCGCCATCCTCAGCCTGCTCGTGAGCCGCGGTCTCGCACGAGAGTGAGATCGCCCGAGCAGAGAGCCTCAGCCCGAGCGCACAGCGCGCTTCTGGGCTGGGGCGTCCGCTTGGCAGAGCCAGCGATAGGCTGACGCGACGTCACGGAAGAGCCGCACCGTGACGCCTTTGGCCGCATACACTTCGACCAAGCGATTCATGTTTGAGTTCCCCATCGCCTCTGCCGGCGGCAAAAGCGCCCAGTAGCGCCATCCTGCGGCGATAGCTTGTGGCGCCCAGATCGTCTGGCCCCATTCATGATGAGACCGGGGCAGCGCGCCGCCGGCTCGATCATCCGAGAGCCACTTCGCCGCGCTCTTTTCTCGCAAGAGCTCGAGCCCGCGCATCAGGATCTGCTCGAGGGTCTCGCGCCCGGGGTACTGGTGCATCTCATGATGAACGATCCCCTCCCCTGGATGATACCAGAGCGTCATTCGTGGTGTCTCGAGAACGACCTCTCCCAACATACTTCCCTCGTCAGACCCGCCTCACAAAGCATGAGGGGCGCTGAACTGAATGACAAGGCGCTCGTGAAAATGAGTCGCGATTGGCTTTCCTCTTCGTGTCGAGCAAGACCCTGCGCTCGCTGAGGGTCCCCCCGGCCCGAGAAAGGCCGGGGGAACAGGTGTATGACTTCGCCGACACTCAGCGCGGTGGTATGTCGGGGCGCTCTGGATCGCGGCTCGGCGCTTCGGCCCCCGGGCGGCGGCGCAGGGCCGTCTGTTCGCGCGCTCCTCAGACCTAGCGCACTTGCGTATTCGGGCCGGGCATATCCTTCAGGATGTGATGCTGAGAAGAAGATCCCGCGTCCCAGTAGTCCGTGTTGAAGTTGTTGTCGTTCGGGCAGTTGTTCGGCTGCAAACAGAAGAACCCGCCGTACGGGGTCGTGGGGCTCCTATGTTGGCTCGTCGTGCCCGGGCGCTGCGCCAAGAGGGAGACCGCGTCGCTCAGGTAGTTCGTTGAGGGATCGAGATTGCTGTCCCAGGAAAGGTGAGTGAAGCGGGCGTAGCAGTCTGCCCAGGATCCTACGGTGCCCGCCCATCCGTTGCTCTTGGCTTTGTCGACGACGTCGCCGCGATAGATGCCCTTGTAGAAGAGCCAATCGTCGGGGCTGCTGCAGGTGAGCTGTCCCACGAGCCCGCCCACGTAATTGCGTCCCGTGACGTTTCCGACGGCGTAGATATCGTGGATATCGACGCCGCTCGCGAAGCCGACGATGCCTCCCGCGAAGACCGTTCGCGCGGGGTCAGAGGTGTTCGGGTTGACGGTGACCTGCGCGTAGCTTTGAACGATCGTTGCCAGTCCGAGTGAGCCTTGGCTCATGACCGCCGCGAGACCACCGGCGAAGTAGTTTGCGGTGTGGACCGTACCCTTCGCATAGGAGCGCGTGAGGCTGCCGCCCGACATATGGCTGAAGATGCCTCCAGCCGAATACCAGCCGCCGATCGAACCTTCGATGGCCACGCGCTCGACCTGAGAGTCGTAGCTGGTGGTGGCCAAGCCAGCGGCGAGCCAGGTTCCCGTGACGTTCAGATTCGTGAACTTGACGTTCTTCACGATGGCTTGATTGAGCGTGCTGAAGAAGGCCGCATCGCCGGATACGTTGATGGTCAAGTTTGAGATGGTCTTGCCATTGCCGTCGAAGGTTCCGCTGAAGTACTTAGGAGTCCAGGTCTTTCCGGAGGCATTGATGTTAGCCGTGAGGCGATAGTTGCCGTCGGCGACCATACCCGTAAGGCCATTCCAGGTCGAAATGTCGACGCGCGGCTTGCTCGAACCGAGAGCTTGCTGGGTGCTTTGGACATCCTCGAGGGCAAGGATGTCACGCTCGTCGACGGCTTCCCCCACACAACCGAGGGCGAGGAAGAGCGGCGCCGAGACCGCCCATTTGCCAAAAGTTGAACCTTTTCTCATCTGACTTTTCTCCTTAGATCTTCTCTCACTGAGAACTCTCGGGAGAAAACTCTGTAGAGTCAGACAAGTGCGCAGGAGAGAACGAGCTCTCGCCGCATACAGGTGTTCTGACCTTGTGAATCCCCCCGGAGCAGTCGCAACGGTAATCGACTCGGTCTCCATCCGTCCGGGGACAAAAAGTTCCTCCCTCTCCCTCAGCTCGTACACTGTCGCTCACCCTCAAGGACTGTTGAGTGTGACCCGATTGTGACGAACAGCTGGCAGGTCTCGGACGGCGAGCCAGGCCCTTGAGCGCATCGAGGTCCGAGAGCCTTGCCGGGCGCGCGTCCATGGGGCCCGACGGCTCTCGAGCGCGCCCTCGTCTCCCGCTCTCCTCGGAGACTCAAGATGTTAGAAGTTCGTTTCGACCAGGGGTCGGAACACGAGCTCGTGAACCACCGCGTCGTCGGGCGCGAAGAGGACGGACTGGACGATCAACTCCGCGACGCTCTCCGGGCGCATATAGTCCGGCCGCTCCGCGGCTCGGAACTCGGTGTCGGTGCCGCCAGGGTGCACCGCGCTCACCTTTACGCCGTGCGGGCGCGCCTCTTTGATGAGGACTTTGGTGAGCCCGGTCAGCCCGCTCTTCATCGCCGTGTAGATGCCCATTTGCTCGGAGGCGTGGAGCGTCGCTGTCGATAGCACGTTGACGATGTGGCCGCTCTTGCGCTCGATCATGTCCTTGAGAGCGAGCCGACAGAGCTCGGCGGGCGCTCTCAGGTTCAGGGCGTACTGCGCCTCGAGTTCGGCGAGGTCGGTATCGACGAACAGCGCCTTCCTCGAGTTGTAGCCAGCGTTATTGACGAGGATGTCGACCGTGCCGAGCTCATCTCGCGCGTGCGCGTAGAGCTCACCGGGAGCCTCGCGGCTTCCGAGATCGAGAGCACGAATCAGACAGCCGGACTCCTCAGCGAGACTTTGGAGCTTCGCTTTGTCGCGCCCCGAAGCGAGCACGGTCACGCCGCGCGCGACGAGCCCCTTGACGAGCGCTCGCCCAATGCCGCGAGAGGCCCCAGTGACCAGCGCAGTCCGACTCATGATGGCCTTTTTCTAGCTCGAGCGCGGCGCGTCCGTGTGACGCTTCATGCCGCTCTGACGAACCATGTGCTCGAGGTCGCGGAAACGCTGTGCGAGGGCTCGGACGAGCGCCCCGGTCCAGCCATCCGCTCCGAGGCCGTCCTGAAGCATCTTCTTCTCGAGAACAAGCACCGTGACGCGGTCGATGGCGTCGACGGATGCCGCGCGGGGTTCTTCGAGCAAGAGAGCCATCTCACCGAAGACGTCTCCCGCTCCCATGGTCGAGAGCGTCTCTTGTTCACCGGTTTCGGTCGTCCGGTAGGCGCGACATTTTCCGCTCACAATCATGTAGGCTTTGTCGCCCACGTCGCCTTCACGGATGATGATTTGGCCGGGCTGGAAGAGCTGACGGGGGAGGTGAAGACCACCGCGGAGGAAGCTGCGGACGTCTTTCTGGAGCTCAAGGATCGACTGGTACCGATCTTCGGGGCGCGCCGCGACGGCGCGTTCAACGATGCTGCGGATGCGCTTCGAGACACCGATGCCTTCACAGGCCGTGTCGATTGGAATGATCTCTGCTTTGGACGCGCGGCGAAGAGCTTCGTCCGCGTCGTAGGTGTCTCCGTAGGGCGTATAGCCGCTCACGAGCTCGTAAAGCACGGCGCCCATGCCGAACACATCGGCGCGCTCGTCGAGGGCCATCACGTTGCCGCGGGCCTGCTCAGGCGCCATGTAGGCAGCCGTTCCGACGGGGCCCTCGGCGTCCATCGCGGCACAGCCGCTGGCGCGCCCGATGAGGCGAGCGAGACCCCAGTCCATCAGGTATACCTGACCGAAGTCCGCGACCATGATGTTTTCAGGCTTGATATCGCGGTGAATGACGCCTCGGTGATGGGCGTAGGCGAGCGCATCGCAGACCTTGAGGAAGATCTCGAGACCTTCCTGGAGGCGCTCCGTGGAGCCGGGCGGGCGCTTGCGATCGGCCATCCAGCGGTGCAGGTCTAGGCCGCGGATTAGCTTCATCGTGAAATAGGGCACACCGTCCGGACTCACAGATAGCTCATGGACAGGAACGATGTTCGGGTGCTCGAGCTGACCTGTGACCTGGGCCTCGGCGATGAACCCGCCTTTGTAGAAGTTCTCTTTGGCGAGCTCTTTGTCGAGCCGTTTGAGCGCGACGTGACGAAGCAGGTTTCGATCGGTGGCCGGATGGATGCGACCCATGCCCCCGCGTCCGAGCTCTGCGAAGACACGGAGGTTGTCCGGCGTGGGGATGCCCTCCGTCCGCGCCTCGTGCTCATTGACCCCGTGGGCACCACCCGCAGGGATACGTTCGATGATGTATACGGGCTGCGGCTTCGCTTCCTTTTCCGGCATAGTCAGGCAGAAGACTACAGGACTTCGAGCTTTCGCACGACCCAGGGCAGAAGGTCTGCGCCGAGACCACTGATTTCCTGCGCTTCGGGGCCCGTCTCCGAGGCCAGTGTGGCAGGTGGGGCAGGGGGCGGAAACTCGGAGAGGGCTTCGCGCAGCCGGGTCAGGTACTCGGAGCGGCTGATCTCATAGGCGCCCATGGAGCTGAGGTGGCCCGTCTCGAATTGGACGTCGTAGAGCCGAGTCCCGAGCGCAAAGCGATGCAAGACGCTCGTCACGAGCGCGACCTTCGACGCGTCAGTTTCGATATGGAACATGCTCTCTGCGGCGAACAAACCGCCGCTCAGGACCCCGTAGAGTCCTCCGACGAGTCGCGATCCTCTGCGCACCTCGTAGGCGAGAGCCTTCTGGAGACGTGCCAGCTCGACGTAGGCGCCGAGCATCTCATCGTTGATCCAGGAGCTCTCTCGAAGTTCGCCGGAGGTGCGCATGACCTCTTCGATGTCGGTGGTGGCGCGTACCGTGAACTCGCCGCTTCGAAGCGCGCTTCGGAGGTGTCGCCTGAGCGAGCGCGACACGTGAAGGTGCTCGGGATCGAGGACAGCTCGTGGATTCGGCGACCACCAAAGGATCGGTGGTTCATCGAACCACGGAAATATTCCCGCATGATATGCGCTGAGCAGTCTTTGTGGACGAAGATCGGCTCCGACGGCGAGAAGTCCTTGGTCGTCGTAGTCGTTTGGATCGGGAAACTCGACGACAACTCCGGGTGGAAGCCAAACTGGTCTTTTCAGACGCTGCGAGCCGCGCATCGCGCGCTATATTGGACCCGTGGCAAGGATCATTCACCTGGCTATCGAGATTTACTCAGCGATTTTGTTCGGCGCCGTCATCGTGTCGTGGGTCGCGCCGATGTCGAGGCACCCTTTTGTCCAGTTCTTGCGCCGAGCGACAGATCCTGTCCTCGAGCCGATCCGGCGCATCCTGCCGGCGGCCGGCGGGATCGATTTCTCGCCGATGGTCGCGCTCCTATTGCTGCAGCTTGTCGGTCGGCTCTTTCGCTGACGGGTCCGCGGTCAGAAGGAGCGCGTAGCTCCCGGAGCTTCGCTCGATGAGCACGGTTTCGTGCGGCTGTCTTTCGCTTTCGGCGGCGGGTAGTGCTTCGAACCAGGGGAGGCGAGACCAGGCGCTCTCCTCGAGGCCTTCGGGTCGGACGAGATCGATTTCGATGTAGCGGCCACCCGTCTTTTCCAGGAGCGCAGGTCCGAAGCTCATCGGTTCGAAGCCGGGGCGCGGCAGGGTGTCGTTATGGAGAGCGCCGCCGTAGGCTAAGATAAGCGATTTATGGGAAGGAGCCTTCGCTCGTTCTTCGAGGATGACCTTGGTGCTGAGTTCGGCGATCAGCGTCATCATGCGAAAGACAGGCTCCGGATCGGCGGCGATCGTCTCGAATTCGCCGCAGGTAGGTCGGAGGATGTCGACGGGGACGCCGAGAGCTTTCGAGCGGTGACCGAGGGTGATGTAGTCGTTTTGGTTTTCCTTGGACTGGCCTTCGGTGACCTTGTCTGACTCCGTCTGCACTTTCTCCTTCGCTTCTGCGCAGCCGGTCGGCGGACTGAGGAGCTCGACGAGCAGGAAGTGACTTTGAGGCGCGAGCGCGGGCAAGAGCTCGTCACCGAAACGGAGAGCTGTGCTTTTGCCTGAGGTGCCTTCCTGGGCGTGGGCTTCGCCGAACGCGAGGACGCTCGAGGAGTGCTCGTCGACAAGCGAGAAGAGAGCGCTCTCGGCACCGTTGAAGAAGGTGCAGTCGAAGGCGCCGCAACGGCCTCTTCGCACGGGGCTCCTCTTTTCGGCGGGAGCCGGAGGAGCCGGATTTTCTTCAAGATCTGGCCGCTGCCGCGGCTTCTGCAGGAGGCTTTCGAGGCCGCGGTTCTCGGACGGGGAATAGGCGGAGCTCGGTCCCGGTTGTTTCTCCGACACGCACCCGGCCAACGTAGAGAACGCGATTGCTGCCAGTGTGACGAATCCCTCCCCCTTTCCTCGTGAACGGTATGCCCCCGCGGCGCGGGGTCGGGTGCGTGTCCCCTTGTTGGTCTGTGCGCCGCTTGCGCCCTGACCGGGTGACATTAAGTTCCAAAAAGTCATGTACTTCGATCCTTACTGGTTCATCGTTGCGCTCCCCGGTCTCGCTCTCAGCTTCTGGGCGAGCTGGAACGTAAAAGCGACGTTCAACAAGTATAGCGGCATCGCGAGCCGCCGGGGCTGGACTGGCGCGGACGCTGCCCGCGAACTGATTCGACAGCGCGGCGCCCACGGGGTTCGCGTCGAAGAGACGCCTGGCTTCCTCTCGGACCATTACGATCCGAGCGCCAAGATGCTGCGGCTCTCGCCGGACGTCTACCACGGACGCTCTCTGGCGGCGCTTGGCGTCGCCGCTCATGAGGCTGGTCACGCGATCCAGCACGCCACCGACTACGGCCCGCTCAAGTTCCGCTCCTTGGTCGTCAAGCCTGCCATGATTGGTTCGAACATGGGCACCATGGTCGCGGGCCTGGGTCTCGCGGCTCAGAGCACGGGTCTCGTCTGGGTCGGTGTGGTCATGTTCTCGGCCTTTGTCCTTTTCACCTTGGTTACGCTTCCGGTGGAGTTCGACGCGTCGAACCGCGCGGTGCTCGCCCTGGAGCAGGCGGGCATGATCGATCGCGCCGAGGTGCCAGGGACGCGCGCCGTGCTGCGCGCGGCGGCGATGACCTACGTCGCGTCCGCTCTCTCGGCCATCATGCAGCTCCTCTACTTCCTCTGGCGCGCAGGGGTGTTCGGTGGTCGCCGCGACGACTGAGCCCGATTTCCCCCGCGTCTTGGGGGACCGGATGGACAGGCCCAGCGCGCTCGATTAGACACAGCGCTCGTCGATAGCCCCGCTCCTGGCGGTGGCACTTCGGGCGCTCGTAGCTCAGCTGGATAGAGCATCGGACTTCTAATCCGACGGTCAGTGGTTCGAATCCACTCGAGCGCGCCAGCGAAGCGGCGTGATCGAGTGGATTCGAACGGAGCCAAACCGGCGAGTCCACTCGAGCGCGTTGAGCAAAACGTTGAAGTTCGACTCCGAATGAAGCTTTCGCGAGCAGAGCGGCCGGTAGGCCGCGGAGCGCGAAAGGTTCGGGAGGAGGCACGACCCGAACGAAGAGAGGGGACGCCGCAGGCGTAGTGCATCCACTCGAGCGCGCCAGCGAAGCGAGCTGAGCGCGAGTCGTCGCTCCCCGTGGGCCGGTCCGTCGCTTGGCTCATGGAGCCGAGTGTTTCGAGGAGGACTCGTGCGCGTTGCGATTCGGACGGCGCTTCGAACGGTCGGAGGATATGCAGAGAGCGGACCGTGATGTGCGCCTGTAATGGAGAATTGTTAGCGGGCGCGAAAGACTGCGACGAACTGGCGCGGGTTGCGCGATCCTGACATCTTTCGGCTGTGAGCTGGGGAGCGAAGGCGATCGCGTTCGGTTCCACCCTTGCTCATGGGAGCTTCGTCGGGTGACGAGGAAGAACGAGAGTATGAACAAATTGCTTATTTCGATGGTTTCGACGGTGACCTTCGGGGGTCTCGTCATCGTAGGGTGTAGCGACAAAGGAGAAGGGAGGCTCGATCCGACGGGCGGCTCTCCGTCGGTAGGTGGCGGAGGAGGGAGCGGCGGCAGCGGTGGGGGCTCTGGAGGTGCACCCTCGGGAGGAATGGGAGGCGGCGCTGGCGCAGCCGGTGAAGGCCCCGGACCTATCGTTCCGGAGGGCGACGTCGCGCTTCCTTTCAATGACGGCTGGCTCGACGCCGACGCAAACGCTCTCGGGATTCAGGGGGCCATCTTCGGCTACGCTGACGTCCACACGGTCGAGACGATCTCGGAGAGCATCGCCGACAACGGGACGAAGGCTTGTATCCAAGGAGAGGCATTCAAGGTGGACACGAAGTGTGAGATCACCGACCCGAACGCGACAGATTGTTACGGCGAGTTCTGGGGAGCGGCCATCGGGCTGAACCTGAATCAGCCGAAGGTGCCCGACCCCGACACGGGAGAGTCCGTCGGCGGGACACCGGAGCCCTTCGATGCCTCGGGGATCAGCGCCTTCACCTTCAAGCTCGATGGTCCGACAATCCCGCTCAGCCTTCGTTTCTCCGTCGATGGTGGCGACGGGGTTCAATACTGCACGACCAGCGAGACCAAGCTCATGCCCCTTCCCGCGGACGGGATCCTCACCGTGAAGCTCGAGGACCTGCGCGCGAACTGCTGGGAAACTTCTGCGTTCGCGAACAACGATGCCCCGGATCGCTCCTCGATCATCAAGATCGCCTGGGCGGTCGTCACGGACACGACTTCCGCTAAGCCGTTCGACTTCTGCGTGACCGACCTCGTCGCGGTCCCGTAGGGAGCTGACGCCGCGCGCGTGGCTCTGCAGGCGCGCAGAGCCACCTCGTGTCTCCTTTGGGCAGGGGCCCTTCGTCGACGGGCGCCCGCCGCTGGCGTCTCGAGCACGCCGAAGACTTCTTCCCGTTCGCGCCGAGATCGTCTTGGGTCATCCTTCACGAGGAGCTCCGAAACGGAACGTTTTGTGACCAGGAAGCGGCTGCGAGGAAGGGGCGAGCTCTGACCGAAGGATCGCGCTCGAGCTTCCGTGACGCTCAAGGCCCCGGGAGAATCCGAAACAGGACCCAGGCCCAGGTCGGCACGGTGATGAGCGACACGACGAGACCCCAGCCGACGAAGGCGGCGACGAGCTCGGGCACGACTCCGTAGGACATGAGGAGGGCACCGATCGAGACCATGGTGGGCATGGCGGTTTCGAGGACGACGACGATCAGGATGTCCTGGGGAACGCCGAAGAGGAGGCAACCGACGAGGCTCAGAGCGGGAAGAATCGCGAGCTTGAGGACCAGTCCCCAAGCGAAAATCCCGAAAGGTTCGGGGGTCGAGAAGCGGAGCTTGAAGCCGACCGAGAACATCGCGAGCGCGACGAGAGGAGTTGAGGCGGCGCTCAGGAGCGGGTCGAAGAAGGAGGGAAGTGGAAACGGCAGAACAGCGATCGAGAGCGCGATAAAGGGCGGGAACAAGATGACCCGCTTGAGGAGGTCCTTGGGCGTCGGGCGTGAGCCAGTCGTGAGCGAACTGAGCATGACTGGTGCGACGAGGCTGAGCAGGAGGAAGGAGCCGAGCTGGTCGTAAACGGAGGCGAGGGGAATGGCGTCTTCGCCGACCAGCGCCGAGATCATCGGAAAGCCGAGAAAGGATGTGTTGCCGAGGGCGGTGACGAGGAAGAGGGCCGTCGCCATCGTGCGATCAAGGCCAAGCACGTGAGCGGTGGCTCGAGCGAAGCCATAAGCGAAGAGCGCGATGGCCCAGGGAGCGATGGCCAAGGTGACGAGGGCCGGCTGGAACTCGAGCTTCGGTACGAGCCGGAGGATCGTCGCGGGCAGGCAGACGTCGATGATGAAGCGGTTCAGGACGTCCGCGGTCGACTCAGGGAAACGCTGGGTGCGGTAAGCGAAGTGCCCCGCGAGGAGGAGGACTCCCACGATCAGGAGCGCTGAAAGCATGGGGCGCGGTCTAAGGCGTCCGAGACCGACCGGCGAGGAATTTTGTGCGGATTCAGAGGAGAGCGGCGGCAGCGAAAAAAGGGCTCCGTGCGAAATACTAAAGTAAACGCTTGATGGTTGAGGGGTCGGAGACAATACTAAAGGAAATGCTTCAGCAATCCCTGGATCAGGTGTTTCACGCCCTCTCCGACCAGACCCGCCGGGCGATGATCGAGCGGCTCGTAGCGGGCCCGGCCTCGGTCACTGAGCTCAGCACGCCCTTTTCGATGTCGCTCTCGGCGATCGGCCAGCACATCCAACTTCTCGAGGCCTCGGGTCTCGTGACGACCCAGAAGAAGGGCCGGGTGCGCATGGTCGAGCTCAAGACGGAGACGCTCGTCGGGGCTGAGCTTTGGTTCGAGCTGCACAGGGCGCGCTGGGAGCGTCGACTCGATCGCTTGGGATGTCTCATCGAGGAGAAGGAGGAAGCGAACCCGTAGTCAAGAAACGTCGCTGGGATCGTGGACGAAGGTTTCGTCGTCGATAGCTACAGTCTCGATTCTCGCTTCTGAGGCTTCGAGCGCGCGCGTTTTCGTCTGGTGGGTGGACCGGAGATGACGAAAGGAGACGGCACGCGGCTCCGCTAGACGAGCAGAGCGCTCCCACGAGCCGCATCGATGTGTCGGCGGCTCCCGTCGAAGGGAACGGAGGAGCTCTTCGAGCTCCAGCCGCAGGAACTCGAGGCGCACCCTTGAGCCTTCACTCCGCGGCGCTCGTCGGCGCGCTTTGGGCGAGCTCGAGAACAGCGTGGAAGGAGGGCTTCGGCTCGTGGCGCGCGTCGAAGAGGAGCGGATAGTTGTTGCGCCGGGAGGGCCAATAGTTCAGCCAGCTCTTCTCGTCCGTGACGCCCCAGAAGGTGACGTGGTCGAGGACGGCGGCGTTGTCCTGAAAAACGCGGAAGATCTCTTTGTAACGGGCGGCGAGCCGCCGTTCGAGCTCCGGAGAGTCGGGGACCGCCGCTTGCCAGACTTTGGTGTCGTGGTTGTCCCGGGCATAGACGCTGATGTCGAGTTCGCTCACCTTCACGAGGAGATTTTCAGCGGCGAGCTCTTTGATGGTCGCGTCGATGTCCGCTGCGCTCGGCCACTCGATGTTCCAATGCGCTTGCATGCCGACGCCGTCGACGCGCACCCCTGACGCTCGGAGCTCCCGCACCATTTCGAGGATCTTCTTTCGCTTCTCGGGGCGGACGACGTTGTAGTCGTTGTAGTAGAGCTTGACTGTGGGGTCGTGGGCTTCGGCGGCTTTCTGAGCGAACTCGAAAGCAGCTCGGATATAGCCGGGGCCTCCGAAGGCTTCGTACCAGACGGAGCCTTCGGCGCCGTCGCGGTAGGTCTTCGGGAGAGAGTCCGAGATGGCTTCGTTGACGACGTCCCAGTTGTCGATGACGTCCGCGTAGCGCTCAGTCATCTGAAAGATGTGGGTGCGCAGACGCTCGGAAACCTGACTGGCTGTGGCTTTCTTTTCGCCGCCCGAGAAAAACCACGCAGGGTACATCTGGTGCCAGACGAAGGCGTGGCCGGTCATCTGCATTTGATGCTCCCGCGCGAAAGCGGCGAGCGTATCAGCGGCTCCGTAGCTGCACTCGGGACGCGCGCAGACCTGTCCGAGTTTCATCGCGTTCTCCGCGGTCAGGCGCACGAAATGGTGAGCGACCAGATCGCCGACGACGCCGATCTGCGTCGGCTCCAGAGCGGCGCCGATCGGGAAGAAACGCGCGTAGCTGGCGGCGAGGGAGGGAACGCTGAGAGCCGCGCTGTGATTGAACTGTGTACTTTGAGGCGGCGGCGGCGTGGAGGGAGCGGAGCTCGGCGCCGAGCTCTCTGCTTTTCTCTTCGGGACACAGCCGGAGCCGAGCGCTCCTGCGCCAAGGCCGAGGAGGAGCGCGCCAGCGAGCGAGCGACCGAAGGGAGCGAGCGGGAGGCTCGGGTGGAAGAAGGAAGGCTTCTGGGAGGCGCGCAGCATGAGCATCCGAGCTTTGTCGTGGACTCGGGCGTACGTCAAAGGGCAGCTGAGATACTCCCCCACGGGCTCGGCTTGGCCGAGACCGTCAGGGGGAGTCCCGCCGGGCGAGGGGGTGCCTCGGGTTTTCGGGGGAAAGGCGAGGGAGAGGGGAGCGCGGTCGGGGGCCGGCGGGGAGGGGGCCTCAAAAAAAAGAGGGGACGCGTGAGCGGTGAACTCGTAGGTTGAAGGAGGCGGAGGCTGTTAGCGAGGACTCTGTTCGTACCGCTTCGCCTTGCTCTTGGCGCTTGCTGCGGCAGAGACGGAGGCGGCAGCACCGCGCGGCGTGGGGAGAGGCGCCGCTTGATGGGGCGTGCGGACATCACAGACGCAGATGACCTCGGCTCGGACGAGCGCGACTTGCGACAGTTCCATGCCGAGGGAAATGCACTGATTTCGGCAGCGATCTTGGGCGTCAGAGGGAGCGCTCGGAGCTCCAACATGTGCTTTGCAACCTGTGAGGGGGAGCCAAGGAAGAAGACAGAGAAGGAGGAGAGAAGCGCGTTTCATCGGGTCTCGGGGACGGTGCCTTCTGGCGTGGTTTGAGTTTGTGGCGGAGGGGGTGTCTTTCGGAAAGCGAGCTCTACCGGAAAGCGGTCGTTCATCTCGACGATCGGGACGTTCGGTGGGGGGAGCTCGGGCGGAATCGACGGGTCATAATAGGTCCGAAAGACCAAGAGACCCTCGAGCTTCTTTCCGGTGCCGCGGAAAACGCCGTGGATCGGCTGTTTTTCGCAGTCGGGGCAGCCCATGACCTGGGAAGGTTCGAGAAAGGTTCCTTCGAAACGAGTGACGGGCCCGTCGTCGTAGAGGACGCCGCCGAGAGCGAAGAGGTTATCGGGGGCGAAGCGGAGCCAGGTGTGCCCGCTCGGGAGCTTTTCCACGAAGCAGTCGCGCATGCGGTAGACTTTTGTGATGCGGCAGTCGTAGAGGCCGGGAGCGACACGAGTCGGACGCGGCGGCGCGTCGAGAGCGGGAACGACGAGCTTTCCGTTCTCCATGTGAGGCGGAACCGGCTCGGGCCAAGGGGGCTCGTGGGCGCGGGCATAGGCTTGCCACTCTTCGACGCTTTGGAAGCGGCGAGAAGTCTGCTCAGCTTCGTTCTTCGCGGGTAACCCCCGGAACCAGCGTACTGTGCGGTCGCCGGAGGAAGAGGTCAGGCCGTCTCCATCGGGATCAAAAGAGAAGCGATAGACGTTTGCGGTGCCTGTGTGGCGGAGCTCCTTTTCGAGGGAAAGCCAGAGGCGTCGCGCGGGGGAGCCCGGGAGCTCCCGTTCGCTGAGCGAGAAGATGCGGAGGCGACCGTCATACGCGCTCACGGCGATCGCGTCGCCGCTCGGAGAGAAGCGCACAGTGCTGATGTTGTTCCCGAACGCGCCCTCGTAGGCGCGGCGCGCGGGGTTCGCGAGGTCGACGACGAGCAGTCCTTCTCCGCTCACGGCGAGGAAGCGACCGTCGGGGGAGAAGTCGAGGTCGCCCGTGTAGCGCATCGCTGGGATGCGCAAGAGGTCGCTCCCACTATGGAGATCGATCACACGCAGTTCGTTCGCGGGGTAGTGAGTCATGGCGAGGTAGCGGTTGTCCGGGCTCAGGGCGACGCCATCGACGCGCTCGGGGAAGGAAAGCGTGCCGAGGCTCTTCAGGTCGAGGCCCTGGCGCTCGAAAAACTCGAGCTCTGAGGTCTGCTCCGGGAGTTTCGAGGTCTCGCTGATGAGGATTGTCTTGTCCGGAGAAAAGAAGACTTCCTCGGCGGGCGCGGCGCTCAAGAGGGCGATCTCATCGCCGCTTGTCGCGGAGATCAGCGAGAGGCCGCGAGGGGTTGCGCTCAGGAACGCGGCTTCCCCTTCGGGCGTCAGGGTCGGCCAGGGGAGGATCATCGCCTGGAACTGTTCGGCGTTTGCGAGCGGGACTGTGCAGAGGAGGCGCCCGCTCGCGCGCTCGTAGACGCGCGCCTGGGAGTCATCGCCGCTCGCCACGACGATCGACTTCTCGTCGCTCAGCAGATCGATGGAGTAGAGGGAGCCCTTTCCGACGTGGATCTGTTTCTTTTCGCGGAAGGTTTTGTAGCGAGCGGTTCGCTGGGGTGGCAGCGGGCGGCGCAGAAAGTTCGCGTCGCTCGGCAGGACGAGGCGAAAACGGGAGGCCTCGCGGGGTGAGGTTTCGGAGCGCTCCGCCCGGGGAGCGGCGGCGGGATGCGTAGGTCTTTCTTGCGCTTTCTCGTCGGAGGGCGCGACCGCCGGCAGGTTCGGCTCGGGCGCGCGGGGCTCGGCGCAGCCGACAAGGAGCACGGCGCCGAGGCCCGATGTGAGGAGGCTATGGGCGAGGGAAGTGCGGGGACGAAGGAGCGCGAGCGTCGAAAGCGAAGCCATACGAGCTGGCATCATCATCCGAAACGGAGCGCCGGCCAAGGAGCGCCCCCGGGTGGGCATGCGAAGTACACATCGTCAGATTTTCGTGCTCAGAGTTGACGATCGCCTGCGAGATGAGCACGTTACCGCTATGATGCGGCGTTGTGAGCAGTGCGGACGGCACAATAGGATACCGTCACGACACCTCGCGGACCGGGGTCGGTGCGGGGCCTGCAAAGCGCCACTCTCGCCCCTCGCCGAGCCGCTCGAAGTCGACGAGGTAGCCTTCGATGAGGTCCTGCGGGAGAGCCGCGTTCCCGTGCTCGTCGACTTTTGGGCCTCGTGGTGTGGTCCTTGTCGCATGGTCGCGCCGGAGGTCAAAAAGGCCGCGGCTCGACTCGCTGGTCGCGCCCTGGTCCTGAAAGTCAACACGGAGACGAATCCCCGCCTGGCGAGTCGCTACAGGATCCAGAGCATCCCGAACTTCCTCGTCTTCTCGCGCGGTGAGAAGCGCGCCGAACAGCCCGGAGCGATGGGGCATGAGCGGCTCGTGAGTTTGGTCGAACAAGCAGAGAACTAAGGGGAAGGATGGTAGCGTCCTTACTGGGGACGACCCGGGACCTTGATCAGGGCGCTCTCTCCCTCGCCGTCGGGGAAGTCGCCCGCGAGGTAGAGGTTGCAGGAGTCGTCGCCGGCGATGGCGTAGGCGATGCCATCGAAGGTGATCGTCCAGGGGCGATCGCCGTCCTCGGCCAGGGCCGTGAGGAAGGAACGCCCGCCGCCTTCCTCTGCGTACCCTCCGGTCCACCACACGGCGCCGCGGGCGTCAAAAGCGAGGCCGCGCGTTACGGATTTCACGTTGGACACGTTCATCCAACTTGTGAAGAGCTCACGTCCGTTGTTCGTGATGCGTTTCGCGAAAGCGCCGTGCGTTCCCGAGCCCGCGAGGTGGATGGTCCCGTCGTCGGCGACGAGCACAGCGGTCGCTTCTTCGGCGTCTTCGTCGAAGTTCCTATGGATTCGGCTGTCTCCCTTCAGCACGCTGAGGTGAGCGCGGTGGCGTCCTTGGATCAGGGAGGAGCCAGCGATGTGGACGTCACCTGATGCGGTGACGTAGACGGCGTTCAGTCGGGTGAGATCGCTCACGTCGAACTCAACGGTCCTCGTCCCGGATTCGACGTCCAAGTAGCGCCGCAAGAACGCCTGCGGCG
The DNA here is from genome assembly GCA_023428245.1 of Pseudomonadota bacterium. GTDB lineage: Bacteria > Myxococcota_A > Polyangia > Polyangiales > Polyangiaceae > NIC37A-2. The sequence continues at coordinate 131,643 of JAEYYX010000055.1, forward strand.
TATCGTTTGGCCCGAGCGGACCGTAGCTAAAGCCGACGACGTAGGTGGTCCCGGCGGGTCCGGCGGCGATCGCTGTGGTGTGTTCATTGCGCCCGCTGCCCTCGAAAGTTGCCCAGAGCGCGCCCGCGGCGTTCCAGCGCGCTACGATGGATTGGGCCGAGTCGTCAGTGGGCTCGAACGCAATTCCAGCAAGGAAGACGGAACCGCTCGGATGCGCGGCGATGCCGCGGGGTTCGTCATACTCAGTGAAGCTCACGACATAATCGTCGAGCAGACTGTCATCGGGTCGAAGGCGCACGAGGGCCGAGTGGTGGGTCTGCGCCTCTCCGGCGCCGCTCCCATAGTAGCCAGCGATGAGCAGCTCGGTTTCGGTGCGAGCGAGAGCGCGCCCGACGTCGATCGAGCCTGAGCTCAGGAACTCCTTATCCGCCCCGAAAATGCAGGTCTCCTGGTCACCGCTGCCACCGGACGCCGCGCCTCCGTTGCCGGACGTGCCGCCGGAAGGCGCTCCGCCGGAGCTGGCCCCGCCACTGTCCGTTCCGCCGTTGGGGCTCGCGCCGGCGCCGCCCGAGTTCGGCGCTCCTCCGGTCGAGCTTCTACCACCTGTAACCAGGGGACCCGTCGCGCCCGAGCTCGATCCGTCGTCGAGGCCGAGGAGCTCTGTGCGTCCGCCACAGGCCACGATCCCGAGGGCGCCGAGGAGAGCGGTCCGGAGAACCTGGGTTCGGCGAAGGAAGCGAGACCCCACGCCGGGAAAGCTACTCGAAGAAAAGGGGCCCCGCGAGGGGCCCCTTCAGGATGAACACGTTGGGGATGGAGGGAAGGAACTGAGCGCGACGGGCCCTGATGGGCGAGGCGCGCTCATAAGAACTCAGCTTACAAGCAGGAGAGTGAAGCTCCGGGCCGAAGCTCGACGTCGCGCGCCATGACACTGCCGCGGAAGGTGAGCTGGTTGCCGCTGCCGAGGCTGATGCGCGCCATGGGCGCGCGGATATGGCCCGTGAAGTTGCGTTCGAAGGTCACCTGGTTCGTGCCGGTGTAGTTCAACGTGAGCGAGCCGTTTCCTTGGACGTTTCCTCGCATGGTGAGCGAGGAGCGGATGAAGAGGCGCGTTGCACCGGACAAGATGAGGCGCGCGTCCGGCTCGAGGGTGAGCGAGGAGAGATAGTAGTCTCCCGGCGGCAAGCTGAGCGAGGCGCGGGACGCCACGTTGATGTTCGCGAAGCGGCCGGGGGTCAAGGTGCGACTCTGGCCGGGCTGGAGCGTGACCTGCATGGTCCCGACCGTGAAGGGCGCGATGTTCAGCTCGGGGAACGTGCCGAGCGGGAGGATCGTGCGCGGCTGGACGGCGCCGGGGGGCACGATCACGTTCGAGCCGAGGCGAATCACACCCTGGCTCAGAAGCGAGCCTGTGACGCGGGTGCGGTCGCGGATCTCGAGATTCCCGCGCGAGAGGATGGTCCCGACGAGCGCGTCATGGCCGACGGAGGTTGCTGCGTTTCCGAGGGAGACGACCGCTCCTGAAGTGACCTTCGCGCGATCGGCGAGGGACACCGAGTTCGAGCCGACGATGACAGGTTGGTTCTCGAGGACTTGTTCGAGAGTCGCCGTGTTCCCGTGAGAGTCGGTGGCGGTCCAGACGATGGTCGTTGCTCCGACGGGCAGAGTCGAAGGTTGGTTCGAAGTGACCGTGACGGGCTCGCCAAAGCAGATGTCCTCTGCGGAGGGCGGGCTGACCGTCGCGCTCCCGCAGCCGGAACTCGCACTGCCGGCGACCAAGACGGGGCTCGCTACGGGCTCTTGGTCCGGGTTCGCGACGAGCGGGCAGTTGTCCAGATCGTCTTTGATCCCGTCGCCGTCCGTATCGGGGCCGGTGGGCTCTTCTTCTTCTTCGCTGTCGTCGTAGTAGAGACTCGCGTCAAAGGTCTCGAAGAAGGAGCTTCCGAAAGAGCCGCTCAGGTTGACGGTGATGGTTCCTTCGCCGCCGGGGAACCCGATGCCGAGGTTCGGGATGCTGATGGTTTTATTGTTCCAATCGATCGAGACCAAGACGACGTACTCGCTGAGCTGAGGCGCGATGACCTTGGGGACTCCGTTGTCGGAGAAACGAGCGCTGAGCACGAGGTCGCCGGGCATGATGTACCCGAAGCCGCTCGAGGTGACGTTCAGGGCGCCATGGCGAGCGAAGGCCTCGACCGTGACGTTCGTGAAGGCATGAGGCACGTCGAGGTGGAGAGTGAAGTCGTCCACTTCTGCCTCCGTATGGAACCCGAGCCCACATGTCCCGAAGGGACAGGGCACACCGAGGAGCTCGAAAGTACCGCCTACATCCGACGAGACCTGGTCGGAGACGCCGCTGCAGCTCGAGCCGTCCGCGCAGACGTCGAAGTTCAGGGAGGTCGAGATTGTCGAGCCGGGGAGCCAGCCGCCCGTCATCGAGAAAAGAGCCCGACGAGCTCCCCCGCCCGCGCCTAGGGAGAGCGGCTCGTCCGACGCTGTCAGCACGCTTCCGTCGAAGGAGGGCGCGCACACGGCGGCGCTCGGGTCTCGACCGCAGGCGGAACCCTGGGTGCAATCGCAGCTTCCGTTCCAGAGCTCGAGGTCCGAGCAGTTCTCTGCGTCACAGGCGACTTCGCCGCAGGTTCCCTTGCACGAGGGAGCGGCCTTTCCTCCCTCTTGGCCCAGGACAGGCGCGCAGCTCACCACAATGCGCGCGGAGGTGCAGGAGGTGGCGAGCTGAGACTCGAGTACGCCGAGGGAGGTCTTCTCGAGGAACCCGGCGAGCTCTTCTGAGCCGCAGTAGCTCCCAGGATTGGTTCGGTAGGCTTCAGGCACACATACCTCGGGATCGATAAGGATCTCGTTCTGCACGGCGCCGCCCGGGGTCGTTCCCGTAATCTGACAGGCGCACCGAACGGAGAGGGCCTCGGGAGGACTCGAGGGCTCAGGCTGGACGATGTCGCTGCACGAGCAGCCTTCGAGCGCCCAGGCGAAGGCGACGAGGCTCAGCCGCGGTCCGTACTCTTTCAGCTTCCGGATGAGAAAATCTCGCCCACTCCTCTTAGACGCGAAGAACTCCTGAATGCCCATTTCGCTTCGATCCCTTCGGTAAGTCAAAACCACGGAGCCAGTTCCTTCCTCTCAGCATTCGATGAGCATTCAAGGAAAGATATGATTCGTTCATCGTCGGCGAAAGTGAAGCGTTCGGCAATGGCGTTTGTGGGAAGAGAGTGATGATTCATGATCCATACTTAGTCCTCCTTCATCCCACCTCACGAAGAAGTGAGCTCGAAGAAGGGGGGGGGCAAAGGGACTCACAAACCGACCACATTCAGGGAAAGCGAGAACATGGACGCGTGCCGCGAAATGTGGGCGCATCTCGGAAAACTCGCCCGCCAGTTCAGAAAGTTACAGGCAGGGGAGCGAAGAGCCGCCCGGCAAGTCTCCTGTCGTCTGCCGAAGCTGCGCACCTCGGGTACCAAATTTTCGAATCTGCGCGGCAATGTCGACGAACAGCGGACCAGAGCGCAGCGAGCGCATCTCGGAAATGAGATGCGAAAAAGCGGACGCGAAGCGCAGCTGCGGCATTTTGAGACGGGTTTCTCGAGAGCGCTCGAGTGTCGTCGAAAAAAGAGAAGAGGCAGCGAAGATGTGCGCCGTGGGTAATTTGTAAGAAACGGCGAGGGGGAGGTCCTCTGCGCCTGAACGCGAAACGGCTTCCGCACGACCTGGCTCCCCTCCGGGGCGAGGCCGCGAGGCGAGAGAGGTCTCGGACCGAGGAGCTCCCTGGGAGAGAAGGCTCTCTGAGCGGTGAGCTCCCAAGAGCGGGCGCTGTGTTCCGAGGGGTGAGCGGTGGACGCATGAGAGTGAGCGGTGCTCTCAAAAAGAAAAAGGCGCTCGCGCGAGAGCGCGAGCGCCTGAGGCATCCGAGGGTTCTGTTTGTTAGGGCGTCATGCCGCCCATACCGCCCATGCCTTCGTCACAGACGGGCTCAGCGGTCGGCTTCGATCCGACGAAGAAGCTGAGGTCGTCGATCCAAACGTCGTAGTCGTGCCGCTGCGCAATGCCGAACTCGATCGTGTAGAGCTCATCGGGATCTAGCGGGAGGCTCTCTCGGCCCCAGCCTTCCGGCAGCAGTTCGTCGAAATCGAAGGCGAAGAGCTGCCAGCAGTCGGTGAGCTCGAAGTTCGCGCCCGCGGCGTCATAACAGGCGTCGTCGTCCGGGCAGTTTCCTCCCTCTGACGCAGGAACGACGTCTTTCTCAAGAACCTTGGTCCGAAGGAGGCCGGGGCGATCCGTCGTACCCGTGCCGTCTGTCACGATGCTCCCCTTGGCCCAGAAGGAGAAACCCTTGTAGGCGGAGCCATCGAACAGACACTCCGCGCCTTCGCCTCGACTCGACAAGATCGCGCCGAAGCCCGAACCCCAGACCGTCTGTCCGCTTCCCGTCACGTGGAGCGCCCGCCCGCCGCCCGGACGAGGTGAGGCGGTGAGCGATACGCCCGTCGGGCTCTGAGTTCCAGTGCTGTCCGTGAACGCATAGAAGCCGCCTTGGAGCCCATTGCCCCAGAAGCCGTCTTCTTCGAAGTCTTCGATCATGAGAGATTGCTTCGGATCGCCGACGCTCGGTCCACTGTCGAGGTCACACACGGCGAGCGACCCATCGACGCGTCCGCCACTGCCGCCTGAACCTGGACCTTCCGGGGTCTTTCCGCCTGAGCCGATCGGGATGACAATGTCTCCACCGAGCCCGCCCGAGCTCGAGCGACCGCCCGAAGCGCTCGGTGCGCCCCCGGACGGCCCAGTTCCTCCGGTGCCAGAGGCATCGTCTGAATCGTCTGATGAACAGGCGATGTAGCCGAGGGAAAGGCAGGTGATGCTGAGGAGGGTAGTGAGGCGGCGGTGTTGCATAGCTGAGATTTCTTGTCTGAGGAGCCCATCGGCCATCCCTGTCCCCATCCATAGATGACCCGAGCCCGCTCGCACTTCTCGTTTTGTGTGATCCAATCTGCGGTTTGTTCGGAAGCACGTGCAGGGGCTCCATGGCGCCTTTCGAGGCTCTGGAAGCGGTGCAGGCGTCAAACTGGCGCGTCCCTGGTCGTGTCGTCAGGGGCAGGGAGAGAAGGCCCGGAGAGCCTCAGTGTCGTCGCGGGAGAAGCGCTCAGAGCTTGCGGCAGAGCAGGAGTCCGTCGCCGACGGAGACGAGGGTCGCGTCGACCCGACTGTCGTTTTTCGTCTCGCGGGCCAGCCTTCGGAGGGCGACGGTGTCGACGCTCTGGTCGCTCGGATCGGCGACTTTCCCGCCCCAGAGCATGTTGTCGCAGATGAGGATTCCGCCGGGCCGGAGCAGCGAGAGCGCGAGCTCGTAGTAGGCGCCGTAGTTCTCCTTATCAGCGTCGATGAACCCGAAGTCGTAGGAGCCAGCCTCGCCCTTCTCGATACGATTTGTGAGCGTATCTACAGCGGGGCCGAGCTCGAGCTGAAGGATCGAGGAGAGCCCAGCGTCGGCGAAGTAGCCGCGGGCGCGCCGGGTCCACTCTTCCGAGACGTCACAGGCGAGCAAGGTCCCCCCGCGCGGCTCGACCGAAAGTGCTGTCACAAGAGCGGAGTAGCCAGTGAAAACCCCGACTTCGAAGCAGCGCCGCGCTCCGATCAAGTCCAGAAGAAAGCTCATGAAGGCTCCCTGCTCGGGGCTGATCTGCATGCGTGATGCAGGTAGCTCGGCGGTCTCTTCGCGACATCGCTTCAGGATCGGATGTTCCCGTCGATTGTGAGCCTTCAGGTAATCGGCGAGCGCGGGAGAGAGCAGTGAGATGGACATAGATAGCGCCTCGAACCCAAGTTCAGTACAGAAGATCGACCTTCATCACCAGCTCCCCCCGCGCAGAGCTCTTGAGACTCAAAGATTCCCGGCGCCTCCAGGGCCCATTTCGCAAAGCTCCGCGCTATTGGGCGGGGTTCCGATGAAGAAGCGGAGGTCGTCGAGCCAGATGTCGTACTTGTTGCCGCGACCGACCTCGAAGGCAAGCTCATAAAGCTCGTTCAGGTCGAGATCTCCTCCCGGAAAACCCCACGGGTCCGGCTGGAACTCGGAAAAGCCGAACGAATACCTTTTCCAGCACTCGCCGAGTGCGATGCGCACGCGGTGAGAACTCCAGCAGTCGCCCTCTGCCTCATCGCAGTTCCCTCTCGGCAGCGGAACCACGTCCTTCTCGACTAACATCACCCGAAGGAGGCCCGGATCCCAGGGCTCGTCCGTGGAACCATCGTCTTCGATCGAGCCCTTGGCCCAGAACGTAATGCCTGCGTAAGCGGAGGCGTCGAAGACGCACAAACCTTCATCGTCGGACGCGAAGACCGTTCCGAAGCCGGAGCCCCAGTTCGTGAAACCTTCTCCCTGGATCCGGAGGACTCCGTCGGAGCCCCTGATGCCGCCGGGGATTGGCCGTACATCGTCTTCCGGCGGTTCGATCGTGCCGCTACTTTCATCGTCATAAACGAACCAGCCGCCTTGGAGTCCGTTGCCCGAGTAGCCGTTCTCGAGAGAATCAAAATTGTCGATGGTGAGGTTTCCGCTGGCGCGTCCGACGCTGCGGCCTCCGTCGATGTTGCAGATCGAAAGTTGTCCCGGGCTCGGCTTCGCTGGACTGCCGCCGCTGCCGCTGCTGGTTCCACCGGTCGGCTGACCGATCGTGATGTCCAGATCGTCTCCGAGATCTTCGGTCGGACGGCCGCGCCGTCCCCCTGAGCCTGCTCCGCCGCTTCCCGGAACACTTCCGGTGCTACTGCCGCCGGTCGCGATGATCAGCGGCTCTTGCGTCTCGCCGCAGCCGAGCTCAGCGAGCGGGAGGCAGCAAGCGATCAGGAGGAATCGTCTCAGGGACATGGGTCCTTGAATTATCGCGCCTTTTGCCGCCGGTGGCATCTGAGCATTTTTTGCTCAGTCGTTCGGCTCTCTGCTGCCTCGCGCGGTGCTGCGGGAGCGCAAAGCTTGAGTTATTGCGCGCGCTTAGGCGTCTTGTTTCCGGAGGTCGTCGAGAAGTTCGACACCCCGAAGACCGAGCGCGACGAGGCTCGCTCGGCGAGGATCTGTCGTGAGGAAGAGGTGGACGCCGTCCTTGCCGAGCTCGAAAATGTACCCTTCGCCCCACTCGACGAGGAGGATATAGCCGCGTCGGCGAAGATCTTCGGGCGCGAGCAACTCGACCTCGGACGCATCGCCGAGACGGTAGAGATCAGCGTGAGCGACGGGCGGATCGGTCGGGTACTCAACGAGCAAGCTGTAGGTCGGCGAGGGGACAGCTTCGTCTTCGGGGTGCCCGAGGGCGTGGACGATCGCTCCGGCCAGGAAAGTCTTTCCGGCGCCGAGTTGTCCGGTGAGCACGAGCAGGTCTCCCGGACGGAGTAGGCGCGCGAGGCGCGCGCCGAGGGCTAAGGTGTCCTCTTCGCGTTCGATAGAGAACGTGAGTTCTTCGGGAGCTGCGATCGTCATGGTGAGCTTTGGCGAGAGGTCATCTTTGTACCTCGAGCTTCCTCTGGATGGTGTTCTTCCCGGCGAACCCACGAGCGCTCGTCGTGTCGAGAGGGGTTTCGACGCGCGAGAGCTCGCTTCGGACCTGCTCCGCGTATTTTGCGCGCTCTGCATCGGACTGACCAGGGAGCTGGACGCGCTTGAGGGCGGTGGAGATGAGGCGCGCGGCGTCCGCGCCGAGCGACTCAAAGAAGGAAGAGCCGGCGCTGAGGGTCGCCGCCGCGTCGTCGCGAAGGATTGGGTAGGTTCCGGCGCGCAGCGAGAGGGTGCGCGAAGTTTTCGCTCGGGCGGCTTCAAGGCCGAGTGCGATGCGCGGAGGTGCTTTGAGCCCGGAGGCTTCGCGCTGGAGCTCGGCGGCGCAAGCTTCGTCCCCGAGCACGATCAATCCGAAGACGCGCCCTTGCCAGGTTCTCCAGGGGAACGTCAGTGTCCCGGCGGACTCGGTCTGTTCGATACAGGTCTCGTCGCCCTGGCCGAGCACCAAGACCTCCGTGATGCCGTCTTCGGCGAGCGCTGCGCGGAGGACGCGCTCTTCTTCGTCCGGGGAGCTGCCGAGCACGAAGGAGTACGCCGTAGCGGCGGGCGGGCTCAACGGTCTCGGCGCGGCCAGCAGGATGGTCGGGACTCTGCGGAGCTCTGCGAAGTCGCGCGCCTCGGCGGCCGCCTCCGGAGTCAAACCCGTCACGAGCACGGCGGCGCCCTGGCCCGTGAGGGCGGCCAGGGCCTGGGGGAGGAGCTCGCGGAAGTCTTCCGTGAGGAGCTCGACGCCTTCGCCGAGCTCTTCGGTGATGCCGCGGGCGACATCGATGCTGTGGCGGCTTTCGCGCTTTCCACGCCCTCCGAGCACGATCCCGATGCGCTTGCCGAGGCTGCTCACTTCGTCGACCGCCAGCGCTGCGAGGTTCGCGAGGGCGTCTCCATATTCGCTCGTGCGGAGCCAGGTAGGACCGCTGCGGAAAAGGTCCCGGGCGAGGCGGGCGTCTTTCGTCTCGAGAGCCGTGCGCGCCAGACGCATCACGATCAAGCGCCCGATCGCGTCGCTCGCCTTCTTCTTTTCCCCATCGAACTCCGCACTCGACCACTCAAGGAGCAGTCGTTTCTGCGCCAAGATCGGCACGCGCTCGAGGGAGACGTCGATGAAGCGGAGCGCATCGTCCTGGCTCAGGCGGACTTCCGCGAGCCAATCAACCATGGTCAAGATCGTGAGTCGCCAGCGGCGCGCTTCGATCGCAGCCAAGACGAGAGCTTTTTCGTGGCGACTGCGCGCGCTCTCTCCGACGAGCTTTCCCGAGAGGGGAAGCAGAAGCTCGAGAGCTTCTTCGCCGCGCCCTTCGAGAGTCAGACCCTCTGCTTTCAAGATCTGCGCAGAGTCGCGGGCGGGCCCATCGGGGCCTTTGAGGAGGGGCGCGATGATGCGGTCAGCGTCTTTGCGGCGACGCTGTTCGAGGTAGTGGGAAGCGAGCAGGAGCCGCAGCTCAGCGACGCGAGGGTCCGAGCCGCTCTCGGCCAGGACGCGTTCGAGCGGCTCCTCCATGATCGCGCGCTCGGCGGGACCAGCTTCTTCCCAGACGACGACCAGGCGATTCGCCTCCCGTTCTAGAGCGAGGCGCGCTTGTTCGACCTTGTCTCGCTGCTGCTTCGAGGACGACGCACAGCCCGAGCTGAGCGCGAGCGCGGAGCAGAAGAGCCATGCTGTCCGGCGGGACATGGCATGTTAGAACCCGAGCCTTCCCCGTGGCGCAACTCCTATCGGCATCGCTGCTCGTTCTCATGGCATGGCGAGAGGCTGTGTGGTCCTCGGGGTCCTCTCTGGAGTTCCTGACCTGGTTTGAGCTCCTCGCGTGGTCGCTCGTCTTTTTTGGCATTGCGCTCGACCTGCGCAAGCGGGGATTGCCCGGGCGCGGGGTGACCCTCGCTACTACCTTTTGTCTCATTGTCTACTGCGGCTTTGCGCGTGGACCCGAGCTCTACGCGAACGTTCCCCCCGCTTTTGTCCAGAGTCAGCGCGCTGAGCTGCTCTCGACCGTGGCCTTAGGTCTGCCGGTGTATTCCATTGTCGGGCTCTTCGCCTTGTTTGTCTCGGCGGCTGGAGTGCTCGAGCTCTTGCCAAGACCAGCGCCGCCAGGACCCTTGGACGGGCGCGCATGGACTTGGATTCGCGTGAGCCTCGGGGCCCTCTTCTTCTTGTTTGGGCTTGTCGCCTTATTCGGCTATGGGAGCGGCAGTCCGTTGCCTTTCTCCGTCTAGTTGCCCGGACTCCCCGCTCGCATCCATGGCACAGTGTTACCTATTAGCCGCCGCGGTAGGCTCGAGCGTCGACCAACAGAGCAACAACATGTCTCTGTTTTCACTGGTCGAGCAGATCAACGTCCCGCCCGGCTTCCCCCCGCCGCCCGACGCCAAGATCCCCCTCGAGGTGCACGCTTACTTCCGCTTCCAGTCCCACGAGCTCGGCCAGAACATCGAGCTCCGCTTTGTGCTCCGCGCCGCAAGCGGCCTCGAGACGAGCGGCGAAGTCATCTCGCACCGTATCGCCTCTCCACGCATCCGCATGCGCGCGACGGGCCTGCCGGTCCCGCCTGTTCTCGGCCACTATGACCTCGCTGTCGATTTCCGCATCGGCGACGCCCCCGACTGGACCCGAGACCCTCTGACCTGGCCCGTGGCCATCCTCGAGACGCCCACGACCCCGCGTGTGACGCATTGATCTGTCTGGCGAGACTCGACCCGGCCGAGCCGCGCGAGCGATTGCGCGAGTCGACGAGGCACGATCGACGCGAGCCGGCTTTTCCGCCTAAGGGCTATTGAATCGGCTTACGGGCGACGATGAAGGCAAGCTCGTTCGTGGCGCCGACGTCGGGGGTGGAGATATCGACGAAGCCGGCCGCTTCGACCTCGGTGAGCAGCGTTTGAGCGGAGAAAATCTCGACCGTTTGTGGCGCTTGACCGAGGAGGCGCATCGCGATGAGCAGCCCTCCAAAAGGGATCCAAGAGCCGGCGAGGCAAGCGGTTGAGGAGACGAAGAAGCCGCCGGGACGGAGAAGTTCATAGACTTGGGCGAGCGTGTGACGCCTGTCTTTCACCAGGTGGAGCAGGCTGTAGGCAGTGATGCCGTCGAAGCTTGCGGGTTCGAAGGGAGCTTCTTGGTCCAAGGTACCGACTTTGAAGCTCACGTTGGGCGCGGCGAGGGTGACGGTCTTCTCGCGGGCGATCCGAACCATCTCCGCGGACAAATCGAGACCGACGACCTGTTCAGCGAAGGGCGCGAGACGGATGGCGAGCGATCCTGTGCCGCAGCCGACGTCGAGGACGCGGTCACTCGGGCGCATGAGCGAGCGGGTGATCGCGATCTTGCGTTCGAAGGCGTTTGGGTCGCGGACCGGTTGCTTCGAGTATTTCACGGCAATCTTGTTCCAGAACCGGGCGTCGGGGGAGCGCGTCAAAGCAGAAGCAGAAGAGTGGGACATGGTGTTTCCGAGGGAGAGGACGCGGGCTGCGCGTGTCCTGTCTCCTTCTTCGACGGAGGTGGGGTGTTTCTTTCAGACAATCGGATCTTTTTTCGTACTCTGCGGGCGTTGAGCTCCTGGCGTACCTCCCCGGGCCTTTGATCGAGCCTTCTGCGTGTTTTCTGGGAAATTTCGGCCCGGAGGTCACCCGGCGCGCTCCACTCCGAGGAAAAAACGGCCGTCCATTGAAAGAAAGGTGGCTCCTCAGGCGAAGGGAGAGTTTGGATGCGTCTGTCGCTCTCGCTGCCGCTTTTCGCGTACTCTGCGAGCGCGATCTTTCGCACCGCCCCCGATTCCCCGATGGATGCTCTGGCCGAATGTCGACCGCAGGTGGAGAGCCTCGTCGCGCGAGTTCTGCGGAGGGCGAAGGAGGACCCAGATGTTCAGGATTGTACGAGCGAAGCGCTACGTCGCGCCTTCGAACAGCGAAGCCAACTGCGCGCGGGCGCGGAGCTTCTGCCTTGGGTGCTCGGCGTCGCTCGTCATGTTGCCCTCGACGCGCTCCGCTCGGAGTATCGCCGTCGGGCGCGCTCCGCGCCCTCCGAAAGTCGGGATGGCGAAGACCTCGTCGGTCAGCTTCCGAGCCGGGAGCCGAGCCCTGAAGCCCTCCTCGCGGAGCGCCAGAACCTCAGGAATCTTGACGCTGCTCTGCGCGCCCTGCCTCCCGGTCAGAAAGACGCGCTCGTCCTGCTGCACGTGGAGGGGCTCGGTTATCGAGAGATCGCGGAGCGGCTCGGGGTTCCGATCGGCACGGTGGGGACTTGGGTGTTGCGAGGTCGCGAAGCACTCGGCCAGGCCCTCGGGCGAAGTGGTGCGGCGGACGGGCTTGGGCGAAGTAGGGCGGCGGACGGACTTGGGCGCAATGAAACGACGGACGGGCTCAAGCGGCGCGCGAGCGAGCGAAAGGAGAGGACATGACTGACACATCGCGGTTCCCTGCGGGTCTGCTATTTCGGGAAGACGGCCACGTCAGTGACTGGGTGCTCTCGGCGCTCGTCGACGGGGAAGAGGCTGCGCTCTCCGCGGAAGCCACGGCCCATGTGGACTCCTGTGAAGAGTGCGGGGTGCGGCTCGGTGCGATGGCTCATGCGGCGTTCTCTCTCGAAGCTAGGGTCCAAGAGTGGGTGAAGGTGGAGCGCGCTCGCGCGCCGTTCCCGATGGTCGCGTTCGGGATGGTGGTGCTGGCTCTTGCGCTCGGGAGCGTCTGCTTCGCGCTCATGCGGGGGGACGAGTGGAAAGAGCTACCCCATCGAGCACTGACCCTCTGGCGCTGGGCCAAGGCGCTCATGCCTTGGCTCGTCGAGCGGATTCCGGTGCTGCCGATGGTGGCTCTCGGGCTCTCGATCCTCCTCGTCGTCGCGGTGGGCCTCGCCTTCGTCGCACGCGAACTCTCGAAACAGGAGCGCTTGTCATGAAGCCCTTCCATCGCACTTGGCCTCTCTTTGCGCTCTGCGCGTGCCTCTGGACTCTTTCTGCCGAAGGCGCTGTCGAGAAGAAGGGCGGCTGGCCAAGTGGCGAGATCGTCTCGCTCACGCTCACCGACGTACCTCGAAGCGAAGCAGCGCGTCGACTTGCGGAAGAGGCGGGGTTCAGCCTTGTCCAAGAGGGGCTTGGTCAAGAGCCTGTCTCTTTGAGCGTGCGCGGCGAGCCCGCGGAGAAGGTGCTCGTCATGCTGCTCGGCGATCGAGACTACGTCGTCGAGCGGGATGGCTCGCTGGTCTCTGTGCGCGCCGCCGCACCCCGTGTCGCGCCGGACGCCGCGAAACCGGTCGCGACTCCGACCCAGCCCGATGAAGACCTTTTCGTTCCCGAACGTGGCCATGTTGGCCCGGACCAGGTTGTGCGTGATGTGTTTGTCCTGGGCTCGGTGTTGATCGAGGGCACCGTGACAGGGAGCGTCCTTGTGATCGGAGGCGAGGCGCGTCTCGTTAAGGGCGCGCGGGTTCGCGAGGATGTGATCGCGCTTCGAGGAACCCTCGACATCGAAGAGGGCGTCGAGGTCGGTGAGGTGGCGGTTCTGTTCGGAACGCTGAAGCGTGGGGATGGGCCTCTGAGGAGCTGTCTCGCCTGCGGGGGGGAGGAGAAGGACGAAGAGCCGTGGCCGGAGCTCTTTGAGACCCTGTTCGGAAATCTCTTGGGGACGGTGATTGGCTGGCTTGTCGGGGCTGTGCTGCTTGCGCTTGTGCCGCATCGGGTGGAGGTCTTACGCGCGGAGATGGAGCGACGCCCGGTCCGAAACATGGGCCTCGGTCTCGTCGGTGGGCTCGCTCTGCTCGTGACGGTGGCGACCTTGATCCTCACCTTGATCGGAATTCCGCTCGCTGTTGCGCTCCTCTTCGGATCGGTTGTGGTCGGCTATCTCGGAAGCTGCGTGTTGCCCTTGGCGATCGGGCGACATCTGCTCAGGGAGCGCAGCGAAAACCCCTACGTCCAGCTGGCGGCAGGGTGTGCGCTTCTGTTCTGTATCTTGTCGGTGCCCGTTGTCGGCGACCTGCTCAGTTTCGTCGGGGCACTGCTCGTACTCGGCGCCCTCCTCCGTACGCGAGGCGCGCGCGCGACTGCCCCTCCCGTAGTCATTTCTTGATCGGAATCGCTCCTCAGCGGAGGCCGCTTGACGTTCCTTTCGTCGTCGACGATGAGTGAATGGATGGGCGGGACTCCTCTTCAGGAGGAAGAGTCGTTTGAAGGGGTCGCCGCCGCATGAGGGAGAGTGCATGCGGGAGCAGGAGGGCTTTCGGTCTCAGCTATCGATCGGGTCGGATCCGAACTCCTACCGCGTGTTCGAGGAGCAGTATTGTGACCAGATCATCGGAGTCGACGCGCCAGCGCGTCCGCCGTCCTCCCTCGAGATCGACTTCCACCTTGTCCAGCTCGGCGATCGGCGCATCGCACGCGTGGACAACCGAGGCAGTCCGCTCGTGGTCGAGCGCACCTCACGACGTATCGCCTCCGATCGCGAAGAAGCTTGGGTGATTGGAGTTTGCCTCGCAGGTAGTCAGAGTGTGTCGCTCCCCACCGGGCACGAGATGATCAACCGGCCCTCGGAGCTCATCATTTCCCATTCCGCAATTCCTCACACGGGCGTCACCGCGCCGGGGACGCGGGTCGGCCTGGTTGTGATCCCCGACCGGTCTGTCGAGAAGAACTGGAGTCCCAGGGTGTTGTCCGGACGCGATGGCCTCGCTCGTATTCTTTCGGGGACCCTGCGCAGCCTGTTCGAAGAGCTTCCAGTGCTCCGAAACGACGAGATCCGCAGGGTGACGGACGCTCTCGTCCCGCTGGTCTCCGCTTTGGCCGCGCCTTCGCCGGGCGCGGTCGAGCTGGCGACCCCTTCCGCTCGCGTGCTCCAAAGGCGCAGGATCTTGAAGTTCATCGAAGCTCATCTCGGAGAGCGTGCGCTCAGCCCGACTTTCATAGCGGCGGAGTTTCGGATGTCGCCGCGCACGCTCCACGCGCTCTTCGCCGACGCGGAGATGAGCGTCGGAGAATCGATCTGGGCGCTCCGGCTCGGGCGCTGTCGGGAAATGGTCCAGAGCCCCGCCTATGCACACCTCTCACTGCTCGAGATTGCTCTCGAGTGCGGCTTCGCCGACGCGGCTCATTTCAGCCGCGCTTACCGGAAGGCCTTCGGTGTCGCGCCGAGTGACGAGCGCGAAACATGGCGACCGCCCAGGTCTCGGAGCGGTCCGAAGGGAGAGAAGGACGAACCATGAGAAGAGCGTGAAGGGCTCGAGGTGCTGCGTTGCACCGAGAGACAAGCGTTCCTGCGCTCCCGGTCAAGACGGCCCCCCTTTTGTCGTGCGACATATTGCGGTGTGAAGAGCGCGAGGCACAGTCTGGCCAGGGTGGCGGGGTTTCTTGCTCATCTCCGCATCGCTTGGCGACAGAGGGAGGAGCGCGAGGGTGGCGCCCGTCGCGAGGGCGCCGCGGAGAGTTTCTCCTGGCAGCCTGTCGCATCAGAAAGGCGCCCCTGGGCAGCCTCTGTTCCGCCGGGTCAACGCCGCGCGTCGACCGAATCGGGTGGCGGCGCAGGCATACGAGAACTTTCGTCGTAGCGCCGGGGAGCGAGACGACGGGGGGCGGAGGTCACTCCGCTGCGCGAGAAGTGTGAAGAAAAGACCATGGGTGACGGGACGACACACTGACACATATGGGCAAGCAGACCGGGGCCCCGTGCGACAAACAGGAGGGAGGCGCACGGGGCCCCACGCGCAGCGCGCTGACCTTGGTTTGAGCTGGGGCGGCGCTAGAGTGAGAAGATGTCCCATGAAAACCCGAGCGAGAAGGCTCTCTATGAGCTCTTAGACAAGACGAAGACCATCGCTGTGGTCGGAGCCTCCTCGAATCCCGAGCGCCCCTCCTACGGGATTTTCAGGCGCCTTCTTGCCCACGGCTTCACGGTCATCCCCGTGAACCCGAAGGAGACGGCGGTCCACGGCCAGACCGCCTACCCGACCCTCGACGCGGTGCCTGTGCCGATCGACCTCGTGAACGTCTTCCGCCGTTCGATCGATACTCCCTCGGTCGCTGAAGGAGCGGTGCGTGTGGGAGCGAAGGCCCTCTGGCTTCAGTCCGGGATCTCAAACGATGAGACCGCGCGCATCGCTGAGAGCGCTGGCCTCACTGTCGTGATGGACCTCTGCATCGGCGTCGAGGTGTCGCTCTTGGGCGTTCCGGCGAAATGAAGTGCGGCCTAGGGGCGCTCTCAGAAACGACAACCCGACGCAGCTTCGGCAGGACCCGCCCCTGACGCTCCGTCCGTTTCCACAGGCTGAAAGTCGCGTGGCAGAGCCCGAGCTCCCTCACGATCGAGAGAAACGACCCGCCTTCGGCGTGCCGCCTTCGAGCGAACTCAAGGACCCGCGCCTTTAGGTCTTCCGAATATCGAACGCGCGTACCGCCCTTTCGTTGCCGCGAAATTTCCGCCCTCAGCCCTGCAATCTCTCGGTCCGCCATCCGCGGAGCTTCCGATCAGCCTGCGTGCTTACAAGGCGGGGACCAGCGAGGACGTACAGACGAGAGGCAGATGGGTGTCGGCGGGGTTGGTCCACCGCCAGGCATCGCCGTCGCCCGGAAGGAGGGACGAACCGGAAGGAGGATTGCCGCGCGTTGCTCGGTCAAGGATGTCGAGCAACGCGATGAGGCGTCATTGCGAATTCACGCGAATCACGTCCACGGAGAAAGCTTCCGTGCAATAGTCTGGGCAAATGTCACTCCCCGGACGGTCATAGTAGCTGATCAACAATTGGCTCGTCGCTGCCGTCGTAATCGGGTTTGGCTCAAGCTCCGTCAGAAAGAAGTTCAGATCGCCGGAACAGTCCCCAGTAGAGGCTCCGCTCCAATTGACCCAACTGTACGAGCGCTCATCCCGAAGGTCGCTCGAGTTATCCTGCTCGAAGCTCAGAACGAACAAGCTATTGGGAGCCTGCACAGAACCAATGGCACTCCCACATCCGTCAGACGGAACATCGCTCACAGAAATGGCTAAGTGGGTTCCTTCAACGAGGCCAAGCGATTCTTCACAAGGTACTCCTGCTTGCGTTCGCTCTCGAAGCACAACCTCAAAACTGTCACCATTTCGGAACCCGGAGCAAACCTTCGACCCTTCAAACGCAGGGAACTTGCACGCCCCCAGAACGGCCGCCCCCAGAACCAAAACACCCAGCCATGACAGTTTCACTGTTGCCCCTTCGCGGCAAGCACGCAGCCGTTGTATGCGTCGAGCACCTCGGCACACGATTCTAGGTCGAATGCCTGAATGCCGTTATCGTCGCAGAAATATCGGTTAGCGTCAGGATGCTCGTCGGCGCAAGCGAGCACTGGCTCAGATGAACAGCCCAGCTTCAACTTTGAGCACCCCCTTGCGGTACTCTGCCATTTTCTGAGAATCGAAGGAGTCCGGCACACGCAATGTCTTGCCAGATGGACTCGCATTTGCAAGGGGAACTCCCCCTGCTGCGGCTCCCGCGCCGCTAGGGTTCTCCCCCGCTTCGTCCCCCTGGACCTGATCCGATTTCCCGGAGACAAAATGGAGCAACAATGCTCCGGGAGAATGGACCATGGCGAAGAAGAGAAAGAACTACAACGACGACTTCAAGCGTGACGCCGTTCGGCTAATGCAAAAC
>JAEYYX010000106.1 GCA_023428245.1 Pseudomonadota bacterium
CTCCGAGTGCTCCCCCGCGCGCTCAGTCACTCGTCTGTCCTGAACGCCGCCCGAAGTCACGCTCCCGTTTCCTCCGCGCCCTCGAGGGACGCACCTGCAACGAACCTATGACCATCGCGCGCCCTCCGCGCGCGCTCCACCAGAAGCGCTTCGACCCCGACCCGAAACATGATGAGCTCTCCGTGAGCTCTCGCGCGCGCCGCCGGCCGCCGCCCTCGATGGAAGTCCACCGTCCCCCTGACCCGACAGCATCCCTACCAAATACGCACCGGCGCTCCGCGCCCGCCCGGGCAGCCTGCGGCTGCCCTCCCGGTCCCCGTCGTGCTAGAGTCCCCTCCGCTCAGGCGGCGGCCTCCCCCTCGCTCGTCCTTCTGGACCGGTGACCGAAGATTTCGCCCCCTGTCCGAGATCGGTTCGATGGTCCCCGTGTGTTACTTTGATGCGCAGCTCCTCGGTGAGATGCGCTTCGGGAGCCTCTCTCCTCGATGAGGATCCTCTTCGCACTTGGCGCCTGTTTGGGCTTGCTCGCCTCGGCCCGTGTCGCACGCGCCGGGAACCTCGACGCCTTCTATCTCTCGGGGGACGCTGCTCTGATCGGCGGAGCGATCACTGCAACTGCACGCGGCGGCGGCGCCGCTTGGTATAACCCGGCAGGCCTCGGTCACCTGAGAGGCCTCCGGCTCGACGCCTCGGTGAACGGCTACACCCTCGGCTTCGGCTCTTCGCCCGAGTTCGTAAACTCAAACCCGAACGCAAAGTTCGAGAAGCTGAGCTCTCTCGACCTGACGGTCGTTCCCGCCGGGCTCACCGCGACAGCCCGTCTTGGGGACGTTGGCGCTGCTTTCGGCGTCTTCGTCCCTTCCCAGTCTACGACGATCCTGCGCTCGAAAGTCTCCGTCTCCGACGAAAACGGAGACCTCGATTTCGCCTACGATCTCTATTCTCGCTACCAAGAGTATCACGTTGGTCCCTCCTTCGGCTGGGCCCCGACCGACGATCTGACCCTCGGCGCGTCGGCGCTCGTGACCTATCGGACCCTCCAGCACATCGAGGACGCCTTCGTCTCCCTCGAACCCGGGGGCATCGCTGTCCTGAGCCACTACACGCGCGACTGGATCCAAGTCGGCCTCGAGTTCATCGTCGGCATGCAGTGGCGCCTCTCGTCGCGTCTGCGCATGGGCGCGGTGATTCGAACGCCAGCGATCCGTCTCGGCCAAGATCTGCAAGAAGTCGAAGCAGAGGTGACCTCCGTTCGTGGGTCGCTCGGGTCTGCTGTGAACTTTTCCGGGAACCTCGGGATCGAGGCGGCGGTCGTCGCACCCGCGCGCATCCACACGGGATTCGCTTACGACATCGACAAATGGCGCTTCGCCGTCGATGGCAGTCTCCAGGTGCCGATGAAGAACGACACCCTGAGCCTCGATCTGCGCCCCGTCTTGAACATGAGGCTCGGGGCGACCCGCCAAATCAACGACCGCTTTGGCATCGGCGGCGGCATCTTCACCGATCGAAGCCCGTTCCGTACGCCGACGACCTTCGGTGAGTCTCAGCTCGACTTTTATGGGCTGACCGCCGGGGTCACGACGGGTAAACTCTACAAGGTCATTTCACGGGGCGCGGAGGACCTCAAAGAGCCCCATGGCATTTTGTTCCAAACCACAGTAGCGCTCAGTTATGCGCTTGGCGTCGGTACCATCGTGAGCGCCGAAGTCAACGCAGGCCCGGGGGGGCTCCTAACCTATCGAGACGTCCCCGCCAACATTGTGGCCCATGAGATCAGCGTACATCTCGGTTCGACTATCGCCGAGTGACGTCCCGACGAGCGCCAGTCGCACGATTGCTAGTAAGTAAAGAAACGAATCTATGAGAAAAAAATGGGGTCCGAAGGATCCTTCGCCCAAAGACCAAATCCTCGAGGCGCTCAAGACGATGAAGCGCCCTGCGCACCCGCGCGAGCTCGCTACGCGCCTTGCGCTCGATGAAGAAGATCTTCCTGGTTTCCTCGAGCTGATCGATACGCTCCTCGAAACCGACCACCTTGAAATGCTCCCGGGCGGCCGCGTCCGTCTCGGTCGCCGCGCCCCTGACGCTCCGCCTGCCGACAAAAAGCCGAGCAGCAGCGACAGATCTTGGGAAGGCACGATCTCCGTGAACCCGCGCGGGTTCGCCTTCGTGACAGCCCCCGGCCAAGACGACGTGTTCATTGCTCCGGATGGAATCTACGAAGCCGTCCACGGCGACACAGTCCTCGTCCAGATCGTTCGGCGCACCGACAAAGGCCTCGAAGGGCGCGTCGACCGCGTCACGGAGCGACGGAATCGCCGCGTCGCCGGCACAGTACGCCTCCAGCGAAAGGGCGCCTGGTTCGAGCCCGACGACGCGCGCATCCGCAGTCCCATCGTCGTGCGCGGCGATCTCCAAGGAGCCCGCGACGGCGACGCTGTGGTGCTCGAGATCACGCGCTTCCCGAAGTTCGCGGAAGAGCTCTGTGAAGGCTCGATGATCGCTGTGCTCGGCCCTCAGGGCGACGTACGCACCGAGGTCCAGAAGATCCTGCTCGGCGCCGAGGTGAACGAACAACACAGCCCGGCCACGCTGGCGAACGCCGAGGAGATGGCGACGCGCCTCGCCAAGATCTCGCTGAACGGTCGCCGCGACCTCCGGCACATTCCCCTCCCGACCATTGATCCCGAAGATGCCCGCGACCACGACGACGCGATCTGGGTCGAGCGCAACGGCAAGGGATACCGCGTCTACGTGGCAATCGCCGACGTGAGCGAATACGTACAACCCGGCTCGCCCCTCGACGACGAAGCGCGCACCCGCGGCTGCACGATCTACCTCCCCGACCGCGCGATCCCGATGCTGCCCCGGGCTCTCGCCGCCGATCTCTGCTCGCTCTTGCCCGCCGTCGATCGCTACTGTCTCGCGGTGATCGCGGACCTCAATGAGCAGGGACGTGTCGAGAGTTATGAGCTGACTGAAGCTGTGATGCGCTCGGCCGCGCGCCTGACCTACGACGGGGTCGCGCGCACCCTCGGCTTCGATGACGAGTCGCCCTCGTCTCCCGTCGCCGAAGCGATGAAGTCTGACCTGATGGTGCTCGCCGAGCTTGCCACGAAGCTCCGAAAGCGCCGCATTGAGCGAGGTGCCCTCGACCTCGACCTCCCCGAGCCCCGCGTCCGCCTCGACGACACCACGGGAATGCCCGTGAGCGTCACAAAGCGCGCGACGCGCCCTGGCTTGAAGCGCGCCTATTCGCTCGTCGAAGAGATGATGCTCCTGGCGAACGATCTCGTCGCCGAGTGGCTCACGAAGCGAAAAGCCCCGACCATCTACCGCGTCCACGCCGCGCCCGACCCCGCGAAGCTCGAGCGCCTCGCGGACGTCGGCGAAAAACTCGGCGTCAAGATCGACGTGAGCGCCCTCTCCGAGCCGAAAGCTCTCTCGGAGCTGCTCGCGAGCTTGAACGGCCACCCGCGCAGCGACGTGCTCTCGATGCTCCTACTCCGCTCTCTGAAGCAGGCTCAGTACGACATCGACAACGTCGGGCACTTCGGGCTCGCGTCTCCCTGTTATACGCACTTCACGAGCCCGATCCGCCGCTATCCCGATCTCTGCGTCCACCGCCAAGTGAAGGAAATCTTGCGCGGCGAGCCGATTGACAGGAGCGGCCCGGCCATTGAGCTTCTTCGCGCATCGGCGCGCGAGTCGAGCACCCGTGAGCGGGCGGCGATGGAAGTCGAGCGGGAGGTCACCGACCTCTACCGCGCAATGTACATGAAGCAGTTCATCGGCGAGACCTTCGAGGGACGCGTGACGGGCGTCACGGGTTCGGGCGTCTACGTCCAGCTCGATGATCCCTTCGTCGACGTGCTCGTGAAGTTCGAGCAGCTCGGACCCGACCGCTACGAGATGAGCGATGACGAGCTGTCCTTGGTCGGAGCGCGCTCAGGAGACACGGTGACCTTGGGCGATCGGCTGCGCGTGACGATCGAAGAGTCCCTCGTGCTCCGTCGAACCGTCTACGGACGCCGAGAACTTCGCCCTGAAGAGCTCGCCGAGCTCGAAGAGAAGGCCGACGCTCGCCCTGGCCGACCCATCGGACGCAGCCGCCCCCGGGGTGAGCTCTCGCCCCGCACCCCCACATCCCCGACGAGCCGGAGGCCTCGCGCGCCCTCGGAATCTCGCACCTTCAAGCCGAGCCGAGCCAAGCCCGAACCCAAGGCGAAGGCTCGCTCAAAGTCCGAGAAGCTCCTCGCGCGCGGCAAGACCACCCCCGCTGCTCCCTCGGAGAAAACCCTCGGCCGGCGCACCAAGAAGGCCGCGGCCAGCCGCGGCACCACGAAGCGGCGCGGCAAATAGATAGGCGCGCCAGAGTTACGGGCATCCCACCCTTCTCGAGGTGGGGCGCTCAGAGCTTCCGAGCGCGCGCCGCGAGCACCCAGCCGAGCGAAATCTTGGCAATTTCGAGCTCGGTCGCGCCCGCCTCTCTGAGCACGGAGTCGAGCCGCGTGGGTGTCATCTTGTTCGGGTGAATGTGCTTGCGACTGAATCCCTGGAGACGCGCCACGACCTCGAGGGCAGTCGCTTCGAGCACTCGCAAGCTCGTCGAGTCGTAGTTCGGTGTCGTCAAGAAGAACGTCCCACCGGGACGAATCACTCGCAGCACCTCCTCCGTCCAGCGCACTGGGTCGGAGGTGTGTTCGATGACCTCCATCGACACCACGAGATCGAACTCGCCATCGCCGTAAGGAAGCGGCCCCTCCGGCTCGACGACGTCGGCCCGCTCGATGCGCGAGCCATGGAGTTTCTGGGCGAGCGCGATGGCTCTCGGCTCGATGTCACAGATCGTGATGGAGCGGCCTTCGTTCCTGAGCCCGCTCAGCTCAAAGAACGGACCCGATCCCACGTTCAAGATGCGAGGACCGGGGCTCGCCTGAAGAGATGCCTCGAGCTCTCGCACGATCGGGCCGTGATAGAGGCTCCAGGGGAAGCGCATCTTCAGCGCGTGATTCGAGAAATAGTCCGAGTCCTTCACGAAACAGAGCTCGAGTATGCGCTCGCGCCTCGCTTTTCACCATGAGCCACTGAGCGGGCCCTCGCCCCGCGCGCCATTTCCCCGCGCTCGACTACACTCGAAGGAGCGCGCGCCGATCGACTGCCCCGAGCGCCGTCGCCGTTTCCGTTCGTCATGTCGCGCAAGCTCAAACGCTCCTTCTACGCTCGAGACACCCTCGTCGTCGCGCGCGAGCTGATCGGACATCACCTCGTCTACGTTCACGAAGGCCGCAAGATGGTCGGACGCATCGTCGAGACCGAAGCTTACCAGGGGCCCGAAGATCTTGCCGCTCACTCCGCCCGCGGCCATCGCAGTCCCCGCAACGAGGTCATGTTTGGACCTCCTGGACACGCCTACGTCTACTTCATCTACGGGGTGTGGCATTGTTTGAATTTCGTGACACGAGAGCATGGTGTGCCTCACGCTGTCCTCCTGCGCGCCCTCGAGCCCGTCACCGAGCTCCCAGGAAAGACGAACGGCCCGGGGCTTCTCTGTCGAACGTTAGGATTCGACAGGCGCCACAACGGCCTCGACCTGACAGGAGACGTCCTCTACGTCGAAGCGCCGAAGAATCCGAAAGAACCGCTGATCCAAACGAGTCCACGCATCGGCATCGGCGACAAAGGCGAAGCGACAATCGTCCCCTGGCGTTTCTTCGACGCCCGCTCCCCCTTCGTCTCCGGTCGGCGAATTCGGCCGAGCGAACCCTGATCGGCCCGGGCCCTGGAGCCGCTCCTCTCGGCCCTCGATCGCTCTATTCCGCCACGGGTCGACCGCGCAGCTCCGCCCACTCGTCGACCGCACTGACGCTCACAATTGCACAAACAGCTCCGCGATCTCCGCCCGCGGAAAGCTCACCGGATCGGTGCCGTCCATCGTGATCGTCAGCGTCTCGCCCTCGAGCGCCACCTCGAACGGAGGATAGAACTGGTGCACCTTCCCCTTCGTGTCCTCGACGTAGACGACCGTGGTCGGCCGGACCTTGAGGACGCGGCCGTCCGTCCGCAAAAGGAGAATATCCTGGCCGACGCTCATACTCGATTGGATTCCGAGCCGCTGTCCGAGCCGCGCCGCGATCGCCGCGTCGTTGTACGCGAGGAGCGACGAAGGCTCGATGGGCTGGCGAGTCTGGCGACAGCCCAGGGCGAGCAGCGCTCCTCCGATCAGGGTCCAACCTATCCACCCGCGACGTCGACTCAAAAAGAACTCCCGTCTCACTCGCCACCCGATCAGCCGTCGAAGAGAGTGTCCCCTCTCGGCGTCCCATCGGGCTGCGACATGCAGCCTAGCAGCCGCGCTTTCGGCTCGCACGAAGCGAGCTCGAGCGAGAAAAAGCGCCTGAACAGGTGAGGCCGGAGCGAGGCGGCAGCCCCCCGGGTTCAGGCGAAGGCTCGGTCGGACTCAGGTGCTTGTGATGGACCGGGGCCGCGCGCGCTCGATGCCCGCGCGCGCTCCGCCTCTCATTCGTTCCAGTTCTTGAAGCCGTCCCAGTTCTTGAATTTGGTCTCCCAGATCCCGGTGTTGTTGAAGCGGCCGCCCTGTCCGAGGAAGTCATTCTTCCGCGAGTTCTCGCCGCCGATGTGCCAGCGCATCCAAGCCACGTTCGCGCTCGCTCCGTCCCAAGGTCCGGAACCGTGACCGCCGCCCTTCATCTTCGACAGCCAAACGGGACCCTTATTGCCCGGGTTATTGTAATCACCTTCCGCGTTCGGAGCTTCCTGGCCCGTTTCGCCGTAGATGATGCCGACCGGCATCGTGATGTTCACAAGCGCATCATGCGAGAACGAACCGCTGTTATCCAACAGAGCGGTCGTGACCCGCTTGTCGACGAGCGCCGTCGCTTCCGAGGAGAGCCCGCCCATCGAGTGACCGAACACGCCCACTCGATCGAGAATGAGGCGATCGTACATGGGGCTGCTCTGATCCTCGTTCTGATCTTCGAGCCAATCGATCGCCGCAGACATGAGCACCGCATCTCCCGTCGATTCCCTGATGCCAACGATCACGAAGCCCTGCGACGCCATGCGCGTGAGAAGCTGCAGATAGTCGCGCGGAGGCGTGCCGCCACCCGGTCCCCAGATCGCCACTGGATGCTTCGCATTCGCCTCGGTCGTGATGGTGGTCGGACGAACGAGAATGTGCCCGCCGCCCGAGAAACTCAGGTCCTGGACCGTCGTAGCGAGCGGTCCGTTCTGATCGACGTTGTCGCCCGCGAGAACGACAGTGACCTGGCTCACGCTGCCACCGCTGCCGCCGCCGGAGCCCGGATCCGTCTCCGCACCACCAGCACCCGGCCCCGTCTCACTTCCGCCGCTGCCGCCGACACCGCCGCTCGCCTCTTCGCCGCCGCTCCCGGTGGGCTCACTGCCACCGACACCCGGCTGTTCGATCGTCCCGCCCGCTCCCGGTGCCCCACCTTGAGCCGGCTGTCCGCCCGCGCTTGCGATGGCACCGCCCGCGCCCGGTTGCCCGACGGTCCCGCCCGCGCTCACCGCACCTCCAGAGGCCCCGTCGTCCGGCGAGCCCGAAGGTCCACTCGAGCACGCGACCAGGAACGCCAAGATCAGAGATCCGCCCATGACGCGCTTCGCCCGCGCACGATGTAGTTTCGAGTCTCGCATGTCGCTCAGGGTAGCTTCGCGCCATTCAGTAACAGGAGGCGAAAAACCAACACCGGCGCCCTGAATAAATTTGCCCTAAGCCGATTTTCCTCTGTCAAAGCATTACCATCTCGCGAGGAACTGCTTCCATGGTTCGACGTTGACGGAATCCAACTCCATCGGAGCCCCCGCCCACAGACCCATCCGAGAGCACGCCCACCAACGCCTCTCCTTGTTTTTCGGCCCCGGCCCATCACATCTAGCTCAGCCCAGCCGAGCCTTCACCTGAGCCCGCCTCGTCCGACGAGCCCAACGCTTCGCCCCGCCTCACGTGCAACTCATCTCACTGCCCACAAATGAGAGCAGCTCCTCCGTCACCTCCCTCACCCATCCTCTGCGCAATGCCCGCAGCGCCGCGCCCGTCGGCTCGCCGCGCAAACTCCCGCCACGCGCATCAAACCCTCCCACTGTCCACGAAGGACGTGAGCACCCCCGCCTGCTCTCCATTGTTCGCATATTCTGCTGATCAGATGCTCGCTCGCTCCTGCTGCTAGCTGTGCCCCAGATTCTCATAATCTGCTGACTCCACGCGCGGCTCTTCCCCGGACGCTCCATTGTTCTCATATTCTGCTGACTCCCTGAGGCGTTCCCCCTCGCGCGCCTCTCCCCGCTCCGGAAGCCCCCCTTCTTCCCTTTCCCGCCTGCGCGAGCCTGAGCTCCCCTAAGA
>JAEYYX010000005.1 GCA_023428245.1 Pseudomonadota bacterium
TCGTGACCGCGATCCACGCCGCGCTCCGCGGAGCCGAAATCCCGCTCCCGCACGAGACCCGCTGACCACTCCGCCGACCCGCTCAGGTCCGCTCCTCGATCAAGACCGTGTCCGGCGAGGTGTTACGATTGGCAGGACGTTAGACCGACATGAAAGTTCTTGCTGAACAGGTGGAGAGGTTCCAGGAGTGGGCCACTCGTCAGACTGGCAGATCGGGAGAATGGGAGACGGACTATTCCGAATGGGCGGCGCTCTGGGCCACAGCAAACCAGACTCTCGCAAAGAGTTCGTTGGACGAATCGGAGATAGCTCTTCTCCTTTATGTGCTTGCGCGCGACAACGAAAGCGAGCTCATCCTTGAGATGCTCCTCGAGTATCCAGACAACGGGATGCTTCTTGCTCGCGCCTGTCTCGGGAACTCAGAGCCCGATGCACGATGGCAGATCTTGATTTTTCTTGGGAGTCAGGACGGGGAGGCAGCGCAGGAGCTACTTCGCGGCCTTGTCCAGGATGAGGACGAGTACGTACGTCGCCGCGCCCTGCTTGCGAGCGTCCCTCGAGATCCCAAGTTCGCCGAGACTACCGCCAAGTCGTGGCTATCTGCCGAAGGGGAGTAATCTCGCCTTGCGGCCTTGAGCGTTCTTCAAGACCAGCGCTCCGGCGCTTCGGCATGCTGCGTCAAGACTACGGGGAGACCCCTCTCCCTCTCCCCATGTCCGAACGAAGGTAGCCGAGATCGAGGAAGGCGCGCGCTGACGAGCTACGCCGCGTTCTTCTTGCCGGCGAGCGCCGACGCGATTTCGCGCTTGCTAGCGCCGGTTGCCAGAAGTCCCTGCACCAAGAGGTCGAGCGAGACAGACGGGTCCCCTGCCTCCATCTTTGCCACCCGCGACTGGCTAGACCCCATCCGTTCAGCAAGTTCGGCCTGCGTAAGCCTCTTCTTCTCCCGTGCCTTTCGGAGGCGAGCGCTCAAGGACAGCTTCATCTCCACAAGACGGAGTTCCGTCTCAGTGAGCTCCAGAAAATCTGCCGCATCCCCCACTGTCCAGCCGCGTTGTTCGAGTTTCTTCTTCTTTGCTCGGTCCATGGTTTCACTTCCCATCGTGGTCGTACTTGCGGAGTCGCAACTTGCAGGTGGCGATCGTTTTCTGTGGCGTAGCTTGGGTTGTCTTCGAAAAGACCTCGACAATGACCACCGCGTCAAAGTCGATTCTGTACACGAGACGCCAGGTCGAATCAGAGTCCTGAATTCGGAGTTCATGGCAGGCCTTGCCGATGGACGGCATGGGCCTTGAGTGAGGAAGACCGATGCTTTCGCCGGCCTGGAGTTTCCTGAGGAGAAAGCCCGCTTCGATGCGAGCCTTCGTCGAGAGCGGCGGAGTTTTGACCTCGCCAGCGAGTCAAACCGAAGACAGACTGACCTCTGCCTCGTTTGCCTCTGCTGCCAATTGGCTGTAGGATGATGCCATATGGCACAGAGTGCTGAGGCTCAGGTCGCCGCCCTTCTTGGCGGTCCCAAGGTTCTCGGAGGCATCTCGGGTACTGCCGACTTCGTCGATGCTGTTCGACAGGGTTTGCCTTACGCTTCGCTTGAGGCACTGTCAGTCGCACTGCGGACAGACCTAAGTTCAGTCGGAGAGGTGGTTGGAATTGCCCCCCGAACGTTGGCTCGTCGCAAGCATGAAAAGCAGCTGTCTCCCATCGAATCAGATCGGCTCTATCGGATCGCGTATATCTTGCATCTGGCCGCCTCCACTCTAGGTGGTGTCGACAAGGCCCGCGTGTGGCTTCAACGTTCCAATCGCGCGCTGGGCGGTGCGGTGCCCCTTGCCTTCATCGACACCGAAATAGGCGAGCGCAAGGTGGAGCAAGTGCTCCTTCAGATGACCCACGGAATCTACGCCTGATGCGGATATGGCGTATCTGCCGCAAGCCCTTCGCTCGTGTCCCCCTTGATGGTCGAGGCGGCCTCATCGTCGCGGGACGCTGGCACACGCCACGACGGCTTATCACCTACACCTCTGAATCACTGGCGCTTGCGAGCCTCGAGGTGCTTGTTCATTGTGATGTTGAGCTTTTGCCGTCCGATCTCGTCGCGATCGAGATTGACGTGCCCAAAGTGGTGAAGATCGGCGCGATCAAAGTAACTGACCTGCCTCGATCATGGCGCAAGCACCCCGCGCCGCAACGACTCCAGGAGATCGGAAACGACTGGCTGGATCGGGGCTCGAGCGCCGTTTTACGCGTACCCTCCGCGCTAGTGCCCACGGAAAGCAACTTTCTCGTCAACCTCTTGCACCCAGGCTTCTCCAAACTCCGCGTTGTGCGACGCTTCAAGTTCTCCTTCGACGAACGCTTGCGAGCGGGTCGTAGCGAAACCAGCTAACAAGCCGTTGGTGACCGGCGGCCATCGTCGACGCTTTCGCTTTGCTGAAAGGTGGTCGTTCGGCGCTCGCTCTTCCCCTTTGGGGATGAGCGCCGGTCGTCGTATTCTGGTGAGGCCTCAGTCCGCGGCCCGACGGCAAGGCGTTATGCAGCTCCTCGAGAGAGATTGTTAGGCCGGCGAGGGTTTTGGTTTGGGGATGCGGCTGCGGAGCGAGGGGGTTGTGACCTTGCCGGGCTTGCGCGGCGTCGCTTCGTTGGACCAGGCGCAAGCTGCGCAGCTGCGAGCTCAGGATAGCGGTGCATCAGCGATGCGCCTCTGAAATCTCTCAGGTAAGCCCTCGAGAACGCACTGGGCATGGACCTCGTGATGCGCGTTCGGCGCGATGTCAGTCGGCCGATACGTTCCGCCGCCGTTTCCACCGCGGGGAGGCGTCAGCGCGGCGGGCGAGGCTTTCCAGGAAGACGGGCATCTCAACCTGGGGAAAACATGATCGGATAAGTAACGGTGACAATACCGCCGTCGGGTGCGGGGAACCGTAACTTCTCGAATGCGGGTGCCATGCAACTAGCAACATAGCAGTCTGGGATGGTGTTGTCGGCGATACTTGCGTCGGTGACATGGCCGTCCCTCCCGATCACAAACCGCGTTACAACTCGGCCTTCGAGGGAAGCGTTCAAGTTCAACCGAGGCTCGTAACACGCGCGGAAATGCTTGAATTCGTGCCGTACCACTTTCTGTATCTCCTCGGCGGGTAGCCGTCCACTCTTGGATTCGCGGACCACGGTCCCGGTGTCGCTGCTGATTGGATCTGGCTCGCCACCGGAAATAGGAAATCTCCCCCTACAGCCCTCGAAGGCACCCTTCGCCTCTATCAACCGTTTCTCTTCGATCGTTTGCGGAACCGACGCCGCTGGCGGGAAATTCTTAGCCCAAGACGGCTCCTGATTCGCCGATTGAGCGACCGGCGCTGATGGCGCGCATCCGACCATTGGACCCAAGAGGAGAACTGATAGTGCTAATGGTCTTGACACTGCGTCACGGTAACTCACCCCTTGCGCGTACGAAAGGGGGGCAATTCTCCGGGGGCGCTGCCGAACTCGCCGTTCGTGACCGACAGCCTCTCGCGGGGGTCCTAGCTTGCGTCGGGCGCTGTCGTCCGGCGCTCTCAGAGCGTATCCTCTTTGAGGATGAGCGCCGGTCGGAGCGATCCTCGAGTTGGTGGGTGAGGGCCGCGGCACAATGGCAAGCGTTAGGCGCGCTTTTTCATGTATGAGGAATCAATGATCTTTGACTGCCGACCGGTCCTGTACGCCACAAACGTGAACAAGATCCTTGTCTATTATGGCGACGTGCTCGGTTTCAAGATTGGATGGCGATGGTCCGACGAAAAGTCCTGCTTCCTGCAAGAGGGCGACGAGTTGTCTGAGGTCGGGACTGTGTTGGCAGGTCGGGACAAGGTGCAGCTCATTTTGGTCAGGCAAGCGCAGGGCCAGCCTGGAATGTGGATCCATCTCGATGTTGAGTCCGCGGAGGAAGTAGACGCGTTGTGCGCAGAATGGCAGGGCAACGGAGCCCTCATTGTCGAGGCTCCTTCTCTGCGGCCGTGGGGCATGTATGAAATGCGAATCCGGGACCCCGACTCCCACACGATGCGCGTCTCGTCGCCACCCCATTCGTGAAGTATGCCCTGCACCCTTGACCGCGAACCGCGAGACTAGTGCTCCCCATGCGAACTCTCGCCTCAGCTCGCGAAGCCGCATAGGCCCTCCTAATTCGCTTCCGACCAACTCTCGGCTATACTTTCGCAATGGAAGTTCAATTGTCCGCCGCGGAACTTGAGAGATTGGCCGAGCGTGCCAAGTCGTTAGGAGTGAGCCCCGAGCACCTCCTGCGCGCAGCGGTCACGGACTACTTCTCCAGGCTCGACCAGGGCTTCAAGGACACGGTTGAAGAGGTCCTTGCTGAGAACGCTGAACTTTTTCGGCGTCTTGCCTGATGCGACGACTCAGTCGAGACCAGGTGGTCTTCATTCACCAACGGTTGATTGAAACTTCGGGCGGATCTCCGGGAGTCAAGGATCCAGGGCGCCTTGATGCAGCTCTCGCTCAGCCTTTTGCGACCTTCGATGGGAACGACCTCTACCCTGACTTGGTGTCAAAGGCAGCAGCGCTCGCTTTCTCCTTGATTCAGGGGCATCCGTTTCATGACGGGAATAAGCGCATCGGCTACGCCGCAATGGTCGTGTTCCTCAAACTGAATGGTCATCAGATCTCCGCAGAGGTGGACGATGCCGAACAGACAGTGCTGTCGGTAGCAGCAGGGTCGCTTAGCCGCGATGCATTCGAGACTTGGGTTCGCCGCCGGGTCTCCACTATCGGGGCCTAACCAGCGCTTGCTGCAGGCCGCAAACAGCTACCGTTTTCGCTGCGACGCTGGGTCGTCGCCCGCCCTCTTTCCCCATGGGGGGAGCGGGCCTATCGTTCCTTCGCTTGCGTTAGATGCCGCTGCAGAAGCGCAAGACGTTATGTTGACCTGAAGGCGCGCGTTGACATTCTGACAGGAAGCCTCCGCACAAGCCTCTTGTCCCGACAAATTGCCAAGGAACTGCCGATGTCGAAGCGCTAATAACGGCCAAGTCCTGCCGGGCGTTCGGGTGGCACGCTTGTTGCTGCCTCAGTTCGCAGAATGGAACCAGTACGCTCTCGTAGAACAGTGCCGTTGGCGATCGCGCTAGGCGCGCTCATTGCTGGTGGACTACTGACCGCGTTGCGCGCCGTCCATTCAGCTCCGGCGGCGGGCTTGAAAGCTCATACGCAACAGCGCAGCGACGTTCGAACCGTAGGAGTGAACCGCGTTGCGAGCGGTCCCAGCCACGCGGCGCCCGTACAAGGAACGCTCGGAGGGCTCGACCACGAAGGTCGAACCGGACGAAACCGCTGGCAGTGGCTGCAAGACGTTCAAGCTAGCGCTGCAAATCGGCTTGATGTTCTTTGGACGCACCCTGGAAGGTGCAGGGATGGTGCGGGCGATTACGAGCGTGCCGCACGCGCGAAGTATTGGGCAGAGTTTAGGGTGGTGGCCATGGAAGGTCACTGGGTACATGCACATCCAGACGTGGAACCTTGGGCCGTTGCTGAGGTCGTTTCGAACATTCCTGGCGCCTCGGAACGCGCCGCCTCAGTCCTCAAGATGGAGGCGGCTGAGCCGCAGATTTGGATCTACCCGGACGTTGATTCTTTGAGGCAGCACTCGTGTGCGAGTGAAGTAGCGGTTGCTTACTATGATGGGGCCATTCATCTTGCTCCGCCCGGTCAGCGTCGAGCGCCGCCCGAGACGGGGAAAGCAAGGGTCGAGGCACTTCAACGAAGCTTGGAGCTGCGGCAGAGCCTCAGCCACGAATACGTCCATCATGTTTTAGTGAGCAATGGCGTCGGGAAGCCGATATGGTTTCAGGAAGGTGCGGCGACGATGATCGCGGGTGATCAACCCCGAGATTCGTACGCGCTGTTTAAGAAGAGTCCACCAGAAATCTGGCGGATGACCAACGATCCAGAGAAGGCAGCTTCGCTGTATGAGACTAACGTGTATTACGCGCAGGCTTACGTGATGGTCGACTTTTTGGAGCGACTGTGTCTCCATCGTGAACCATGCGGCCCGGCCGAACTTGCCCATGCGATTGCGTTGGGCGACGTACCACCGGAAGACCTCTTCGATTGGGCGGTTGACGAGCGGAGCAGCGACCTTTCTTCGACGGCGGAGGTCTCCGTCTGGGACGACTACGTGAAGCACGGTACCTTCGCGCCAGAGACCTATCAGGCGCTTTTGCATCGTGCGCGGAAGAAGGTTCAGTAGCGCAGTTGGGTACCGGCAACATAACTCGCCGTTTGTGACCTACAGCCTTCTGCGGGCGTTAGCGCCTGCTTCAGAGGCCGTCGTCCTGACGGGCTCGACTTGGATTTGACGCCAATTCCTACTCTGGTAGGATTGGTTCATGCCGCAGTCGGTCGCCAAGCTCTCCGTCAGTGTTCCCACCGAACTCGCTAAGGCCGTACGAAAGCGTGTGGGCGGTCGTGGACTCTCTGGATTTGTAGCCACCGCTATTGCCCACGAACTGGAACGGATGCAGCTTATCGGTCTAGTCGAAGAACTCGACCAAGCATTGGGTCCCCTTCCTGAAGGCGCTCTTCGCGCGGCTCGGCGGGCATGGCCGAAGCGCTGATTCTCGACTCAGAGGCGCTCAACGCCCTGGCTCACGCAAAGACTCGCGGCGCCTTGGCGCTCCGTGCCCGCGCCATCGTAAGCACTGCGCTTGAGCGTCGTGCGTTGGTCAGGGTTCCCGCTCCCGTTCTCGCTGAGGTATGCCGCGGCAGGGCCGAGGACGCCGCCGTTGAGCGAATTCTGAACGACCGAGGCATCGTCGTTGTCAGTCTTACGGAAGGCATGGCGCGAGATGCGGGTAGACTCCTCGCCAAAGCGAGGCTTGGGTCAACGCATGCTGTTGACGCCTTTGTAGTTGCCACAGCGCTCGCTTTTGATGCGGCGGTGATAGCAACCGGAGATGGGAAGGACTTCGAGCGATTGTCATCCGGATTGCGCCGCGTACGAATCTTCCAGATCTAGCGCGGGCGGTATAACGTCGGTCTTTCTCAGCCCCAATTTGCGGTTGGGCTCGGTATCAGCGTTTACACCCTGCGGAACTGGGAACAGGATCGTCGTCGTCCGGAAGGGCCCGCTCTTGCTCTGTTGAGAATTGCGGCTCGACATCCTCGAATCATTCGAGAGAACTCGGAGCACCCAGCTTAGCGAACGCGAGGCTCGCAAACTCGCCGTTTGTATTCTGGTGAGGCCTCAGGCTGCGGGACAACGGCAGGGCGTTAGGCAGACAAGCGTGAGTTGCACCTGTTGCACCTGCACTACCTCGCCAGCCCAAGCGTATTTGCGATGAGGTGCCAGAGCCGTTCTTCGGGCAGCTCGTTCCCTGCCGAACGGGCAGCTGAAAGCTGCTGAAGCGATGTGCCGCATGCGGCGAGTAATTGAGCGAGGGAAGCAACAGTAAGAAAACGCGAGGTGGTGGGAAACGCTGCCTCGCGTAATTTTTGATGTAGAGTTTGCTGATGCGTCGCTGTGACGAGCCGAAAGCATGGGCCTTTCTCATCGCTTGCTTCCTGGCCCTGGGATGCGGCAAAGAGCCCCCGACAGAATCCATCGCCTTTGAGAACGAGGGTGTCATCTATGCCGTCATGGGGGGGGCGGAGCTGTGCGCAGGGGCTCCCGAACGAGCGCAAAGAGAAATCGGCGAGCTCTCCGACTGGTTCGGAGTCGGAGTGACGGGCGTCCGCTATAACCTCTACGAGGGCAAAGATTCCCTTCGCGACTTCGCGCCCTGTTCTCACTACGCCGGAGGCTGCTTCTCCGAGGGGATTGTCTACACGACCACCGGCGCCGATACGCACGAGCTCGTCCACGCAGTCGCCGCGGCGCTTGGGCAGCCACCAAGGTTCCTCGCGGAAGGAGCGGCGGTGATGTTCAGCGAGAGTTTCGGCTCCGTCGATACGCAAACGGTTCCTGAGCTCATAGGAAGCTTCGACGTCGTGCGGCTTTGCACGGATGAGGGGTGGAACGAGGCAGCGGAGCGGGACGTCAGCACCTTGTATCGCACTGCCGGAGCATTCGCGCGGTTTGTCGTTGAGGAGTACGGGCGGGAGCGCTACGTGGATTTGTACTCTAGACTAGCGCGAGGGCGGCCAGAAACTGAAGTTCGCGAGACGTTCGAGGACGTATTCGCTGTCCGTCTCGACGAACTTTTGGCCCGATGGGATGCGTGGGACTTTCTAAGCACCGAGACCGTGTATCGGCTGACTCGAGGAGCGCCCGTCCTTGGCTCCGAGGATGCTGCCACGCTCACTTCCTCTTGTGGCGTGTCGTGGGGACGGGATTTTGAGCACGATTCGAGCCGCCGCACGCTTCTTCACTTTCGGGGAGAGCCGCGGCGCAGCGTCTCGATCGACAAGAGGTCAGGTGGCAGTGCCTCTGGCGGCCTCCGGCTGGTGCTGCCAAAGTCTGGTGAACTGCTCGTCATCTTGGATGGACCGTCGGCTGCGTTTCGAGCTCAAACTCAGTTCTATGGGCCTCCTGCGGAGCTTAGCATCGAGCAATTGGACCTCGATGCTGAATTGGAGTTAAGCAAACACCCGCGGTGGTTGTGAGCGGTTCAGCCGAGAAGCACGCTCCCGTGTGTTTTTCATCAGCCGTCGCGGTCGGGGAGATCGGCACGACCATCGTGGAGCCTGGCGTTTTCGTGACTGGTCTTCCATTGGCCATGCAGTGCTGCGCGGGTGACGAATGCACCGAAATGGCGATGTGGCCGGATGGAAGTTCTGGCACAGCGACGTGCCCTTCTGGCTGCATCGTACCCAGCCAGGAGTTTCCTACAGAATGGCAATCGGTTCCCGCCGCTTCCTCCGTGGGGCGGCGGCTCGTCTATGGGGTCAATGTTGCGCGGTGAATCGATGATACCGAAGCAACTTTTTTGGATGCTTTGCGTGCTTGCAGGCGCGGTGTCCGGGTGTGCCCCTCGTTCGACCGGATCCTCCGTATCCAGTGGTCTTTCGGGTGCCGCGGGATTGGTGTCAGCCAACGCGCTCAATCGTGCCGCCAATGGTGCCTGCTGGGGTGAGTGTTCCGGGGGTAACGTCTGCGACAAGGAATCTGGTCTTTGTGTTGCGGCAACGTGTGACCCGCCATGTCGGCAGGATCAAATGTGTGAGCGATTGAGCATGGGCTTCACTTGCGTGCCGCGAAGTACAGCCAACTCGCCATCGCAAAGCCCGATTCCTAAGGCGGACGGCGAGTCGGGCCTTACTCAGTGAGCAGTCTCGATCTCGCGTTGTGGGGGACGCTCGCGCCAGGGCTTCGACCCCATAGAGGGCCCCGAACTCCCCATCTAGGGACGCCGCACTCCGCTCAGTCGATGAGCGACAGCGCGCTACGACGAGCATTGTTTTCGGGCGGTCGGGGCGGCGAGGGCGGTGGAGGTCGCGAGCGTGCTCCGTTCAATTGTGGCCACAGTCACATCGAGTTACGATGGCGGGTCCGTGGTTTGCGCGAGGTCACCGCGAGCAAGGGCTGCGCGCTCAGCGACTTTGTGCAACACGTTGCGTCCTCGATGCCCTGGCTCGGCGACCGCTCATCGTCCTCTTTCGAGAAAGGGCGCCGGTCGGAGTAAGCTAAGTCGTCATCCCCTTCGAAAGGGATATAGTCCGAATCCCACGTAGGGAGGAAAGGAATAACAGCGATGGCACGATGGATGAGAGGATGCCTCGAGATCACCTTGGCAGCGGTTCTCTTTTTGGCTTGCACCGGGGGCCGGACGGAAGGTGTTGGAGGATCGACTGGTGACGACGGGGTCGATGGACCCGCGTGCATGGTCAATGCCGACTGCGCCACTTCCGCCGCTGCGGCCGAGGCCGCCGAAGCCAAGTGTCCTGTTGCCGAGTACTTCTGCTTGAATGGTCGTTGCGAGGCAGCGTGTGCTAGTACGTGTGAGCCCGAGCGGGGAGCGACTGCTTGCGGCCAGGGTGTATGCACGCCCTACATCCCTTCACTTTGGTACTGTCATATGCGGTCGATTGAATGTGAGTCGTCGACCGATTGCCCAGCGGAGCCACCAGCCGGCTCGAGCGGGTCAGAGGACGACTGGTCGTGTGACGACGGTGTTTGCGGATACCCGGACGTCGTCTATCCAACCGAGTGACCAAGATTCGTAACATGCGCTCACGCTCTGCATGGCTGAGGCGATTGTGAGGTGCGCTCTTCGGGCCGCGTCGACGGTCCTGTCCCGCTGGACGCGCTTGGAGCTTTCGAGTGGTATGAATCCCACGGATTGGCGAACGTTAGGCAGAAAGTGGACTTGGCGACTGCTCAGGCTCATTCAGGGGGGAAGGCCGCAGCGGATCCACTGCATCAGGAGTAGGCGATCGTCTGGCGGAAGTGGCTCAGCTTCGACTGGTGGCATCAGGCAGTTCAGTACCTCGTCCCTGAGTGAGTCACTCCACGCAACGACGTGCGCGTAGTCATCGAGCGGCCACTCGCCATTCGGAGAGCTTGAGTTGTGGCAAGTGTTGCAGCTTCGATCGAGGACCGGTCGAATCTTGGCGTAGGTTGGAGGTGGATGAAGGCACTCGGTGGGCGGCGGTACGGCGCAGCTCGCTTCACGCTCGTCGGCCCAGTCGGTCCCGCCGCCAGTTCCTCCGGTTGCGGATTGACCCGGGGCTCCTCCCCCGCCGTCGATCTCGCTTCCCCCTCCATCGTCGTTCGAGGAGCACGCCAAGGGGAGGGTGACGCTAAGCAAGCAAAGCAGGACGGTGAGCTTCACGGAGACTCGGTAGCAGAGTCACGAGGCCGGTGGGTGCGACATCGTGTCGCATTGGCGAGGGGGTGCGGCGAGCCTAAACGCCATCCGCAACCACTATCTCTAGGAGACCCAGATGCGTATCCGTTGTGCTGTTCCGCTTGCCGCCGCGGCGATCCTTGTTCCCGTGCTGGCTCAGGCCCACATCTCCATCAAGTCTTCACCGGCTGTTGGTGCTTTGACAGACGTCGTGGTTTTTGGTGTTGGGCACGGTTGCGAGGCCGATGGTGACAACTTGGACACCATCTCCGTAACCATCGAGGTTCCCAAGGGTGTCACATCGATTCGTCCTGAGCTCAGCGGTTTCGACAACGTCAGTCTCGAGACGGACAAGGCGGGTCTCGTCACGGCGGTCACCTGGACGAAGAGCCAAGCTTTGCAGGACGATATCGCCTACTACGAGCTTCGGGTTCGCCTCAAGACTCCGGACGCGCCGTTCACGCAGCTGAAGTTTCCGGCGCATCAGCGGTGCGCTTCGGCGGACGGCGAAACGGAAGCGACTGTCGACTGGGTCGGAGACGAGGGCGACCCTGACCTTGAGCCGGCGCCGGTGCTGACGGTATTGCCAGCGCATTCTGCTGGCTGGAGCAAGTACACCGTCGAAGAGGACATCACGTCTCTCGAGGTGTTCTTCTCGGACGCGCAAATTGTCTGGCAGGGGAGTGCGGCCTACAGCAGCAACCCGACGACGACGGAGCTGATCGCAGAAACGGACGGTGTGTCTTCGCTGGTGAAGATCAAAGCGAACAAGGAATTTTGGGTGAAGTACTGATGCCAGTGATGCGATTCCCGTTCGCGTGCGTTCTCGGTGCCCTGACACTTGGGCTCCTCGGGTGCTCGAGCGATGCCAAGAAGGGCAATGACCAACCACGGGCGGCGTGTCTGGACGAACCGGGGGCACTGGACCGTCCTCCCGAAGATGGTCTGCCGTGCGAACTGATCCCGCCTGGTGTGGAACTGTCGGAGTGAGCAGCAGCGGAGCTGGACGCGCCGTCGGTACGGAATGTCCTATCTTCTACCTAACACCCGCCGAGCCTGACCGCACACTGGCCAGGCTGTTGCTGCACAGCTCAGGTTCTCGCTCGACCTTTTTTGAATCGAAAGCAGAGGGGCTCGTCGGCGTTCTCTGCGGAGGTCTGTCGGGGCGGTCGGGCGGGAGGTACGTTAGGGAGAGTTTGTTGACGACGCGGAGCCTGGTTCAGAGCAGATGCGCAACGCTCGCTGTGAGTTTCCGCTGCATGAAACCTGGCACCCAGTTGGCAAGCTGTCGTCCGATGCGCAAATAGGTTCCCGCGCAGTAGGTTGACCGCTTGGAGTCCACCGAGCGAGCGAGTTCCCTTCCCACGAACTCGACGTCGAAGCTGGGGATCCCACGAAACTCGATCTTGTTGCCTAGCTCCGTTCTGGTGTGAGGCGCCACGAACACCTTGACGCGAACCCCCTGACCTCTGACTTCTCCGCGTAGTGCGGTGGAGAACGCCTCCAGCGCCGCTTTGCTGGCAGAGTAGTTCGCGGTGGTTGGGGTGCCGACGGCAGCGAGGACTGAGGAAACGTTGACGACTGTTCCGGACCCCCTTTCGAGCATGGTCGGCAGAACCGCCCGAGTCATTCGCATGGTCCCAAAGTAGTTGAGCGTCATTTCTTCGATGAGGTCGTCGTCATCGCGGTCGAGGAGCAGTCCTTGCGTCAGGGCGCCCGCACAATTGATCAACACATCGAGCGGCCCGGCCGCGAGCACACGCTCGGCCGACTTTCTGACCGATTCCGAATCCGTCAATTCGACTTGCACGAGCTCTGGCTCCTGTCCCATGGAACGCAATTCAGACGCGGCTGACTCGAGGTTCTTCTGACTCCTTGCTGCGAGGACGAGCCGGCTTCCCGCGCGGGCGAGCTCCTTTGCTGCGGCGAGGCCGATTCCCCTCGAACCTCCTGTGATCATGATCCTTCTTGAACGGCCGTCGGACCGAACCCGCCTGCTAGGAATGGATTCACGCATGGGCAGTTCTGACACCCTGCTGATGGAAGGGTTCCGGACCGAACTGTTGATCACGCTGGTGGATGCGACCGAGCGCGGCGTATGTGGTGAGCTCCGGCCATTCGTCGAGTACGACGAACCGTTGCGCTTTCCGGAATGAAATCGCGCTCCCTCACATCGGCTGAGCCTGGCCGCATACAGGCGGGTAGTCGCTTCGCTCCCGAGTTTTCGCTCGACCCTTGGTTCTTCCGACCGTAGCGGAGGGGCCCGGTTTGGATGAACTGCAGAGGTCTGTTGCGGCGGTCGAGCGGAAGGTACGTTAGGCCGACAGACGATGATTCGGTCCGACCGGAACAAGACACTGGACCAGCTGGATCCGCCGGCGTGGGGTGAACCCAGGGACGACTCGCACCTGGTCACGACATGTCATCGGCTGCGGCGGAAGCCTTTGAGGGAGTTTGCTGTCGAGGATCTCCGAGTCATGATCGGGCAAAGCTTTAGCCTACCGTGGCTAATCCCTCTCGCCGTCGAGGCGCTCGAAGCCGAGCCGCTCGTCGCGGGTGACTTCTATGCCGGCGACCTACTCGCCGCCGTCTTGAAGGTGCCGCCCGACTTCTGGCGCGCTGCGCCTGAATGGCGCTCTCGGACGCAAGCGGTGCTTGACCGTGTCCACCCGGCTTCGACTGAGCTCCGCGCGGCGATCATGGCGTTCCGGGGAGTCGCAACCCAACGGTGAGTGCAAGGCTTGTTGCCGCCCGGACCATCGCTCCGGATCTCGGGCCGGTATTTCGGTGTGCGGAAGAGAGCCTCGGATCATCGGCTCTCTCTTTTCGACTCAGCGCCGCATTCTGGCACGAGTCGCATGGTTGTTTGCCGTTCCGAGCGTGGGTGGCCTGGCGGCGCCGCCGGATAGCGATCGGTGAGGAGAGGAGCCCGGGCGTCGGCAGGCACCCCCGGCCGCGGGGAGAGAAGGCCCTTGGTCACCCAGGAAACGCGCGGACGCGCCCCTACCACATTTTGGTGGGGGCGCGCCGGGGGAGGTCCCGCCTCCCTCGTTAGGGCAGGAGCACGCCGTCGATGCGGTGGATCACCCCATTGACCGCTAGGATGTCGGTCGTGATGACGGAGCTCTCCGCGTCCTGGCCGTCAGTGAGTGTCACCCCGCTGCCGCCGTCGACGGTGAGAGTATCTCCGTTCAACATTTCGATTTCGGTGTCTTCGAGCGTGAGGGCTGTGGCCGCGAGCACTGCTTCGTCCGCGGCGTAGACGTGATACTTGAGCACCTCCGTGATCGTCTCCGCTGGTGGGGCAGCCGCGAGGCCATCGATCGCTTCGTTCGACGGCGCAAAGAGGGTGAACGCACCCGGGTCGAGGGAGGGTACGGCTGTCTGGGCGGGTCCGTCGAGAACCTCCGATAGGCCTTCAGGATCGCTCGACGCGCCGACTAAGCTCAGAAGGCTCGTGAAGGCAGGCTGCGTCTTGACGATGTCCAAAATGGACGGGAGCACGACGCCGTCGATGACGTGGATGATTCCATTGCACGCTTGGATATCCGCGGCCGTCACGGTTGCGCTCGCTTCGTCTGCATCGAGAACAAGGTTCGAGTCCTCGACGCTGAGTCGGAGGGTGCCTCCGAGGGTCTCGGCCGTTCCATCACCTGCGGCGACCGCCAAGGCCGCCTCTTGGTCCACCTCCGCACCGAGCACGTGGTAGGTCAAGATTGGGGTGAGCTGATCCGGGCTCAAATCGTCGAGGCCCTCGAGCCCGAGCGCTTCCAGGAGATCCGCGAATGCGTCGTTGGTCGGCGCGAAGACAGTCAGACCGTCGCCGCCGAGAGCGTCGACGAGGCCAGCCTTCGAGACCGCCGCTACCAGGATAGAAAAGTCCGGGTTGCCGGCCGCGATCTCGACGATCGTCTCGCACTCATTGCCAGCGCCAGCGTCTCCACCCGACGCGCGACCGCCGGTCGACGACGCGCCTCCGCTCGCGGCGCTCCGGCCCCCGGTGGACGAAGCGCCTCCCGACGCTCTTGCGCCGCCGCTCGAGCTCGCGCGTCCTCCGCTCGCCGTCGTGCTTCCACCGGTGCTTGTTTCGTCGTCGGTCGGCGCGTCCTCGCTTCCGTTACATGCAGCCATGGCGAGCCCCAAGGAGGCAACTGTCACGACCGGATAAAGCCATTGGCGAAAGTTCTGTGTGTTGTTCCTCATAGGGTTCCTCTTTCCGGCCAGGCGCCTTTCGCCCGGCCCCGGCAAGAAAACACGTCACAGGGATTAATGCCATAGGTGTACACAGTTGAACGCCTGAAGATTTGCCTCGAGGAACATAGTTATGTTCCCGAAAGGTTTGGAAAATGTGTGCAGGAATCGGGGCCTGCGTGGAATGTCTTTTGCTCTAGGCGCTACAATGCACACGTAGC
The DNA here is from genome assembly GCA_023428245.1 of Pseudomonadota bacterium. Taxonomy (GTDB): domain Bacteria; phylum Myxococcota_A; class Polyangia; order Polyangiales; family Polyangiaceae; genus NIC37A-2. The sequence continues at coordinate 15,188 of JAEYYX010000005.1, forward strand.
AATGTCGATATTGCACATAGTTGGAGGCGCGACGCCCCCTCGGGAACGACCAAGCTACAGTCGAGTCCGACAATGGTGTGCTTCGTTGCTGTAAGAACTCTGACGGCCGGCTGAGCGAGTGGAATGCGCTCGGAGGAGAGCCGACGCCCTGTCCTGACCCTGGCGTTTTCTCTCTCCGTGTCCTGGAGAAAGACGATATCACCCAGGACGAGCGCGCCTACGATCGCGGCATGGGAGGCACCGACGACTTCATCGAGTCGCGTCGCGTCCCCCGCGCTTCTTCACGCACCGACGATCCCGCGATAGCTCGATGCCAGACGAGCGTCTGAAGCTGGACGGCTACGTTTCTGGGGTTGAGTAGGTGGTTGCTTGCGAGGAGTACCATGGCGAGGGCGTTGCCTTCCACGCCTGTCCTTCCGAGGGGTCCGTGATAATCTGAAGAGCACTTAGAATTCGAGTGATGCGACGACCACTCGGTCATAGAGATCGGTGCCTTGGATGTAGCCCGCAAATATGAGCCGACCGCTCGTAGGAACGGACTGAGAGGTCCAATCGACCTCGAAGATCAGGTGAGAATTTTCGTAGCGGTTCGGGTCGAGTTCGAAATTTTTCTTGAGCTCCAGCTGTGTCCACCGCCTCACATCGAGGCCGGTGATGCTCACGACCCTGCGAGGGAGGGCGCCGGACGGCGCTGCCGAGAGTTTGTCGTGTAAAGTAGCCGAAGTCACATGGTCGAAGAGACCGTCAACGGTCGTGATGTGAGCCGTTGCATAACAATAGACAGCGTTCGCCTCGCACTTCCCGATGTTCGAAAGGCGGAACGGCTCGCCGTCGCGAAGGGTAAGCGTGAGCCTAAACTCTGTCGCGCCGCCGGATGAATAGCGGAAGAGACCCACGTATTGTCCGAAGTAAGGCTCGAGCACATCGCCAATTCGCTCACCCCGAACGATCTCATCGGCGGGGACCTGCTGTCCCTCGAACGCGCAGGGCGTAGGACCCCCAGGGGGATCGGCGGCGACCGGTCCGCAGGCGGTAGCGGTGAACGGGAGGCTCCCGACCACAACAGAGCGGATGATGATGCCTTTGCCTAAGTTCATTGTTCTAAGATGCGACCTTCTCGAGCGTGGCCATCGCTAGGTGAAGCTTGTCCGACGTCGAAACCATCTGAATCTCGCCCTCCCACCCGCCGGAAGGCTGGCGCGTGAGGGTCAGCGTTGCTGTCGGCATTCGGTCAAAAATTCCTGGGGCGTCTGGAACCTTCCCGTCAATAGTGAGCGTCCTTGGATTCAGCTGAACGATCACCGCGCCCAGTTGAACGTAGCCCTCGGCCGTTATTGAGGCGTCGAGGATTTGGCTGGCGTCGACGACGTTGTCTGACGTGGAAGTTAGGATATTGAGCTCGGTGGTCCCCGAGCCACACGTGAGGGTTGCGCTGCTGGCGCGCGGCAGGAGCGTGAGACGAATCACCGTTTCATCCAGCGTTTGCAGCCAGAGCAACTTCCCTTCGTAGACGCCGAGGATCGGGTCATTGTCGACGCCAGCGAGCGAAACGCGCGTCTCGGGCTCATCACAGCGTGGGGGGGTACAAGCCGTCGTACACTGAAGCATCGACCCCGAAGCAAGAAGCACCGTTAAGCCCCTCGAAGCCCCAAACCCCATATGCTGCTACTTTAGCACACGACGATAGAGCAGCGAGCAGCGACGAAGCGCCCAAGGACACAGGCATGCTTCCGTACGCGGCCGCGAGCTCTTGGGCCTGGTGCGCGGTTCGTATGTGGTCCGGAACCCGGAGCCGACTACCGAAAGCAGCCTCAGCCGCCGGAAAATCGACGCCATTTTGACGAACTTTGACAGCGGCGGCGGTTCCCGCGCAAAGGAAAAGGTTCAGCTGAGTCTGGCGAAGCCTTCCAAACGCCTGGCGCGGCGGGCCTTTCGCTGTTCGAACTGACGCTCTATCAGAGGCGTTCCGCTCTCGTCGCGAGGGCACGGCCTATAGCCGAATGCGCTCCCTCGACTCGCGCGCGTCGTGCGCCCGCGAATGCCCCGCTCGGGGACGTGAAAGCGTCAAGAAGAGCGACGATCGTCAGCCGCTGGCCTTGAGGCTTTGCTTGAATACTATGGGGCTATGATTCGAAAAGAAGCTCTTTTTGCCGGTGTTTTAATAAGTCTCCTCGCGGGTGCGCTCAGCACGGGTTGTTCTGATGATGGAGGTGACGGGGGAGACGGCGCCGCAGGAGCCGGAGGGGAAAGAAGCGACGCGGGAACCGGAGGTGCTGGTGGCGCCGCGAAGGGTGACGACGCGACGGGCGGCAAGAAGGGTGACGACGCGTCGGGTGGCAAGAAAGGCGACGACGCGACGGGTGGCAAGAAAGGCGACGACGAGGACGAAATCGAAGCCCCGTCGAGCTGCGTCATCCTGGAGCCCTACGTGGGCAAGTACAAGGTCACCGGGCCCGCCACGGACAACGAGCATCGCGGCTCGTCAACCGCCGAGCACGAGCGAGAAACGGTCGAAATTAGCGCCGATTTCGCCATCGACTTCGACAAGGACATCAGCTTCGAACCCACGGACATCACGACCTGCTACGATCGGACGAAGCAGGACTTCGACCGTCGCGTGCACGTGAGCTACGGCGCCGACGACAACGGCGAAGTCATCAACCTCTACCTCAACGAAGATCTCGAGGTCGTCGAGATCCAGTTCCGCCATTACGACGGAGGCGCAAACATCCGCGTGGCCGTAGAGAAGCAATAACGAGCCCAGCGCCCGCGCGCCGTGTGCTCGATGAGCGCGCCGCTCGGAGATGGCCATCGGGACGAAGTGGACAAGTTCCTCGGACGCTCGATGGCCGCCCGGCTTCGTCGGGAGCTTCTGAATCGTTCTCAGGTCGGTCCCAGACTCGAGGAGGTGGGTAGCGAAGGAGCGCCGGAGCGTGTGACAGCGTGTCGCCGGAAACAGCCTCGATGCGACCGAGGTCAGCTGCGTGAGCCTCGCTCCCTGACAGGGCTCACGGTCGAGAGTGAGCGAGTTTCCTTCGGGCCTGCTCGAAGATTTACTCACGAAACGAGTTCTGATAGCTCTCCATATGCGCTCATCGTGGGCGCTCCGAGGGGCGCGGGGGTCCGAGGTGTACCGAAGGCCCGGTCGCTCCTGACAGCTGGATGCTCCCGCTTTGTAGTAGCTGCGTGAGCCCTGGCGGCGGGACTGGTCGAAAGAGAGAAGCTAAAATGAAGATCTTTTCGCTCCGTTGTGCGGCTTTCCTGACCTTGTCCCTCGTTCTTTTCGGCTGCGGATCCGCGGGCCCGACCGGCCACTCAAAAGTCGATCAGAGCAAGTCCACGACCGCTCTGAACCTCGCGGAGAAGAAGGAGATGTGTCACGCCTGGGTGGACTATCTCTTCTCGATTGTCGATACGCCCGAGAAATGGTGCCATTGGAAAGCGCAGAACAGGACCACGGAGCCGGGCGGCGGGATCACGGACGGCGAGGTCCAAGCGAGCTGTGCCGCTGCGGAGGCCGCCTGCCTCACCGACAAGGACCAACAATACAGGCTCGTGCAGGAATCCGCGCGAGCCGGGTGCAATGGCGCCGACCCTCTCGGGTCTACACTGATGCATTCCTATTCAACCTGCGACACGACGGTTGAACTCGTCGAATCCTGTGGCGCAGAGCAGGTCGACATCCTCGACGATCTCCGCTCGGTGAGCTGTTCCCAGTTCACCGTCTCCCGCCGAACTCAGATCAACTCGGAGCTCAACGCACCCAGCTGTAAACAGACGGGCTGTCTTTGAGCGGACGGATTGATGGAGTCGGGCGCCTCGTCCGGGCACCCATTTCGTGAAAGCGCCGTAGGTTAGAGGGCCAAATCAGGGCTTCGGGCTCAGGAAGCGACGTGGCAACGAAGATTCGTCTTCGAACGTTCGCTGAGGATGGTGTCCGATGGTTTGAGAGCCCTTGAATGTGCGGGATGATTGGCTCGGCGCGCTGCCTCTCGGAACTAGCTGGCAAGGGTGGACGTTCGCGCGCGGCGGAGATTGGTACCAGCTCGTGGCTCTAAGGTCCGTCTTCGTGCCTAGGGTCGCGGCCGTTCACTTCCGACAACCTTCAGCGGCTTCGCGGGGTTTCCTCCGACGATAGTCCAAGGTGGTACGTCGTTTACCACCACGGCTCCCGCAGCCACAATCGCTCCTTCGCCGAGGGTCACTCCTTTGAGCAAAATCGACCGCATACCGATCCAGGCCTTATCGTGGATGCGCACGGGTGCTGAGTCCACGTGCGACCAATCTTTGCGTCCAGCCGTCCACTCGAGAACGTCATTTTTTCGCTCGTCGAAGTAAATCGAGTGAGAGTTGTGATCCGCGATGACGGTACCAAACGCGATCATCACATCATTGCCGATCGCAATTTCGGTCGCCGCATCGATGATGACGCCGGAGCCAATGAAGGTCCTGTCTCCGATGGAGATCCGCGACTGGTCGCGATTGCAGATCAATGTTGCGGAGACGAGGCTATGACTACCTATCGCTACGTGACCCGAGCTTTCGCGTCGCGAGACGACTCCGTCGAATCGCGTGGTTTCGCCTACGGAGTCTAAAGACGCTGCTGCGCGGCGACGATGCCATAGGGTCCGTAGAGATCTCACCAGGTTCATGCACGCTCCATTTGTCCCACCAAAGCTGTGGGGTTTTACTGCACGCAGCGGAACGCGCATAGGAGTCGATTTCGAACGCCTGGGGCGGCCCGGAGGCGATGTTTCTCTGCCATTTTCAGTCGCTGCCAGCGAGAGAGCGGAGCTCCTTACGGGGCGATCGTGTTTCTCGGGGGCGGGTGCCGCGGCGGCCGCATCCGCCCAGCCGCGGCACTTTGAGACGTGCTCTAGATGAGGTAGGCGTCGTCGAAACGAGTTCCCATGCAGCCCCGTGCTCTTCACAGAGCTTCCGCTCTGGTCCTGATTGTTTACGCCCTCTGCCACATCGCGAATCATCTCGCGGCGCTGGAGAGTGTGTCCTTGCACATGGCGGTCATGAGCACGCTGCGGCGCGTTTATCGGCAGCCTGTCGTGGAGGCACTGCTCCTCGGCTGCGTCGCGTTTCAGGCGGTCTCGGGCGTCTGGCTCGCGGTGCGAGGCTGGTCTGGTCGGGTGGGACGCGTCGCGTGGCTGCAGGCGATCTCGGGGCTTTACCTCGCGTTCTTCTTCGTAGTGCACGTGAGCGCGGTCTCATTCGGACGCGCCGTCTTGGGCCTCGACACGAACTTCTATTTCGCCGCGGCGGGCTTTCACGTTGCGCCGTTCCGGTGGTTCTTCGCGCCCTATTACTTCCTCGCGGTCGCGTCCCTCTTCGCGCACCTCGGCTGCGCTCTGTATTGGCAGCTGGAGAGCTCAAGACCCTTTCGAGCGCGAGTCGCGCTGAGCGTGATGCTCGGCGTAGGCGCGCTGTTGGCACTCCTCATTACGCTCTCTTTGGTAGGCGCATTCGAACCCTTCGACGTCCCGAGCGAGTACAAGAGGACGTTTGGGGGGACGTGAGGCGCCTCGGGGAAGCTCGACGCCCCGCCTCGAAGGATGATCTGCGCGCTCCAGAGAGGCGGCCCGAGTACCTTGGGGGCGGCGGATGGATGAGCTGCGCGCAGCGCATCTTTGCTGACGGGCAATTGGGCTGTGGCGCGCTGCTCTTAGGTGGAGGAGAGCGCGGGAGGCTCAAGAGGGGCTTAGAACGCCTCGGCGTTGAGCGAGCCTTGATCGGCGACCGCCGCGCTGTAACGAATTCCGACGACGGGACCGTTCCCGTCGGAGCCTGTCTTCGCAAGGATGAGGGAGCCATCGGCCCACATCCAGGTCGCCTTCCACTGCGCTTCGCCGCTTGTGATGCATTCCATAACCTTATCCTGACATTCCTCGGAGGTCGTCGTGTCGTCCTCGTTCGCAGGCGCACCGTATTGCTTGGTGAGACGTGCGCGCAACTTGTTGAGCTCGGCTTGTCCCGGGGCGTCTTGGGTGAGGCTCAAGAATGCCCGAACGTCGCAGAGCGAGTCTGAGCAGTAGCTGAGCCAAATCAGCACCGGAACTCCCACGTTCACCCCGGCGCCGCTGCACTCGTAGGAGCTTCCTTGACCGCTCCACTGATGTCCTTGAGCTGTGCAGCGCGCTTCGGCCTCGGAAGGTGCGGTCCCGAACCTGAACCCGAGGGCGGATTCAGGGAACGATGGGCGAGCGGGCGCGGGGGGCTTTTGTGGTACCGGCTGACTGGGCGTGGCGACCACGGCCGGGTGCGACGGAGACGCGGGAGCGCATTGATACTGAGCCGTTTGGCCTCCGGTGACGGCACTCGAGCAGTAATAGGTTCGCCCGCGGCACCTTGCGGTCCAAGTTGTCGTGCCCCAGCCAGTAGATCGATCGCTAATTTCGATCTCCTGGGCCGGACAGCCGATTTGACCGGAGGATGCTTGAGTGAGGGATATGCAGCCCGTGCAAAGGGTTCCCAAGACCAATACGGCAACTGCCGCGCCTGCCCGCGAGCGCTGAGTCATTCGCCCCGCTTACAGACGCATGGGCGGAAACTCAAGGAGCGAGCGGCGGGCCTGCTTCGAGCAGTTTCGACGGCCTGTCGTTCGCCGCCCCGGGAGTCTATGCTCGGGTGGATGAGCGTCAGTGGCGACGGACCGAAGCGCATCTCCAGTTGTGATCTGAGACCAGGGAAGGCACGCCTCAGCTCTCTTCTTTCCTGCGCAATGGTCGGTTCACTTGCCTTGAGCATGGCCTGCAAGCGAGGCGAGAGTAGCGAGAAGAAGGGCGCGTCCGAAAGCGGGCTCGCTACCAAAGATGTGGGGAAGGGAGCTTCTCCGAAAGACGACGCAGGGAAGGAGCCTGGGGGTCGGCCGATCGACCTTGGAGAGGTTCGGAGTGTCCTCGAGGCCTGGGAGCGAAGCCAGAATCAGGGCGACTTCGAGGCCTATCGTGAGCTTTACGCGGAACGGTTTGTCGGGATCAAGCGTGCCCAGTCGCGCGTATTTCAGGCGGATCGGGAGGATTGGCTCAAAGATCGCGAGACGATGTTTGCGAAGCCGATGACGGTGAACGTCGTGGATGCGCAGGTGACAGGTGCGGGTGGTTTCGCTCGGGCGAACTTCACGCAGAAGTTTCGGACGAAGACCTTCAGTGACGAAGGGCCCAAGGAACTTCAGCTGGTTCAATCGGCGGGTGGCGGGTGGAAGATCGCGCGAGAGGAGATGCTGAGTTCGAACACTGGCGCCTCCGGACCGCCGCCGAAAGCTATCAAGCCCGGGGACCTTTCGTTCGTGCGTCAGGCGGCGGGCTCCACGCTCATTCTTTTGGACAGGTACGCGAGCCTGAATCCCGTTCACGGAAGCGTTCAATACGTGAACGACGGTGTGGTCCTGAGGCCCGTTCGCAAGGATCTCGTCGAAGAGCGCTATCGCTCACTCGTGGGGCGTCCCTTTCACGTCTACGACGCATCGGGTCAGCGCTGTGAGCTCGTGCCAGAGGAGCTCACAATCTACGGAGAGTCCTATCCACACTTTGGCACCCTTGCCGAATGGAATGGTCAGGGCACCCGAGCTGCCTATAGTCCTCTCGAGCGGGCGCTTGCGACCTGGGAAATGATCGGCGACGAGCGGTGGATCGCTCTGAAGTCCTCGACCCTTTGCTCGGGGCACTGGGCTCGACTCGCGGACGCTCCGAGTCCGGAGTTCCTCTCCCCGGGGACTCATTCGGGGCCCATCGAGAAGGTCGCGCTGGCGTCACTGAAGAGCACCGAAGGACACAGAGACTTGGATTCGTGGGCGACGACGAACTCAAAGGGCGCGGACGCTTGGCGCAGTGCTGCGCGAGTGTTTGAGGTGTCCGCTGGAACGCAGTTTGTCTTCGGCTACGCGGAGGTCGGTGAAGGCTCCTGCGCCGACTATGGCGGCCGCCATTTGGCCGTATTCCGACGCAATGGAGACAGCGTCGTTCTCCTCAGCGATCCTCAGGAAGGCTACGGCGCGGGTCCCCTCGGCCGGCGATATGACGTGCTCCGCGAGAAGCCACTCCCGCTCCTCGCTATGGACCTCGATCGCGACGGAATGCCCGAGTTCCTCTTCGAGAACACCGTCTTCGCCTTCAACGGAACCCATTACACAGTGGCGCGAGAAGCCCGCGTCTTGGATTTCGATTGTCCGTGTTGAGCGGTGTGAGCAGGCAGAAGGTCTCAACGCGGGGCGCCGTACGCGGTACGAACTGCTCGCCGGGCTCCGAAAGCGCGAGCTCTTAGAGTCACCCTCAAAGCGACCTGGCGAGCGCCACCGCGTCAGCGCCCGCTGGCTGGCGAAGGGGAGCCGAGGGGTCGGTGACCGCGCGCCACACGGCTTCTGCGACGTCGGGGGCGCGCGTCGAGAACTGAGGAGCTTGAGCGTCCGTAAAGGTCGCGAAGACGGCTTTCGTGAAGTCGGAGTAGGCGTCGGGGATAGTGACGCGATGCTCCAGCGTCCAGCTGACCGCGTTTTTCCCGAATGACGTTTCTCGCCCCTGACCGGGGAGCACCAAGCGGGCGCGCACACCAAAAGGCTCAAGTTCGAGGGCCAGGGATTCAGTGAAGGCGTTCAAAGCGGCCTTGCTCGCCGTGTAAACGGAGAGCATGCGCAGGGGCTTCAGGGTCACGGTGGAGGTCACGTTGACGATGACGCCGCTTCGCCGCGTGCGAAAGCTCGGCAAGAGCGCCTGAATCAACGCCATCGGCCCGAAAGTATTCGTCTCGAACATCTCTCGAACGGCGTCGATCGGAGTGCCTTCGAAGATGCTGAGCAGGCCGACTCCCGCGTTATTGACGAGCGCGTCGATCGGGCCCGCTTCCTTGGCGAGACGCTCGATGCTCGTGGGATCGGTGACGTCCAAGGGAAGTATTCTCAGACGCTCGGAGCGGGGCAGGATGTCGTCGCGAGGGGAGCGCATCGTGGCGATGACGTTCCAATCTCGTTCGAGAAAGTAGCGGGCGGTCTCGAGACCAAATCCTGAGGAACAACCAGTGATCAAAGCCGTCTTCATCGTGTGTCCAATCGCGTGTGGGTACGCGACGGACGATACCCTCGGACGCCGGACGTGCTATCATCAGAAGTCCACTTTGCATTAGCAAGAGTCCGGAAATGATGGATCCCCTCGCCGAAGTCGTCACTCTGCTCCAGCCCGTCGCGCGCATCGCGAAGCTTTCGAGCGCGAAGGGCCGATGGAGAGTGTGTCGCAGTGACCTCGGCACGCCCTTCTATTGCGTGGTGCTCGAAGGGGAGAGCCGGCTCTCGATCGAGGGCGGAGAGAAGATGGTCCTAGAAGCGAGTGACTTCGTGCTCATCCCCGCCGCTTTCAACTTCACGATGTCCAGCCTCGATCCCCCGAAGGGGAAGGGCCCTACGGAACATGTCGTTCTGCCCGACGGAGAGGTTCGACTGGGCGATCAGGAGGGGCCGCCGGATGTTCGCTTGCTCGTCGGCCATTGTGCGTTCGGCTCGCCGGATGCGAGTTTATTGGTAGCGCTGCTTCCGGAGGTCGTGCGGGTGCGCGGGGAGCGGAGGCTTTCCGTCATCGTTGAGCTGGTTCGCGAGGAGTTTCGACGGAATCGACCGGCGCGCGAGATCATTCTCGCGCGTCTTCTCGAGGTGCTCTTCATCGAGGCGCTGCGCTCGACCGCGGACACGGGGGCTTCTCCGGGCCTCGTCCGAGGACTCGCGGATCCGCGTCTCTCCGGCGCGCTCCGGCGCATTCACGAATGTCCCACGGCGCCCTGGACCGTCGCCGCATTGGCCAAAGAAGCGGGCCTCTCTCGCTCGACCTTCTTTGAGCGCTTCAGCGAGGCGATGGGCGTGACGCCGATCGAATACCTTCTGAGCTGGCGCATGGCCCTCGCCAAAGATCTCTTGCGTCGCAAGAAGCTGAGCGTGGCCGAGGTCGCGCAACAAGTCGGCTACGGGTCAGCGAGCGCGTTCAGCGTCGCCTTCTCGCGCCACGTCGGCATGCCTCCCGGCGACTACGCACGAAAGCAGCGCGCGATCGTGGAGATGATGAATTGATCGTTCGGAGCTTCGCGAGGCGGCGGAGCACTGTCGCCCCGCCGCTCTCTGAAGCGATCACTCGACGATCGAAAATTCGATCGAGCAGCCGCGCTTTGTATAGACGCGGACGGCGTAGGAACGGTTGCCGTCTTCGACGTTCGCGAACTCGAGGTCGTCGTTCAGGCGGAGGTTGAACCCTTCCTCGTAGCCGAGCCCGTTCTCGACCCCTTCGCGTGCGTAAGCGTACCAGCGGCCGTTGGCGCTCGGGCCTGAGAAGTCGCGGGGCAAGAAGCCTTCGTCGTCGGGCGAGATGGCGAGGGTTCCCTCGAGATCATCGAGCTCGAGACGTACAATCGGGGTTTCGTCGATCGTGAGTGTTCCGGTGACAGTCAGAGTTCCCGAAGGAACGAAGACGCCGAGCTCTCCGCAGGAATTGACGACGTCGGCGGTGAGCTCATAGGTCCCGGCCAGTTCGCGCACCTTCGCGGGCACTTCGCAGCCGTTGTAGCGGAGGTTGCACTCTTCGGTCTCATCCGTGGACCCGCCGCCCGAGGCACTTTGGCCGCCCGAAGAGCTCGCTTTGCCACCGGATCCGGAGCCCGACTTGCCTCCCGAACCGGAGCCCACGCCGCCGAGGCCTCCCGTGTTCTTGGCGTCCCCTGTGCCGCCGCTGCCATCGCCACCGAGGCTCGCACCCTTGCCGCCGAGGCCACCGAGGCCGCTGTCGCCGTCATCGCCGCTTTCGCAGCCCACGAGGGACGTGGCGCTGATGGTAGCGCCAAAGAGGAGGAGAAGAGTCGAGGAGAGCGTGGAAAATTTCATCGCCTGCAAACTATCGGAATCATTCGGCGCGGCTAGAGGGAAGAACGACCGCGAAGCGGCCGTAGATCGAAGTTTGTGGCAGGCGCGGCGTGGAGGTGCTCCGAGGTCGGAGGAGCGGCCCGTGGCTTCACGCTTGGTGGGCTCTCCGGGGCGCGCGGAGGCGCTGATTGGAGTACACGAAGGAACGTGAGGGATGAAATGGGCCTTGTCGACAAGTTAGTGTTTGAAGCGCGGGGCGCTCGTGGCGGCGCCGGAGCCGGCGGCTCGAACTACACGTTCGCGATGACGACTTGTTGTGAGCGAATAGGAGGCGTCGATGAGAAGCTCAACGAGTTTTATTGGAACTGCGAGACACCAAAGGACGTCGTCTCTCTGCATGAGGCCCCGGATTGTCCGTTCTGCTCAAGTCCGATCTGGAACCTTCACAAGCTGGAGGAGCTGGCTCTCGTCCCCGAACATTGGCGGTGGGCCTGTGATGGGGTTCAAAGGCCGGGGAGGCGCCAGCTCCTGCCTCTCTCGGTACATCTCGACGAGCTGCTCGAGTTCTGTCGGCGTGAGGTGGGGCCGCTGCCGACGTGGCACGAGGCAGCGAGGAGCTCTTGGTTCGCGGGATAGCCATGGGTGAAGCTCTTGGTGCTGGGCGTTCATGGCCGACGTCTCGTCCTCGGGATCAAGGTGCCCTCGGAAGCCGGTAGTGTTCCCTTTGGACGCACCGCGGTGCACTACGAAGGGCCGCCTCTGGACCGGGACGGTGCTCCAACGTGGGCGCTCCGGGTTGAAGATGGACAAGAGGTACGCCGTGCCCGTCGAAGGCTCTTGACTTGCAAATGGTCAAAGGGTAAGGATTTGTTGGGGTGCAATGAGGAGCTGTACCCCCACCGAATCATGGAGAAAAAGGGGGTCTTGTGGAGCGCGAGCGCGGTCGTACGCGCGAGTGTCAGTCTAGGGTTTCTAGTGGCAACCGGCTGCGGCGCCGCCGGATCGGCGTCGCTCATGCTTCGGGCACCGGTGACGCAGCAGTGTCAGCAGGTTCCCTTGCAAGGGTGCGACGAGCTCTCGGAGGGTGTGCTCCTCTACTTGAGTGGTGAAAAGGAGGAGGGTAGAGCGAAGCTCGTCCAGGGGGCCGCAAAGAACGCTCCGGCCGATCTCCAGAAGTATGCGAGCACCCTGCGTGCTCTCGAGCAGATGCCGGGCGCTCAGAAGTTCATGCAGCCGCTTGGTGAAGTGACCGCGATTCTCACGCAAGCCAGCACGCTGCCAAAGGGCGTGCCGGAAGCCTCGCCACAGCCCGTCTCCGTAGCTGAAGCCCCGAAAAGCGATGTTGCGAGAACTCCGAGCGGTCCTTCTGCCTTCCAAGGCGCTCGCCTCCTCACTGCGGATACGGACGTGGCTCGTATGCGGTTTGGAACCCTCGCGAGTCCGAGCGAGTCCCACGCTTGGTGCAATCATGTTGCCGAGTCGGCGCGCTGTGAACTCGTGCGGCGGGGAACGCTCGTGCTCACCGATCTTGTCTCCGTGGGGAGTCGTTGCGAAGGCCAATACATGGCGGTGATCCGCGGAGGAATCGTCCAGCTGCGTTTGGAAGGTCCGTTCGACTTCCACGGAGCACGCGTTGTCATTCCTGCTTCGGACGCGCTCGTCGTGGGGCAGCGCTTGGCTCCTGAACAGCCACACGTGCCGGCGAAGAAGGGCGCGGCGCAGGCGTCCAGCGCTGCGACCAGTCCGGCTTCCTCGTACGACTGCGGGTTTTATTATAGCGGGTACGTCCCCTACGAAGCGACGGCAGAAACCCCGCCACGCACCAAGGATCTCGACTGAGTTTCCCCGGGCATGAGGCGCCGCTAGCTTCCTAGAGTGCATCCTGCCTTGTCGCGCATCGATCATCGTCCCTGGGCGCTGCCTGATCGGGCGTGGTCCTGGCGGCAATCTTGGTGTGACCTGCTCTTCATGCATTGGCCCGTGCCGGCCGAGGTGCTCCAGCCTCTCGTACCGCCGGGCCTTCGGGTGCAAGAGTTCGACGGGACCTCTTGGGTGGGCGTCGTCCCTTTTCGGATGGAGGGAGTGATGCGTCGTCCGCTCGGTGACATGCCGTGGCTCTCGGCGTTCCCGGAGCTGAACGTGAGAATCTACGTAGAGGCGGAAGGCAAAGCGGGGGTCTGGTTCTTGAGCTTGGACGCGAGTAATCCGGTCGCGGTCTGGGCCGCGCGCCGCTATTTTCACCTGCCGTACCACCAAGCGAACATTTCGCTGCGGCGGGTCGGTCCGGACTTCTGCTACCACTCGCGCCGCTCGCAAGGCACCTCGACCTTCAAAGCCACTTATCGCCCGAGCGGGGAGCGGTACGAAGCCGAACGCGGGACGCTCGAGCATTGGCTCACCGAGCGGTACTGTCTCTATGCGCTCTCTCCGGCCGGGGAGCTTCTTCGAAACGAAGTGCATCATGTCCCTTGGCCGCTCCAGCCGGCGACAGCAGAGCTCGAAGAGAACACGATGCTCGCGCCTTTCGACCTCGTACTCCCCCATGAAGCCCCGCTGCTTCACTTCGCGTCGCGCGTGGACGTTGTCGTTTGGAGCGCCGACGTGGTGGCTCGCGCCTGAGGTCCGCGGTCGAAGTCGCGACCTTCACTTGTCCTGACGTTTCGACCGCCGGGCCAAAGGAGCGATGCCTCGCCAGCGTGGACGAGCCGAAGCCGCATCTTCTGCCGTGTCGGGAGGAGTGACCCGCAGCGGCTGCGTGGGAAGTATGCTCGGAGCGGATGCGGCTCGAAGTATTTTCGGAGCTTGAGGGACCACGGCGCGGGTACGCTTGTTGCTGCGTTGGGACGTGGCATTCCTGAGAGGGGAGGGAACGACGATGAACTATTCGACGGCGATTCGTGACATCTGGAAACATCGCGACTTGGGGCGGGCGCGCTCGGATTTCGAGCCTTTGGTGCACTACGCGACGCTCGCGGCTTCGAGCCATAACACACAGCCATGGATCTTCGAGCTCGGCGCTCGAGAGATCAAAGTCCGTCCCGATCTTTCGCGACGTTGCCCCGAGGTTGACCCTGACGACCATCATCTGTTTGTGAGTCTCGGCTGCGCTGTCGAGAATCTGGCGCAAGCGGCCCGCGCGGCGGGCCTTCAGGCCCACACGCACTACGATAGCGCAGCGGACTGCATCAAGGTCGACCTCGAGCGGATCTCGGCGGCCTCTTCAGATCTCTTTCTCGCCATTCCGGAGCGACGCTGCACCCGGGCGCGCTTCGAGAAGAAAGGGCTCACACCGGGGCAATGGGTCGAGCTCGAGCGTGTGGCGCGAGGGTTCGGGGTCGACGTCCATATCATCACCGCGCGCCAAGAGATCGAGAGGATCGTCGAGTTTGTCGCCGCAGGGAACGACGCGCAGTTTTCGAGCGCGCCATGGGCTCGGGAGATGCGCCATTGGCTCCGCTTCAACGATCGGGACGCACTGCGGACAGGCGATGGTCTCTACGGTCGCCTCTTCGGAATCCCGAGCATCCCGGCGTGGCTCGGGCGAGCGATGATGCCCGTGGTGGCGACCGCGGAGCGCCAGAACGAGCGAGACGCTGAGCAGATTCGAAGCTCGGCCGGGATCCTTGTGTTCTCCAGCGCAAGAGACGAACGCAGCTACCAGGTGGAGGTGGGGCGGTGTTATGAGCGGTTCGCGCTTCGCGCCGCGAGTCTCGGCCTCCAGACAGCGTTCATCAACCAGCCTGTCGAAGTTCCCGCGCTCCGCAAGGAGTTCGCCGAAGAGATGGCCCTCGGGGCTCGTCGTCTCGATCTCGTCGTGCGCATAGGCTACGGCCCGGCGGTTCCTCATTCGCTCCGGCGACCGCTCCAGGATGTCATCGCCCGGGGCACGGAAGAGGTTCGCTGGAAGCGCTCGGCCTGAGGCCTTGTGTTCACGAAGCGCTCGGCCTGAGCCGTAGTGCTCCCGCGAATGCACAGTGCGGGCCGCATTCTGCCGCGCGCCTTGGCGGACGAGCGGCCCGCCTCCGGGCGCTCGGTTAGAAGATCGGGAGCCCGCTGGACGTGGAGTTCGGGACCTGGCGCCGCGAGTCCCAGCGCTCGACGATCTTGCCGTCCTCGAGGCGGAAGAGGTCATAAAAGCCATAGCCGGCGCCCGAGCGCTTGCCCTCAGAGAGGACAAAGACGTAGTTCCCGTCGGCGATGAGATGGTGAATCTTTTCGTAGGTGATGTTCTCGAGGTGCGGGAAAATGGAATCAGGGCCGACGGCGGCGCCGGAGCGGTGGTCGAAGTAGCGGGGACCAAGGTAGTCGGCGATCACCTCGCGATCTCCTCCGATGAGCACCGTCTCGATGAAGCCGCGCACGACGAGCTCGCTCTCGGCGGAGTTCACTGTCTCATCGAGGGCGACGTTTCCGTCGGGGCCGGCCATCACGCCTGAGGCTTGGTTCGAGTCCGAATCCCAGTGTTCGATGAGCTTCTCGTCCTCGACCCGGAACATGTCGAAGATGACGCCGGTTTGGGAGTAGGTGCCGAGGACGACGCTCAGCTCACAATCCGCGAGGGTATGGTGGAGCGTGTAGGAGAACGACTGCGAGGTGACGAGCGAGCTCATCAGGCTCTTGAATGCGGCGACGCCGCTTTGGCCGATGGGATTGTGCTGCAGATAGGGGTCGGCCCAATATTCGTCGATGATTGAGGGGTTTTTGTCGATGAAGAGGCCGGTGATTCCGGAACGCGTCGCGTCGCGGTTCGCCTTGCGAAGGTTCGGATCGCAGGTGTCGACGGCGCCGTCTCCGCCCGTGCCCGTATCGCCGCCGGTGCTTTCGGAGCCGCCGGCTCCTTCGGCGCCGCCCGTCAAAGTACCGCCGGTCGAAGTCGCGGTCCCTCCGTCGCCGCTCTGACTTCCTCCGGCTGCGCTCCCGCCGCTCGAGGGGTGGCCGCCGCTGCTCGCCGCGATGCCCCCGGTGTTTACGCTCACACCTCCCGAGGCGAAGTCGCCGCCGATTCCCGGATTCGAGGCGCCTCCAGAGCCCGTCGAATCGGAGGGCCCGCCGTCGGAGCCACAAGCGAGGGGGCCGAGGCCGACAAGGAGGAATACGGCTGAGGGGATCAAAGGAAGGCGCTTCATGACGGTCTTGGAGTCCATGCCGCGCGGGACCAGCACGCGCAAGCGCGACTCGTCGAAGCGGCCCGAAAAAACGAGGCCGAGCCAGCGTGCCCGCTGTTATCGCTTCCACATGAGGTGCTGATGACGAGATCTCGAAATGCCGTGAGCGGAAAGAGAGATTGTCGGCTCTGCCCGACGCTCGATGGCCAGGACTACAGCGAGCTGTCCGGGTGAGAACGTGGGTGGTCTGTCAGGCCGCCAGGAGTTCGGGGACGCGGGGAGAGGGCGCCCAAGATGCTCGTCTTGCTCGCCAGGAGCGAGCGGAGTAGCTGGGCAGACCCTCGAAGGACTGGGGCACGCGAGGGGAGTGACGTGCAATGAGCGAGCGAGCGCGAAGGCGAGGCAGAGGAACTCTGGGGACGAGGCCGGGGAGGCGTCCAGAGGGCGCGGTGGAGGAAGAGGTCGACGTGCGTGGACGCGGAGTGCTCAAACGACTCAGCGAAGGAGCGGCTGTAGGTCTCCTTTTGTGGGGCGCGCTCGCGTGCAAGCGGGAGGGCGAAGCTCGCGCGCTCGAGCCGGAGCCGCGGCAAATTGGGGCGCTTTTGGCTCCGCCTGATTCGAGCGAACTGCTCGAAGCCTGGAGCGCGTCGTGGACGGCGCAGGCGGGAGAGTGGGTGTTTGCGTCGTGCATGTGGAGTCGGGGAGGAGAGTGACCGCGGGCGTGCGGGAGCTGCTGCCGCTCCAGAGCGTGTTCAAGCTACCTCTCGCGGTCGCGGTGCTTCACGAGGCGCAGGGTGGCCGAGTGAATTTGGACCAAGAGCTCACGGTGACGGCTGCGGACCGTGCACCAGGCGTCGCGTCGAATGCCAAAAAATGGATCCAAGCACCGCGCGACGTGAAGGTGCGTGAGCTGCTCGAGTACTCCCTCGTGGAGAGTGACAACACGTCGAGCGACAAGTTGCTCGAGCTTGTGGGCGGGCCGCGCGGTTTGACGGAGCGAATGCGCGCGCTCGGTTTCGGAGGAATTGAGGTGCGTTCGGCGACTCGTGCGATGGGCAGTGACGGAGCCTGTCCGAACGAGGGGACTTCTGAAGCGCTCGCGAACTTGTTAGTTGCCTTGGAGCGCGGGGAGATCCTCGAGCGCCCGGAGCGCGCGCTGCTCTGGGACTGGATGGGGCGTGCACGCACCGGAGAGCGTCGCATTCGCGCGGGATTGCCGGCAGGAACGCGTGTCGTGGACAAAACCGGGACGGGAAGGGATGGCGCAGTCACCAACGACGTAGGCGTGGTGACGTTGCCGGAAAGCGGGGGCCACCTCGCGATCGTCGTGCTGATAGCGGGTTCCACTTCGACCGCGCGAGCACAGGAAGATCTCATCGCCGAGATCGCTCGAACGGCCGTTGAAGACTTTGCGCCTCCGTCCTGAGCTCGTGGAATCTCGTGGAACGAGGCAGCTTCGCGCGCCCCTAGCGGCCGCGGAGTCTGGTGTTAGGTTCGGAGGATGAGCGACGCTTTCGAGACAGGATTTCTGTCGTGGGTGACCTGCCTGGTGCGAGAGCAAAGGGCGGCGCTGGTCGCGGTAGCTCGCCAGGAAGGGCTCCTCGCGGAGGATGCGCTCGACGTAGTGCAGGAAGCGTTTGCGACGTTCCTCGTGCTTCCGCACTCGCGAGCGCTGGCTCGAGAGCTCGAGGACAGCCGTAAACTTCTGACGGTTTTGGTGCGCAACGAGGCTCGCAATCGGCGACGCAGGCACGATCGAGCCCGACCACACCTTAGCGACCCGGAGTTCGTGAATGAACTACCGAATGGAGAACGTGGGGCGGATGAGCTCGTCGCTCTCGCCGAAGCCCACGTACAGGCGCTCGGATGCATGGAGCGATTGGGCGAGCTGCAGCGGCGAGTCGTCGAGCTCCGCTTGGTCGAGGATCACGCCGGCGAGCAGGTGGCTGATCTGCTCGGGACGAGTCCTGGTCATGTGGCGGTGCTCTTGCACCGTGCGAAGCGAGCGCTCCGCGAGTGCATGGAAAGCTGAGGTGAGCGAACTGGCGCGCCCGCGCTGGCTGACGGGGCGCGTGTGGAGTCCGCGGGGGCGCCCGGTTGGCGTCGAGCTGGCGAGGGGCGGAAGCCTAGCCTGAGGCTGGGATTGAGGTGTCCTGACCCCGTCGCGACAGAGCGAGGCGAGCCGAATCAGCCATGGTCAAGAGCGCCGCGCCCAACATGATGACATCCTTCACCACCAGGCGGCCGCGCCCGCTGAGGTAGGGGAAACCGTGGTGTGCGTCGCCGAGAGGAGGCACCCAAACCTCCGGCGTCGTGATCAGAAAGGAGAGAGTCACGAGGGACATGCCCACCACGAGAAAGCTGCCCAGAGCGCCCACCGCGGGCCAGATGAAGTGTCCCAAAATGAGCAGACCGAGAGCCACGATCACAGCGCCCAAGAAGTAGGAGAACGTGTAGGTTCCGTTCGCCTCGTGCCACGCTCGGTTCTCCAGATTGAGGACACCTTCGGGATTCATGTATGCGCGGTAGACGGGCGCGTCTTCGACGTAGAAAAAGCTCATCACGGGGCTGTTCGCGACGAAGGGAACAATTCCGTCGGCCTCGTAAGGAGCGGCTTTGAGGGCGCCAATCCAAACGAGGACGATGACGAGCCCGAGACGCAGCATCGTGAATCCGGCGCGATCGAAGCCGGCAGCGAGACGGAGGAGCGTGTGAAAACGTAACATCACCTGATTCTTGGAGGTCGCGGGGGCCGGCCGGTTTGGCTGGCAGGAGCCCCGTAAAGAGTCAGGTGTCGAGCGGGCACGACATTACAGAAAAATCAGATCTCGGAGGCGAAGAGCTCGCGTGCTGCCGGATGGCGCGTGGTTTGCCGAAGTTTTCGAGGCGGCCGCGCTGCGCGTCGCG
Organism: Pseudomonadota bacterium; assembly: GCA_023428245.1. Classification (GTDB taxonomy): domain Bacteria; phylum Myxococcota_A; class Polyangia; order Polyangiales; family Polyangiaceae; genus NIC37A-2. Next base: position 34,040 of record JAEYYX010000005.1, read on the forward strand.
ATCGCGAGAGCCTGGCGATCGCTCGTTGAGCTATCGAGCGCTCCTGAGGGTTGCGAGGGAAGTGGACGCGTGCGGAGGCGAGGTGCAACATGGCGGCGCGGATGAGCCGAGTTGTGATTGTAACGGGCGGAAGCCGGGGTATTGGAGCAGCGACAGCGGTGCTTGCCGCGGAGCGCGGCTACGGTGTGTGCGTCAACTACCGCAAAGATCGGGAAGCGGCCGAGAAGGTCGTTCGGGCGATCGAAGCGATCGGTCGAAAGGCGGTCGCCGTGCGCGCGGACGTGTCCGAAGAGGGCGAGGTCGCTGGGCTCTTTCGCGCGGCCGAATCGCTCGGGACGATCGTCGGGCTCGTGAATAACGCAGGGATTCTCGAGCAGCAGATGCGCGTCGAGGCGATGGACGCAGCGCGTCTCGAGCGGATTCTTCGGACGAATGTGATCGGGTCGTTCCTTTGCGCTCGAGAGGCGGTGCTGCGCATGTCGACGAAGCGAGGTGGACAAGGTGGAGCGATCGTGAACGTCTCCTCGGCGGCGGCCCGCTGGGGATCACCAGGCGAATATGTCGACTACGCAGCGTCCAAAGGAGCGATCGACACGTTCACGTTGGGGCTCGCGCAGGAGGTCGCGGACGAAGGCGTTCGCGTCAACGCGGTGCGCCCCGGGATCATCGACACCGAGATTCATGCTGCGGGAGGCGATCCCGGACGCGTCGAGCGCCTCAAGACGAAGGTCCCGATGCAAAGGGGCGGGCGGCCCGAAGAGGTCGCGCAGGCCATTCTCTGGCTCTTGTCGGAGGATGCCTCGTTCACGACCGGCGCATTGGTCGACATCGCAGGCGGGAGGTAGCGCCTTGGAGGGAGGTGATGTGGTCGTTGGCGGTCGATTCAATGCGGCTTTTCAGATGAACTCGACGAACACCGAATTCTTTCGAGCAGAAGGGTATCTGCGGCTTCCGGGGTTCGTTCCGAAGGCTCGCTGGGCGGGGCTTCGGAAGAAGATCCTCGAGGAGGCGACGAATCTCTTGGCGAGCCATGTGGGGAGGACCATTCGGAAGCTCCCGACCTTCCAGCAGATCACTCGGCTCTCGAGTCTCGTGAGCGCGGGGGAGGTTCACGCGGCGCTCATGACGCGAGATCACATCGTTTCCCGAGCGGTTCGAGAGAGTCGTCGGCGTTGGCTACGTGTCGATTATTGCTCTGACACGGGGAAAGGGGCGCGCGGAAGACTAAGGCGTCGTGATAGGCCTGGGAGCAGAGCGCGCGGTCCCTGGGAAGCGCGCGCTTCTTGGGTTGGGTGCTCTCATGGCTACGGACTATCGGCATACGCAAATCGGCTATCTCACCATCGGACTTTCTGGGCTCGCTCTCGCAGCGCTGGCCATCTCAGCGGTCGCGTCGAGCGCGCCTCCGGCTTCTCTGGTGGGTCTCGGCATCCTCGCCGTCTGTCTTGGGCTGTTTTCGAGTCTCACCGCTGAGGTTCGAGAGGGATACGTTCGGTGCTTCTTCGGCTTCGGCCTCATTCGCCGCACCATCTCGCTCGATCAGATCGTGGCGAGCTCGATCGTTCGCAACCACTGGTTCTTTGGGTGGGGGATTCGATGGATCCCTGGGGGATCGCTGTGGAATGTGTCGGGCTTGTCGGCGGTCGAACTGAAACTCCAGAGCGGCAAGGTGTTCCGTATCGGGACTGATGATCCTGAGGGGCTACATCATGCGATCGTGAGTGCGCTCGCGTCGATTCGAAAAGGTGCGCGGTAGCGGCCGAAGGATGGAGCGCGTCCCGATGAGGCGCGCCCGCGTGTCGCCGTGAGGGGACGAAGAGGCGCGGTCATGAGTGTGGCCCAGTGAAGGCGGAGGCTCGGCGAGGCGCCCGGAATGGCCGGGCAGAGATTCTGTCATGTCATCGGGTTCGCGGATGCAAAGGCGACGCGAGTTCGATCGATCACGACCTATGCCCTCGAGGATTCAGAAGTTTGAAGCGGAAGCGGAGGGATTCACTGCGGCTCGCCTATGGGCTCGCCGCTCCCTCGCGGTGCTCGGGCCGTGGTCCTCAGTGGACTCCGTCCAGCAGGCCGGACTCTGTCCACTTCGGGTCGAACCTGTGGGCTATCCCCTCGGTGGCCGCCAGCCCTTCTTCTTCGCTTCGCTACGGCGAAGGGCTGGCGGAAGCGGAGGGATTCGAACCCCCGGTAGGTTGCCCTACGGCGGTTTTCAAAACCGCTGCCTTAGACCACTCGGCCACTCCTCCAAGTCACTGTCTTTGCTTCGTTCCTCCCCCTTCTAGCACGACCTCGGAGCCATCCGCCGACGATTCCCGCCCGACGATCCGCCTTCGGCGGAGCTCGACGCGGATGACTTTAGCTCCGTTCGAGCCCGAGGTCTCCGGGGTCGTCGACGGAGGCGGAATGACGCTGAGCGCCGGCCCTTCGATGATCACCGCCAGCTCGGGGATGATCTCGTGGAGCGGGAAGAACGGCCCGAGCTGGAGCGCTGGAGCTACGCGACCTGACGTGCCTTCCACCGGCAGGGCGGGCGCGTTCACGAGGTCGTCACCGTGCGCAGGAACTTCTTGCCCTTGAGGCGATCTACCCACCGCGTTGCGGCTTGCCCTCGGTTCACGGTTTCGAGGAGGACCTGCCCATCGCTGGAGACCTCCACCGTCGTCTTCACGCAGCGACCTCGCAGATAGTCCACGTACATATGCAGCCGGCCACGCTCGAAGGTCAGGTGACGCAGCATGTCGGCAGCCGTGAACTGATCGTCGTCCTCGAACCATTCACCCGAGATGCCTCGTGGTCGACCATCGTGGAACGAGAGCACCCCGATGACGAAGACGAGCCCAAA
>JAEYYX010000064.1 GCA_023428245.1 Pseudomonadota bacterium
TCTGGCCCACCAAGGACAACGAGCGTGTGCCGTGCATCAACCTACCCGGTGCTACGCTGCCTCAGCCCGCAGCTCTTCCGTCATAGAATTCAACCCGCCCCTGTCTCGAAATCGTTGACACGTACCGGTTCAATGCGAGCTTTTCTGTGCGACAGGAGCAGTTTTGCCTGAAATTCTCCCATGATGGTGGCGTCCTCAAGCTGACAAAGGTCGATCGAAACTTGTTTCCCCTTCGTGGAACGCATATCTGTTTTGACTTCGTTCTTGCATGAACGTTGCTTAAACTCATATAGTTAACGAGGTGAAGCCCATACCAACCATTGATCTCTTCAAATACGCGGGCGGAAGGAAGTTGGTTCACGGGAATGAGCGAGGAAGACATGTCTTCGAAGAATTGCGCAAGGTTGTCGCGACGACGCCTGTAGGTACCGTTCTGGAAATCTCACTTGCGGGGATTGAGGCGACCGACGTCTCGTTCGCCCGTGAAAGCGTGGTCTCTCTCGCAAAGCTGCATCGATGCGAGCGAGGGTTCTTCCTGACAAACTTCGGCTCTCAGGATCTCATCGACAATTGGGACAGCGCCGCAAAAGCGAAAGATCAGGCGATTGTGATTGAGCGCGGTCGTGGAAGGTACGACGTCCTTGGTCCTTCCCTCAGTAACGGGGCTCGTGAGCTCTTCGAGTTCGCAATCAAGGAGGGCACTGTGACAACTTCCATGGTTGTCGAGCAGTTCAATCTGTCCGCACCCAATGCCAGCGCCAGATTGAAGAAGCTCTACTCGATGGGCTTGCTGCTAGGCGCGAAGGAGACCGCCGAAACCGGCGGCCTCGAATACGTCTACCGAGCGATCCGGCGTTTCTGAATAAACTGCTTGACTTAAGCAGAGCGTTTGGGGGATATTGAGCGCATCAGGGTGCGCTTCCCTGTTGGTGCACCCCCTGGTTAACCGAAATGCTTTAAGGAGAATCGAGATGGCAACCAATCCCCCCAAAGGCGATGGGCACCGAAACGGCCAAGTGCGCGAGCGTTCCCAGACCCAGACGCCAGCAGGCAACTACGTCAAGCGGGACACGAGCACGGGCCGTTTTCTTGACGTCAAAACCACTAACAAGACCCCTTTCAAGGGCGTTCGAAAGGAAAAATAGAAATGAACAACGGGCATCATCCCGACAATCGGCCAGAATTCTTCGTTGAGCGTGACCCGTACCAGTGGGGCAAGCTGGTCATCACTGGCGCCGAGATCCGGAAGCTTGCAGGTCTCGGGGACGACATCCAGATCTTCCAAAAGATTCCGGGCCGTCCTGATCGCGAGATCAAGGACGACACCAGAGTTGACCTTCGTCCAACCGGACCGGAGCGGTTTTCAACGCAAGCCGTGGGTTCGCAGGCAGGGTAGCTGCGATGCCCCTCCTATTGGACAGTGACTACGTAGAGCTCGAGGAGCGCGGGATCTCGTTTGTTGAGGACGAGCCCCGCCGTCTCCTCATCTTGAAGGATTTTGAGCTGCCGCAATCGGTATATCGGCAAGAGAGGTGCGACGTGCTCATCGTTGTTCCTGCCAACTACAACCAGACGGGCAACGACATGCTCTGGACGTTTCCAATGCTTGAGATGGCAAGTGGAGCTCCGATTCCGGCAACCTGCGGACCGGAATCCGATAGTCGAGCCTTCGACAACAAGGTCTTTTGTCGTTGGTCGCGACACTGGCATAGCGGCGCGGGCGTTTGGAAGCCGGGGGTCGACAACGTGACGACGATCCTGAACCGAATCACTTGGGCCTTCAACCACCCGAGCGCCCAGTGACCCCGGCTCGCATCACGCTCCGCGGCTCCCAGCATCGCGAACTGGTCGACTACCTCGAAGGGCATCCGCTGGGCCACGAGCGCGCAGCCATCGTTCTCTTCAAGCGCCTCCAGGTCCCCGTTGAAGGACTCGCTGAGTCGGATCGGTTCATTGCGCTGGAAGTTATTCCCTTCAACGACGCATGGGTGACCAGTTCGTCCCCAGGGACAGTCGCATTTCGGCTCCAACCGCTGAGAGCCTTCTTTCAAAGGTGTGAAGAAGAGGGCCTAGTCTTCGGCTTTGCGCATATCCATCCGTCGGGTCCACGCGCGTTCTCTCAGCAGGACGAGGAGAACGAATTGACGCTGCTTTCGGCCCTCGCGAACCGGAACGGCGACCAGGTGTCCTTTGTTGCGATGCTTTGGGACAACCATCAATGGACAGCCCGCGTTCGAAGCGCAAAGAGTCCGCGAACCGCCGTACCGGTCAGACATGTGGCCGTGCTCGGAGATCGAATCAAGTTGTCCCTGGAGGACACGTCTGGCGCCGACGACGTAATCCAAGCTCGGCAAATCGCCGCTTTTGGAAAGCCGTTTGCCAATATGCTGAGCTCGCTCAGGGTAGGCGTAGTTGGCTGTGGCGGCACGGGTAGTCCCACAGCAACGCTACTGGCGCGATCAGGCGTCGGGGAGCTTGTCCTAGTCGACGACGATCCGCTTGAACGCTCGAACTTGAACCGAGTACGAGGCTTGGGGGCAAGCGACGTGGGGAAGCCGAAGGCACAGCAACTCCAGGGGTTCATCGCCGGCATTGGACTTCCGGTGCAGACCGCGTCGTTCAAGGTAAAGGCGGACGAGAACCCGGCGGCGGTAGATGCGCTCGCTAGTTGCGATGTGGTCTTCGGTTGTACGGACGAGTTCATAGCTCGTGAATTGCTGAACACGTGCGCGTACGCATTCGCTCAGGCATATGTTGATATGGGCCTCGGAGGCCGGGTTACGGAGGGAGCCGACGGTACGCCTACCCTGAGGTATCATCGCGCGCGCATCAGTACGATTTTGCCGGAATGGGGGGAGTGCTTGTTTTGCCAGGGCGTCATCCGTGACGAGTGGATTCGTGCGCAATACGCACGTCGAGAGAACCCGCACCTGACCGAAGCAGAGATGAAAGAGCGCTATCTGCAAGATGGAGCTACGGAGGCGCCGGGGATTGGGCCCTTCACGAGCGCAGCTGCCGACTTCGCCGTTGCCACGCTTTTCGACCTTCTCAAGCCGTTTCGGCGCTTTCCGGGCGAGATCCGCCGGGACATGTTCTCGATCGACTTCGTTACCATGGAGTTCTCGAGCGTGGAGGAGACGGGGAATTTCGATTGTGAATACTGTGGGAAGCGCTCGTTCGTTGGTTTGAAAGAAACAAGCCGACTCAATCGCCCGTTCCTGGGCAAGCGAGACGTCCATGTGTAGGGATCTTTTTCGCAGCTTCCTGAGATGGCTCCGGCCACGAGTAGGGTTGGACTCTGGTTACGAATCGCCCGCCTCACGCACGTGCTCAGAGAGCCCGTTGGCTTACCCGGTTGTCCGGCAGTGCGAGAGCGCACCACGGAACTCAGAAGTTGGAGCCAGCGAATTCTTTCTTGTCACACGTGCGCTTGATCCGCGGTGGGTGCTATTTAGATGCCCGTGCGGTTGCGAAGATGTGGTCACTTTGTCTTTGCAGACAATTCATGACCCGCATTGGACCCTGACCATCTCGAGTCGCGGGCGCCCGTCACTCCGTCCATCGGTCTGGCGTGATCGCGGCTGCTTCAGCCATTTTTGGATAAGACAGGGCAGAGTGCACTGGTCCCGGGGAACAGGCAGTCCACCGCACGAGGAGTTGGAGAATTGAGAGATCGGTCCTCGGTCCCCCTGGTTCGTCGGCTTGCGTAGGGCCACGCATCCGCGATACTGACGCTGCCTGGTTGATCCTTCTCGCTCCCGCGACCGGCGCCCGATACGCGCCTCAAGGAGAAACCAGCAATGAAATACATCATCGGACTTTTTGGTGAGCTCGATCTCGAGCTTCAACTCGGACAGGGTAGAGATAGGATCTGGCGGCTGACGGGAGCGTTTCCAACATTCCCGAATCGTCGAGGGAAGCCGCATGTCAGCCTTTTCTTCGAGCCCAATGCAGTTCCCCACTTTACGGCGTTTAGGAATCATCCCCGCCAATTTCGGCGATGGCTGACCAGCGCGACGAACGAGACGCTTGGGCGCCTACTGGTGAAGGCAACCGACGATGCCGCGGGACGCTTGATGAGCGAACTTCGGCCCGTGACGCTCGATAGACTAGAGAGCGACGGCTGGCTCGTGCATGCGGCCAATCCAGCTGCATTGAGTCGCTGGATGACGACGTTCTTGCCAATACGTCGACGCGTTGACATTGGCGAAGACCAAGTCCTGGCGTTGTTCTCTCACGTGCTGAGGACATGGGCTCGTCCGAACGCGATTCCTCCGTTGAAGGAGCCTGGCAAGGCACTCGCGATCCGGCTCGTGGGAGACGATCTCGAGGTTAGCCCGTTGTTCCATTTCAACCGAGGGATAGTGGCTGGCGAGAGTATTCAATCAGCAGGTTGGTATTGGAACCCGAATCAAGACCGCATTCCCATCCCAATTCAACTGCCTCCCGAACTGAATGTGTCGGCGATTAGGGAAAGGCTCTTGGCTTGCCTCGAGCGCTATCCAAAACGTGGGGGCATAGCGAACTATGAAGTTCCGCTAGGCTCGTGGGCAAATGCTGCCGGCTTCGTACTGGGCTTCTATGCGTCCGATATCTTGGAGGCAGTCTTACGCATCGCAATTGCTAGGCAAATACGCGAGATGGCTTCGTGAGCGTCTAACGACATCGTGGAGCCGCGAGGCCGGCCACGCACGGCCAGGGCTGCTCCCCGGATATCAGTAAGCAGTTCCGGTCAAGGGTCAGCAAGGGTCGGATACCGAAACTGATCCGAGGCCATACGTCCGGCAGATTAACGAACCTTCGTTCCGATGTCTTTCCTCGCCATCAGCTCGTTCACGAGGATCTCACTCCGGACCATCGATTCTTCCGCCAAAATCGCGTCTTTAGTGGCTTCTTCGGCGGCCCGGACGATCTCTGCGTGGCTCAAGCCCTTCGCGGCGTCGCTGACCGCCGTCCAATCGATGGCGGGTGTTGCGAAGGGACCGAGCCGGTTCAGGACCAGGTCCCGCACCATGGGCTCGCTGGGCAGCGAATAGGTCAGGACGACGTCGAATCGGCGGAAGAGGGCCTGGTCGAGGAGGTCGACCAGGTTCGTGGCGGCCACGACGATGCTGTTCGAGTTCACGGTCTCGAGGAACTGCAAGAACGAATTCAAGACTCGTCGGATCTCGCCTACGTCATTCTGCGCTGAGCGAACGGCACCGATCGCGTCAAACTCGTCGAAGAGATAGACCCCCGGAGTTCGCTCGATCGCTTCGAACACTTGATGAAGCTGGGCCGCAGTTTCGCCCATGTATCGGGTGATCAGGGAATGGAGCTGAACGACCATGAGCGGGAGATGGCATTCTCCGGCCAGCGCGGCCGCGGACATCGTCTTTCCGCATCCGGGCGGTCCCACGAGCAGCAACCGTTGTTTCGGCCGGAGGCCATGAGCCCGAAGAAGCTCGCGCTGACGATATTCGACCACGACGCGCTCGAGTCGTTTTCGAAGGTCGGAACTCAGGACCATCTCGGAGAGGCGAGTCTCCGGGTAACTCGCGCTCAGCAGGCCACTCAGATTCTTCGGAGGTCGCGCCATCGGCACGGCGGGACCACCGCTATTCTGGCGCGGAAGTCTCTCGACCAAGGCCTGGAGCTCCGCGGCCAGCTTCGTCTTCCCCTGACTGGCTGAGCGAGCAGCGATCTGGAGCGCGATCGTACGAAAGCGCTCACTATCGCCCGCTTGGAACGACTCGAGGAGCGCTTTCAGTTGTTCGGCGGTGGCCATGATTCGGGTCTCGACGAAAGGACGATCAGGGAGAACGAGACCTGTGGATAACTCTGGTCTCGCGGCTCAGATCCTCGGAGGATGATCTCGCGGGGCTTTTCTTGCAAGGCTATTCGGCGGGCCACGGAGGCCAGCGCCGAGGGAACGTGATGTTTGACGGTGGGCGTGCAGTCCCTCACTCAGCCGCCACCGACCCGTTCGCGACCAACGGCAGATACTCGTCGCTACTGAATAGCGAGATTTCCGGGGGAAATTCGACGCGACAAAGAAGCCGATGGTGCACGTTGGCTGGATGAGGATTGATCTTGGCGACCGTTACCGCGAGGGCCTGCGCGATCTCCGAGCTCTGCCCGGCGAGTTCGCGCGCTAAGTAGGCCGGCAAGTATCCAACGAACTCTTGCTGAATCGTTCGAAGCACGAGCGCCTCAGCTCCCTGCTCCTTCTGGAAGTCCGTCATGACCAGGAGTCGGTCACCAACGGCTAGCTTGCTCACCGCGTCTTCCGCGTGGGGGACGTGGCGCACGCCGCGAACGAGGATATCCGTCTCCCAGCGACCGTCGGGAAGCCTCGCGGGCGGGGCAAACACTTCGAGTTCGTCCGTCTTCGTCCGCCCGCCGCTCCGCGCCATCTGAGGCAAGGGTCCCGCGTCCGTAGCGAGCCCAAGCTCCGCAACGAAAGCCGGATAATCCCGACGAGAGGAACGCATCACGCGGTTATGAAAGAGCGGCGGAAGGTCGGCGCTCCGGTACGTCGCGTTGAGGTCGGGGAACGAAACCAAGGCTTCGAACCCGAGCTCCTGGGCGCGTCGAACGGCTCGAATGTACGCAAACTCGTAATCGTTGCGCGCATGCTTCACGAGCCGCCCTACAGGCAAAATCGCCCGAGTCGCTGGGCATTGCCAGGCGAGGTAGACGAGGTGCGCTTGCGGGTTCATGGGTTGAGCTCTTTGAGACGATCGTAGTTGTGCTCAAGGACAAAGCGAGCGAGGTCTTTGGACTCGGAACTCATGACGCTTTTGGGCAAGCGCTCAGGGAGTCCGTAAAGGTGGTCCAGGGGGATGGCCTCGAGGCGACCGCGCCAGAAGTCTGCTGCCTCGGGATCGATGGCGCAAGCGGTGGCGAAGGTCTCAACCGTGCTCATTGCCTTTTTCTGTCCTACCGATGTCGCGTCGTCCGGGAAGAATTTCGACAGAGGTTTCCGGAAGTACCCTTCCACGCGCAGGTGATCTTTGGTTCGCAGGAGCGCTGCTGCTTGGTCCGGCGTGAGCTCCCGGCCCAGGGGCGATGCGTGATCGTAACTGGGCGCCAGGCTCAGAACACGCTCCTCCCCTTCCTTCTTGTGGACGAGGGCCCAGTTCTCATGGTGCCGGTCGACGTTGCCGATGAGAGCGTCGAGAAGCAGGTACCCGACGAAAGTGCCGAAAGCCGAGAGAGCGGGATAGCAATCCCAGTTTCACGACCGGATGTGGCACTCCAAGCAAATCGGCGATCTCCGCTGCCAACTTCTCGGACCAATGTTCACCCGTGCCGGGCCGGGCAACGACGCGGGAAAAACGAAGTCAGTGCCATGGGCAGAAGCTCGTGAGCGCATTTTCGCCAAGCCCTGATCCGTGCCGCGCTACCGAGTCGAACTGCTCGACGAAGCAGAAGCAGACGCATGGCAGGTGTACGTGTGGATCTACGAGAACAGTCTCAGGTCCGCAGAGAAATTTGCGGAGGCCCTGGACGCCGCTCGTGACGCGGAGACTTTCCAGCTCATATCGGAGAGCTCGAGCCCGGGTCCGCCCGTGGTGCCGGGCAATCGCGTATGGTAAAACTCATAGTGATGTCGACCCCGGAGGAACGCGCAGCTCACCGACGCGCCACCTGGTCGGGCGGAAAGGTCTCTTCGTTCCAAGCGATCGAGCAGCTCGACGAGGCACAGTCAGAGCGGATCCCCCCGGCGGACCGGCTCGGTTTGGTTTGGTCACTCGTCGAAGATACCCTGACCCTCGGAGGATCTCGTGGACCTGCACCCCGACTTCAACGATCTGTTGGCGGAGTTCGGCCGCTTCGCGGTTAGATACGCGCTCTTGGGCGGCTATGCCGTGGGTTACTACTCGAAGCCGCGCGCCACAAGAGATCTCGACCTCCTGGTCTCAGGGGACGGCGACAACCTCAATCGCGTTGGGTCCGCTCTCGCGGACTTCGGTGCTCCGGCCGCCGTCGTCGAGGCCGCGCGCACCATGGGTCCCACTGAGATCGTGTATCTAGGTCAACCGCCGCTTCGAATCGATCTCCTCCGATCGGCGGACGGCATCGATACTGAGGCGGTTCTGGGACGAGCTCATCATATCGAACTCTCCGCTCTCAGAATTCCTGTGCTTGCTCTCGATGATCTCATCGAGAACAAGCGGGCAGCGGGACGCCCTCAAGATCAGGCGGATGTCGCGGCGCTCGAGCGGGTTCGGGCGCGCTGGGCGCCGCGTCCGTGAGACGCAGGGCTCAGTTTCGAGGCGCTCGTGGCGCCCGAGCCCTACCCTTGTGAGGAACTCTCCCGGGCGGCTTCTTGTTCTTGGCCAGACGAATGAAGTCGGCGAGAAATCGATCTCCCGGTCGCCCGCGCGGACGCCCAAAAAGATCTGCTTCGAGATCGCGGGGCGACGCATCGCTCCGCACACCCCTTAGGGCATGAGCTCGGGGAAGCCTCTTGCTCTCTGGAATCTATAACGGAACGGGAGGCAGCCTCCTTTTGGCTGTCCTCGCGCACCTTGGAGCGCACCTGAACAACTCTCACCGCGCGTTGCCGGGCGAAGTGCTTCCGCTGGTGATTCACGCCACCATCTATGCGGCGCTGGGCCTGATCGTGTTGCGCTTCTCATCCCTGTCTGGGCAGGGTTCATAGACGAAAGCCCGGATCACTCGACATCACGAAAGCATCCGCGTGCCGGGCTTGCGTAGTCATTTGGTTAGAGTCAAAGGGTCTTGAGGCAGATGCGAGTGCCGTGTGAGGGCCGAAAAGAGCTCCCTGCCTCGGATTGGTTGACGGCCAACTCGGGAGGACGCCACCGTGGCCTGGCGCTTATCAGGTCACACAGGACAGTTGTGTCGCGGTGATCGGGGAAGGGTCGGCGCTCAAAGGAAAGGGTATCCATGAAGAAGTCTCAGTATAGGAGTCTGTGCGCGCTCGCTACGTGCATCGGCCTCGCCTCCATCATCGCGTGCTCGGAAGGAACAGCCGAGTTCGCGCACGATGAACCGGTCGACGAGATAGGTGAGAGCACACAGGAAGCTGTCAAAGCACTCCCGTTCGCGCACCCCGTCGCAGTTGGACACAACCAGATTTTCTACTCCGACGGGCAGCGCAAGGAAGCGACTCTCGCCAATGTCCAGCAGGCGCAGAAAGAGCTGACTGCGAAACTTCTTTCGGACGCTGCTCCTGACGTTCGGGCTGTCTTCGAAGAGATGGAGGCTGCGGCTGCTCCAGCGAGAGGCGCCCCCCGAACCCAGGAGTCAGACAAGGTCGCTCTCTCGAGCGCCGCCGACAAGCTCGACTTCTTGATCGCCGGGTCTGCAGAATCAGAGAGCGCAGTTCTCAAAGATATGAGCGCGTTCTTTCGCGACAAAACGGGCGTAGGTCCTACGGCTGTTTCTGACGGCGCCGGGCCCAGCCTCAAGCTTGCGACGAGCAGCTCGGGGCAAGCCTATTGGAACGAGTGCGCGGCGGCCGGCGTTCCGAATCCGCCTCAGTGGAACTCCAGTAGTTGGGTTCGTCGAGGCGCGACGTGCAGCACCGACAGTCAATGCACGGGGGGCGGGGTTTGTATGGGAGGAAGGTGCACCCTGGGCCCGGAGGTGATCAGCGGTGTTTCCGAGGTCTTTACGTACACGAGTACGTCCCCGGCGGGCCTCTGCATCGCGCTTCCGCGTCGGGCAACGAAGACCTCAACAGTCTATGATGTTGTCGGTATTATTTGTCAGGGCAATAACACGAGTCGTGCGTGCTTTTGGGACAACAAGAACCGCTTCCAAGATCCCTCGGCCACGATTTCGGTGACCGAGCAGGTCACCATCCCGACCTCACCCAAGATCATCGGTGGAGCAGCTCTAGCGGGCAATTCCCAAGGCGTTTGCACCTCCTGCCACGCGGGCGAGAACATCTTCATCATTCACCCTCGCACGTCGCTCGACGTAGGAAACACAACTGCAAAGAACTGGGTTCGACCGTATGTTGCCGCGAGCTGGCCCCAGAACGTGGGGCCGGGTAAGGAGCTCGAACGCGTTGGCTCCTCTACGGCCGCGACGGGCGGTCAGCCGTGCTCAGCATGTCATAACAAGGCGACTGGACGACGTTTCCCGCGCCTGGAGGACTCGGCCGGGTATTGTAGCGTCGCGCTTTGGTCTTACACCAATATCATGACCCCGGCGAATTTCCCGACCGCGGGCATGCCGCCGATCAGCCCGACCAGTTCAGCACACTACGCGGCGCTGAATTCCAGCTCGAGTTGTTCCTCAAAGCCCAAGGCTACGAAGTTCGCTTCAGCGAAGACGAAGTGGCACGATTGGTTTGCTCCCTACAGTGAGACACCTCTCGTCGGTGACTTCAACGCGGACGGCAGAGTCGACATCGTGACCTTCGTGATGGACTCGGGCGCAGATGTCTGGGTGTCTCTTTCGAGTGGAAGCTCCTTCGCTGCGTCGAGCGCCTGGCACGGCTACTTTGGTCTCGCTGGAGAGCAGGTCCGTGTCGGCGACTTCAATGGCGACGGCAAGGACGATATCGCGACGGCTGTTATGAACAGCGCAGGACACGTTGTCGTTGCGCTCTCGAACGGGACTGCGTTTACGGGCACGGCGCTCTGGAACGGGCACGTCCTAGCTGGTGAAATCTTCCTCCCCGGCGATTTCAATGGTGACAGGAAGGACGACATCGTGATCTTCACGAAGGGGTCCACGAACGACGCCTTGGTTCAACTCTCGAACGGCAGCACGTTCGGTGGCGCGACGCTCTGGCACGGCAATATCGCGTCCGGAAGCAAGGTGCCTCTTGTCGGCGACTTCAACGCCGACGGATACGACGATATCGTTGTCTTTGCGATGGATTCCACGGGTGACGTTCACGTCGCGCTCTCGAACGGCTCCAGCTTCGGTTCCCTGACCCTCTGGAATGGATGGTTCGGTCTGCCGGGCGAACAAGTCGACGTCGCCGACGTCAACGGCGACGGATACGATGACATCGTAACGTTCGTCCCAGGGGGGGCCGCATACGTGGCTCTTTCAACGGGGACCTCGTTCGCTGCCAGCACGATCTGGCATTCGAGCTTCCTTGGTTCGGGCCAGAAGGTACTCGTCGCTGACGTCAACGCGGACCACCGCGCCGACGCAGTCCTCTTCACCAAGGGCAGCGCGGGCGACGTCTACGTGAGCCTCGCGCAACCTTAACCACCGAACGCGGCCAGCTCGGTGAGCTCCTGCGACGGGAAGGCCTCTACGCTCCGGTCGAGGCGCTGTCGGACCTCCGGTCCGCTGCGCCGAGCCGGAGCCTCGCCCCGGTCATCTGCCTGCCCGGTGTCGCCGCCGCTAGCACCGGGACGAACCCGCTTCACTCATAGAACTATCCTAGAACCCGTCTCAAACTTGTTGACACGTTCCGCCGGTGAAAGTGTCGGGAACCGCCTCGACCTTTCCCGTCGTGAATCCCGAATTCATGACGGTCCCCGCGGAGTCGATCTTCTGAGGCATGCCTCAGGGCGACCCCACCACCGCGAGACTAAGCCCCTCAGAGAGGGGAGTCGAAACGCTCCGGACCACAGCCGGGGTGAACCGAGGCGTGGCCTTTCGATCGAGGCGAACAGCCAACAGCCAAGCGCTCGCGCGCGCCAAGACGTATCTCATAGCGTTCCCCGTGAGGACGGGCCGGCTACTCAATGCGACCCCTTTTTCGGACGACGGGGACCGAGCCGCTGTCTCAACAACGGGGCAGGGCTATCCGATCGCGCCGAGCTCACTCCTTCGTGGACTCTTCGGTCCCGGGCTGATGAGGCGCGCAGTGAAGCTTTCCCGGATGCTCAAGCCCATAGCCGCGGACGCAGTCCAGGCCGAGCTTCGCGCATTCTGCGCAGCTTTCCACTTCAGAAGTCATGCCGCCGCCCTCCGGTTCCCTCTCCGCGGAGGGCGCGCCTTCGCGCGGCGCGTGGCTAGGCTGCTGCGAGACACATGCCGTAAGAGCGATCACCGCAATGACTCCCGAAGTGATCGCACCCCACCGGAGATCGATGAGCCCAGTAGATCGCTCACCGCGGTAGAGGTTCATGGTCCGCCGTTCTTGGCCCAGCCATTTGGTAGGCATCAATAGCACTTCATGTACGCGTTAGCTCCCGCGCCATATCGCGTGCAGGAGAAGGCACTCCCGTAGGTGAGCCGAAGAACGCCTTCAATC
This sequence comes from Pseudomonadota bacterium, assembly GCA_023428245.1. Taxonomy (GTDB): domain Bacteria; phylum Myxococcota_A; class Polyangia; order Polyangiales; family Polyangiaceae; genus NIC37A-2. Next base: position 12,185 of record JAEYYX010000064.1, read on the forward strand.
CAGGCGACCTTGTCATGAAGTGTTGACCAACGCATGCTATCGCCGATCTGTGGGCACTTTTCGCTCTGGCTGCCATTCGGCTTCCGTGAGTTCACCGCGGCTCCGACCGCGATATAGTTCGACGAGGTGTACCGGGTTGCAGGTCCGCCCGAGTCACCTTCACAGATCCGCGCGTCATTGTTTACCAGGGCGCCGAGCCAGCTGTAGGTTCCATCTCCCGCGACGACATTGGCTGTGACGCCTTGCGATCCAAGAGGCGCCAGCAGATCTGCAGGTCGGCTGCCCGTTGACGCCTTGATTCCCCAGCCCCAGATACTGTAGGCCTGTCCGATCGTCGGCGCGGCGGTGCTCAATCGCAAGGGCACTACAGCGGCCGGAACGGAGGAAGATACCGTTGAGGATAAGGTGAGAATTGCCATGTCCCTGGGTTCTGACGGGCTGTCAAAGTTGAAACCGGGAACGTGGTTCTCGGTCAGCAGAACGCGGCCATCCGTGCGTGCCGGGTCCTTCAGCTTGGCGAAGGTATTGTAGCCTGTTTTCACGGTTATTTCGTAGTCGTCGGCGGGTGCCACCTTGTCGGTACAATGAGCGGCAGTGACAATGTGGCGTTTCGTTATGAAGAACCCTGAGCAAAGGCCCAAACTGCCCCCGTCCTTCACCCTGCGTACCTCAACCACTGCCGGCAACGCTGCCGCTGGCTCACCGCGGTAGATTTCGTCCGACTTTTCGGAGACATCTAGCAGCTCGTCCTCGGATCCGAGTTCGTATGCGCAGCCGATCGCTAACGCCATGCCTGCACCAAAAGCCACCAAAGCGCTCGCGCGCGCCAAGACGTATCTCATAGCGTTCCCCGTGAGGCACTCCGGCCCGCACATCGCGAACCGCCCCCCCCACTATGACGCGGCTTCTAGAGCGATCCGAGCAGCACGCGCAAGAGGGGCGTACAGAAAAATACTCCAACTCAGCGTTTCATCATGGTTCTTTCGCCCAACCTTCTCTCCAGGAGAACCTCCAAGCCCTCACTCAAGCAGTCCTGAGTCGCGAGTCAGAATTCGGACGACGGGCCGGTTGTTCAATCGTGGTAAAACGTTCGATGGAATTTCACATGTCGCCTGCTTCCAGCCAGCTGGACTCTCCTCCTCTGTGCGCTGAGTTGCGCCGGGAACTCATCGAAGATTCACAATCCGCCAGACGAGGCAGCCTCCGTAGAGTCAAACGAGGTTCCCCCGGCTCCAGATGAGAACGGGGATACGCATCTACCTGTGGATTGCGAGGCTCGAACGAACTGTCTGAGCGGGAAGTGCTTCAAGAGCGCAGCCGAAGCATGTCGAGCGCTCAACTGCCAGCCTCCAGCGACGTGCAGCTACGGCTACTCGAACCGCGCGAGCCCTTTTCGCTCGCGCCGAGCTTATCGAGCGCCGTGGTCGGGCGAAGCTCTTGTTTCCCTTCGATGACATAGAGGCGCAGCCTTCTTCGGGCCCTCCGTCTCGAGGACCACGTCCCAAAGCAGCGCCGTGAGCTTCTCCTGAATCGCTCGCCCTTCGCGCTCGAAACACTGCGCCTCGACGAGCACGCTCCCGAGACGACGAGCTCCTCGGAGGGCTGGACCATGCCGAGCCAATCTTCGTGGAACCGGCGGGCGGGGTCGGTCATGAGACCGCGCTCTTTCGGGCTTCGAGCGCGGGAGTCCGGAGGACGCGAACGAGCGCTTCCTGGGCTGTGACGATGCGGTCGGCAGTATCGTTCCAGCCGGCCTCGTCTCTCCAGCCTCCCGGGCAGGTCACGGAGATCCGTTTGGCGCGCCGATCGTCGAGCGCTTCCCATTCGAGCGCTCCGCCGAATTCTCGCTCGTACTGTTCCTTGTTCGAGCGGAGACGTTCGAAGATCGTTCGGTTCATCTGTACATCCGGCAGGTCGATATAGAGCTCCGCGCGAATCGTCTCGCGACTCACAATCAGGTTCCAGCCGAGCCCCTGTTCGCGCGCTCCGAGCCAGTGATATTCGGTCGGTTTCAAGTGAGCGAGGACTCCGCTCCGCTCCTTCGAGGCTTGAATCACTCTTTGCCAGAATGCGTAACGTTGGGTCCGTCGCTCGTCTCGGCTGACCACCTCATCGCCGGTTTCTTCGTCGGGATCGATGATCGCTTCAGGAACGGGAGGAAGCACTTCCCCGAGGCTCAGGCGGTTCGGATTCCAGACCCACTCGGCAATGCGAATGTAGAGCTCCTGGCGCGCTCGCTGTGCTTTCACGTCGAAGTGCTCATGAGCCTGGAACTCGAGCCCCGTTCGCTCGAGGAAGGCGCGGAAGGCGGGATTGTTCTGATAGACTTGAGGATGAAGGCTCTGCGTAAGGAGGGTCACGCCTTGGCTCAGGTACGTCGCCTGTTTCGCTTCGTAAGGAGCGTCGCCGAGGCTCTGGTTCGTCGAGCGCTGCAGCAGGACGAGCCCGCCAATCAAATTGCGCGCTCGCTCGAAGTCAGTCGGGTGTTCAAAGGACTCCTGGAAGCGCTCCGGACGATTCGGCCAGATGTGTTCGATCTCGAAGCGCCGCTTCCGCCCTGGCGAAACGAACTCGTCAAAGAGCATGGGCGTTCCGCACTCCGCGTCGACCCAGCTACTCAGGCGCGCGAGGATGTGAATGACGTGCCAGCGGTTCCTCCGATTGAGACGTAGATCGGGATGCTTGGCGAATGTCAGATCCGCTTGTGCGCTGAGTTCTTCGACCAGGAGTTCGGATAGCTCAGCCGGCGACTTGTTGCGCACCTTCTTGCACAGATTGAAGACCGTGTAGCGGACGGTCGACTGGGACGTATCCCTCGAGGCCCATTGTCGCCTCGCAATCCAGATATCGAGGAAGTCCGCGACCAGACGGAGTTTCAGCAGAATGTCTCCTTCTGAGTCAGTCGGGGTGAGAGCGGCGAGCAGGAGCTGCGTCTGGGACGTGAAGAGACGGTCTTCGTTGTAGCGAATGGACTCGAGCCCGGGGGTCAGCGTCTTGGCCGCCTTGCGGATTCGGATATTTTGACGGGCGTAAAAGTCGAGATCGCGCTCCACGAAGCGGACGAAGGAAGGACTGTCTTTGAGACCCAAGTGATCGTGTTGATCGCGAACCCAGCGGTGGAACTCCGAGCCGATGCGTTCGTAGTCACGGCGCTCGCCATCGCCTTCCCCGGAGCGGGACGACTCCGCATGCCGTCCTCGCAGCCAGTTCTTGAAAAAGTCGACGTCTTCTTCGGACTTTTCTTGGTCAAGTCCGGCTAGCTTGCGATGCTCGAGCATGCGATCCTTCCAGATCGCGTTCACCTTCCTCTGGTCGGCTTCCCCGCGAATGTTCGCGAGGACGTAGCCCTTCAACATATCCGGGAGACTGAGCGAAAGCCCCCGGTCGTTCATGGTTTCGAAGATGGTGTACGCGTCCTCGTCCGAGAACGCCTCGATCTCGACGAGATGCACGTTTTCGCGGAGCCAATCGATGAAGTAGGGAAGGGCCTTTCCGGTCAGCTTCTCGGGATACGCAGTCACGAGATCGTCGTAGCGTTCGCAGATGTTTCGGACGGAATCGCTCGCCTCGCTGGCATTGAATCCCTCTCCTTGAAGCAGCGCTTCCAAACAGGCCGTGCGCTCGGGAACGTCCAAGTTGAAGGAGCGCTTTCCAAACTTTGTGCTCGAAATCAGCGACTCGACGGATTCATAGTCCTCGCGCCCTTGGCCCAAACGGTGCAAATGAATCAAAAAGAGCGTCAGCGTCGTCAGTCGCTGCTGGCCATCGACGATATAGCGCAGGCCCTTTTGATGGCTGACCACGATCGAGCCGAGGAAGTAGTGCCCGTAGTCTTCGACGTCTTCGCGACTGTGACTGTCGCGATAGTCGTCCAGGAACTTCGCCGACAAATCGTCGAGCAAGTCCAAGACCTGCCTCTTTCGCCATGAGCCTCCCCCCGATTTCCGGACACCCCAAGAAGCGCGACAATGCGCAAGGAGTGTTCGATGTCACAAGGAAACAAGCCGCGCCGAGCGAGGCGCAAGTTCACGGATGAGTTCAAGGCGGACGTGGTCAAGCTGTGCCGAGCGGGAGGCGAGTCGATTCGGGATATCGCCGAGCGTCTCGACCTAACGGAGACAGCGGTTCGAGC